>NZ_JAMBPP010000009.1:193539-203166 GCF_023369855.1 Actinotalea alkalitolerans | reverse complement strand
GAAGCTAAGCCCTTCTGCGCCGATGGTACTGCATGGGAGACTGTGTGGGAGAGTAGGTCGCCGCCGAACACCCTTTCTGCTGTCCACCCGTCGCTCCATCAGGACGTTGGTGCCTCCTCGCGTGAGAGGATGGCCCGGCTGACTGGAAGGACTTGCTGTGCCCCCCTCTGAACAGAACATCGATCCTGCGGGCGACGCGTCGCCGTCGCGTGGGGATCGCGTGAACGACGGTCGCACCGGATCGGCACCCACGGGTGACGCGCAGACGCCACGCAGCGGCGAGGAGTCTCGTCACGAGCGGCCCCGCTCGTCCGACCGCGGTCAACGGCGTACGGCCCCCCGAGCCGAGACCGAGAGAGGTCGACCTGGGCGGTCCGACGGGCCCGGCCAGTCATCTCGAGGGGGAGCCACGAGCCGCGGCGGCCGTCCCGGTGCGGATGCCCCGCGATCAGGATCGCCCCGGAGCGCGAGCAGCGGCGCGTCGTGGTCGGCGGGATCCGGCGACAGGAGTCGTCCACGCACCGGCGGTCGTCCGCAAGGTGGAGATTCCGGTGGGCGCCCGACCGATGCCGGGGCACGTCGCGACGCATCTCCCCAGCGCCGTACGCCGCCCCCCGAGCGACGTCACCCAGCGCCCGAGCTGCCGGACGACGTGCAGGCCTCCGATCTCGACCGTGCCGCCCGTGGTCGTCTGAGGACCCTGAGCAAGGACAATGCCGACGGTGTCGCTCGGCATCTCGTCATGGCCGGCCGGCTGCTGGACGATGACCCCGAGGTGGCGTACCTGCACGCCCAGGAGGCTGTGCGGCGTGCCGGGCGCGTGGATGTCGTGCGGGAGGCCGCGGCGATCACCGCCTACCGGACGGGTCGCTACGCGGAGGCGCTGCGCGAGCTGCGGACGGTGCGCAGGCTGAACGGGTCCGACGAGCACCTCGCACTCATGGCGGACTGCGAGCGAGGCCTCGGACGTCCCGACCGAGCGCTCGCGCTCGGCGCCGAGCCCGGTGCACGGGCGCTCGAGCCCGAGTCCCAGATCGAGCTCGCGATCGTGCTGAGCGGTGCACGCCTGGACCTCGGTGATCCGGAGGCCGCCCTTGCGCTCCTGTCGGCCCCTCTGGTGAAGGGCGCGCAGGGAGAGGTCGCGCTGCGGGTCACGGAGGCGCGGGCCGCTGCGCTGCACGCGGCCGGACGCACGACGGAGGCCGAGGAGCTGCTGCGCACCATCGGGCTGGGCTCGGGGCCGGGTGACGGTCCCGGGGAGGACGTGGTGGTCTTCGACCTCGAGGACGACGACGACCAGGGCACCGAGCAGGACGGCGGCCTCGGCGCCGCGGACACGGCCGGGGAGCGCTGATGCTGCAGGGGATCGACGAACCGCTGGCCGTCGCCTTCGACATGGCACTGGTAGACCTCGACGGTGTCGCTTACCGAGGGCCCGAGCCCATCGCGCACGCGTCGGCGAGCCTCGTCGCCGCCAGGGCGCAGGGCCTGCACCTGGTCTTCGTCACGAACAACGCGTCGCGCGAGCCCGAGTCGGTCGCCGCACAGCTGACCGGGCTCGGGGTGGACGCCTCGCCGCAGGACGTGATGACAGCAGCCCAGGCGGCCGCCGCGGTGCTCGAGTCACGGCTCGTGCCGGGTGACCGGGTACTCGTGGTCGGGGGTGCGGGTCTGCTGACGGCAGTTCGTGCAGCCGGCTTCACGGTCGTGACCTCCGCCGATGACGATCCCGTGGCGGTGGTCCAGGGTTTCGCCCCCGAGCTCGGGTGGCGCCAGCTCGCCGAGGCCGCCTACGCGGTCCAGCGGGGCGCATGGCACGTCGTGAGCAACCAGGACCTGACCCTGCCCAACGAGCGGGGGTTCGCCCCGGGCAACGGTGCCCTGGTCGGTGCGGTCCGGGCGGCGACGGGGGTCGAACCGGTGAGTGCCGGCAAGCCTGAACCCACGATGTTCCGGCTCGCGGTCGAGCGTCGGGGCGCGCAGCGGCCCCTGGTGATCGGTGACCGGCTCGACACCGACCTCGCAGGCGCGCGGGCGGCGGCGTACGCCGGTCTGCACGTGCTGACCGGTGTCAGCACCGCGACCGACGCGGTCCTTGCCGTGCCGCACGAACGGCCCACGCTGCTGGGGGCTGACCTGCGGTCCCTGCTCGAGGCTCACCCTGCTCCCCGGGAGGTCGGTGAGGGCTGGTGGGCGTGCGGTGAGGCTCGAGCACGCGTCGAGGACGGAGCCCTTGATCTCGGACGGGGGACCGACCCCTCCGACGCCTCGATCGACGTGGTGCGTGCTGCGTGCACCGCGGCGTGGACTGCCGCTGATCAAGGCAGCCCTCTCGACCCGACACGGGTGCCCGACCTGGCTGTGCGCACCGGGTGAGCCGGCGTCCACGCCGGTAGCGTGGAGGCCGGGCCGGCCGATCCCGCCGTGCGGGGAGGTCGGCCGGCGGACGAGTGGTAGTCGAGCACCCAGGAGGATGACCGGTGGACGAGCAGGATGCCACGCCCATGCTGACCGGTGACCCGTCGGTCGACGCCGCCCTGACCGTCCTCGACGGGCTCGCCGACCGACCGGTTCGCGAGCACGTGGCGGTGTTCGACGCCGTGCACGGAGCGCTGCAGGACCGGCTCGCCGAGACGAGGGACTGATGCCGCTGCCCCTCCAGGCACGGCTGGACAGCGAGCTCGTCCGACGCGGACTGGTGACCTCGCGTCGTCGTGCCGCCGAGCTCGTGTCCGACGGGCGCGTCCTGGTTGCGGGCGAGGTCGCTCGCAAGCCTGCTCAGCAGGTCCTGGACTCGGTGCCGCTGGTGGTGAGCGACGCCGCCGGGGAGGAGTACGTCTCCCGCGCCGGCCACAAGCTCGCCGGGGCGCTGGACGCCGTCCAGGTCCTGGCGCCGGGTGCGCTGGTCGTGCAGGGCCGCCGTTGCCTTGACGCGGGAGCCTCGACCGGCGGCTTCACCGATGTGCTGCTGCGCCGCGGGGCAGGGCACGTCCTGGCCGTCGACGTCGGGCACGGACAGCTCGTCGAGCGCATCCGGCAGGACCCCAGGGTGACCGCACGTGAGGGTGTGAACGTCCGTTACCTCGGCGTGCAGGACGTCCCCGAGCCGGTTGACCTGCTGGTCGCCGACCTCTCGTTCATCTCGCTCCTGCTCGTCCTCGCCCCGCTCGCGGCGGTCACGACGCCGGGAGGAGACCTGCTGCTCATGGTCAAGCCGCAGTTCGAGGTGGGCAGGGAGAGGCTCGGTGCGGACGGTGTGGTCACCTCGCCCGCCCTGCGGCGCGAGGCGGTGCTCGCGGTCGCCACGGCGATGGACGCGTGCGGCTGCCCGGTGCGTGCGGTCGTGCCGAGCGCCTTGCCGGGACCGGCCGGCAACCGTGAGTACTTCCTGTGGGCGTCGTTGCTGCCTGACGGTGGCGCACCTGGTCGTCCTGAGCGTGGGGAGATGCTCGAAGCTGCGGTGCACGACGCGGTCGACCGCGGCGCGCCGGCACTCGTCGGACCGGACGCGACCAGCGGCACGAGGAGCACCTGATGAGCACCTGCGTCCTGCTGGTCACCCACGGCGGCCGCCCCGACGCGGTCCACGCGGCCGACGAGGTCGAGCGCGCGCTCGAGGCCGAGGGGTTCACCGCGATCCGTGAGGAGGCGTCGTACGACGTCGCCGACCTCGGCATGGTCATGGTGCTCGGCGGGGACGGGACGGTGCTGCGGGCCGCCGAGCTGGTCCGCGGGACCGGGGTGCCGCTGCTGGGCTTCAACCTCGGTCATGTGGGGTTCCTCGCCGAGAGCGAGCGCGAGCAGATCGACGAGGCCGTGCGCCGGGTCGCGAGCGGCGAGTACGACGTCGAGGAACGGCAGACCGTGGACGTGCGGATCCTGCGACCCGACGCCGCGGTCGAGCACGGGTGGGCGCTCAACGAGGCGACGGTCGAGAAGAGCGACCGGGCGCGGATGGTCGAGGTCGTCGTCGAGGTCGACGGACGTCCGCTGTCCTCGTTCGGGTGCGACGGCGTGGTCATGGCGACCTCGACCGGGTCGACGGCTCATGCGTTCTCGGCCGGTGGCCCGGTGGTGTGGCCCGACGTCGACGCGATGCTCCTCGTCCCGGTCTCGGCGCACGCCCTGTTCGCGCGGCCGCTCGTGGTGGGTCCTTCCTCGGTGCTCGCCGTCGAGATCCTCGCCCGTTCGTCGAGCGACGGTGTGCTGACCTGCGACGGCCGCCGCAAGGCGGACCTTCCCGTCGGGACCCGCATCGAGGTGCGACGCAGCGCTGTCCCGGTGCGGCTGGCCCGGCTCAGTCATGCCCCGTTCACCGATCGCCTCGTCTCGCGCTTCGCGCTCCCGGTCAGCGGTTGGCGCGGGCGGGCACCGAACGGTCTCGCCGACCTGCAGGTCCGGGACGTCGACGCCGAGCGGCGCGTCGACGACGCCGTCGGGCCACCACCCGAGACGCAGCGGGGGCCGGCATGATCGAGGAGATCCGGATCGAGAACCTCGGCGTGATCGGTACCGCGCACGTACCGCTCGGGCCAGGCCTGACGGCGATCACGGGTGAGACGGGCGCGGGCAAGACGATGGTGCTCACCGGTCTCGGGCTGCTGCTCGGAGGTCGCGCAGACACCGCGAGCGTCCGGACCGGGTGCGTCACGGCGTCGGCCGAGGGCCGGTTCGTCATCGGGAGCACCTCGGGGGTGGCTCGGCGTGCCCGGGAGGCCGGGGCAGACCTCGACGACGACGGGACCCTGGTGGTGCTCCGGACCGTCGCCGTCGCCGGTCGCTCACGGGCACACCTCGGGGGGCGTGGCGTCCCGCAGTCGGTCCTGCAGGAGATCGCGGACGACCTGGTGACCGTCCACGGCCAGGCCGACCAGGCCCGCCTGCGCTCACCGCGCCGCCAGCGCACGGCCCTGGATGCCTTCGCCGGGCCCGAGCACACCGACCTCCTCACGCGGTACCGGGCCGCGTGGACGGCACGTCAGCAGGTCGCTGCCGAGCTCGAGGACCTCAGGTCGCACGCGCGGGAGCGGGCCAGGGAGGCCGAGCTCCTGCGCCTGGGCCTGGCCGAGGTCGAGCGGGTCGCCCCCCAGCCGGGCGAGGACGTCGAGCTCGCGCAGGAGTCCGCGCGGCTCGGGCACGCCGAGGACCTGCGGACCGCGGCCCTCACCGCCCACGAGGCCCTGGTCGGGGACGAGACGTCGCCCGAGGCGGTCAGCGCGGCTCTCGCCCTGGACCAGGCCCGACGGGCGCTCGAGCTGGTCGCCGAGCACGACTCGGTGCTCGCAGCGCTCGCCACGCGCGTCGCCGAGGTCGGCTACCTGCTGGACGACGTGTCGACCGACCTGGCCGGGTACGCCGACGGCGTGCAGTCCGACCCCGCGCGTCTCGAGGCGGTGCACGTGCGCCGGGCCGAGCTCACCGCCCTGGCCCGGAGCCACGGTGGGACGGTCGATGAGGTCCTGACCTGGGCCGAGGAGGCTGGTCGCCGGCTCCTCGACCTCGACTCGGGCGAGGATCGCGTCGAGGGGCTCGCCGAACGGCTCGCGCAGCTCGAGGTCGACCTCGCCGGGACGGCCTCGTCGGTCACGGCGGCGCGCTCGACCGCGGCCGAGCTGCTCGCCGCGGCCGTCACCGAAGAGCTCGCGGGGCTGGCGATGGCCGGCGCACGCCTCGAGGTCCGGCTGGTGCCCCTCGACGAGCCCGGACCCTGGGGTGCCGAGGACGTCGAGATGCTGCTCGTCCCGCACGCGGGTGCACCCGCGCGCCCGCTCGGCCAGGGTGCCTCCGGGGGGGAGCTCTCCCGGGTGATGCTCGCGATCGAGGTCGCGCTGGCCACGGCCCCCGGCTCAGGGGCGGCCCGTCCACCGACGTTCGTCTTCGACGAGGTCGACGCGGGCGTCGGAGGCCGCGCCGCGGTCGAGGTGGGTCGTCGGCTCGCCGAGCTCGCCCGCCAGGCGCAGGTCGTGGTGGTGACCCACCTCGCCCAGGTGGCCGCCTTCGCCGATCGGCACGTCGTGGTGAGCAAGTCCCAGGACGCCGGGGTCGACGTCGTGACCGCCTCGGACGTGCGCGAGGTCAGTGGCGACCGGCGGCTCACCGAGCTCGCGCGGATGCTCTCGGGCCAGGATGACTCCGCCGCGGCACTCGAGCACGCGGCTGAACTCCTGGAACGCTCCGTCGTGGGACGATGATCCACGATGAGACTACGTCTACGACCGCGCCCGGCGGCGCCTGAGGAGCCCGGCGTGCACGGGCCCGTGAGAGTCGACCCCCGGACCAAGAACCTGACGAAGCGGTTGCGGGCGGGGGATGTCGCGGTCATCGACCATCTCGACATCGACCGGGTCTCGGCGGAGGCGCTGGTCGCCTGCCGGCCGGCTGCGGTGCTCAACGCGGCGCGCTCGACATCGGGCCGCTACCCCAACCTCGGCCCGGACATCCTGGTCGAGGCAGGTATCCCGCTCGTCGACGACCTCGGGTCGGACGTGCTCTCGCTGACCGAGGGCCACCGTGTCAGGGTGCTCGACGGCCTGGTCTACGAAGGTGACCGGCTGATCGCCGAGGGCACCGTCCAGGACGCTGCCTCGGTCGCGGCCGCGATGGAGGACGCCCGGGAGGGTCTGGCCGTCCAGCTCGAGTCCTTTGCCGCCAACACCATGGACTACCTGCGCCGGGAGCGGGACCTCCTGCTCGACGGCGTGGGCGTCCCGGACATCTCGACGGTGATCGACGGCAAGCAGGTCCTGATCGTGGTGCGCGGGTACCACTACAAGGAGGATCTGGCGATGCTCCGCTCGTACATCGTGGAGTACCGCCCGGTGCTGATCGGTGTGGACGGCGGGGCCGACGCGATCCTCGAGGCGGGGTGGACGCCGCACCTCATCGTCGGCGACATGGACTCGGTCTCGGACCGCGCGCTGGCCTGTGGTGCCGAGGTCGTGGTGCACGCCTACCGCGACGGCCGTGCCCCGGGGGTCGAGCGTGTCGAGCAGCTGGGTGTCAGTCATGTCGTCTTCCCGGCCACCGGGACGAGCGAGGACGTGGCGATGCTGCTGGCCGACGACAAGGGCGCCGAGCTCATCGTCGCGGTCGGGACGCACGCGACCCTGGTCGAGTTCCTCGACAAGGGCCGATCGGGCATGGCAAGCACCTTCCTGACCCGGTTGCGCGTCGGCAGCAAGCTGATCGACGCCAAGGGCGTCTCGCGGCTGTACCGGCAGCGCATCTCGAACTGGCAGCTCGCGGCCCTCGTGCTCGCGGGGCTGTTCGCCCTCATGGTCGCCCTCGCCGCGACCGAGGCCGGTCAGACGCTCTTCGGCCTGCTGGGCGCACGCCTCGACGACGTCTGGTCGAGCGTCAGCTCCTTCTTCGCGGGCTGGTCATGACCCTCCCCGCCTCACCCGACCGAGAGATCTCACTGTGATCGACTTCCGTTACCACCTCGTCTCGCTCATCTCGGTGTTCCTGGCACTCGCCGTCGGCATCGCGCTGGGCGCCGGGCCGCTCAAGGAGACGATCGGTGACACGCTCACCGGTCAGGTCGAGCAGCTGCGTGAGGAGCGGAGCGACATGCGCGCCCAGCTCGACCAGGCCGGCGTGACGATCGCGCACCACGACGCCGCGCTCGAGGACCTCGCCCCGAGCCTGCTCGACGGGGTCCTGACCGAGCGTCGCGTCGCGATCATCCAGATCGACGAGGTCACCTCGGAGGCCCTCGAGGCGGTGACCGAGCGGCTCGCGCAGGCCGGGGCCACCGTCTCGGCGACCGTCCAGGTCACCGATGCCTGGACCGACCCCGCCCAGCGGTCGTACCGGCAGTCGTTGGCCGGCAGCGTGATCGACTACCTCGACCCCCAACCCGCTGCGGACGCCGGGACGGGGACCGAGCTCGCCGAGGCGCTCGTCCAGGGGCTGACCGCGGGCCGACCCGAGGACCCGGACGCGATCACCGAGGAGGCCTCGATCTCGCTCGAGCTGCTCCAGGAGGCCGGCCTGATCGTGACCGAGGAGGTCACCTCCCCTGCCGACGCCGTCGTGGTGCTCGTGGGTCCCACGACCGCCGCACCTCCGGCCGAGGTGGAGGGCGACACCCAGACGCCGGAGGCCGCCGAGGCCGAGGACGAGCAGGCGCTGGCGCTCATCGGGGCGGCCCGGCAGATCGTGGTCGCCTCCCAGGACCGGACCGAGGGCGCGGTGCTCGCGGGGGGCGAGGTCGTGGACCCCGACCTCATCTCTGCGATCCGTGGCGACGAGTCGTTCGCGGGACGTCTCAGCACCGTGGACTCGGTGCACACCCTCCTGGGCCAGCTCGCCGTCCCGCTCGCCCTCGGTGCGCGGATCGACGGCACCGTGGGTCACTTCGGGGTAGGTGGCGGGATCACCGCCGCGATGCCGCCGCGGGTGGTCCTGGAGCCCCTCGTACGTGCCCCGGAGCCGGTCGACCCCGCGGTCGAGGGTGAGGGCCAGGAGGGTCCTGACGGCACCGGGACGGGCGCTGACCAGGCCGAGGACGGCGACGGGGGCCAGGAGGGATGACCGCGACGGCGGTCCGCGGACGTCGTCGCCCGGTCACCGCTGGGCTGACCGCCGCCGCGGTGACCTGGGCCGCGCGCCGGGTCCTCGGAGGTCTCGACCCGGGCCGCGCGGCACGGTGGACACGGATCAACCACCGCGGAGAGCCGATCAGCCTCCTCGAGGGGCCGGCGGTGGCGGCTGGGCTGCTCGCCGGTGCGGTGGCCGGCAGGGGAGGTCGTGCCGCCGTGGCCGGTGCGGTGGCGACGCTGGGGGGTGCCGTTCTCGGTCTCGTGGACGACCTGTCCGAGGACGCGGCCAGGAGTCGCAAGGGCCTGCGCGGGCACCTGGGCGCGCTGGCCCACGGCGAGCTGACCACGGGTGGTCTCAAGGTGCTCGGTATCGGTGGCACCTCGCTGGTGGCTGCCGCGGTCGCGACGCCCTCACGCGGGTCCGGCTCGCTCGCACGCACGGCCTGGCTCGGTGACGTCCTGGTGTCCGGGGCGCTGGTCGCCGCGACGGCGAACCTGGTCAACCTGCTCGACCTGAGGCCGGGGCGCGCGCTCAAGGCCGGGAGCGTGCTGTCCGTGGCAGGTCTGGCCGGTGCCGGGGCGTCGGCCGCAGCGTCGTGCCTCGGCGCTGCGGGGGCGGCGATCAGCGCCGACCTCGACGAGCGGGACATGCTCGGCGACGGGGGAGCCAACGCCCTGGGGGCCCTGGCGGGGACGGCGCTCGTGCTGTCGTGCCCCCGACCGGCGCGGTTGGGGCTCCTGGCCGGGGCCATCGCGCTCACGGTCGCGAGCGAGAGGGTGAGCTTCACGGCTGTCATCGAGCGGACCCCGTGGTTGCGGGCCCTCGACATGGCGGGCCGTCGGCAGGGCAGCCCCGCGTCTGCGGACGGTGAGGGCGACCGGTCGTGAGCCCACGCGCCCGGCGCGCACTGACCGGTCTGGCAGGGGCCGCGGCACTGATCGCCGGCATCACGGTGCTGAGCCGGCTCCTCGGGTTCGGGCGATGGCTCGCGCAGTCCGCGGCGGTCGGCCAGAGCCCGACCGGCACGGCGTACGCGACGGCCAACCTGCTGCCGAACGTGCTCTTCGAGGTGGTGGCCGGTGG
>NZ_JAMBPP010000009.1:0-193441 GCF_023369855.1 Actinotalea alkalitolerans | reverse complement strand
GCGGCCAGAGCCCGACCGGCACGGCGTACGCGACGGCCAACCTGCTGCCGAACGTGCTCTTCGAGGTGGTGGCCGGTGGGGCGCTGGCCGGAGCCGTCGTGCCGTTGCTCGCCGGCCCGCTGGCGCGGGGGATGCGGCACGACGTCGACCGGATCGCCTCGGCCCTGCTGACCTGGGCCGTCGCGGCACTGCTGCCCGCCTCGGTGCTGCTGGCCGTGCTCGCGAGACCGGTCAATGCCGCGCTGATCCGCCCCGACCCGTCGGTGACGGACCCCGCCGTGACCGCGGCAACCCTCGACCTCGCCGGTCAGCTCCTGGTGATCTTCGCGCCCCAGGTGGTGCTCTACGGCATCGGGGTGGTCCTGACCGGGGTGCTCCAGGCGCAGCGGCGGTTCGTCTGGCCGGCTGCGGCCCCCTTGGCCTCGACGGTCGTGGTCGTCACGAGCTACATGGTCTTCCGCAGCCTCGCCGACGGTGCGGTCGACGACCCGGGCGCGCTCCCGACCAGCGCCGTGCTGTGGCTCGGCTGGGGGACGACGGCGGGGGTCGCGGCGATGACCCTGCCGTTGCTGGTCCCGGTGCTGCGGTCGGGGGTGCGGCTGCGTCCGACCTTCGCCTTCCCCGAGGGTGTCGCACGACGGGCCCGGCACCTGGCTCTCGCAGGTCTGGGAGGGCTGGTGGCCCAGCAGGCCTCGGTCGTCGTGGTGGCGTCCCTGGCCAGCAGCAACGGTGGGGCCAGCGGCACGATCAACCTCTTCCAGTACTCCCAGGCGGTGTACTTCCTTCCCTACGCGGTGCTCGCCGTCCCGTTGGCGACGGTGGTCTTCCCCCGGCTCGCGGAGCACGTGGCCTCGGGTGACGCCGTGCGGTACTCGCGTCTGGTGTCGATCAGCACTCGTGCGGTCCTGGTGGTGAGCACAGCCGGCGCAGCGGCGCTCGTCGCGGCGGCACCAGCGGTGGCCGCGGTCTTCGCGCGCATCGACGCGAGCAACGACACCGTGGCGATCTCGGCCATGTCGCCGACGCTGACGTTGCTGGCCCCCGGTCTCCTCGGTTTCGCTCTGATCTTCCACGCCGCGCGCGTGCTCTACGCCATGGAGCAGGGACGTGCCGCGGTGACTGCTGTTGCCGGCGGGTGGCTGGCCGTGCTGGTGGCGTCCGTCGTCGCGGTGCAGCTCATGGCGCCGCGAGGTGGTGACCCGGTGACGAGGTTCCTGGGCCTGGCCCTCGGCCAGGGCGACGCGGAGGCGGCGACGCTGGGCGGGCTGGCCCTGGGCAACACCGTGGGCATGGTGGTCGCGGGTGTCCTGCTCCTCGCGGCGATCACGCGTGCCGCGGGACGCACCTGCGTGGTGGGGGTCGGCCGGTCCCTCGGCGTGGCGGCCGGTGCGGGTCTCGTCGGCGCGGTCGCGGGACGCGTGATGGTCGACGTCGTGCTCGGCTCGGGCTCCGGTCTGCCCCAGGCCGCCGGGTGGCTCGCTGCGGTCGCTGCGGCGGGTGTCGGCACCGGTGGCGTGGTGATCGGCGCGGGGGCGGTGATCGGCGCGACGTGGCTGATGGATCGCGGCACGATCCTCGGCGTGCTGCGGCGCGAGCCGCAGAGCGACCGTGAAGACGTCACCGGCACGACCGACCCTGAGGAGTCCGACCATGGCTGACCGGCTGCGCGTCCTGCAGGTGCTGGGCTCGAGCGCGGGCGGGGTGGCCCGGCACGTCGGGCAGATCAGCGCGGCCCTCGGTCCCCACGGCGCCGATGTCGTCGTCGCGGGGCCGCGGTCGGTGGCGTCCGACGTCACCGCGGACCACGTGACACATGTCGCGGTCGAGATCGCCGACCGGCCCGCCGCGGCCGACCTGGTCGCCCTGCGCCGCCTCCGGGCGCTCGCCTCCGGGGCTGACGTGGTGCACGCGCACGGTCTGCGGGCCGGTGCGCTGTGCGTGCTGGCGGCGCGCACCCTGCGGCACCGCCCGCGGGTCGTGGTGACGCTGCACAACCTGCCCGTCGGTGGGCGGGCGATCCGCACGGTCGCCGGTTGCCTCGAGCGGGTCGTCGCCCGCGGTTCGGACGTCGTCCTCGGGGTCTCGGGGGACCTGGTCGCCCGGGCGGTGGCCCGGGGGGCACCCCTGGCCCTGCGGGCTCTGGTGCCGGCACCGGCGCGCCCGCGTCCCGGGCTCGGACGGCTCGAGGTCCGGGAGGGCCTCGGGCTCACCCCCGAGCAGCACCTCGTGGTCACGGTGGCCCGCCTGGCACCCCAGAAGGGCCTGGATGTGCTGGCCGACGCCGCGGCCCTGCTGGGGCGGGCTCCTGGCGGGACCGAGGTGGTCTGGGTCGTCGCGGGGGACGGACCGCTCGAGGCGGAGCTCGAGGCGCGGGTCGAGGCGGAAGGTCTCGGGGTCCGTCTGCTCGGGCGTCGTCAGGATGTCGCCGAGCTGCTCTCGGCCGCGGACGTCGTGGTCAGCACCGCGGTCTGGGAAGGCCAGCCGCTCGTGGTCCAGGAGGCGCTGGCGGTCGGGGCATCGGTGGTGGCCACCGATGCCGGGGGCACGCGCGAGGTCACCGGGGACACGGCTGCGGTGCTCGTCCCGGTGGGTGACGCCGCGGCGGTCGCCGGGGCGGTGGCCGCCCTGCTCGCCGACCCGCGCGCCCGGCGCGAGCTCGGGCGCGTCGCGCTCGAGCGGGCCGCCGAGCTGCCTGACGTCGACCAGGTGTGCGACCAGCTCCTGAGCGTGTACCGGACCGGCTCGACCCACCAGGGGTGAGCGTTCGTCCGGGCGCACTGCGCGCGGCGTCGGGCCGGACCTCGTTCGTCCGGTAGAGTGGAAGCCCGTGGCAGAGCGCGCAAATCGACTCTCCGGGCGGTCGGATAATACGACCCGGCACATCTTCGTCACCGGAGGCGTCGCCTCCTCTCTCGGCAAGGGCCTGACGGCCTCGAGCCTGGGACGACTCCTGCGAAGTCGCGGCCTGCGGGTCACGATGCAGAAGCTCGACCCCTATCTCAACGTCGACCCCGGCACGATGAACCCTTTCCAGCACGGAGAGGTCTTCGTCACGGCCGACGGTGCCGAGACCGACCTCGACATCGGCCACTACGAGCGGTTCCTCGACGTGGACCTGACGGCCCAGGCCAACGTGACCACGGGGCAGATCTACTCGAGCGTGATCGCCAAGGAGCGTCGCGGGGAGTACCTCGGTGACACGGTGCAGGTGATCCCGCACATCACCGACGAGATCAAGTCCCGCATGCGGGCCCAGGCCGGGCCCGAGGTCGACGTCATCATCACCGAGATCGGGGGGACCGTCGGCGACATCGAGTCGCTGCCCTTCATCGAGGCCGCCCGCCAGGTGCGCCACGACCTCGGCCGGGACGACGTCTTCTTCCTGCACGTCTCGCTCGTGCCGTACATCGGGCCCAGCGGTGAGCTCAAGACCAAGCCGACCCAGCACTCGGTCGCGGCACTGCGCTCGATCGGCATCCAGCCCGACGCACTGGTGCTGCGCGCCGACCGGGACATCCCCGAGTCGGTCAAGCGCAAGATCGCGCTGATGTGCGACGTCGACAACGACGCCGTGATCGCGTGCGTCGACGCCCCGAGCATCTACGACATCCCGCGGGTGCTGCACAGCGAGGGTCTGGACGCCTACGTGGTCCGGCGCCTCGACCTGCCCTTCCGTGACGTCGACTGGGACAGCTGGGAGCAGGTGACCCGGCGGGTGCACCACCCCGCCCACGAGGTCGAGGTGGCGATGGTCGGCAAGTACATCGACCTCCCGGACGCCTACCTGTCGGTGACCGAGGCGTTGCGGGCTGGTGGCTTCGCCAACGACGCCCGGGTGCGGATCCGCTGGGTGGCCTCGGACACCTGCGACACCCCCGAGGGTGCACGCCGCGCGCTCGAGGGTGTCGATGCCGTGCTGGTCCCCGGCGGCTTCGGCGTCCGGGGGATCGAGGGCAAGGTCGGTGCGCTGACCTGGGCACGCACCAACCAGGTGCCCACCCTGGGCATCTGCCTCGGGCTCCAGGTCATGGTCATCGAGTACGCCCGGGCGGTGCTGGGCCTGACGTCGGCGTCCTCCTCGGAGTTCGACCCCGCGACCGAGCACCCGGTCATCGCCACGATGGCCGAGCAGCTCGCGATCGTCGGGGGAGACGGCGACCTCGGCGGCACGATGCGTCTGGGCGCGTACGACGCCGTCCTGGCTCCCGGGTCGGTCGTCGCGGAGGCCTACGGCGAGAGCAAGGTCACCGAGCGGCACCGGCACCGCTACGAGGTGAGCAACCTCTACCGCGAGCGGCTCGAGGAGGCGGGGCTGGTCTTCAGCGGGGTGTCCCCGGACTCGTCGCTGGTCGAGTTCGTCGAGCTGCCGCGCGAGACCCACCCGTACTACGTCTCGACCCAGGCGCACCCCGAGTTCATGTCACGTCCCACGCGGTCCCACCCGTTGTTCGCGGGTCTGATCCGGGCGGCCCTGGAGCGGCAGGCCGGCACCGGCCGATGACCGCGGAGCGCCCTACGGACGTCCTCGCGCCGCGGCCGGTGGTGCGCAGCGAGGTCGTCCACGCCGGGATGATCTGGGACGTCGTGAAGGACACGGTCGACCTGGGTCGTGCCGGGACGGTGCACCGCGAGTACATCCGCCACCCGGGCGCCGTCGCGGTGATCGCCCTGGACGACGAGGACCGTGTGCTGCTGCTGAGCCAGTACCGCCACCCTGCGCGTCAGGAGATGTGGGAGCCGCCCGCGGGGCTGCTCGACGTGCAGGGGGAGGACCTCGTGGCGGCCGCCGCTCGCGAGCTCGCCGAGGAGGCCGACCTGGTCGCGGGCGCGTGGTGGGTGCTGACCGACTTCATGACCAGCCCTGGCAGCAGCGACGAGTCGGTGCGGATCTTCCTGGCGCGGGACCTGTCGCCCGTGCCGGACGGCGCCCGACACGTCCGTGAGGCCGAGGAGAGCGACCTGAAGACCCGGTGGTTCTCGCTCGACGACGTGGTGGCCGCCGTGCTCGAGGGGCAGGTCCGCAACCCGTCGACGGCGGTCGGGATCCTCGCGGCCTGGGTGAGCCGTGCCGGGGGCTGGGCCGGCCTGCGGCCCGTCGCGCCGCCGTCTCTCTGAGCCGGGAGCCCCGGGGTCAGGAGCTCGTGCGCTCGCGCATCGACATCAGCTGCCGCACCAGGGCGATGACCAGGATCCCGGCGCCGAGCATGTGGGCACCCACGAGAACCTCGGGCAGACCGGTCAGGTACTGCACGTAGCCGATCGCCCCCTGGGCGAGTGTGACGCCCAGGAGCACGAGGACCGCGCGTCGGGGTCGGGGGTCGCTCGCGCCACGCAGCACGAGGGCGGTCAGCACGACAAGCCCGGCGAGGAAGACCCACACCGACAGCGCGTGGTAGCGGGCCATCAGGGCCGGGTCCAGCGCGAAGCGTGAGGCGAGCTCGGCGTCACCCGAGTGCGGGCCTGACCCGGTCACCACGACGCCGAGGACCAGGACGACGACAGCCACCGGCACCAGTGCTCGGGCGAGCACCGCGACGGCGGGTTCGACCAGGGGGACCGGCGGGGCGTCGCCCTCCCGGTGACGCACCACCAGTGCGGTCGACACGGCGATCAGGACCATCGAGGCGAGGAAGTGCCCGCCCACGACCGCGGGGTGCAGCTCGACCAGGACGGTGATGCCGCCGACGACGGACTGCGCGAGGACCCCCAGGAGCGGGACCAGGCCGAGCACCCGGTACGGCAGGGCACGGTGACGCTGGCGCCAGACGACCCAGGCGGTCGCGATGGCCAGGACGGCCAGGACGCCGGCCAGGGTGCGGTTGCCGAACTCGATGTAGGGGTGCCACGAGGTGGCCTGGTGCAGGACCGGTGCGAACTGGCCGGGCTCGCACTGCGGCCAGGTCGAGCAGCCCAGCCCCGAGCCCGTGAGCCGCACGGCGCCGCCGGTGACCACGATCAGCACCTGGGCGACCAGGTTGGCCAGCAGGATGCGGCGCGCCCAGGCCGGCGAGGGGACCCACCTGCGGGTGGACGGGTCGCTGGGCCCTGCCGGACGACCGGCCGCCTCTCGTGGCGTGGTGGTACCGGGGCTGTCGGACGCGGGGGCGGAGGTCGTGCTGCTCACGGCACCACGGTACTTGGCCTCGCGCCGCGCTCGGGACGCGCCCGACGCTCGGAGCGGTCCTCGACCGGCTGCTCAGCTCCAGCGGAAGAGGCGTGCCGTCGCGGTCCCGAGCACCGCGGTCCACGCCCCGAGGACCACGACCGACGAGATCGGCAGCCCACCTCCGGTGAGCGTCGAACGCAGCGCCTCGCCCAGCGCCCCCGAGGGCAGCAGGAGGGCGACGTGCCCGGCGGGGACGGGCAGGAGGTCCACGGGCAGCAGCACCCCGCCGGCCGCCAGCAGGAGCACCCAGACGAGGTTGGCCACGGCAAGGACGGCCTCGGCCCGCAACGTCCCGGCCAGCAGCAGCGCGAAGGAGGTGAACGCCGCGGTCCCGAGCAGCAGGATCAACGCGGCCGGTGCGAGCCCGGCAGGGTCGGGCCTCCAGCCCATGGCCACGGCGACCCCCGCGAGCACGGTGATCTGCAGGACCTCGAGGGCCAGCACCCCCAGGCACTTGCCGGCCAGCAGCCCGCCGCGACCCAGCGGGGTGGTCGCGAGCAGGCGCAGCACCCCGTTGCGCCGGTCGAAGCCGGTGGCGATGGCCTGCGAGGTGAAGGCGGTGGACATCACGGCGAGCGCGAGGATGCCCGGGGCGACCAGACCGATCCGGTCGTCGGTCCCGAGGTCGATGAAGCTCGTGCGGGTCAGCACGAGCAGCAGCAGGACCGGCAGCACCAGGGTGATCACCAGCTGCTCGCCGTTGCGCAGCACGGTCCTCATCTCGAAGGCGGCCTGGGCCGCCACCCTGCGGGGCAGCGGGGCCGCAGCACGCGTCATCGTAGGGTCCGTCCGGTGAGGTCGAGGAAGACGTCCTCGAGGGTTCGGCGACCGGTGGTGAGCGAGGTCACGAGCAACCCGGCGTGGGCCGCCCACCCCGCGACGGCGTGCAGCAGGGCCGGGTCGGCCGCGGTGTGCACCTCGAGGGTCTCCCCGTCGACGGTCACCCGGTGGGGGGCGCCGGTGGCGGAGCCCAGGGCCTCGGCCAGGGCTGTGGCCTGCTCGGCCGGCGCGACAGGGCGCGCCGCGGTGGACCAGGGTCGTACGGCCAGCCGCACGACGTCGTCGGTGCCGACGAGCTCCGCCGGGCTGCCTGCGGCGATCGCACGCCCGTGGTCGACGATCACGACGTGCTCGGCGAGCTGCTCGGCCTCGGACATCTGGTGCGTCGTGATGATCACCGTGGTGCCCTGGTCGCGCAGCTCGCGGACGAGCTGCCACACCGCGAGCCGGGCCTGGGGATCCAGCCCCGCGCTGGGCTCGTCGAGGAAGACCACCTCGGGACCTCCGACGACCGCGGTGGCCAGGGCGAGGCGTTGGCGCTGGCCGCCGGACAGGCGCCGGACCTGGGTGCGTGCGAAGGCGTGCAGCCCGAGGCGTTCCGAGAGCTCACCGAGGTCACGCGGGTGGGCGTACATCGTGGCGACGTGACGGAGGACCTCGGCGGCCGGGACCGTCGAGGGCAGACCGCCGTCCTGGAGCATCGCGCCGACGCGTGGGCGCAGCCGGCGTGCGTCGGCCACGGGGTCGAGCCCGAGCACCCGGACGGTGCCCCCGTCGGGGCGACGCAGACCCTCGCAGCACTCGATGGTGCTGGTCTTGCCGGCGCCGTTGGGTCCGAGCACGGCCGTGATGGCGCCGGTGGGGGCCACCAGGTCCAGGCCGCTGACGGCTTCGGTGCCTCGGTAGCGCTTGACCAGTCCCTCGACGACGACGGCGTGCCCGGGCGCAGGGCCAGCAGAGGACGCGGGGCCCGCGCGCAGCGGGCCGGTGGGCGAGGAGTCGGGCACGACGCCGAAGTCTAGGCGGACCCGACGGCGTCCCCCTCTCCGCCCTGGTGAGGCAGACCTTTGTTGCAGGGAAGCAATTCGACAACAAGGATGTTGTCTATATCGCGGGGTCGAGCAGGCCCCGGGACGCACCGTGGCCGCGCCACGACGAGCTCATCGGAGGTGGACCATGCTGACAGCCGTGCCTGCACCGCTCGCAGCCGATCCGGCCGCCGTGGAGTCCACCACGCGTCAACGCATCCTCCGGCTGGTCGTCGAGGTCGGCCCGGTCTCGGTGGTCGAGCTCGCGCGTGACCTCGACCTCACCGCCGCGGGGGTCCGGCGTCACGTCGCCGCCCTCGAGGACTCGGGGCAGGTCGCGGTCCACGACGTGCCGTTGCCCGGCCACCCCCGGCGTGGGCGACCCGCCCGACGCTACGTCGCGACCGACAAGGGTCAGACCGCGCTCAGCAGCGCCTACTCCGACCTCGCCACCCAGGCGCTGCGCTTCCTCGCCCAGGTCGGCGGGGACGAGGCCGTCGAGGCCTTCGCCGTGCGCCGGGTGCAAGACCTCGAGCTCCGGCACGCCGACACGGTCGCCGCGGCGGGCAGCGACGTGGGTGCGAGGGCCGAGGCGCTCGCTGCGGCCCTCGCCGGCGACGGCTACGCGTCCTCGGCCCGCCCGATGCCGGGGGGGCGTGCCGTCCAGCTGTGCCAGGGTCACTGCCCCGTGCGCGACGTCGCTGCCGAGTTCCCCCAGCTCTGCGAGGCCGAGGCTCGGCTGTTCTCGCGGCTCCTGGGCGTCCACGTCCAACGCCTCTCGACGCTGGCCTCGGGCGGTCACGTCTGCACCACCCACGTCCCCACGACCTCACCCTCCGTACGAGCAGCATCCGACCGTCCCGCACCTGCGGCGACCGTGGAAGGAACACGATGAGCGCACCTACCGAACCGATGACCACCGACGAGGAGATCATCAACTCGATCGGCAGCTACGGCTACGGCTGGCACGACTCCGACGCCGCGGGCATGTCCGCGCAGCGGGGGCTCTCCGAGGCCGTCGTCCGGAACATCTCGGCGCTCAAGAGCGAGCCCGAGTGGATGCTCAAGACCCGGCTGAAGTCGCTGCGGCTGTTCGAGAAGAAGCCCATGCCGAACTGGGGCTCGGACCTCGGCGGGATCGACTTCGACAACATCAAGTACTTCGTCCGGTCGACCGAGAAGCAGGCCACCAGCTGGGAGGACCTGCCCGAGGACATCAAGAACACCTACGACCGCCTCGGGATCCCCGAGGCCGAGAAGCAGCGTCTGGTCGCGGGGGTGGCGGCCCAGTACGAGTCCGAGGTCGTCTACCACCAGATCCAGGAGAGCCTCGAGGAGCAGGGCGTCATCTTCGTGGACACCGACACGGGTCTGCGCGAGTACCCCGAGATCTTCGAGCAGTACTTCGGCTCGGTGATCCCCCCGGGCGACAACAAGTTCGCCGCGCTCAACACCGCGGTGTGGTCGGGCGGGTCGTTCATCTACGTGCCGCCGGGCGTGCACGTGGAGATCCCGCTCCAGGCCTACTTCCGGATCAACACCGAGAACATGGGCCAGTTCGAGCGCACGTTGATCATCGCCGACGAGGGCTCCTACGTGCACTACGTCGAGGGCTGCACCGCCCCGATCTACTCGAGCGACTCGCTGCACTCCGCGGTCGTCGAGATCATCGTCAAGAAGAACGCCCGGGTGCGGTACACGACGATCCAGAACTGGTCGAACAACGTGTACAACCTCGTGACCAAGAGGGCTACGGCCGCTGAGGGCGCGACGATGGAGTGGGTCGACGGCAACATCGGCTCCAAGGTCACCATGAAGTACCCGGCGATCTACCTCATGGGGGAGCACGCCAAGGGCGAGACGCTCTCGATCGCCTTCGCGGGCGCGGGGCAGCACCAGGACGCCGGCGCGAAGATGGTGCACGCGGCGCCCCGCACGTCGTCGTCGATCATCTCCAAGTCGGTGGCCCGCGGTGGCGGACGCACGTCCTACCGTGGCCTGGTGCAGGTCCTCGAGGGTGCCGAGGGGTCCACGTCGAACGTGCTGTGCGACGCGCTGCTCGTGGACCAGATCTCGCGGTCCGACACCTACCCCTACGTCGACGTCCGTGAGGACGACGTGTCGATGGGTCATGAGGCCACGGTCTCCCGGGTCAGCGAGGAGCAGCTCTTCTACCTGATGTCGCGCGGGATGGCCGAGACCGAGGCGATGGCGATGATCGTGCGTGGCTTCGTCGAGCCCATCGCCCGCGAGCTGCCGATGGAGTACGCCCTGGAGCTCAACCGCCTGATCGAGCTGCAGATGGAAGGCTCCGTCGGCTGATGACCTCGATCCCCTCGACCGACACCACCACACCAGAAGAGGCTATGCCCACCGACATGTCCACAGATCTGTCCACCGACCACAGCCGGGCGGTCACCGACGGTGCCCACACGCACGGTCGCGGTGGCACGCCCGACAGCTCGCGCGCCTCACGGAAGACCTCGTACGACCTGGAGGACTTCACGGTCCCCGACGGTCGCGAGGAGGAGTGGCGTTTCTCGCCCGTAGCCCGGCTCGCGCCGCTCTTCGACGCGTCGGGCGAGGGTCTGCGAGGCACCTCGACGCGGACCACCGTGGTGAACCCGCCCGAGGTCGAGGTCGAGATCGTCGGTCGTGACGACTCCCGGGTCGGTGTCGCGGGTCGTCCCGGGGACCGCACCTCCGCAGCCGCCTGGCAGTCGTTCCGGGAGGCGACCGTCGTGACGATCCCGGCGCAGGCCGTGGCCTCTGCCGCGACCAGCGTGCGGGTCGAGGGAGTCATCGCCTCGGGCCTGGCCCCGGGCAGCGGCTCGGCACCCGAGCCGTCGGCCTCCCACCTGGTGATCCACGCCAAGCCGCTCAGCGAAGCGGTGGTCGTGGTGGACCACCTGGGACTGGCGTCCCTCTCCGAGACGGTCGAGATCCTGGCCGAGGACGGCGCGCACCTGACGGTCGTCTCGATCCACGACTGGGACGCGGGCACGGTGCACGCGGCTGCGCACCGCATCCGCATCGGCCGCGACGCGGTGGTCAAGCACATCGTCGTGACCCTGGGTGGGGACGTGGTCCGGGTCACCCCTGATGCCGAGTTCACCGGCGAAGGGGGTGAGGTCGAGATGCTCGGTCTGTACTTCGCCGACGCCGACCAGCACCAGGAGCACCGCCTCTTCGTCGACCACGTGGTTCCGAGCTGCCGCTCGCGCGTGACGTACAAGGGTGCGCTGCAGGGGGCCGGGGCGCACACGGTCTGGGTCGGTGACGTCCTGATCCGTGCTGCCGCCGAGGGCACCGACACCTATGAGCTCAACCGCAACCTCGTGCTGACCGACGGTGCCCGTGCCGACTCGGTGCCGAACCTGGAGATCGAGACGGGGCTCATCGAGGGCGCCGGTCACGCGTCGGCGACCGGGCGCTTCGACGACGAGCAGCTGTTCTACCTGCGCTCGCGGGGCATCCCCGAGACCGACGCGCGCCGCCTGGTCGTGCGCGGGTTCTTCGCCGAGCTGATCCAGCAGATCGGTGTCCCCGCGATCGAGGAGCGCCTGCTGGGCGCTATCGAGGCCGAGCTCGAGCGGAGCATGAGCGAGCTCGACACCGTCGCGACGGTGACCGGATGACCGCTCAGCTCGCCTGCATGGTCTCCGACATCGCCCCCGGCTCGGCCCTGCGGGTCGAGCTCGAGGGCGAGACCGGACCGGTTCCCGTCGCCGTCGCACGCGACAGCGACGGGCGCTTCCACGCCCTGAGCGACATCTGCTCGCACGGGCAGGTCTCGCTCTCGGACGGCGAGGTCGAGGACGGCACGATCGAGTGCTGGCTCCACGGGTCCACCTTCGACCTGCGCAGCGGAGCCCCGCTCGCTCTCCCGGCCACCCGCGCGGTGCCCGTCTACCCCCTGACCATCGACGGCGAGCGCGTGCTCGTGGACGTCGACATCACACTGAACTTCTGAGGAGAACCGATGTCCACTCTCGAGATCCACGACCTGCACGTCAGCGTCGAGACCAAGGAGGGCTCCAAGCCCATCCTGCGCGGCGTCGACCTGACGGTCGCCTCCGGTGAGACGCACGCGATCATGGGCCCCAACGGCTCGGGCAAGTCGACGCTGGCCTACTCCCTCGCGGGTCACCCCAAGTACCAGATCACCCAGGGCACCGTCACCCTGGACGGCGCGGACGTGCTGGCCATGAGCGTCGACGAGCGGGCACGCGCGGGCATGTTCCTGGCCATGCAGTACCCGGTCGAGGTCCCCGGCGTGAGCGTCTCGAACTTCCTGAGGACGGCCAAGACGGCGATCAGCGGCCAGGCCCCGGCCCTGCGTCACTGGGTCAAGGACGTCCGTACAGCGATGGACCAGCTGCGCATGGACCCGACCTTCGCCGAGCGGAACGTCAACGAGGGCTTCTCGGGCGGGGAGAAGAAGCGCCACGAGATCCTGCAGATGGAGCTCCTCGACCCGAAGTTCGCGATCCTCGACGAGACGGACTCGGGCCTGGACGTCGACGCGCTGCGCGTGGTCTCCGAGGGCGTCAACCGGGTGCGTGCCACGGGCGAGGTCGGTGTGCTGCTGATCACGCACTACACGCGGATCCTGCGCTACATCCAGCCCGACTTCGTGCACGTCTTCGTCGACGGCCGGATCGCCGAGCAGGGTGGCCCCGAGCTCGCCGAGCGGCTCGAGACCGAGGGCTACGACCGGTTCCTCGCCCCGTCCGCCTGATCCTCACCCCGACCTGCACCGGCCACGGCCGGTCGAAGGGACTCTCATGACGGCGACCCTCGAGCCGCAGGCCCCCGGCCGGCGCTCGGCACTGACCTCGGCGGAGCTGGCTGCCGTGCGGGCCGACTTCCCGCTCCTGTCGCGCACCGTCCGCGGTGGTCGTCCCTTGGTGTACCTCGACTCGGGGGCGACCTCGCAGAAGCCGGACGTGGTGCTCGACGCCGAGCAGGACTTCTACCTGCAGCGCAACGCCGCGGTCCACCGTGGCGCGCACCAGCTCGCCGAGGAGGCGACCGAGGCCTTCGAGCAGGCCCGGGTCGAGGTCGCGACGCTGGTCGGTGCTGCGGCGGACGAGATCGTCTGGCAGCCCAACGCCACTGCGGCGATCAACCTCGTGGCCTACGCGATGTCCAACGCGACCCTGGGCCGCGGGGGGCGTGCAGCCCGACGGTTCGCCCTGCAGCCCGGCGACGAGATCGTCGTCACCGAGGCCGAGCACCACGCCAACCTCGTCCCCTGGCAGGAGCTGTGCGCACGGACCGGGGCGGTGCTGCGCTGGATCGGCGTGGACGACGACGGCCGGCTGCGCACCGACGAGCTGGGCACCGTCGTCACCGACCGGACCCGGGTCGTGGCCTTCAGCCACGCCTCGAACGTGACCGGGGCGGTGACGGACGTCGGTGCCTTCGTGCGGCGGGCGCAGGAGGTCGGTGCCCTGACCGTGCTCGACGCCTGTCAGAGCGTCCCGCACCTGCCGGTGGACCTGCACGCGCTGGACGTGGACCTCGCGGCGTTCTCGGGCCACAAGATGCTCGGACCCACCGGCGTGGGCGCGCTGTACGGAAAGCGTGAGGTGCTCGCAGCGATGCCTCCCGTCCTGACCGGAGGATCGATGGTCGAGGTCGTCACCATGGAGACGACCACCTACGCCCCGCCCCCGCAGCGCTTCGAGGCCGGCTCGCAGATGGTCGCCCAGGCGGTGGGGATGGGAGCCGCGGCCCGGTACCTGCACGAGCTGGGGATGGACGCCGTGGCCGCCCACGAGGAGCAGATCGCCGCGCTCCTGGTGGACGCCGTCGCGGCGGTGCCCGGCGTGCGGATCCTGGGACCGACCGACACGCGGGACCGGCTTGCTGCGGTCTCGTTCGTGGTCGACGGGGTGCACGCCCACGACGTCGGCCAGGTCCTCGACGACGCCGGGGTGGCGGTGCGGGTGGGTCACCACTGCGCCCAGCCGTTGCACCGCCGGCTCGGGGTCGCGGCGTCGACCCGCGCATCGGCGGCGGTCTACACCACGGCCGAGGAGGTCGCGGTCTTCGCCGAGGCCCTGGGCCGCGTCCGCCCGTTCTTCGGCCTGTCCGACCAAGGAGAGTCATGAGCTCGATGGAACAGCTGTACCAGCAGCTCATCCTCGACCACGCCAAGTCCCCGCACGGCAAGGGCCTGCTCGAGACCTACGAGGCGGAGTCGTTCCAGGTCAACCCGACCTGCGGCGACGAGGTGCGCCTGCGCGTCCACCTGGCCGCCGACGCCTCGGGAGGAACCGTCGTGGACCGCGTCGGGTGGGACGGCCAGGGGTGCTCGATCTCCCAGGCCTCGGTCTCGGTGATGTCCGAGCTCGTGACGGGGGCACCCGTGGCGACCGCGGACCTTCTCGGCGAGACCTTCAAGGCCCTGATGCACACCCGCGGCGAGGGGCTCGACGACCAGTCCGAGGACCTGCTCGGCGATGCGACGGCCTTCACCGGCGTGGCCCGTTACCCCGCAAGGATCAAGTGCGCACTGCTCGGCTGGATGGCGCTGCGTGACGCGCTCGTCCAGACCGGCGTGACTCAGGAGGAGAAGGCATGACGACCACAGCACCGGGCTCGATGCCCACACCGCCGTCCGCGGCCGACGTCGAGGAGGCCCTGCGCGACGTCATCGACCCCGAGCTGGGGATCAACGTCGTGGACCTCGGTCTGATCTACGGCGTCGTCGTGGACCAGAACAACCACGCCGTCGTCGACATGACGCTGACGTCGGCGGCCTGCCCGCTCACCGACGTCATCGAGGACCAGGCGGGCCAGGCTCTCGACGGCGTCGTCAACGGGTTCCGGATCAACTGGGTGTGGATGCCGCCGTGGGGTCCCGAGAAGATCACCGTCGACGGTCGCGAGCAGCTGCGGGCGCTCGGCTTCAACATCTGAGCGTCAGGAACCGCGGTCACAGGCTCTCGGCGGCCAGCGCGTTGCAGTCGTCGAGGGTCCCGCCCTCGAAGCCGACCAGGAACCACTGCTGACGCTGCTCGCTCGAGCCGTGCGTCCAGGCCTCGGGGCTGACCGTGCCGGTGGCCTGCTCCTGGATGCGGTCGTCACCGACGGCCGCGGCCGCCGAGAGGGCGTCGGCGATCTCCTCAGGGGTCAGCGGCTGGAGGAAGGGGACGCCCGAGACGGGGTCGGGCACCGTGGAGGCGTTGCGCGCCCACATCCCGGCCAGGCAGTCGGCGGTGAGCTCGATGCGCACCGAGTCCGACCCGGGCCCGGTACCTGTGCGGTCGGCCTGGTCCATCAGCCCGGTGATCTGCTCGATGTGGTGCCCGTACTCGTGGGCGACGACGTACATCTCGGCGAGCGGGCCCCCTGAGGAACCGAAACGCGTGCGCAGGTCGTCGTAGAACCCGGTGTCGATGTACATGGACTGGTCGGCCGGGCAGTAGAAGGGGCCGACCGCACTCGTCGCGTTCCCGCAGCCTGTCTGCACCGAGACCTCGAAGATCTCCGCACCGGGCTGCACGAACTCCTTGCCCGCGGCGGGAAGCGCCTGCGCCCAGTACGCGTCCAGCGAGTTGAGCGCCCCCACCACCCGACAGCTGACGTCCTGGTTGGCGTCGGCCCCCGTCTCGCAGCCCTCGACCGCGCTGGTGGCCTCGCTGGTCGCCGACCCCTGCGAGAGTCCGTCGCCCAGGGCGGTCAGGTCGATCCCGAGCAGCTGGGACAGCACCACCAGTGCGAGCACGCCGAGGCCACCGCCCACCGCGACGCCACGGCCACCGCGGCTCGTCCGGACCCGGCTCGAGTCCAGCCGCGCACCCTCGTTGAAGGTCATGGGCTCAACCTAGGGCGGACCCGTCGCCCCGGCGCGTCGAGCGTGAGGACCCGGGTACCTCAGTCGCCGAGCCCTCGCGCGGCCAGTGCCTCTCCGGTGGACCGGGCGCGCGCCACGGTGCGCACCGCGGCCGGGACGAGCAGCGCCCGGGGTGAGCGTTCCAGCCCTCGTGCCCTGGCGGCGTCACGGACCTGGCCCGCGGTCGCCAGCAGGGCCGGCACGGAGCGGATCATCAGTGCCACCGACAGGGCCACCGTGCGGGGCGGCAGACCGACGTGCCGCAGCGGTGCCAGGGCCCGGCCGAGGGCGTCCAGGAGGTGGTCCGACCGGGTGGTGGCCGTGACCACGCAGGCCGCCAGGACGACGGTGACCAGTCCGGCGGCGACCTCGACGGCGATCGCCGGCCCGCGCTGCCACCACTGGTACAGGCCGACCACGCCGGCCGTGACCAGGATCGGCAGCAGGCTGCGCAGGACGTTGCGTCGGCGCAGGCCTGCCGACGCGGCCGCCACGGTCACCGCGGCCAGCAGCAGGACCGCTCCCCACGGGCCACGGACCACCAGCACGAGCAGGCCCACCACCGCGAGCCCCACGCTCTTGGCCCCCGGACCCAGGCGGTGCAACCACGTGGTCCCCGACGCGTACAGACCCAGGGGCCCGGACCAGGCGGGCCGCTGGTGGCGGTCCTGTCGCCGGCTCACCGGTGCACCGCCATGAGGTCGCGGTAGGTCGCCACACCCTGACGTGGGTCGCCGTCGAACACGACCCGGGCCTCGTCGACGACGAGCACACGGTCCGCACGCGCCGCGGCCTCGAGGTCGTGGGTGACCAGGAGCACCTGCTGGTCCAGGCCCTCCAGGAGGGTGTCGACCGTGGACCGCCAGCGCAGGTCGAGCAGGGTGGTCGGTTCGTCGCAGACCAGCACCGCCGGCTCGGTGGCCAGCACACCGGCCAGCGCCAGCAGCTGCTTCTGCCCGCCCGACAAGGCGTGGACGGGCACCTCGGCACGGTCCCCGAGCCCGAAGCGGGCCAGGGCGGCCCGGGCACGCTCGTCACGCTCGGCGGCGGACAGGTCCAGCCGGTGCAGGGACAGCCCGATGTCCTCCACGGCCGTGGGCATCACCAGCTGTGCGTCGGGATCGGTGAAGACGAAACCCACCTGACGGCGCACGGCCGCGCCATGGGTCAGCGTGTCGAGCCCGTTGACCGTGACCGTGCCCGCCGAGGGCAGCACCAACCCGTTGACGAGCCGGGCCAGGGTGGACTTGCCCGAGCCGTTCGCGCCGATCACCGCGACCCGCTGCTCGACCAGCGTGCAGGTCACCGGGTGCAGGATCGTGAGGATCTCCTGCTGCCCACCGTGGCCCGTGCCGGTGTAGGCCGTGACGGTGGCTCCGGCGAGCTCGATCAAGGTCAGGGCCGCCGCTGCAGCAGGTCGGGGAACGCGCGGAAGACGGCGGTCGCGACCACGGCGACGAGCACGTTCTTCAGGACGTCCCCCGGCAGGAACGTGGCGCCGGCGGCGATCGCCTCCTGCACGCCCATGCCCAGGCGGGCACCCATGACCGAGATCCCGATCGGGTGCGTGAGGAGGAGCGAACCGGCGGCGCACGCGCCGAAGATCGCCACCGGGAGCCAGCGGGTCGGCAGCGAGCGCGCTCGGCCGACGAGCAGCCCGGCGAGCCCTGCAGCCAGCGGGAAGGCCAGGAGGTACCCCAGGGACGGCTTGCCGAGCACGGCCAGCCCGCCGGTCCCCTGGGCGAAGACCGGCAGACCTGCCAGCCCGACCGCGAGGTACAGCAGCACCGCGAGCGACCCACGGCGCGGGCCCAGGACCACACCGGCGAGCATCACCCCGAAGGTCTGCAGGGTGATCGGGACGGCGAGGTTCGGCACGGCGATCGAGGGCAGCAGCGCGCACACCGCGACGAAGGCCGCGAAGGTCGCGATGAGGGCGACGTCGGTGGCTGCCGAGGACCTGAGCACCGGGACCGGGAGGGCGCGCCCACCGGCGTCGGGGTCGACAGGGACCCGGCTCGCTGCGGCAGGCACGGCATCGTTCTCAGGTGCGACGGGCATGGTGTCCCCCAGGGTCGTGGGGCGTCGCTCGGGGAGCGGACGCGGGGCGCCGGGCGTTCGGCCGATCGGGCGCCACGCTAGCCGGTCGTAGGATGGGTGGCGTTTGTGCCCACCGACAACGTGGACGGGCACCCATCGGAGGAAACCTCAGTGATCACCGCTCATGACATCGAGCTGCGCGTCGGCGTACGCGTCCTGCTCGAGAAGGCCTCGTTCCGCGTCGCCGCCGGCGACCGGGTCGGCCTGGTCGGGCGGAACGGTGCCGGCAAGACGACCCTGACCAAGGTGCTGGCCGGCGAGGGCCAGCCCACCGGGGGTCAGGTCGTCCGGACCGGAGACGTGGGCTACCTGCCGCAGGACCCTCGGACGGGTGACCTGGGCTCCCTGGCCCGGGACCGCATCCTCTCCGCGCGGGGGCTCGACGAGATCGTGCGCTCCATGCGCGAGGCGGAGACCGCGATGGCGAGCGCCGACGACGAGACCCGCGAGACCGCGATGGAGCGCTACGGGCGCCTGGAGTCCCGGTTCACCGCCGCCGGTGGCTACGCGGCCGAGAGCGAGGCCGGGCGCATCGCCTCCAACCTGTCCCTCGACGAACGGGTCCTCGGTCAGGAGATCGGCACCCTCTCGGGTGGGCAGCGTCGCCGGGTCGAGCTCGCCCGGATCCTGTTCTCCGGTGCCGAGACACTGCTGCTCGACGAGCCGACCAACCACCTCGACGCCGACTCGATCGTCTGGCTGCGCGAGTACCTGCGGTCCTACGCGGGCGGGTTCATCGTGATCAGCCACGACGTCGACCTCATGCGGGCCACGGTCAACAAGGTGTTCCATCTCGACGCCAACCGCGGCGAGATGGACCAGTACAGCCTCGGCTGGGACGCCTACCTCAACCAGCGCGAGACCGACGAGCGGCGACGACGCCGTGAGCGTGCCAACGCCGAGAAGAAGGCGTCCGCGCTGTTCGCCCAGGCCGACAAGATGAAGGCCAAGGCCACCAAGGCCGTCGCGGCCCAGAACATGGCCCGACGGGCCGAGCGGATGCTCTCGGGGCTCGAGAGCGTGCGGGCCTCGGACAAGGTCGCACGTCTGCGCTTCCCCGACCCTGCCCCGTGCGGCCGGACGCCGCTCACCGCGCACGGGCTGAGCAAGTCCTACGGTTCGCAGGAGGTCTTCACCGGGGTCGACCTCGCGATCGACCGGGGGAGCCGGGTCGTCATCCTGGGGCTGAACGGGGCGGGCAAGACCACGCTGCTGCGGCTGCTCGCAGGGGTCGAGACCCCTGACACCGGTCAGGTCGAGCCCGGGCACGGTCTCAAGGTGGGCTACTACGCGCAGGAGCACGAGACCCTCGACACGACGCTGACCGTGGTCGAGAACCTGCGGCACGCAGCGCCCCACCTGACCGATACCCAGGTGCGCTCGGTCCTCGGGTCGTTCCTGTTCTCGGGGGACGACGCCGACAAGCCCGTCGGGGTGCTCTCGGGCGGGGAGAAGACGCGCCTGGCGCTGGCCGCCCTGGTGGTCTCCTCGGCCAACGTCCTGCTGCTGGACGAGCCGACCAACAACCTCGACCCCGCCAGCCGCGAGGAGGTGCTCGGGGCGCTCGCGGGCTACGCCGGGGCCGTGGTGATGGTCACCCACGACGAGGGTGCGGTGACCGCGCTGTCGCCCGAACGAGTGGTGCTTCTGCCGGATGGCGACGAAGATCTGTGGAACGACAGCTACGCAGAGCTGATCTCTCTGGCGTAGCTCGTCCGGGTGGTGCAGACCGCGCGGGCGACGTCGCGGCCACGACCCGTGACCGTGGCGGGCCGACCACACCCTCACCTGGAGGACGAATGAGCGAGAAGCTGCCGAAGGGTTCCCGGATCACCGGGGACGGGCGCAAGGACCTGGCATCCTCCCTGGTCGAGCGGTACTCCAGGGGGGAGAGCATCCGCTCGATGGCACAGGACATCGGTCGTTCCTACGGGTTCGTGCACGGCGTGCTCAGCGAGGCCGGTGTCCAGATGCGTGCCCGCGGAGGTGCCACGCGCGGAGCGGCCGCCGAGGCCCGCCGGGCGCAGGTCAAGAAGGGCTGATCACTCGCGCGGTCTGCCGCGGGTCCGGGGTGACGCTCTGCGCGTCGAGCAGGGCGTCCTCCTCCTCCTCGGCGGTCGGACGGCGACGGCGCGCGGGCGGATCGGCCGGGCCGGTGCTGGTCGTGGGCCCGGCCGTGCCCGCCCTCTCGGCGCGGTCCTCCCGGACCCCGAGGACCACGCTTCCCGCGAGCGCGCCGAGGGCGAAGACCCACCACTGGAACGCGTAGGAGAGGTGGGAACCGGGGTCGGTGCTCGGCCGAGCCAGTGGCCCCAGCCCGGAGGGTGGTGAGCCGTCCTCGGTCACCAGCATGCCGTAGGTGCCCAGGGTCGAGCCCACGGGCCAGCGGACCTCCTCAGGCACCGCCGCGCGCACCTGCTGGGCGGAGATCGCCTGGACCTGGCCCGCGGGCGCGTCCCGGCGGGAGGCGGGCTCGTCGGGTCGGAGCCGCACGACCAGCTCGACGGGTCCGGTCGGTGGTGCGGGGACCGTGTCCGCGTCGGACCCGTCGGCACCGGTGGGCACCCAGCCCCGGTCGACGACCAGCACCGTTCCCTCGAGAGGTCCGGCGGCCGGCCCGGTGACGGTGAACGGCGACAGCACGTGGAAGCTGGGTTGGCCGGCCACCGGGCGGTTGCGGAGCAGCACCGTCGCGGGGGAGTACTCGCCCTGGACGCGGACCACCTGCCAGTTCTGCTCGGGGGGCAGCGGGACCGCGGGTGCGTCGAGCACCTCGGCCAGCGGGACGGGGTCGGCGTCGTAGTTCGCCTGGACGATCTCGATCAGCGTGCTGCGGTCGACGTGCCGGGTCCACTGCCACACCCCCGCGGCCACGCAGCCCGCCGCGACGACGCTCGCGACGCCGACGAGCACGACCCATCGGCGCAACCGGGCGCGGCGCCCGGCCCGGACGGCCGTGGACGCACCGCTCATCCGTCGGTCGGGCCCAGGTCACCCACGGGCACCGTGTCGCGGTGGAAGCCCCGGGCACCGAGGAACTGCTCGAGGTGCTCGCGGTGGTCCGTGCAGGCCAGCCACACCTTGCGGCGGTCGGCGGTGTGCAGGCGCGGGTTGTTCCAGCGCAGACCCCACGAGGCCTGTGCGCCGCACCCCCGTGCGCTGCAGGTCAGCTGGTCGGGCTCGGTCACCGGACGTCACCCGGGGTGCTGGTCGGCAGGTCGGCGGCCGGCGTGAGACCGGGCGGCAGGACCGGTGCGCCGACGAACGTCCCTGGGTCTGAGCCGCGCTCACGGCCCGCGTTCGCCAGCACGACCGCGAAGTACGGCAGGACCACGGCTCCGGCGAGCAGCACCCATCGGGTCCAGTGGTCGATCGCCACCGCGGCGAGGAAGCAGACCACCCGGATCGACATCTGGGCCAGGTACCGACGGGACCGCTGCGCCATGTCGTCCGCCAGGGGAGCCGATGCGCTCGTGATGCGCTGGACCTCGGCCTCCGGGCTCCTCGAGCCGCGGCGCAGGCCTCGTGCGGGCGCGCGGTCCTTGTCCATCTGATGAGTCTACGTCGGGCCGGGCACTGGGGGCCCGAGCCGCGGATCGGCTACGGTCTGCACCGGACTTCCTGCGGCTGCACCTCGCAGCACGCCGGTCCACCGACCCAGACAGGAGCACCTGTGGCCGAGAACACGGCAGCCGGGACCGAGCCACGCCGCGTCGAGCCGCGCAGCGTGCTGGTCACCGGCGCGAACCGGGGGATAGGGCGTGCGATCGCCGAGCGCTTCGTCGCTGCAGGTGACCGGGTCGCCACGATCTACCGCAGCGGGGACCTTCCGGCCGGCGTGCTCGGCGTGGTCGGGGACATCACCGACACCGCGGCCGTCGATGCGGCCTTCACCGAGGTCGAGGCCGCTCACGGTCCGGTCGAGGTGCTGGTCGCCAACGCGGGGATCACCCGTGACCAGCTGCTGATGCGGATGACCGACGAGGACTTCGAGACGGTCGTGGACGTGAACCTCACCGGGACCTTCCGCTGCGTGCGGCGCGCCTCCAAGCAGATGATCCGGATGCGCCGCGGTCGGATCGTGCTGATCTCCTCGGTGGTCGGTCTCTACGGTGGTCAGGGGCAGGTCAACTACGCGGCGTCGAAGTCGGCCCTGGTCGGGATGGCGCGGTCGATCACGCGTGAGCTCGGCGGACGCGGCATCACTGCCAACGTCGTGGCCCCGGGGTTCATCGACACCGCGATGACCGCCGCGTTGCCCGAGGAACGCCAGCAGGCCTACCGTGCAGCCATCCCTGCCGGGCGGTTCGCCCAGCCGGACGAGGTGGCCGGTGTCGTGCACTTCCTCGCGTCGGCCGATGCCGCGTACGTCAACGGTGCCGTCATCCCGGTCGATGGTGGACTCGGCATGGGGCACTGACACCGCTGCTCATCATCGGTGCCCGTGCCGCATCGCACGACCGGGCCACCTCATCGCACGTCACCCGAAGGGAACACGAATGGGTCTGCTGGACGGCAAGAAGCTCCTGGTGACCGGGGTCCTGATGGACTCCTCGATCGCCTTCCACGTGGCACGGCTCGCGCAGCAGGAAGGTGCCGAGGTCGTGCTCACCTCCTTCGGCCGCCAGCTCCGGCTCACCCAGGCCATCGCCAAGCGGCTGCCGGTCACACCACCCGTGGTCGAGCTCGACGTGACCTCCTCGGACGACCTCGACCAGCTGGCCGGCCGCGTCCGGGAGCACACCGACCATCTCGACGGAGTCGTGCACTCGATCGGCTTCGCACCGCAGTCGGTGCTGGGTGGCAACTTCCTGTCCGGTCAGTGGGAGGACGTGGCCACCGCGCTGCAGATCTCGGCGTACTCGCTCAAGGCCCTGGCGGTCGCGAGCAGGCCGCTCATGGGCAGAGGCTCGTCCGTGGTGGGCCTGACCTTCGACGCACGGTATGCCTGGCCGGTGTACGACTGGATGGGCGTGGCCAAGGCGGCGTTCGAGTCCACCGCCCGCTACCTCGCCCGTGACCTGGGTCCCGAGGGCATCCGGGTGAACCTGGTCGCGGCCGGACCTGTCCACACCACGGCGGCCAAGTCGATCCCGGGTTTCGAGAAGATGGACGACGGCTGGCCCGAGCGTGCCCCCCTGGGATGGGACGCCTCCGACGCCGAGCCGACCGCTCGCGCGGTCGCTGCGCTGCTGTCCGACTGGTTCCCCGCGACGACGGGCGAGATCGTCCACGTCGACGGCGGATTCCACGCGATGGGTTTCTGAGCGGTGGTGCCGACCAGGGGTGAGGGCGCCGGCGAGCGGCGGCTCATCCTGCTGCGCCACGCCAAGGCCGAGCCCTCGGGGGGCGTGGCGGACGAGCTGCGTCCTCTCGCCCTGGCCGGTAGGTCGCAGTGCGGGTCGATCGGTGCCGGGCTGGTCGCCGCCGACCTGCTGCCCGACCACGTGCTCGTCTCGTCCGCGGTCCGGACCCGCCAGACCTGGGAGCTCGTGCGGTCGGCGATGGGAGGGGTGCCCGAGCCTGACGTCGACGTCACCGACCGGGTCTACGAGGCGCGGACCGCCGACCTGGTGTCCCTGGTCCGTGAGATCGACGACCGGGTGCGCACCCTGCTCGTGGTGGGTCACGAGCCCACCATGTCGGGCGTGGCGGCCGCACTGTCCGGCTCGGGCGACGACACGGCGCTCGCGCAGGTCCGCACGGGCCTGACCACGGGTTCCTACGCACTGCTCGAGGTCGCCTCGTGGTCGGCGCTGGCACCGCGCGCCGCGCGTCTGCTGGACGTCGTCCGCCCGGGCTGACCGGGTACGGCCGAACGGGTCACTCGAGGCCGAGCACTCCGAGCACCGCGTCGAGGGGCGAGTCGAGAACGGCGACGTCGGCCTGCGCGCACACCACGGGCTTGGCGTTGTAGGCGATCCCGAGCCCGGCGGCCGCGAGCATCTCCAGGTCGTTCGCACCGTCGCCGATGGCGACCGTACGGTCCATCGTCACGCCCTGGGCGGCGGCGAACTCCCGCAGCGCTGCGGCCTTGGCCGCGCTGTCCACGACCGGGCCTCTCACCCGGCCGGTGAGCACCCCGTCCTGGACCTCGAGGGCGTTCGCCCGCACGAAGTCGATGCCGAGGTCACGGGCGAGCGGCCCCACGAGCTCGACGAAGCCCCCGGAGACCAGCCCCACGGGCCAGCCCCGGAGGCGCAGCTCGGCGACGAGGCGTTCCGCGCCCGGGGTGAGGTGCATCTCGAGGCGGACGGTGTCGAAGACCGAGACCGGGAGCCCGGCCAGGGTCGCGACGCGCTGGTGCAACGAGGCCGCGAAGTCCATCTCGCCGCGCATCGCACTCTCGGTGATCGCGGCGACGACCTCGCGTGATCCCGCGTGCCCCGCGAGCATCTCGATGACCTCACCGGTGATCACGGTCGAGTCGACGTCCAGGACGACCAGCCGGCGCGAGTCGGGGGATGGCGCGCCGTCAGCGGGCGGGGTGGGGGGACTCACCCGTGCAGGGTAGCGTCGGGCGGTCCTCCCAGGTGGCCCCGCTCAGCCGTCGACGACTCAGCCCTCGACGACGGTGCCCTTGGGCACGATCGTGATCCCCGAGTCGGTCACGGTGAATCCTCGGGCGCGGTCGTGCTCGGCGTCGATGCCCACCCTGGCGCGCTCCTGCACCATGACGTTCTTGTCGAGGATCGCCCGGTGCACCTGGGCGTGACGGCCCACCTGCACGCCGTCGAGCACGACCGAGTCGCTCACCGACGCCCACGAGTGCAGGTACACCCCGGGTGAGAGGACCGACCCTGAGACGGTCGCTCCCGAGACGATGACACCGGGGGAGACCAGCGAGTCCGAGGCGTGACCGAGCCGCCCCGGCCCGGCATGGACGAACTTGGCCGGTGGCAGCCCCGAGTAGCCGGTGAACACCGGCCAGGCGGTGTTGTACAGGTTGAAGACGGGGACCACGGAGATCAGGTCGAGGTGCGCGTCGTAGTAGGAGTCCAGGGTCCCGACGTCGCGCCAGTAGTCGCGGTCGCGGTCGGTCGAGCCGGCGACATCGTTGTGGATGAAGTCGTAGACCCCGGCGGTGCCCTTCTCGGCGAAGTACGGCGCGATGTCACCGCCCATGTCGTGCCGTGAGGTCGGGTTCTCCGCGTCCCGGGTCACCGCCTCGACCAGCGCGTCGGCGTTGGCGACGTAGTTGCCCATCGAGGCGAGGATCTCGTGCGGCGCGTCAGGCAGGCCGACCGGGTCGATGGGCTTCTCGAGGAAGTCGGTGATCCGGTCGGGGTGCTCGGCCGAGGTCTGGATCACGCCGAACTGGTCGGCCATCGCGATGGGCTGACGGATCGCCGCCACCGTGAACTCCGCTCCCGAGGCGACGTGGGCGTCGACCATCTGGGAGAAGTCCATGCGGTAGACGTGGTCCGCCCCCACGACCACGACGATGTCGGGGCGCTCGTCGGCGATGATGTTCAGGCACTGGAAGATGGCGTCCGCGCTGCCGAGGTACCAGTGCTTGCCGACCCGCTGCTGCGCAGGCACCGGTGCGACGTAGTTCCCGAGCAGGGGGGACATCCGCCACGTCTTGGCCACGTGACGGTCCAGGCTGTGGGACTTGTACTGGGTGAGCACCACGATCTGCAGGTACTTGGAGTTGACCAGGTTCGACAGCGCGAAGTCGACCAGGCGGTACATCCCGCCGAAGGGCACCGCAGGTTTCGCGCGGTCCGCCGTCAGGGGCATGAGTCGCTTGCCCTCACCACCTGCGAGGACGATTGCCAGAACGCGCGGGGCTGCCATGCCCCGACCCTAGGCCCGCGCTCGCCTCTCGGCCAGACGCGAACCGGGAAAAGCGCTAGCGTGTCGCTGTGCGCGTTGACCTGCTGACCCGTGAGTACCCGCCCCACGTCTACGGCGGGGCGGGGGTGCACGTGGCGGAGCTGAGTGCCGTGCTCCGGGGAACCGTCGACGTCCGCGTCCGGTGCTTCGACGGTGCCCGTACCGAGGAGGGCGTCTTCGGCTACGACGTTCCCGGTGGGCTCACCGGGAGCAACCCGGCGCTGATGACCTTCGGCGTGGACCTGCTGATGGCCGCCGACGTCGAGGGCGCCGACATCGTCCACTCCCACACCTGGTACGCCAACCTGGCCGGGCACCTGGCCGGCCTGCTGCACGGGATCCCGCACGTGGTGAGCGCCCACAGCCTCGAGCCGCTGCGTCCCTGGAAGGCCGAGCAGCTCGGTGGGGGCTACGCCCTGTCCGGCTGGGCCGAGCGGACGGCCTACCTCGGTGCGGCCGCGGTGATCGCGGTGAGCGCGGGCATGCGGGCGGACATCCTGCGCTGCTACCCGGACATCGACCCCGACCGGGTCCACGTGGTGCACAACGGCATCGACCTCGAGGGCTGGCGCCGGCCCGAGAGCGACCAGGCCAAGGCCACGGCGGCCGAGGTCGTGCGCCGGGTCGGCATCGACCCGGACCGCCCGGCGGTCGTCTTCGTGGGTCGCATCACCCGGCAGAAGGGTCTGCCGTACCTGCTGCGCGCGGCCGAGCGGCTGCCCGCCGAGGTCCAGCTGGTGCTGTGCGCGGGGGCTCCCGACACACCCGAGATCTCGGCCGAGGTGGCCGGGCTGGTCGCCGACCTGCGGGCCCAGCGCGACGGGGTGGTGTGGATCGAGGAGATGCTGCCGCGCCCCGAGCTCGTCGCGGTGCTGTCGGCGTGCACGGTGTTCGCCTGCCCGTCGGTCTACGAGCCGCTCGGGATCGTCAACCTCGAGGCGATGGCCTGCGGGCTGCCGGTCGTCGGCACCGCCACGGGGGGCATCCCGGAGGTGGTCCAGGACGGGGTCACCGGGACGCTCGTCCCGATCGAGCAGGTGCAGGACGGCACCGGGACGCCGGTGGACCCGGAACGGTTCGTGACGGACCTCGCCGCTGCGCTCGGGGAGCTCGCGGGCGACCCGGTCCGTGCCGCCGAGATGGGCCGCGCCTCGCGCCGTCGGGTCGAGGACCACTTCGCCTGGTCGGCCATCGCCGAGCGGACGCTCGAGGTCTACCGCTCCGTCATCCGCTGAGCGACCACCATCGGCTGAGCAGCCACCCGTCGAGCGCGGTCATCCGCCCAGCGGCGCGGTGCCCCGAGCGTGGTCGTCGGTCACGAGCGTCGCCGAGGAGAGCGCGCGGCGGGCCGCCCGGTCGATCTCGCGCAGGGCCGTGGACCGCTGGTCCGCCTGCCACAGGTTGACGGCGCCGCCGTCGTCGGCCGTGGCCAGCGCGACGATCCCACGCAGTCGCAGGGCGAGGGTCAGCACCCTGACCCGACGGGGGTCCAGGGTCGGGGGGAGGAGACCCGCGGCAGGGTCCTGCGACCGGAGGGTCGCGATGGCCTCGGCCGCATCGGGACGCCACCGGGCGACGTCGAGCGAGGCCAACGCGTCGGTCGAGGCCAGCAGGGCGGTCCGCAGGTCGCGCTCGGCCTCGGCCAGCGACCCCACAGCGCCCATCAGCACGGTCTGCCACTCCGGGACGCGGTGCACCGTCCAGGTGACGAGGTGGCCGGTCTCGTAGACGCTGCCGAACTCCTCGATCACCGGGACGGCGGCGTAGGTCCCGTTCGCGGTCCGCGCCAGGACGCACTCCCCGGCATCGGCCGCGGCTCCGCTCACCGCCGCAGGGACACCCGCGAGGTCTCCCGGCGAGGGCAGGGCGGCCGCGAGGGTCCGGCTGCCCTCGGCCCAGTCGGCGAGCAGGTCCGGAAGCGTGGTCGGCCCGTCTGGGCCGAGCGAGGCGGCGTCCACCACGTGCGGCTCGTCGTCGCCCTCGACGGCGTCGATCGCGGACCGCAGCGGGACTGCCCCCGAGCCGAGGTGCTGGCCCCACAGGGCGAGCAGCACGGAGCGGGCCGGGGTCAGCAGCAGCTCGGCGCGATCCATCCGACCAACCTACGTGCTCACCGCGACGACCGGGCCGCGGTGCCGGTCCGGCGCTCCGGTGAGGCGCGAGCAGGCAGGCACGTTAGGGTCGATCCTCATGAGCACGGTGCTGGACCTGCAGGACGTGAGCCTGCGCAGGGGACCCAAGACGATCCTCGACCGCGTCACGTGGACGGTCGACGACGGCGACCGCTGGGTCGTCCTGGGCCGCAACGGAGCCGGGAAGACGACGCTGCTGCAGATCGCCTCGGGGGCGATGCACCCCAGCTCGGGGACGGCGGACGTCCTCGGCTCCCGGCTCGGTGCGGTGGACGTCTTCGAGCTGAGGCCGCGGATCGGGGTGACCTCCGCGGCCCTGGCCGACCGCATCGCCGGCTCCGAGACGGTCGTGGACGTGGTCCTGACCGCTGCCTACGGGATGACCGGCCGCTGGCGCGAGCAGTACGAGGCCCTGGACCACGAGCGAGCCCGGGCGCTGCTGGACGTCTTCGGTGTCGGGCACCTGGCCGGGCGCAGGTTCGGCACCTTGAGCGAGGGCGAGCGCAAGCGCACCCAGATCGCCCGGTCCTTGATGACCGATCCTGAGCTGCTGCTGCTCGACGAGCCGGCCGCGGGTCTTGACCTCGGCGGCCGCGAGGAGCTCGTCGCCGCGCTCTCCGAGATCGCCGCGGACCCTCGCTCGCCCGTGCTGGTCCTGGTGACCCACCACGTCGAGGAGATCCCCGCGGGCTTCACGCATGCCCTGCTGCTGCGCGACGGAGCGGTCCATGCCGCCGGTCCGCTCGAGGAGACGTTGACGCCGCAGAACCTGTCCCAGACCTTCGGGGTGGACCTCGTGGTCGAGCGGCACGACCACCGGTGGACCGCCCGGTCGCGCACCTGAGACCGGTGGTCCGTCGACATGCCCGGTCGGTGCGGCACTGACTAGGATCGGACGGGCAGGACGGCGTCGTCCGGACCCGCCTGCCACGGGGTGAGGGGACGCATGGACCAGATCGAGATCCACTGGCTCTGGTGGCTGGTGGCCGCTGTGGCGCTCGGCGTGATCGAGATCCTGACCCTCGACCTCGTGCTGCTGATGTTCGCCGGCGGCGCCCTCGCGGCACTCGTCGCGAGCCAGCTCGGGGCCAACGTCACGGTGCAGGTGCTGACCTTCGCACTCACCTCGCTGTTCTTCCTGATCGTGCTGCGCCCGTACCTGCTGCGCAACCTGCGCAAGCGCATGCCCCTGGTCGAGACGAACGCTGCCGCGCAGGTCGGGCGTCACGCGGTGACGATGACCGAGGTCACCGACCGCGGGGGGCAGATCAAGCTGGTCGGCGAGGTGTGGTCGGCCCGGGCGGAGGCCCCCGGACGCACCTACCCGGCCGACATCTCGGTGCGGGTGCTGCGCATCGAGGGAGCGACGGCCGTGGTCGGACCGCTCGACGCCGAACCTCAGGACCCGCCCGACATCCCGGCCACCTCACCGCAGACCGACATCCAGGAGGACCGCACGTGATAGAGAGCCCGACCATCGCCGCCAACCAGTTCATCCTCTACCTCGTGCTGGCCCTGGTGGCCCTGTTCGTCGTCGTCACCCTCGTCCGTGCCGTGCGGATCGTGCCTCAGGCGGTCGCGATCATCGTCGAGCGGCTGGGCCGCTACTCGCGGACCATGGACGCCGGTCTGCACCTGCTCATCCCGTTCGTCGACCGGGTTCGGGCCTCGGTCGACCTGCGTGAGCAGGTCGTGTCGTTCCCCCCGCAGCCGGTGATCACCTCCGACAACCTCGTGGTGAGCATCGACACGGTCATCTACTTCCAGGTCACCGAGCCACGCTCAGCGGTCTACGAGATCGCGAACTACATCCAGGGCATCGAGCAGCTGACCGTCACCACGCTGCGTAACGTCGTCGGCTCGATGGACCTCGAGCAGACCCTGACCAGTCGTGACCAGATCAACGGTCAGCTGCGCGGTGTGCTCGACGAGGCCACCGGTAGGTGGGGGGTGCGTGTCAACCGCGTCGAGCTCAAGTCGATCGACCCGCCGCAGTCCATCCAGGGTTCGATGGAGCAGCAGATGCGCGCCGAGCGTGATCGGCGTGCGGCGATCCTGACCGCCGAAGGTGTCAAGCAGTCGGCGATCCTGACGGCCGAGGGTGAGAAGCAGTCGGCGATCCTGCGCGCCGAGGGCAATGCCCAGGCGGCGATCCTCAACGCCGAGGGTGAGGCGCGGGCGATCCTGCAGGTCTTCGACGCCATCCACCGGGGCGACGCCGACCCCAAGCTGCTGGCCTACCAGTACCTGCAGATGCTGCCCGAGATCGCCCAGACGGAGTCGAACAAGGTCTGGTTCATCCCGACCGAGTTCACCGCTGCTCTCAACGCCGTGTCCAAGGGCTTCACCGGCGGCGGGGACGGTGAGAGTGGTGTCACCAGCAGCGGACGCCCGCCGGGCACGTCGCCTCTCAAGGGGGACGAGCTGCCCCCGGCGGCGCTGACGGATCCGGCGCAGGCGCTCGCCGAGGCGCGACGCGACTCCGAGGCGGCGGCCAAGGACGCGACGAGTGCCGGCACGCTGGGCGGGGGCACCCGCGCGCGGGGCGTCACCCCGAGCGGCGGTGGCGCACCGCAGGGGTCGGGGGCGCCCGCCCCGGCGTCCGACGACGGTGGCTCGCCGCAGGCTCCTCCCGCGACGGGCGCGGGGGAGTCGCAGCCCTCTTAGCCGCGACCCGGCACGGCCTCGGCCCCGGTCAGGACCTCCACGGTCCGGACCGGGGCCGTCGTCCTGCTCGACGGGTGCGGCTGCCCTGGGGCAACGCCTGAGTGAGTGCTCACTCAGTGTAGGCTGCGCGGGTGATCACCGTGACGTCGCCCTCCGACGGCTCCCCACCCCCTGCTCCGGGCGCCGATCCGGGCGAGCCTCCCGCACCGAGCGGCCAGGACGCCGACCGCAGCGCGTGCCGCACCGGCCGCGCCGCACCGATGGCCGCCGACGACCGGCGAGCCGCCATCGTGCGCGCCGTCGTCCCCCTGCTCTGCGCGCGGGGGACCAGCGTGACCACCCGTGAGCTGGCCGCCGCGGCGGAGGTCGCCGAGGGCACCCTGTTCCGCGTCTTCCCGGACAAGGACTCCCTGGTACGCGCCGCCCTGCACCAGGCCGTGGACCCCACACCCTTCCTCGAGGACCTGGCCGCGATCGAGCCCGGCACCGACCTGCGCGCGACCCTGCACGTCGCGGTCGGCTCGCTGCTCGAGCGCTCCCGAGACGCCGCCCGCGTGCTGACCGTGGCGCACCAGCTGGCCGAGCAGGAGCATGCCGCGGGCTCCCCGAGCACGGACGACCCTCACACCCACCCTCGCGGCCCGGGCGCCCACCGGCAGGGGATGCACCAGATCGAGGTCGTGACCGAGGCGATCCGGACGCTGCTCGCCCCCCACCAGGAGCGGCTGCGTCTGGACCCGGGGCTGTGCGCCCACCTGGTCGTCGGCCTCGTGCTGACCGCCTCACGACCTCTCACCCAGGAGGCCCTCGCCGCGCTCGGGCCCCACGACCTGGTCGACGTCTTCCTCGACGGCGCCCTGCGCACGCCGGAGGGCTCGTGCTGATCGGGCTGCTGCGGGTGCACCTGCGTCCCTACCGACGCCTGCTCGGGGCGGTCGTGGTGCTCCAGCTCGTCCAGGCGATGGCCAACCTCTACCTGCCGAGCCTGAACGCCGACCTGATCGACCAGGGGGTCGCGCTGGGCGACACGAGCTACATCCTGCGCACGGGTGGGGTGATGCTCGCCATCACCCTCGTGCAGGTGCTCTGCGCGGTCGCCGCGGTCTACGTGGGGGCCCGGGTCGCGATGTCCCTCGGGCGCGACGTGCGGGCATCGGTGTTCGACCACGTCCAGACCTTCTCGGCGCGCGAGATGGGGCACTTCGGCGCCCCCTCGCTGATCACCCGCACCACCAACGACGTCCAGCAGGTGCAGATGGTCGTCCTGCTGAGCCTGACCCTGATGATCGCCGCCCCGGTGATGGTGGTCGGCGGGGTGTTCATGGCCGTGCGCGAGGACGTCCAGCTCTCGGCGCTGCTGCTCGTGGTCGTCCCGCTGCTGGTGGCAGTGCTGGCCGTGGCGGTATGGCGGATGCGTCCGCTGTTCCGCAGCATGCAGGTGCGCATCGATGCGATCAACCGGATCCTGCGCGAGCAGATCGGTGGCATCCGGGTGATCCGTGCGTTCGTGCGCGACACCCACGAGCGGGAACGGTTCGCGGGGGCCAACGACGACCTGCGGGTCGTGGCGGTGGGGGTCGGGCGGCTGATGGCGCTGACCTTCCCGACCGTCATGCTGATCATGAACCTGTCGAGCGTCGCGATCCTGTGGTTCGGCGCCGGCCGGATCGACAGCGGCGGGATGCAGGTCGGCTCGCTGGTCGCCTTCCTCAGCTACATGATGCAGATCCTCATGGCCGTGATGATGGCCGTGATGATGTTCATGCTCGTCCCACGGGCCGAGGTCTCGGCCGAGCGCATCCGCGAGGTCCTGGACACCGACTCGACCGTGGTGCCCGCCGCCCGTCCGATCGCCTCGGTCGAGCTGCGTGGTCACCTGGAGATGCGCGACGTCGAGTTCCGCTACCCGGGGGCCGAGCAGCCCGTGCTGCGCGGCATCGACCTCGAGGCGGTGCCGGGCCGTACCACCGCGATCATCGGCTCGACCGGCTCCGGCAAGACCACGCTCCTGGGCCTGGTGCCGCGGCTGTTCGACGCGACAGGTGGCGCCGTCCTGGTCGACGGCGTGGACGTGCGCGACCTCGCGCAGGACGTCCTGTGGGGCAAGATCGGCCTGGTGCCGCAGAAGCCCTACCTGTTCTCGGGGAGCGTCGGCTCCAACCTGCGCTACGGCCGGCCCGAGGCGACCGAGACCGAGCTCTGGCACGCGCTCGAGGTGGCCCAGGCCGCCGAGTTCGTCCGGGAGATGGGCGGGCTCGACGCCGAGATCAGCCAGGGCGGCACCAACGTCTCGGGCGGTCAGCGTCAGCGCCTGGCGATCGCCCGTGCCCTGGTCCGCAAGCCCGGCATCTACCTCTTCGACGACTCCTTCTCGGCCCTGGACTTCGCGACCGACGCGGCTCTGCGCCAGGCGCTGGCCCCTGAGACCCGGGAGGCCACCGTGCTGATCGTCGCGCAGCGGGTCAGCACCATCCGCACCGCCGACCGGATCATCGTGCTCGACCAGGGCGCCGTGGTCGGCGCGGGGACGCACGCCGAGCTCATGGCGGACAACGAGACCTACCGCGAGATCGTGCTCTCCCAGGTCAGCGAGAAGGAGGCCGCATGAGCGCCGTCACGCGCCCCCCGGTGCGCCCCCAGGGCCCGATGGGCCACGGCGTGGCCGGCATGCCCGTGGCCAAGGCGTCGGACTTCCGGGGCTCGGCCCGTCGGCTGCTGGGCGTGCTGCGGCCCGAACGGCTCGTGCTCCTCGCGGTCATCGCCCTGACGGTCGTGAGCGTCGCGCTCTCGGTGCTCGGCCCGCGAATCCTGGGCCATGCGACGAACATCATCTTCGACGGGGTGATCGGCGGCCGGCTCAGCGGGGAGATCACCCAGGACGAGGCGGTCGCGGCGCTGCGCGCGCAGGGCCAGCAGACCCAGGCCGACATGCTCGCCGCGATGGACGTCGTCCCCGGCCAGGGGGTGGACTTCGCGGCCCTGCAGGTGGTGCTGCTCGGGGTGCTCGCGCTGTACGTCGGAGCCTGGCTGTTCGGCTGGCTGCAGGGCCTGCTGACCACCCACGCCGTCCAGCGGACCGTCTACCGGCTGCGCCAGGACGTCGAGGACAAGCTCGGCCGGCTGCCCCTGGGCTACGTCGACAAGCAGCCTCGTGGTGAGCTGCTCTCCCGGGTGACCAACGACATCGACAACCTCGCCCAGACGCTCCAGCAGACCCTGAGCCAGCTGATCACCGCGATGCTGACCATCCTGGGCGTGCTGGTGATGATGTTCTGGATCTCCCCGCTCCTCGCACTGATCGCCCTGCTCACCATCCCGGTCGCGGGGGTGGTCACCGCGGCGATCGCCAAGCGGTCCAAGCCGCAGTTCGTCCAGCAGTGGAAGCGCACCGGGACCCTCAATGCCCACGTCGAGGAGATGTACACCGGCCACGCGCTGGTCAAGGTCTTCGGTCAGCAGGCCGCGGCCTCGCGCACCTTCCACACCGAGAACGAGGCGCTGTACGACGCGAGCTTCAAGGCCCAGTTCATCTCGGGCGTGATCCAGCCCGCGATGATGTTCGTGGCGAACCTGAACTTCGTGGCCATCGCTGTGGTCGGCGGGCTGAGAGTGGCCTCGGGCTCGCTGACCCTGGGCGAGGTGCAGGCCTTCATCCAGTACTCCCGGCAGTTCACCCAGCCGATCACCCAGGTCGCGGCGATGATCAACCTGCTGCAGTCGGGCATCGCCTCGGCCGAGCGGGTCTTCGAGCTCCTGGACGCCCCCGAGCAGTCCCCGGAGCCCACGACCCCGCCCCAGCCGCCGCTGCGGGGCAGGGTCGCCTTCGAGGGCGTCTCGTTCCGCTACGAGCCGCAGACCCCGCTGATCGAGGACCTGGACCTGGTCGCCGAGCCTGGCCAGACCGTGGCCGTGGTGGGTCCCACAGGGGCCGGGAAGACCACCCTGGTCAACCTCATCATGCGGTTCTACGAGGTCGACGCGGGCCGCATCACGCTGGACGGCGTCGACGTGGCCACGATGCACCGTGAGGACCTGCGCCGCCGCATCGGGATGGTGCTCCAGGACACCTGGCTCTTCGGCGGCACCATTGCCGACAACATCGCCTACGGCCGGATCGGCGCGACCCACCAGGACGTGGTCGAGGCGGCCCGGGCCGCCGAGGTCGACCACTTCGTGCGCAGCCTGCCCGACGGGTACGAGACGGTCATCGACGAGGAGGGCAACAACGTCAGCGTGGGCGAGAAGCAGCTCATCACCATCGCGCGCGCGTTCCTGGCCGACCCCACGATCCTCATCCTGGACGAGGCGACCTCCTCGGTGGACACGCGGACCGAGGTACACGTGCAGCAGGCGATGGCCACGCTGCGCTCGGGCCGGACCTCGTTCGTCATCGCGCACCGCCTGTCGACCATCCGCGACGCCGACGTGATCCTGGTGATGGACCGCGGGCAGATCGTCGAGAAGGGCACGCACGCGGAGCTGCTCGGGGCGGGCGGTGCCTACGCGGCCCTGTACGCGAGCCAGTTCGCCGCCGCGACGGCGTCGGTCGACTGACCCCGGCCGGGTCGGGGCACCGGACCGCGAGAGGATGTCCCGCGTGGCCCTCCATCACCTGACCTCGGCCGACGACGAGCGCCTGAGCGACTACCTGCGGCTGACCGACGTCGCGCTGCGTGCCAAGCACGAGCCCGCCAAGGGCCTGTACATCGCCGAGAGCTCGACGGTCATCCGTCGGGCGGTGGCCGCCGGGCACCGCCCTCGGTCCCTGCTCATGGCCCCGCGCTGGCTGCCCGACCTCGAGGACCTCATCGAGGCCGTCGGCGGCGGGCCCGAGGGCGACGTGCCGGTCTTCGTCGCCGACGCCGGGCTGCTCGAGACGATCACCGGCTTCCACCTGCACCGCGGTGCGCTCGCGGCCATGCACCGCCCTCCGCTGCTCGCGGTGCACGAGCTGCTCGCCGCGGCGCGTGGGGGAGCGGGCGCACGCCGGGTCGCGGTCCTCGAGGACATCGTCGACCACACCAATGTCGGCGCGATCTTCCGCAGCGCCGCCGCGCTCGGGGTCGACGCGGTGCTGGTCTCGCCACGCTGCGCCGACCCGCTGTACCGGCGCAGCGTACGGGTCTCCATGGGGACGGTCTTCCAGGTGCCGTGGACCCGCCTGGAGAGCTGGCCCGCGGGCCTGGACGCGTTGCGCGAGGACGGGTTCACCGTGGCTGCCCTTGCGCTGTCGGACGACGCGGTGACCCTCGACGAGCTCGCCGCCGCGCCCCCGGACCGACTGGCGCTGGTGCTCGGCACCGAGGGCGACGGGCTCTCGCGCGCGGCGGTGCAGGCTGCCGACCGGGTGGTGCGGATCCCGATGGCGGGAGGGGTGGACTCGCTCAACGTGGCCGCGGCCTCGGCCGTCGCGTTCTGGGCGACCCGCGAGGTCTAGGACGACCGGGCCGGGTCAGTCCAGGGCCAGACCCTCGACGACCTCGACGCCGGGCATGGCGGCGAGCAGGTCGCCGGGCATGGCGACCTTCGACCGACGCAGCCCGCTGCCCACGATCACCGGACCGGACTCGGCGACCCGCGAGTCCACCAGCACCCGCCACCCGGCCGGCAGGCCGATGGGGGTGATGCCGCCGTACTCCATCGCGGACTCCGCGACCGCACGGTCGATGGACAGGAACGAGGCCTTGCGGACGTCGAGCAGACGCTTGATCGCCGAGTTCACGTCGGCGCGGGTCGTGGCCAGGACGACCGCCGCCGCGACCCGTTCGTCACCGGCACGGCGGCCCGCGACGACCACGCAGTTCGCCGAGGCGTCCAGCGGCAGGTCGTAGGCGGCGGTCAGGGCCACGGTGTCGGCCAGGTCGGGATCGATCGAGGCCACGGTGACCCGCGAGGCGACGCGGTCGTCTCGGTCGGCCCAGGACCGCAGCGCAGCTGCCGTGCCCGGGGCGAGGAGGTCAGGGTGGTCCAGCGCTGCCACCCAGGTCAGCGTGCCGAGGCCCGGCACCGGCTCAGGCCTGGAAGGTCGGGGTCAGCACGGCACGGCCCACGGTGTGGAACAGCGCGGTGAAGGCCACGGTGGTCGGGGTCGCCGCGCCGTCCAGGTCGAGGTGGTCCACGTCGAGCGCGTGCACGGCGAAGACGTAGCGGTGCACGCGGTCACCTGCGGGGGGTGCCGCACCGGTGTACCCGACCCCGCCGCCGTCGTTGCGCGTCTGGAAGGCCGAGCGGGGGAGCATCTGGCCGTCCGGGGACCCCGCACCGGTGGGCAGCGAGGTGGTCGCGGCAGGAAGGTTCGCCACGGTCCAGTGCCAGAAGCCGGCCGGGGTCGGGGCGTCGGGGTCGAAGCAGGAGACGACGAAGCTGCGGGTGCCCTCGGGGAACCCCTCCCAGCGCAGGTGCGGTGAGGTGCTCCCACCCTCGGCCGTGAACGGGGCAGCCAGCGGGACGTCGTCGGCGATGTCGTCGCTCAGCAGCGTGAAGGGGTGCACCTGCGGGAGCAGGCTGTACGGGTCCGGGGCGGTCGGGCGGGTCAGGTCCACGGGTGCTCCTGGGGTCGGGGTCGTTGCCCGGTCCATCATGCCCGGGTGGGCGAGGGGCGCACCTGGGGCGGACGGCCGTGGGGGTGGCGGTGCACGTGGGACCGGGCGTGGGCCACGGCATCCTCGAGGGAGTCGAAGAGGTGCTTGTGGTGCTGCAGCTCGTTGAGCACCCCCACGGCCTCCACGACCCTGCGGTGCTCGGGACGAAGCCCCTTGAGCAGCACGACGATGCCGCGGCGTTGCAGGTCGGCGACGATCTCGGCCAGGGCGTTGGCCCCACTGGTGTCCAGCACCCGGATCGCCGACAGCCGCAGCACGACCACCCGGACGTCGGCGACCTGGGCGAGCTCGTCGAGGAACCGCCGCACGTCGGCGAAGAACAGGGCGCCGTCGATGCGGAACACGGCGATGTGCTCGTTCAGCAGCGCCCGCTCGGACTCGCCGTCGACCTCGGGCAGGGTGAGCTCCTCGCGGTGCAGGCCGCTGGCCTGCGCCATCGCCCGCAGGGCCAGGAGAGCAGCCACGGCGACCCCGACCTCGACCGCGACCACCAGGTCGAAGACGACCGTTGTCGCCAGCGTCAGGCTGAAGACCAGGGCGCCGGACCGTCCCGACAGGCAGATGGACCGGGCGGTCGGCAGGTCGACCATGCGCGCCGCGGTGACCAGCAGCACGCCCGCCAGGGCGGGCAGCGGGATGTGCGCCACCAGGGGGGCTCCGGCGTAGACCACCCCGGCGAGCACCACGGCGTGCAGGGCCGAGGCGACCCGGGTGCGGGCCCCCGCGCGGACGTTGACGGCCGTCCGGGCGATGGCCCCGGTGGCGGGGATCCCCCCGAACAGCCCGGCGGCGATGTTGGCGGCACCCTGACCGACGAGCTCACGGTTCGGTGCGGTGCGGGGCAGGTCGTCGGCCATCCCGTCGGCCACGCGGGCGGAGAGCAGGCTCTCCAGCGCGGCGAGCGCGGCGATGGCGAGCGCCGCGGAGAACAGGGCGCTGGTCGACTCGGGGGTCAGCGAGGGGACCGACGGCAACGGCAGCGAGTCGGGGATGACGCCGATGCGCGCGACGTCCAGGCGGGTGGTCGCGGCGAGCACGGTCGCGACGACCACGGCGATCAGGGAGGCGGGCAGGGTCCGGTTGACCCGGGGCAGCAGCAGCATGACGGCCACGACCAGGCCGACGATCGCCAGGGACACCCAGGCGGTGGACCAGTCGACCCGGCCCAGGGTGCGCAGGGCGACCAGGCCGGCGTTCTCCCCGGGCGCGGGGGCGGTTCCCAGCGCCAGCGGGATCTGCTGGGCGGCGATGACCACGCCGATGCCCATCGTGAAGCCCTCGACCACGGGCCACGGGATGTAGGCCACGAGCCGGCCCAGGCCCACCACCCCGCCGAGCAGCACCAGGCCTCCGGCCATGATCGCGACCGTCGGGACCGACTCAGGCCCGTACCGGGCGACCACGGGGACCAGGACGACGGTCATCGCGCCGGTCGGCCCCGAGACCTGGAGGTTGGACCCACCCAGCACGGCGGCGACCAGGCCGGCGACGACCGCGGTGACCAGCCCTGCTGCGGCACCCACCCCGGAGGTGACCCCGAAGCCGAGGGCCAGGGGCAGGGCGACGACGGCGACCGTGACCCCGGCCAGGGCGTCGGCCCGCCAGCTGCCGCGCAGACCCGCGTAGTCGCTGCGGCGGGGCAGCGTCCGGCGGCCCAGGGTGGTCAGGGCGGCGCGCAGGGCGGCGCGGCGGTCGGTCCGGTCAGGGGCGCCCGTGGGGTCGGTGGGCCCGGTGTCGCGGGGTGCGCGGGGCGCTGCGGAGGGAGGAGGTCCGGCGGTCACCGCTGCGCGCTCGCGGCGGGCAGAGGGTTCTCCTCGAGGTCGGCCAGGGCGTCACGGGTCCCGGCCAGGGTGCTGAGCAGCACGGTGCGTGCTGCGGTCAGGAGGTCAGCCACCCCGGGGTGCGCGTGCCGGTAGTGCACGGCGTTGCCCTCGCGGCGGGCGACGACCAGCCCGGTCCGACGCAGCACGGCCAGGTGCTGGGAGAGGTGGGAGGCCTCGAGCCCGGTGGCCTCCAGGAGGTCGCTGACGGCGCGCTCGCCGGGGATGAGCAGCTCGAGCACCCGGACTCGCAGCGGGTGGCCCAGGGCCTTGAAGAGCTCGGCCTTGATCTCGTGGATCGGCAGGTCCGAGGGTGTGGTCCGGAGGGGCACAGGACTCCTTGTGAGGGATTATATACTTTCATCAAGTCATCATCACTGTACCCCCTGTGCGCAAGGCCTCGGCCGGCCCCGGCGGATTGACACGCACCCCGTGTCAGCGTGTACTGGCATACTCGAACAGGTGTTCGAACAGCGGCTCGTGGAGCTGCTGGTGTGTGCGACGGGAGATCCTGATGGGTGCGCTGGACGTGCGGTCCCCCGAGCCCGTCGCGGGCCTCGTCGGGGCTGACCGCGCGGCGTTCGCCCGGGCCGTGCTGGCCCGCGCGGAGGAGCGCACCGGGGCCGGTCGTCGGGTCGTCCTCGCGGGGCAGCAGCAGCCCACGGGTCCCGCGGCTCCTGCATCGGACCGGCTCGTCGATCTCGCCCTGGTGACCGGTGCGGTGACGCCTGTCTCCCCACCGAACCCGACAGCAGGTCAGGGGACGCCGCCCGAGATCGACCCCGAGGCGGCGACCCGGTTCCTGCCGGTGCACAGCGGGGTGGCCGGGCTGCTGCCCTCGGGCGCGCTGGACCGCGGCACCACGGTGGTCGTGGACGGGTCCACCTCCCTGGTGCTCGCCCTGATCGCCGCGGCCTCGCAGGCCGGGGCCTGGGCCGCGGTGGTCGGGCTGCCCGAGGTCGGTGTGCTCGCTGCGCACCAGCTGGGTCTGGTGCTGGACCGGGTGGCTCTGGTGCCGTCCCCCGGCCCGGACGCCCCGTCCGTGGTCGCGGCGCTGATCGACGGCGTCGACATCGTGGTGCTCGGTCCTGGGGTCGCCCTGGGTCCCGCCGACCGGCGCCGTCTGGCAGCCCGTGCACGCGAGCGCTCCGCGGTGCTGATCCCCACCGCCCCCTGGCCCGGGGCGCACGTCGTGCTCACGGCGGAGGCGTCACGGTGGGAAGGGCTGGGGCGCGGGCACGGTCGGCTGCGTAGCCGGCGGCTCACGGTGCACCGGGCTGGGCGGGGGAGCGCCACCCGGCCGATGCGTACCGAGGTGGTGCTTCCCGAGGCACCTGCGCCCTGGGGTGGAGCGGTGGCCCCTGTGGCCCCCGGACGGCAGGTGCCGGTCCAGGAACCGGTGGGGCCGACGGCGCCCCAGGGCGAGAGGAGACGAGCAGGATGAGCACCCCGTCCCGGATCGCCGCCCTGTGGGTCCCGGACTGGCCGGTGCTCGCGGCGATGACCGCCGAGGAGGTCCCCGCGCACCGGCCGGCCGCCGTGCACGACGGCCGGCGGGTCACCGCCGTCTCGGCCCCGGCACGTGCGCACGGCGTGCGGCGCGGCATGCGTCGCCGCCAGGCGCAGGAGTGCAGCCCCGACCTCGTCCTCCTGGACGCCGACGCCGGCCGCGACGTGCGTCTCTTCGAGCCGGTGGCCGTGGCCGCAGAGAGCGTGGTCGCCGGGATCGAGGTGGCTCGCCCCGGCCTGCTCCTGCTGCCCGCCCAGGGGGCGAGCCGGTTCCACGGCTCCGAGGCGACCCTCGCCGAGCTCCTGGTGACCGGCGTGGCCGAGCAGACCGGCTACGAGTCGGCGGTGGGGGTGTCCGACGGCGCCGGGGCCGCGGTGCTGGCCGCTCGCACCTCACGCCTGGTCCCGCAGGGAGCGGCCGCGGCCTTCCTCGCGCCGATGGCGGTCACCGAGCTCGTCCACGTGCCGACCCACGACCTCCTGGCCGGTCAGGTCCCCGAGCTGGTGGACCTGCTGGTCCGGCTCGGGCTGCACACCCTGGGTGACCTGGCCCGGCTGCCCGGGGCGGACGTCCGTGCGCGGTTCGGTGAGCTCGGGGCCTGGGCGCACCGGGTGGCCTCGGGGCAGGACGAGCGACCCACCGCCGTGCGACGCCTCCAGCCCGACGTCGCGGTCCAGCAGGACCTCGACCCACCGGTCGAGCGGATCGAGGCGACCGCCTTCGCGGCCCGACGTCTGGCCGAGCAGCTCCACGCCCAGCTGGTGGACCGTGGTGCAGGCTGCGGCCGGCTCGAGATCAGCGCCCGCACGCAGGACGGCCAGGAGCTGGTCCGGACCTGGCGCACCGACGCCGTGCTCGGGGGACTGTCCGTGTCCAGGATGACCGACCGGGTGCGCTGGCAGCTCGAGGGCTGGCTGACCGGCAGCGGCACCGGGGGCTCCGGTGGCGGTGGCGGGGTCGGTACCCCGAGGCCCGCCCCGCTGGTCCGGCTGGGGCTGCGCGCCGAGGAGGTCGTCCAGGCGGGCGCCGAGCAGGGCAGGCTCTGGGGGATGGCCAGCGGTGCGGACCTGCGCGCGCACCGCGCCCTGCACCGGGTGCAGGGCCTGATCGGTGCCGAGGCCGTCCTCAGCCCGGCCGTCCAGGGGGGACGTGACGCGCGTGACCAGGTGCACCTGGTGCCCTGGGGGGAGGAGCTCCCCGCGCCCCGGCCCGTGGCCCGGCCGTGGCCCGGACGGCTCCCCGCCCCGGCCCCCGCCACCGTCCTGACCCCTCCCGCGGTGGTGGGGCTGCACGGCCCCGAGGGTGATGTGGTCCAGGTCAGCGCGCGGCTCGAGCTCAGCACCGAGCCCTCGCTCCTGCGGTGGTCCGCCACGCACGAGGCAGCCGTCCAGGGCTGGGCCGGCCCCTGGCCGATGGTGCAGCGGTGGTGGAGCCGGACCCCACGGCGTCAGGTCTACCTCCAGGTGGTGACGGCCGACGGCAGCGCGGTGCTGCTCGCGCTGAGCGAGGGTGTGTGGACCGTGGAGGCCCGCTATGACTGACCGGACCGGTGGGCCGGGAGGTGCGCTGCGCTACGCCGAGCTCCACGCGCACTCGGCCTTCAGCTTCCTGGACGGGGCCAGCCAGCCCGAGGAGCTGGTCCTCGAGGCGGCCCGGCTAGGGCTGAGCGGTCTGGCTCTGACCGACCACGACGGTCTCTACGGTGTCGTGCGCTTCGCCCAGGCGGCCCGCGCCGTCGGGATGCCCACGATCTTCGGCGCCGAGCTGCACCTGGCCGGTCCGGACGGCGCGCTCGACCCACCGACCGGCTCTCCCGACCCCCGCGCGACCCATCTCGTGGTGCTGGCCCGAGGCGATGCGGGGTACCGCTCGCTGTCCCGGGCGATCGCGGAGGCGCACCTGGCCACCGGGGCCAAGGGGGCGGCCGACTACCGGCTGGCCGATCTGGCGGCCCGGGCCGACGGCCAGTGGCTCGTGCTCACCGGCTGCCGCAAGGGAGCCGTGCGCCAGGCGCTCGAGCCCACCAGCCGGACCGACCTGATGCGGGGTCGCGCCCAGCAGGGCTTCGACCTCGAGGCGGCGCGCGTCGAGCTCGACCGGCTGACTGACCTCTTCGGCCCGCAGAACGTGGCGGTCGAGATCACCGACTCGGGCGACCCCTGGGACTCCGAGCGGTGCGATGCCCTCGCCGAGCTCGCCCGGACGGCCCGGCTGCCCCTCGTCGCGACCGGGAACGTGCACTACGCCCGCCCGGCCGACGCCGACCTCGCCGGCGCGCTCGCGGCGGTCCGGGCCCGGTCGAGCCTGGACGACATGGACGGCTGGCTCGCGGGGGGCGGGGGAGCGCACCTGCGCTCGGCCGTCGAGATGGCCGGTCGGCACCGACGGCACCCCCAGGCTGTCCGTACCGCCGCCGAGCTCGCCGCCGAGTGCGCCTTCGACCTGAGTCTCGTCGCGCCCCAGCTGCCGCCCTACCCGGTGCCCTCCGGGCACGACGAGGCCAGCTGGCTGCGCGAGCTCGTGCGACGTGGAGCCCTGGACCGGTACGGGCCCCCCGAGGCCGAACGGGTCCCGGGGGCTCATGCCCAGCTCGCCCGCGAGCTCGACGTCATCGAGGGGCTCGGGTTCCCGGGCTACTTCCTGATCGTCCATGACCTGGTCACCTTCTGCCACGACCGGGGGATCCTGTGCCAGGGCCGGGGCTCTGCCGCCAACTCGGCGGTCTGCTACGCCCTGGGCATCACCGCGGTGGACGCGGTACGTCACGGGCTGCTCTTCGAGCGCTTCCTGGCCCCCGAGCGGGACGGGCCGCCCGACATCGACGTGGACATCGAGTCGATGCGACGCGAGGAGGTCATCCAGCACGTCTACGAACGCTTCGGGCGCACCCATGCGGCGCAGGTCGCCAACGTCATCTCCTACCGGCCCCGCTCGGCGGTGCGCGACGCGGCCCGGGCGCTGGGGTACGACGTCGGGCAGCAGGACGCGTGGAGCAAGAGCATCGAGAGGTGGGGGTCGCTGCGTGGGCACGACCCCGTCACCGCGGACGGTCGCGACGCCTCCCCGGCGGCACGGGCCGCCGGGGACGCCGTCGCGCGCCGGGCGGGTGACCTCGCCACGACCGGCGCCGAGGTCGACGACGGCATCGGGACGGAGGGCGGCCAGGACCCGCGGGACCCCCCGCCGCCGGTCAGCCACCGGCCCCCCTCCGCCACGGACGTGGCCGAGATCCCCGGGCCGGTGATCGACCTCGCCGAACGCCTGCTGCGTCTGCCGCGCCACCTCGGCATCCACTCGGGGGGCATGGTCATGTGCGACCGTCCCGTGATCGAGGTGTGCCCGGTCGAGTGGGCCCGCATGCCCGGGCGCACCGTTCTCCAGTGGGACAAGGACGACTGCGCCGACGCCGGGCTGGTCAAGTTCGACCTGCTGGGACTGGGCATGCTCTCGGCACTGCGGATCGCCTTCGAGCTCGTCGCCGAGCACGAGGGGACCGCGCTGGGTCTGCACTCGCTGCCCCAGGACGACCCCGCGGTCTACGACCTGCTGTGCGCGGCGGACACCGTCGGGGTGTTCCAGGTCGAGTCCCGCGCCCAGATGGCGACCCTGCCCCGGCTCCAGCCCCGCTGCTTCTACGACATCGTCATCGAGGTCGCGCTCATCCGACCCGGGCCGATCCAGGGGGGGTCGGTACATCCCTACATCAACCGGGTCCGTGGTCGGGAGAAGGTCACCTACCTGCACCCGTTGCTCGAGAGCTCGCTGGCCAAGACCAAGGGGGTGCCCCTCTTCCAGGAGCAGCTCATGCAGATGGCCATCGACGTCGCCGGGTTCACCGGGGTCGAGGCCGACCAGCTGCGCCGGGCGATGGGTTCCAAGCGCTCGACCGAGCGGATGGAGGCGCTGCGGGCGCGGCTGATGTCCGGGATGGCCGAACGGGGCGTGACCCCCGAGGTCGGGGAACAGATCTACGACAAGCTCAAGGCGTTCGCGGACTTCGGCTTTCCCGAGTCCCATGCCTTCTCCTTCGCCTACCTGGTCTACGCGAGCTCCTGGCTCAAGGTCCACCACCCGGCCGCCTTCTACGCCGGCCTGCTGGCGGCTCAGCCGATGGGGTTCTACTCCCCGCAGTCCCTGGTGGCCGACGCCCGGCGGCACGACGTCGAGGTGCTGCGCCCCGACCTCCAGCTCTCCGGGGTGCAGGCGGGGCTCGAGCGCCCCCGCCCCGCAGGTCCCCTCGCCGTGCGTCTGGGGCTGGCCGCCGTCCGCGGGCTGGGGGAGCCGGCGGCCGGACGGATCGTGGACGCACGCGCACAGGGTGGTCCCTTCCTCGGCCTGCGGGACCTGGTGCGACGGGTGGACCTGCGGACCGCACAGCTCGAGGCCCTGGCCACCGGGGGGGCGCTGGGTGGGCTCGGGATCGACCGTCGGGAGGGCCTGTGGGCTGCAGGAGCGCTCGCGCAGGAGGGCCCTGACACCCTGCCCGGGGTCTCGGTGGGGGTGAGTGCACCCACGCTGCCGGGCATGAGCGAGGTCGAGCTCGCCGTCGCGGACGTCTGGGCCACCGGGGTCTCCGTCGACTCCTTCCCCACCCAGTACGTCCGGGACCGTCTGGACCTGGCCGGGGTGCTGACCGTCGCCCGATCCTTGGAGCACGAGGCAGGTCGACGGGTCGCGGTCGCCGGTGTGGTGACCCACCGGCAGCGGCCGGGGACCGCCCGGGGGGTGACCTTCCTGTCCATCGAGGACGAGACCGGTCTGCTCAACGTCATCTGCACCCCCGGGCTGTGGCAGCGGTTCCGCACGGTGGCGCGGACCTCGGCCGCGCTGGTGGTCCGGGGCCGGTTGGAACGGGCCGACGGCGCGACCAACCTGCTGGCCGAGCACCTGGCACCGCTGTCGCTGCGGGTGCGCACCTCCTCGCGCGACTTCCGGTGAGCCAGGGGGCCGGCCCGTTCGACCGGTCGCTACCGTGAGAGCGTGCCGCTCCTCGGACCTCTCGTGGCCTACCTGCCCACCCCGCGCTCGCGCGACGGCGAGGTCGACGACGCCTCGCTGACCGCACTGGCGGACCTGGCCGACCGGGCCGTGCTGGCCGGGGTCGACGGGATCGCCCTGCTCGGCAGCACCGGAGGGTTCGCGTACCTCGACCGGGCCGCACGTCGTCGGGTCGTGCAGGTCGGCGTCGAGGCCGTGTGCGCCCGGGTCCCTGTCGTGGTCGGTGTCGGTGCGCTGACCACCCGCGAGGTCCTGGTGCTGGCGCAGGACGCCCAGGAGGCCGGGGTGAGCGCGCTGCTGCTACCGACCACCTCCTACCTGCCGTTGCTCGACGACGAGGTCCTCGAGCTCTACCGGACGGTCGGGGAGCACGCCGAGGTGCCCGTGTGGGCTTACCACAACCCGGTCACGACCAGGGTCGCCCTGTCCCTCGAGATGCTGTGCACCCTTGCTCGCACGCCCGGGATCGGGGGGATCAAGGACCGTGGCGTGGACGCCGACGAGGTACGACGGCGGGCCCGGTACCTGGGTGACCGAGTGCCGGCCGGCATCGAGATCGGGTTCAGCGGGGACGGCCACGGCTACGCGGGGCTGCTCGAGGGGGCCAGCACCTGGCACTCGGGGCTCGCCGGCGTCCTGCCAGGCCCGTACACCGCGGTCGCACGGGCCGCGGCCTCACAGGACCCTGCTGCCGCGCAGGCCGCCATGGCACCGCTCGAGCCTGTGGTCGGCCTGGCTCTCGCGTCCGGCGGACCACGGGTCGTCCACCTGGTCGGAGAGATCCTCGGGCTGCGGCTCGGGGCCCTGCCCCCACCTCTCCTGCCGCCGTCGGCGCCGGTGCGCGCCGAGCTCGAGCGACTGCTCGGGGTGCTGGGCGGCTGAGCCCCGGCGGGGTCGTCAGGAGCTCGTGGCGACCTCGTCGTCCTCGACGGTCTCGTCCTCCAGGTCCTCGAGCTCGGTCGGCGGGTCGGTCCGTCGTAGTCGGGAGAACACCGCCCACGCGACGGCGACCAGCGGCACCGAGATGACCGCACCGAGGATCCCGGCGACCAAGGTCCCCCCGGTGACCGCGAGGGCGACTGCCACCGGGTGGAGGGACACCTGCTTGCCCATCACCAGGGGCTGCAGGACGTGTCCCTCGAACTGACCGATGAGGGCGATGACGACCCCGACGAGGACGGCGTTGATCACACCGTTCGCCGCGAGGGCCACGATCATCGCGATCACCATGGCCAGCGGAGCGCCGATCAGCGGGATGAACGCCCCGATGAACACCAGCACCGCGAGAGGTGCGGCGAGCGGGACCCCCAGGATGATCAGGGCGATCGCGGCCAGCACGCCGTCCGCGGCAGCGATGATGAAGGTGCCGCGGGTGTAGCCCGAGAACGTGTACCAGGCCACGCCCCCTCCCGCGTGCCAGCTCGCGCGCATGCGCATCGGCAGCTGGTTGAGGAACCAGAGCCACATCTCGGTGCCACGGATGAGGAAGAAGACCGTGCAGAACACCGCCAGCGCGATGGCGGTGAAGACCAGTGCCACCGAGCCCGCACCGGTCAGGGCCTGGCTCGCGATCGCCCCGCTGTTCTCGGAGATCCACTCCTGGCCCGAGGTGAGCCATCCCTCGACGTCCTCGTTGGTGATCGTCAGGTTCAGCGGGCTGTCGGCGAGGAAGTCGAAGATCGTGGCGATGCCGTCGTTGAACTGCTCACCGAGGTTCTCCCACTGCCCGGCGACGGACAGGCCGATGTAGGTGAAGAGCCCGGCGATCACGGTGATCGACAGCACCAGGGACAGCGCCGTGGCGAGCCCACGCGGCATGATCCGGGACATCACGTTGACCACGGGCCGCAGCACCGCGGTGAAGACCAGGGCCAGGAACACGGCGATGAAGAGCAGCAGCACCCTGGATGTCGCCCAGAACACCAGTGACACCGCGGCGACGACCACCAGGATGCGCCACGACCACCCGGCCACGACCCGGAGCCAGTGCGGCGCGGTCTCCTCGTAGCCCAGTGCGGCGGGGTTGCGACGCGCACCCGCGACCTTGCGAGCCGTCCGGCCGGGACCCGAGAGGTCACGGACCGGCTTCCGGGAGGGCTCTGCGTCGGGGCTCGGGATGTCGTCGCGATCCGACATTGACCCTCCTGGGGCGGGGTGCTCGGCTGCACGGTCGAGCCAAGTGTGCCGCAGGGACCGCGTCTGTGCCGCCTGCCTCACCGTGCTATCTTTGGCCGCGCGCTTGGAGGGCCGGAAGGCCGTCCAGCACCACCTCGTCCGGGTGGCGGAATGGCAGACGCGCTAGCTTGAGGTGCTAGTGCCCTAACGGGCGTGGGGGTTCAAGTCCCCCTCCGGACACTCGTTGAGACAGCGACGACGAAGACCCCTGACCGCGAGGTCGGGGGTCTTTCTCGTCCCGCGGGAGCGCGCGACCCGCGCCGCCGAGGCACCGTAGGCTGGTGTGCGCCGATCGCGACCCGGCACTCACGCGACACCCTGGGACTCCTGATGACGAACACCTCTGTGCGCCCACGTGGAGCACCTCTGCGTCGAGCAGCGACCGTTGCCGCCGTCGGCCTCTCCGCGGTCGTGCTGACGGCTGGCCCCGCCTCCGCGCACGGCAAGTGGTTCGCCGACCACGCCGACGGTGGTGACTGGGGCTTCTTCTTCTCGCCGTTACCGCTCGCGGTGACCGTCGCGGTGGTCGTGGTGACCGTCCTGTGGCGCCTGGTCGCGCGCCGGCTGCCCCGACCCGAGCTCGCGGTGCTTGCCCCCCTCGGCCGGCTCGCCCCGTACATCCCCCGACTGCTCGGGATCCACCTGGGGGTCTCGCTCCTGGCGTACTCGGTCACCGGAGGGTTCCTCACGCCGTCCCTGCCGCTCGACGAGGTGCCCGGAGGGGACTTCGCGGGGCTGGTGCAGGGGGCTGTCGGCATCTGGCTGATCACCGGGATCCGGCTGCGCATCCCGGCGCTGGGCGTGGTGCTGCTGGGTCCGCCTGCCCTGCTCGCGGCCGGGCCGGTGGCACTGCTCGAGACGGCCGACACCCTCGCCGTGGCGCTCTTCCTGGTGATCCTTGCCCCTTCCGACGCGACCTTCGGCAGGGTGCGGCCGAGCCCTGAGCGGCTGCGCTGGGCCCTGTTCTTCCTTCGTGTCTTCGTCGGTGTGGCGCTGATCACCCTGGCCTTCAGCGAGAAGTTCACCAACCCCGAGCTGGCCCGGAACCTGCTCGAGGCCTACCCCGAGCTCAACGTCTTCGAGCTGGTCGGCATCCCGGTGGGGGTCGAGACGTTCATCGTGATCGCCGGGGGGATCGAGCTGCTCTTCGGACTGCTGGTGCTCTCGGGCGCGCTGCCGCAGGTCGCGGTGCTCGTGGCGATGGTGCCGTTCAACCTCACGCTGTTCATCTTCGGCACCACCGAGGTCATCGGGCACCTGCCGGTCTACGGGGTCTTCCTCGCCCTGCTGGTGTACGGCTCGCACCGGGAGACCGCGGCTGCGGTGCCGTGGCTGCCCTCGCTCGAGGACCTGCGCGGGGGATGGGAGCGTCTGCGTGGCGGCCGGGTCCCGGGCACGGCCGCCGAGCGTCCCGCCCCGGCGCGGACGGTCGAGCACCCCTCCGACTGACGACCGTTCACCGGTTCGAGCGCAGCGCCCGGATCGAGAGCTGGACCGCCGAGAAGATCAGCAGGAGCGCGAAGAGCACCCCGGAGATCCTGGTCGGGATCACGAAGGCCAGGGCGACCCCGCCGAACGACGCGACGGTCGCGGCGAGACCGACGGTCGCGCCGACCCGCAGGTCGACGAGGCGGCCACGCACGTTGGTGACGGTCCCCATCATCGCTGTGGGCACCATCACCAGCAGGGAGGTCCCCTTGGCCACCAGGTCGCCCGCGCCGAAGACCGCGATGAGGATCGGTACGAGGACGACGCCGCCACCGATGCCGAAGAGCCCTGACGCCACCCCCATGAAGAGCCCGGCGGCGACCAGACCCACGCCGACGAGCCAGCCGAGCTCGACCTCGTCCCCGCGGGCCGGGGCGACGAGGAGCATGCGGGCGGCGACGACGACCAGGAGGGTCACGAACATCCAGCGCAGCCAGGTGAGCGGGATGCGACGCAGCAACCGGGCGCCCAGGTAGGAGCCCGTGACGCCCCCGACGGCGACGACCAGCGCCACCAGGAGGTCACCCCGGCCGTTGGCGAGGTAGGTCGCGGAGCCCGCGATCGAGGCGGGCACGATCGCGACCAGCGAGGTGGCCGCGGCCCGCCGCTGGTCCATCCCGCCCAGCGTGATCAGCAGCGGCACCATGAGGATCCCGCCCCCGACACCGAAGGCACCGGAGAGGGCCCCGCCCAGTACGCCGATCAGGGCCAGGGTCAACCAGGGGGGGCGGTGGTGTGCGGCGGCGGTCGGATCAGCAGGGGTCACCCGGGAGATCGTAGGCGCCGGTCGCCACGAGGTCTTCACACGGTCCCTCCATCCTCGGAGGGCTGGAGGGGCGTTCTGCGCCTACCCTGGGATGCAGACACCTGTCGGACGCGGCGTGACGACCTGGCCGGTCCGGCCGACCTCGCCGCCCATCGGGAAGGGCCCTCTCTCATCACACCTCTCGTCTTCGTGCACGGGACCCGCACCTCCTCGGCGATCTGGTCCCACCAGGTCGCGGCGATGGAGCGGTGGGGGCACGAGTCGGTCGCGGTGGACCTCCCTGGCCACGGTTCACGCAGCTCGGAGCGCTTCACCCTCCAAGGCGCGCTCGAGACCATCGACCGGGCCGTGGACGGCTGCGCGTCACCGCCCGTGGTGGTCGGGCTGTCGCTCGGTGGGTACACCACGCTGGCCTATGCGGCGCAGCACGGGCACAAGGTGGCCGGTGTGGTGCTGTCGGGTTGCTCGACCGAGATCCGTGGGATGCCACTGGGCGCCTACCGCGCGCTGTCGGTGCGGATCGTGCGGATGCTGCGTCCCACCGGAAGCACCTGGCACGTGGTCGCCGACATGCTGGCTGCCCTCCAGGGCTACTCGGCCGTGAGCGACCTTCGTCGACTGCTGGTCCCGGTGTGGCTCGTCAACGGTCGACGTGACGTGCTGAGGTTCGGCGAGCGCCGTTACCTGGCGGCTTCCCCGTTGGCACGCCTGACCGTGGTGCCGGGTGCCGGGCACGACGTCAACAGCCATGCCCCCGAGACCTTCAACCGGATCTTGCTGGGTGTGCTGCACGACCTGGGTTCGGTGGCCCGGGCCGTCGTCCCGCGCCTCACGCACGCTGCCTGAGGCAGGCGCCCGCAGACGGCGCGCGCGTGCAGCGGGCGGGTGTGACGTGCCTCTCGTCGGGGGGAAATTGGCGTGCTCTGCCCCCTGGGGAGGCATACGGTCGAACGGTCAGGTCGTCGGATGTCCGACGGCGTGCCGGGTGACCCGACGGGTGCCCGGCGACACACGGTGCGCGTCCCGATCGGTCCGCACCGCCCGTCCCCGAGTGCCCCAGGAGGGCCAGATGAAGAACCGCGTCGTGCGAGCTGCAGCCACCGTGCTGGCGGTGTCCGGCGTCCTGCTGTCCGCCGCGTGCACGTCAGACCCCGAGTCCGAGCCGGCGGCCACGCCCACGCAGACCCAGGAGGAGCAGGGGCAGGAGGAGGGCGTCTCGGGTACCGTCACGGTCCCCGACGTCACGGTGCTCATCCTGGAGACCGCGCAGGGCAACCTCGAGCGTGCGGGCCTCGAGGTCGAGGTCGTCGACGAGTCTGGTGCCGCCGTCGCGACGGACGACGCCACCGCATGGGTCGTGACGGATCAGGACCCGGCCGACGGAACGGTCGAACGCGGGACCCTGGTGACCCTGACGGTCGCCGCGCGCTGACCAGGCCGCACCCCCGGTCCGTCTCGACGGTCCGGGGGTGCCCCTCACCTGCCGTGGGCCCACCGGTGCACGAGCGCGGCCGTCCGGTGCACGTACGACCCCCCGAACAGCACCGCGTGCACGGCCAGGGGGAAGACCTGGTGCAGACCGAGGAGGTCGCGCCAACCGTCGACCAGCCGATGCTCCTGCTCGTAGGCGTCGAGCACGGCGTCCAGGTGGGCGAGCCCGAAGAGGTCGAGCATCGCCAGGTCGGTCAGGGGATGACCGCCATGCGCCGCCGGGTCGATGAGGACGACGCCCCCGTCTGTCCACAGCAGGTTGCCCGCCCACAGGTCGCCGTGCACGCGGGCCGGTGGTTCGTCGTCCTCCCACTCGCCGGCGCGCAGCCGGTCGCGCAGACGGGTCAGGTCCGTGCGCAGGTCGGGGTCGAGCCGCCCCCGGACGGCGAGCATCTCGCCCACGGGTCCGAGCCTGCTGTCGGCGTAGAAGGGACCCCAGGTCGCGGCGGCGTCGGCCAGCAGCGGGAGCGGCTCGGCCAACGGTCCGAAGTACCCGTCGCCGACCCATCCGTCGGGCGGCGAGCCGAAGTCGCCGGCTCCCGCCTCGTGCATCCGCGCCAGGTCCTGTCCGAGGTCGGTCGCGGCGGCACGGCTCGGTGCCGAGGTGCTCACGTGCTCGAGCTCCAGACCCGCCTCGGTCACCGCGAGCACCCGTACGACCCGCGGTCCGCCCGGCACGGCCAACCACGCCAGCCCCGCAGCCTCCCAGTCGAAGTATCCGGGGGGCGCGTCGGCGCGACCCTTGCGGTACACGGGCGTCGTCATCGGGGCAGTTCATCACGCCCAGCGTGCTCAGCGGTGGACGGTAGACGACGGAGATCGTCGTAGCAGAGGGGGCTGGCCAAGGATTCCGTTGTTTCCATGCTGTTACGACACGGAAAGGGTCTGTCCCAAACGGGGGTGACGTGGGATTCTCGCACCATGACCACGAAGCGGAGGATCGCATGAGGATCGGTGTGCCCACAGAGGTGAAGAACCACGAGTACCGGGTCGCGCTGACTCCGGCCGGGGTCCACGCGCTGGTCGCGGCAGGGCACGAGGTCTGGGTCCAGGCCGGGGCCGGGCTCGGTTCGGGGCTCGACGACGAGGTCTACACGGCAGCGGGTGCCACGCTCGTCCCGGGGGCTGCCGAGGCGTGGTCGGCCGAGCTGGTGTGCAAGGTCAAGGAGCCGATCGCCCAGGAGTACGGGTACCTGCGGTCCGACCAGGTGCTGTTCACCTACCTCCATCTCGCAGCGAGCCGTCCGTGCACCGAGGCGTTGCTGCGGGCGGGGACGACGGCGATCGCGTACGAGACCGTGCAGGCCACCGACGGGTCACTACCGCTGCTCGCTCCGATGAGCGAGGTCGCGGGCAGGCTCTCCACCCAGGTCGGCGCCTACCACCTGATGAGGAGCCAGGGTGGTCGAGGCCTCCTGCCCGGTGGTGTTCCCGGCGTCGAGCCCGCCTCCGTGGTGGTCATCGGGGGTGGGGTGGCCGGTCGTCACGCCGCGGACATCGCGGTCGGGATGCGTGCGGACGTGACGGTGCTCGACGTCAGCCTGCCCCGGCTGCGTGAGCTGGACGCCGCCTACGGAGGGCGGGTGCGGACCATCGCCTCGAGCGCCTACGCGATCGAGCGAGCGGTCCTGACGGCAGACCTCGTCATCGGTGCCGTGCTCGTGCCGGGGAAGAGGGCACCGTGCCTGGTGTCCAACGACCTGGTCCGCCGGATGCGTCCCGGCTCGGTGCTGGTCGACATCGCCGTGGACCAGGGCGGGTGCTTCGAGGACACCCGGCCGACCACGCACGACGAACCGACCTTCCCGGTGCACGACGCGGTGATGTACTGCGTGGCCAACATGCCCGGCGCCGTCCCGGTGACTGCGACGCACGCGCTGACGGCCGTGACCCTGCCCTACCTGCTGGCCCTGGTCGAGCACGGGTGGCGTCAGGCCGTCGTGCAGGACCCTGCCCTGGCCCACGGCCTCACGACGCACGACGGGGCCCTGCTGCACCTGGGCGTCGCCGAGGCCCACGGGCTCCCGATCGCCGACCTCGCCTCGGTGGGCGTCGCCTGAGATCGCGGCCCGAGGTCGGAAATCGGCTGCACCTCGGCGGACGGGGGACCTACGGTGTCGCGATGGACCCCGTGGTGCTGACCGACGAGACCGTGCTGCTCTCCGCCCCGACCGCACCGGACCTGGACGACATCACCCTCGCCTGCCAGGACCCGCAGATCGCCGCCTGGGTCACGGTGCCGAGCCCCTACACCCGTGCCGATGCCGAGGACTTCCTGCAGCATGTGGTCCGGCCCGGCTGGGAGCAGGGCACCGACCTGACGTGGGTGGTCCGGTTGGCGCCCACCACGGGACGCGCGTCCCGGTTGCTGGGCATGGTCGGGCTGCACGGGGTGGCCGACGGGTCGGCGGAGATCGGCTTCTGGACCGCCCCGTGGGCGCGCGGCAGGGGAGTGGTGAGGCGGGCTCAGGACCTGGTCCTGGACCACGCCTTCGACCCGCACGGCCTGGACCTCGTCCGTGTCACGTGGTCGGCCTTCGTGGGCAACTGGCCCTCGCGCCGAGTCGCCTGGAGCGCCGGCTTCCGGGTCGAGGGCACGGTCCGGCTCCACGGGGTGCAGCGTGGGGTCCGTCGGGACTCGTGGCTGGCGACCCTGCTCCGGGACGACCCGCGCGAGCCGGCCGAGCCGTGGCCTGCGCCCACGGCTGAGAGGATGGCGACATGACGACCCGCTCCCTCGACATGCCCGCACTGGACCGCGACAACCCGTTCGCCGCTCCCTCGGCACTGCCCTACGGGCTGCCGGACTTCGCTGCGATCCGCGACGAGCACTACCTGCCGGCCTTCGAGGTGGGCATGGCTCAGGAACGGGCCGAGGTCGAGGCGATCGCGACCGACCCGAACCCGCCCGGCGAGGACAACACACTGCTCGCCCTGGAACGTTCCGGACGGCTGCTGCACCGGGTGTCGATGGTGTTCTACAACCGCACCAGCTCGGACAGCACGGCCTTCCTCGACGAGCTCGAGGAGAAGGTCGCCCCGCTCCTCTCGGCGCACCACGACGCGATCTACCTCGACCGTCGCCTCTACGACCGGCTCGAGGCGCTCCACGCCGCGGTGTCGAGCGGCCTGGTCGAGCTCGCGGGTGACACCGCCTGGTTGCTGCACACCCTGCGCCAGGACTTCGTCCGCGCAGGTGTCGCGACCGGCGAGGAGGTGCAGGCCGAGCTGCGCGAGATCAACGCCCGGATCACGACGCTCGAGTCCACCTTCGGCCGGCTCCTGCTGGCCGACACGAACGCCGCAGCGGTCCTGGTCCAGGACGTGGCCGAGCTCGACGGGCTCCCGGCGGACGCGATCGCCGCTGCCCGCCAGGCTGCTGCCGACCGTGGCCACGCGGCGGGGTACCTGATCGAGCTGATGCTGTTCAGCCAGCAGCCTGTGCTGGCGTCGTTGCGCGACCGGGACCTGCGCCGCCGGGTGCACGAGGCGTCGGTCACCCGCGGCGGGCACGGCGGTGAGCACGACACCCGTGCGACCCTCCTGGAGCTCGCGCGTCTGCGGGCACGCCGCGCTCGGCTGCTCGGGTTCGATCACCATGCGGCCTTCGTGGCAGCCGACTCGACGGCCAAGACCACGGCAGCCGTCGACGAGATGCTGGGACGCCTGGCACCGGCCGCCGCGGCGAACGCGCGCCGCGAGGCGGCCGACCTCGAGCAGGCGCTGCAGGCCGACCTGCCGGGCGCGACGCTCGAGCCCTGGGACTGGTCCTTCTACGCCGAGCGGGTGCGCCAGGAGCGCTACGCGCTCGACGACACCCTGCTGCGCCCCTACCTCGAGCTCGAGCGGGTGGTGCAGGACGGGGTCTTCGACGCCGCGACCCGTCTGTACGGCGTGAGGTTCACCCACCGACCCGACCTGGTGGGTTACCACCCTGACGTCCGCGTCTACGAGGTGCACGACGCCGACGGTGGTGAGGTCGGGCTGTTCCTGGCCGACTGGTTCACGCGCGAGTCCAAGCGCGGTGGGGCCTGGATGAACAACCTGGTCGACCAGAACCACCTGCTGGCCGAGCGGCCGGTGGTCGTCAACAACCTGAACATCCCCAAGCCACCGGCCGGCGAGCCCGCCCTGCTGAGCTGGGACGAGGTCATCACGCTGTTCCACGAGTTCGGCCATGCCCTGCACGGCTTGTTCTCCGACGTCCGGCTGGCCTCGCAGTCGGGGACCGAGGTGCCGCGCGACTTCGTGGAGTACCCGTCCCAGGTGAACGAGATGTGGGCCTGGGACCCGGGCGTCCTCGCGCGGTTCGCGGTGCACCACGTCACCGGTGAGCCGATGCCCGTGGAGTGGGTGCGCACCATGATCGCCTCTCGCCAGTACAACGAGGGCTTCTCGACCACCGAGTACCTCGCCGCAGCGCTGCTCGACCAGGCCTGGCACCAGCTCGACCCCGACCAGGTCCCGACCGACGTCAGCGAGGTCGAGGCTTTCGAGCGTCGTGCCCTGGCCGCTGCCGGGGTCGACGTCCCTGCGGTCCTGCCGCGGTACCGCACGACGTACTTCAACCACGCCTTCGGGGGTGGCTACTCGGCGGCGTACTACTCCTACATCTGGTCCGAGGTGCTCGACGCGGACACGGTGGAGTGGTTCGCCGAGAACGGCGGGCTCCGCGGCGAGAACGGTGCCGCCTTCCGCGAGAGGCTGCTGGCCCGTGGTGGTTCGGTCGACGTGATGGAGGCGTTCCGCGACCTGCGCGGCAGGGACCCCGTCATCGCGCCGCTGCTGGCCCGGCGGGGTCTGGCGGGCTGAGCCGAGGGCGCCGGGACCGCGGTGCCGGGACCGCCGGAGTCGGCAGGTACCGTGGCCGACATGTCCTTCACCTCAGGAGCCTCTCGTCCGTCCGCCGCCGACCACGCCACGGCGCAGGACGAGGTGGCCTCGATCTGCCAGGACCTGCTGCGCATCGACACGTCGAACTACGGCGACGGCAGCGGCCCGGGTGAACGCGCCGCCGCCGAGTACGTGATGACCTCGCTGACCGAGGTCGGGCTGGACCCCGAGCTCTTCGAGTCGGCGCCGGGGCGGGCCAACGTCGTGGTGCGGCTGCCGGGCTCCGACCCCACGCGCCCGGCCCTGGTGCTGCACGGGCACACCGACGTGGTGCCGGCTGCGGCCGACGACTGGTCGGTGGACCCCTTCGGTGGCGAGGAGATCGACGGCCTGCTGTGGGGCCGCGGCGCGGTGGACATGAAAGACATGGACGCGATGATCCTGGCCGTCGTGCGGCAGATGGTCCGCGAGGGTCGCTCACCCTCCCGTGACCTGGTCGTGGCGTTCTTCGCCGACGAGGAGGCTGGCGGTCGGTTCGGCGCACGCTACGCCGTCGACCACCGGCCGGAGCTCTTCGAGGGGGCGACCGAGGCGATCAGCGAGGTGGGAGGGTTCTCGGTCGACGTGGGCGGGCACCGTGCCTACCTGCTGCAGACCGCCGAGAAGGGCATCGGCTGGCTCCGGCTCGTGGCAGGGGGTCGTGCCGGCCACGGGTCGCAGGTCAACACCGAGAACGCCGTGACCCACCTGGCCGCAGCGGTCGCCCGGATCGGTGCGCACCCGTGGCCGCTCCAGCTCACCCCGACCGTGCACGCCCTGCTCTCGGGCGTCGCGGACCTCACCGGCCTGCCCTTCGACCCCGAGGACGAGGACGCCGTCGCACGGCTCGTGGACGCCCTGGGGCCGGCCGCGCGCTTCGTGGGTGCCACCGTGCGCAACACGGCCAACCCGACGCAGCTGAGCGCGGGCTACAAGGCCAACGTCATCCCGGGCTCGGCCGAGGCCGTCATCGACACGCGCTTCCTGCCCGGCCACGAGGAGAGCGCCCGCGCCACCCTGGAGTCGCTCGCGGGAGAGCACGTCAGGATCGAGGACATCCACCGCGACGTCGCCCTGGAGGTGCCCTTCAGCGGGGACCTGGTCGACGCGATGGTGGCCGCCCTGCACCGTGAGGACCCCGGGGCGAGCGTGCTGCCGTACACCCTCTCAGGGGGGACGGACAACAAGTCGCTCTCTCGACTGGGCATCGTCGGATACGGCTTCGCACCCTTGAAGCTGCCGCCGACGCTGGACTTCTCGGCGATGTTCCACGGTGTGGACGAGCGTGTACCGGTCGAGTCGCTGCGCTTCGGCGTGCGGGTGCTGGACCGGTTGCTCGCCACCTGCTGACGGCTCAGGAGCCGCTGGGCGGAGGCGCTCAGAGGGTGCTGCGCACCCGGATGATCTTGCGTCGCAGCCAGACCTTGCGCTCGCCGCCCGCGTAGAGACGCGTACGAGCGAGCTCCCACCGGCCGTACTCGGCCTCGTCGGTGAGCAGCCGGCGGGCGTCGTTGCGGCTGGTGGACCTGTCGATGGTCAGTACCCGGTACTCGTAGGCCGCGCCCTGCGACCGCCAGCCGTCCAGGTCGGTCCGTCGGGCGGGTGAACTGGGCATCCGGCTCCTCGGTGGTCGCTCGGGTGGTCTGGATTCGTGTGCCATTGTGCACGGTGCGGCGCTACGGTCATCGCATGACCGTTGATCCGCGTGCCGCGTTGGACCGTCTCGTCGCCTCTCTCGAGGCCCACTTCCACGCTGTCGCGACACGGCGGGATGACGACGACCCGGCGGTGGACGACGCGTACGACGTCCTGGCCGACGCCTTCGAGGTGTACGACGACGCGCTGGTGCGTGTGCACGGCGAGACGCTCCCGTTCTACCTCGCCGACGACGACACCGACGACGACGAGGACGATGACGTCGACGAGGACGACCTCGAGGACATGGAGGACGACCTGCTCGACGGCGCGGAGCTCGACGCGGACGACTGAGCGCGGCCCCGAGGGACGTCCCCGGCGGCCGGGACGACCGGGCAGCCAGTCACACCGGTACCCTCGCGGCCGAGGGGCTCAGCGTCGCTCGGGGTACCCCGTCGCCGGGGCGCTCACCTCGTCCAGGGCCGCACCCAGGGTCGGCGGGATCCTCAGGTCCAGTGCCCCCAGGGCGCCGCGCAGCTGGACCGCGGTGCGTGCACCGACCACGGCCGCGCTGACCTGCGGACGGCCGAGCACCCATGCCAGGGCCACCTCGAGCGGCGCACGTCCCAGGCCCTCGGCGGCGGTCGCAAGGGCCTCGACCACCGGAGCGGCGTCGGGGCCCAGGTACGGCTCGACGAACCCCGCCAGGTGGGCCGACGCAGCACGCGAGTCGGCCGGGACCGAGCGGCGGTACTTGCCGGTCAGCACGCCGCGCCCCAGCGGCGACCACGCGAGCAGCCCTGTGCCGAGATCGGCGCAGGCCGGCACGACCTCACGCTCGACACCGCGTTGCAGCAGCGAGTACTCGACCTCGACCGCTGCGAGACGGTTCGCGGGCTCCAGGAGGCCCGCCGCGCGGGCGGTCTGCCAGCCGGGGTGGTTGGAGAGCCCGACGTACCGTGCCCGGCCGCTGTCCAGCGCGTGCCGCATCGCCCCGACGGTCTCCTCGAGCGGGGTGCGCTGGTCGGGGGCCTGGACCAGCCAGAGGTCCACGTGGTCGGTGCCCAGGCGGCGCAGCGAGGCGTCCAGCGAGTTCAGCAGAGCCCCTCGCGAGGCGTCCACGACGCCACCGCTGGCGGTCTGCCGCACCCCCGCCTTGGTGCACAGCAGCACGTCGTCGCGGTGCACGGTCGAGCGGAGCAGCCCGCCGATCAGCACCTCGGCCTCGCCGTCGGCGTAGGAGGCCGCGGTGTCCAGCAGGGTGCCGCCGGCGTCGACGAAGTCCCGCAGCTGCTCGGCGGCCTCGTGCTCGTCGGTGTCCCGGCTCCAGGTCATCGTGCCCAGTGCCAGGGCTGAGACCCGTAGGCCCGTCCTGCCGAGCAGTCGCTCCTCCATGGCTGTGCAGGCTACCGGTCGCGGGCGGCTAGCCTTGCTCGCCATGACGTGGTGGGAAGCAGTCGTGCTCGGTCTGGTCCAGGGTTTCACCGAGTTCCTGCCGATCTCCTCGAGCGCTCACCTACGGATCGTCGGCGAGCTCCTGCCGTCCCGTGCCGATCCGGGGGCGGCCTTCACCGCGATCACGCAGATCGGGACCGAGACCGCCGTCCTGATCTACTTCCGGCGCGACATCGTGCGGATCTGCGTGGCCTGGTGGCGGGCGCTGCGCGGTGACGCCGGCCCGGCGTTGCGTGACCGTATGGGTGTCGGGGACCCCGATGCCCGGATGGCGTGGTGGATCGCCCTGGGCTCGGTGCCGATCGTCGTCCTGGGCCTGCTCTTCCAGGAGTCGATCGAGGGCCGGTTCCGCAACCTCTACCTGATCGCCCTGACCCTGGCGCTGTTCGGCCTGCTGCTGGGCTTCGCCGACCGCCGTGGGGCCAAGCAGCGCACCCTGGACCAGATCACCGCCCGGCACGCGGTGCTGTTCGGACTGGGCCAGGCCATGGCCCTGGTCCCCGGTGTCTCGCGGTCGGGTGGGACGATCACCATCGGGCTGCTCATGGGCTACACGCGGGAGGCCGCGGCGCGGTACTCGTTCCTGCTGGCCCTGCCCGCGGTCTACGGGTCGGGGTTCTACCAGCTGGCCAAGAACCTGGGCGGGTTCGGGGTCGCGGGCACCCCGACCGTGCTGGCGACCTTCGTGGCGACCGTGGTGGCGTTCGCGATGGGGTACGTCGTCATCATCGGGTTCCTACGGATCGTCACCACGCGCAGCTACCTGCCGTTCGTGGTCTACCGGATCGTCCTCGCGGGGGTGATCGTGGTGCTGCTGGGCGTCGGCGTGCTCGAGCCGTTGGGCGGGACCGTCGGCTGACCCGTGGCGCGGGCGGCCGACCTGCCTGTCGCCCGAGTCCGGTTAGGCTGCGCTCGTGCAGACCTGGCCCGCCCCTCAGATCCCGTCGATCCCCGGCCGTGGTGGTCAGGTGCGGGTGCTCGACAGCACGACCGGCGAGCTGGTCGACGCCTCGAGGGGACCCCATTCCTCCCTCTACGTGTGCGGGATCACCCCCTACGACGCGACGCACCTGGGTCACGCGGCGACGTACATCGCCTTCGACCTGCTGCACCGTGCCTGGCTGGATGCCGGCCAGGACGTGACGTTCGTCTCGAACGTCACCGATGTGGACGACCCGCTCCTGGAGCGGGCCACGGCGACGGGCGTGAGCTGGGAGCGTCTCGCGACCGACCAGACCGCCCTCTTCGCCGAGGACATGACCGCACTGGGGGTGCTGCCACCTCACGTGTACCTCGGGGCGGTCGAGACGATCCCGCGGGTGGCCGAGGCGGTCGCCCGGCTGCTCGACCGAGGTCTCGCATACCGGGTCGAGCTCGAGGAGGGTGCGGGTGGTGACCGCCCCGACCTGGGTGACGTGTACGCGGACGTGTCGGTCGACCCGCACTTCGGCTCGGTCGCGGGCCTCGACCACGACCAGACCGTCGCGCTCTTCGCCGAGCGCGGGGGAGACCCCGAGCGCCCTGGCAAGCGCGACCCCCTCGACCCGGCGCTCTGGCGCAGAGAACGCCCCGGTGACCCGGCCTGGGACGGCGGCCCGCTCGGGACCGGACGCCCGGGCTGGCACATCGAGTGCACGATCATCGCCGAGGGGGCCCTCGGGGGCGACTTCGACGTGCAGGGCGGTGGCCGAGACCTGTGCTTCCCGCACCACGAGATGAGCACCGCCCACGCTCGGGCCCTGGGTGGCTCCGGGGCCCGCGCCCACATGCACACCGGGATGGTCGGCCTCGACGGGGCCAAGATGAGCAAGTCCGTGGGCAACCTCGTCATCGTCTCGACCCTGCGCGAGCAGGGCGTCGACCCGATGGCGATCCGGCTGGCGGTGCTCGCCCACCACTACCGCGAGGACTGGGACTGGGACGACACCGTCCTGACCGAGGCCCAGACCCGGCTCGGGCGCTGGCGCGCCGCGGTCTCGGGCAACGGGGGACCGGACCCGGAGAGCACGGTCGTGGCGATCCGCCGGGCGCTGGCGAACGATCTCGACGCACCGGCGGCCGTGCGCGCGGTGGACACCTGGGCCGACGACTCGCTCAGTCTCGGGGGCGACGTCGTAGGAGCCCCCGGCGTGGTGTCGCGGGCGATCGACGCCTTGCTCGGCATCAGGCTCTGACCCGCGGCATCAGGCACTGACCCCCCTGGCCCCGCCGTCCTGTGATCCGCGGTCCCGCGCCAGCTCCGTGCTTCCTCAGGGGGTCGGTCCGGGCCCACCGTCGCGCCGCCGCAGGTAGCGCTCGAACTCTCGGGCGATCGCCTCGCCGGTGGCCTCGGGGAGCTCGGCCGTGTCCTTGGCCTCCTCGAGCTGCTGGACGTACTCGGCGATCTCGCCGTCCTCCGAGGCCAGCTCGTCGACACCGTGCTGCCACGCCTCGGCGTCCTCGGGGAGCTCCCCGACCGGGATCGGTGAACCGACCAGCTCCTCGATCCGCACGAGCATCGCGAGGGTCGCCTTGGGTGAGGGTGGGTGCGCCACGTAGTGCGGCACGGCGCTCCACACCGACAGCGCGTCGATACCGCGCAACGAGGCCTCGTGCTGGAGCACCCCGACGATCCCCGTCGGCCCCTCGTAGGTGCTCGGCTCGAGTCCCAGCGCCGTCCGGAGCCCGGGGTCCTCAGCCGTCGTGGTGACCGGGATCGGACGGGTGTGCGGCACGTCGGCCAGCAGGGCTCCGAGCGTGATCAGGGTCCGCACGCCGAGCCGCTCGGCGATGTCGAGGATCTCGGCGCAGTAGCGGCGCCACCGCATCGACGGCTCGATCCCGTGCACGAGCACGACCGGGTTTCCCGGCACGCTGGCCACAGCCACCGTGGTGGTCGGCCAGGTGATCGACCGGTTCCCGCTCTCGTCGGTGCCGACCATCGGGCGGTTGACCTGGAAGTCGTGGTAGTCCTCGGGGTCGAGCTCGTCGACCTGCTCGGCCCCCCACATCAGGTGCAGGTGAGCCAAGGCCTGGGTCGCGGCACTCCCGGCATCGTTCCAGCCCTCGAAGGCGGCAAGCATCACCGGACCGTGCAGCGGGACAGGACCGTGCAGCGGAGCCGCGGCGGAGAGGGCGTCGCTCATCACCCCAGCCTAGGTCCTGGCCTGCGGAGGCCACGTACCGCCCGACCTGGGCGGTGCCGACGTCCTGGACGGTGCCGACGTCCCGGACGGCGCCGACGTCGAGGGTTGCCCAGCTGGTCTCAGGTCATCCGGATCGGGCGAGGTGCCGGCGGGAACCAGGCCCCAGGCTGGGGCCGCAGGGCAGGAAGGAGCCGGTGTCGTGCAGGGACGTCTGCGGTGACCCGGGGGCCGCGACCCGGTCAGCAGCGGCGGGCGCGCCTGCGGACTCATGTGCGGGCCACCCGCAGCGACCTGTCGCTGCGGCGGGAGGCCGACATGATGGCCTTCTACCTCGGGCTCACGTTGCTCGTGGCGCTCAACGTCACTCGTGACGAGGCCCCTCCACCTCTGCCGGAGCTGCTGCTGGTCATCTGGGGGACCACGGTCGGGCTCGCGGTGGCGCACTGGTTCGCCCTCACCCTGGCAGCCTTCCTCGTCCGGGACCCGAACATGCACCACACGCCGGGAGAGATGCTCATGAGCCAGGTCGTGATGGCCGGGGTGCTGGCGATCGTGGCGTCGGTGGCCGTGGTGCTCGTCCCCGTCCACATGGAGGTGCTGACCGCCCGGGTCGCCGTCGCTCTGTTCATCGGGGTCCTGGTGACGATGGAGGCGCGTTCGAACGGCAGCGCACTGCCGCGCGCCCTCGCGGTGGGGGTGGCCGCGCTGGGGGTGGCGATGATCCTCGCCACGATCAAGCTGGCCCTCAAGTGACCGACCGATCAGCCGCTGGTGCACAGGCAGCCGACCGCGGCGACTCATGAGGTGAGCAGCCGGACCTTCTGGGCTTCGAACTCCGCGTCGGTGAGCAGGCCGGCCGAACGCAGCTCGCCGAGCTTGGTCAGCTGGGCGTGCAGCTCGTCGATGCCGATCGGGCCGTCGGCCACCATCGCGGGAGGCGGCCCAGGAGGTGGCCCCGTCGGCGGTTGTGGGCTCCGGGCCGCCGCGACCCGGCCGGACACCGCCGTCGCGGTACCCGCCACGACAGCGGTCCGCGCGGCGGTGCCCAACAGGCTCGGACCCCGCCGCCCACGCCCCGTTGCCCGTCTCATGGCGCCCCTCCTTGGCTGCTCGGTTGCCCCGTGCCGGGGGGCGTGTCCGGGTCGCCGTCCATGCCCGGTCGTCCGAACGCGGCCTCCAGTCGGTCACGGGAGATCCGGTCGTACGCCGCGAGCTCTCCTCCGGCCTGTCGGATCGCCTCACCGAACGTGGCCGCCCAGAGGTTCTCCCAGACCAGGACGAGAGTCGTGCTGTCCGGCCGCAGCGCAGCGGCGACGGCGGCGAGGTCGTCCTCGCTGAGCAGCTCGAGGACCTCGCCGTCGACGGAGTCGAAGGCCTCGACATGCTCGTCCTGGAGCTCTCCCGCCGTCACTCCTCCCGCCTGGTCGTTGTGCAGGACCACCGCGTCAAGGAGCCGCACGGTGCCCGGTTCCACGATCTGCCTGAGGGGTGGCACCACCCTCGGGTCCAGCGCCGGCCCGGGGAAGGTGAGGGCCACCCATTCGACCGGGCCGGCAGCGGGTGCGTTCGTCATGGCTTCCTCCGAGGGGCTCCACACGAACTGTGGCGCACGATGGTGGCGGGACACCTCACCCGGCAAGGGTGAGGCGGCTCAGGTCAACCGAGCATCCGACGGACCCCCAGTCGGGAGAGCAGCAGCACGGCGATCAGCAACGTCACCGGGACGAACCCGCCGAGACGGACGTCATCCCCGAACGCGAGGTCGACCAGCCAGAGCACGAGCAGCTTCGAGCCGGGCAGGACGAGGGCCAGCATGACCACCGCGACGAGGCGCTGGGCGACCGTCCCGCCCGCGCGGAGCCGCCCCACCACTCGCTTCTTGACGGAGACGATCACCTCCAGCGCCAGCTTGAGCAGCACGGCAGTGAGGAGCGAGAGGGTGAACGTCTCGCTGATCACGCTCGGCACGTACTCGATGGCGAGATTCAGGACCGTGACGTACACGAAGACGTCGACGACGTGCACCGGCCGCAGGCGGACGGGTCCTGAACCGGCCACCAGCTTCCTCCTCGTGCCGGGCGCGCTCCTGCGAGGTCACGGCCAGTCTCCTGTTGCGGGCACCCCTGGGGCTTCCCCCGCTTCGGGTGGTCACCCGCTCGGGCGTGTCAGGCCTCGGTCTCGACGAGCACCAGACCGGACGTGCTGTCACCGATGGTCAGCCTGCGCCCCTCGAGGGCCAGGGCAGGGCTGCTCCGCAGCAGTTCCGCGAGCCAGGTGTCCTGGGTCATCAGCTCGGGGGAGCAGGCCATCATCGTGCTGGCGAGCACGGGGGCGACGAGGGTGCCGTTCGTCCAGGTGGCGGATCCGAACAGCGTGTTGCAGCCGGCCTGTGCGGCGAGGCCGTCCACCCCGAAGGTGAGCCGCACGGCACTGCCTGCGACCAGAGACCGTCCGTGCGTCTCGACCGAGGCGAAGGTTCGACCGGCGAGGGGAGGCGCGTCCGCTCCGCCATCGTTGCCAGGCTCGACCGGCGGGCTGCCCATGTCTCGAAGCCTAGTGAGTCGACGGCTGTCGCGAGGAGACCTGGACGTGACCGCTGGGCGATGGGGCGTGGGCCTCGGGACGCCTCGCCTCGACCGTCAGGGGGCGGCGCGGCGGCGTTCCGCGGCGGCGGCGGCTCCCCGCTTGACCGCGACGAGCGGGAGGAGCAGCGCGGCGACCATGGTGACGATCCACACCACCACCGACGCGTAGATCCATGGGCCCACGCCGCCGCGGATGCTCAACCCCTCGATCAGCACCGACGTGATCAGCAGGGCCGCGACCGTGCTGAGAAGGCCGGCCGCCCCGACGAGCGCCGACGCGTTCTTGACCGCCGTCTTGGTGATGAACGGCGTGAGCAGCGACTGCAGCACCGCGAAGACCACGACGACGACCAGGAACGACCGCCAGCCGATCGACATCTCGGGCACCATCAGCGTCGCGACGTAGAGGCCGACGGCGGCCGAGCCGAGGAAGACGGCGGCGCGGATCACGACACGGACCATGGGAACTCATCTCTCACTCTCGGTCTCGGCGGGGATGGTGACGACCTCGACGATCGCGATGCCGAGATCGTTGAGGTGGTGGAGGACGCCTTGGAGCTCCTCCTGATCGGCGACCGGGCCGACCAGGGCCGTGTGGGCGGGCTGGGCGACGCAGGTCAGGGCGGGGAACGCCGCCAGCGCGTCCGCGGGCAGGTCCGCCGACAGGCGGATGAGCATCTGGGGCATCACCGATGCCCCGCACCCTGAGCAGACGTGGCCATCCCCCAAGTCTCTGCGCACCGTCGGGTCCACGCCTCGCCCGAACCGGGCGACCCGGACGGACGGTGCAGCGCCGCTCAGGACGGCGGCAGGAGCCCCAGCTCGCGGCCACGCCGGACGGCCTGGCCGGCGCGCTCGACGCCGAGCTTGCGGTACAGAGAGCGCACGTGCGTCTTCACGGTGTTGGGCGTGATGAAGAGCGCGTGCCCGATGCCTTCGTAGGACATGCCGTCGCGCAGGTGGCCCAGCACGGCGGCTTCACGGTCGGTGAGCAGCGATCTGCTCACGACCTCGCGCGGACGATGGCCCGGGCTCCCGTCCCGACCTGAGGCAACCGGGGCCTGTCGGTGACGGAACCGCCCCAGTCGCTCGAGCGCGGTGGCGGCGTACGGGTGCCCTCCGGGCAGGCGGGCCTCGTCGGTGAGCAGGTCGGCCAGGAGACCGTCGCCGCCCGCCGCGATGACGAGGAGCATGTCGACCGCGCCGGTCGCCACGCGGCTCAGCAGGTCGGGCAGCAGAGGGCGGGCCGCCTCACCGCCGTCGACAGCCAGGGTCAGGCGCACCAGGCACGCCGCAGCAGCCGCACCGGTGGCGGGCAGCACCATGGGGCCCTGGAGCAGCTCGCCCAGGAGTGCTCTCGCGCGCGGCACGTCCCCGGCGAGCATCGCGGCGACACCCCGGAAGAGCGCGCCGTCCTGCGGGTGGCCGAGGTCGTCGAGCTCCTGCGCCTCGCGCTGGAGGGCGCTGACGTCCCAGCGCGCCGCGGCGAGCTCCGCGCGGGCGACCGCCACGAGACGTCCGAGCTGTGGCGGGAGGTCTGCCCGTCGCAGCGACCTCCCGGAGAGGACCTCCCATGCGGGCTCGTGGTCGCCCTCGAGCGTCAGCAGACGCCCTCGTGTGACGCGGGCGAGGGTGAGGACCGTGGGGTCGAGCTCGTCGGGCGGCATCTGCTCGAGAGACGCGAGGTGGTCCCAGGCGGACTCGGGGTCCAGGTGTGCGAACGAGGTGCAGGCCGCCGCCACGTGCGCGCGCGCCGTGTAGGGGTCGGTGAGAAGGTGCGACGACGCCGCCACGCCGAGGCTCGTGCGAGCGCTCTCAGCGGCCGCGGCATAGGCCCCGTCCACCACCTCGATCACCGACCGGTGCGCCAGTGCTGCGGCGAGCAGCCGGGGTGACCCGTCGAGCTCGGCGACGGTCGTGCCGCGTTCGGTCCAGAGCGCCGCCTGCGAGACGTCACCGAGCCAGAGGTTGACGGCCCCGAGCTCGAACGACAGCCAGCTCCGTCGAGCGGTGCACAGCTCGGCCTGGTCGCCGGCATCGATCGCGATCAGCATCGTGCTGGCCGAGGCCACCGCCTCATGCGCCGCCACGAGGCCGTAGCGGGCTTCCCACAGTGCGAGAAGGACCCTGTCGACCACGTGGCGCGCGGAGCGTGGTAGCGGTGATCGGGTCGCCGCCGCTGCCTTGTCGAGCTCGCGGAGCCGAGCCGCGTCGCGCAGGCCCGCGATGACATTCCCCGACACCCGGTGCCGTAGGGCACGGACGGCGACGAGGGATGGCTCGTTCTCGGCGACGTCGTCGGGCAGGGCGGTGAGTGCGGCGTCGAAGACGTCCTCGCGGAGCTCGGCCAGCAGCGACGGCCCGTGCTCCATGAGGGCGTCGACGATGGTGTCCGGGTCCTGCCCTGCCGTGGCGTGCTGCACGGCGCGTGCGCGTTCGCCTCGGGCACCGAAGTACTGGAGCGCGCGGCGGTGCGCCAGGACCGCGACCACCCGCTCGGGTCCGTCCGCGGACGTCCGGTACCTCAGGTACCGGCGGAGCACGGGGTGCAGGACCCAGGGTGCGCCCGACGTCCCCCGGGCTCCCGTCACCAGGCCACCGGACTCGGCCGCTCTCGCGAGGTGGTCGAGGGCAGTGGGAGTGCCTGTCAGGCCCAGGACGTCGTCCCGCTCGAGCAGGTCGTGGCGCGCGACCGCCAGGAGCGTCGCCCTCTCGTCGGCGGGGAGACGATCGACGAGAGGAGCGGCCAGCTCGTCCAGTGCGCGCAGGTCGAGCCATGGCTCGTGCGCCCCGGAGCCTTCTCCGTGCTGGGGTCGGGCGTGGGTGATCGCCTGCGCGGCCGACACCACGGCCGACGCCCATCCCGCTCCGATCCGCCGGGCCTCGGTGACGTCGAGGTCGGTCAACGCGGGGAACCGGGAGCGGACGATCTCCTCCGCCTCGTCGGGGTCGAGCCACAGGGCGTCCGGCCCGATGAGCGTGGCGCGCTCGTCGGTCCCGGGCAGGGGTGACAGGCGGTGCTGCTCGACCCCGACGACGAGGTGGATCTGGTCACGACGCCGCGCGGTGGCCTCCGCGAGCCCAGCGACCAGGCGCTCGTCGGTGACGTCGTCCACGACGACCGTCAACGGCCAGGACCCGTGGGGACGGGCTGCGAGCCGCTCGACCACCTCGTCCGGCCGGGCTCGCGGGTCGGGTGCCAGCCAGCGCACGGCGTCCGGGCCACGGACCAGGACCAGCCGGTGCGCCCATCCGGCCAGGAGTGACGTCTTCCCGGTACCACGTGGCCCGCAGACCACGGTGACCCGCGCTTCGTCGCCGGCGTCGAGAGCGGCCTCGAGGCGCGGACGGCGGACCGCCCACGCCCCGACGGGAGGTACGGCCGGCGTGCTCGCCCTGGCTCGCCCTCCCACCCCCTCGGGTCTCAGCACGTCCGCTCCAGCCGTGTCAGAGGATGAACCGGCCCGTTCCCCACGCGACCCGTCCAGCCTGGATCTCACCCGACGGTCACCCGAACGGGTGGGACTACCGCGGGCATCGTCTCCTTAACATCAGGAGCGGCACAAGCATGTGCCGCTGGGCACGTGTGGCCGTGCGGGAGGCGGTGTGGACGTCCGAGGACGACGCCGCGCAGACCGCAGGCCGGTCGAGACCGGTGCCGGGCACCTCCCCGTCCGTCCAGGACCGTGAGCCGGGTCGACGGTGCGGTACGGCCCGACCCGCCGATCCTGCCGCGCACCTACGTCCGGCCGGCCCGCCTGTGGAGCGCCCTCGATGATGCAGCGGGGTGCGTGGTCACCGAGGTGGTGGGTCCGGCCGGCAGTGGCAAGAGCCTCGGCGTCGCCGGTTGGATCGAACACCGGAGCACGGCTGACCAGGGGCCGCAGGGCCGGCCGGAGGCAGGTACGTCATGGTGGACCGTCACCCCTGAGCTCACCGCGGACGGGCTGCGTGACCTGCTGGACCGTGCGGCCCTTGCTGCCCCCGGCTCGGGCGGACCGCCCCAGCGGCTGGTGCTCGACAACGCCGAGCGCCTGAGCCCTCCATGCGTCACGGAGCTGCAGGCACACCTCGACAGGGGGCCGGACCGCGTCCGCCTGGTTCTCCTGACCCGTTGGGACCTGCCGCTCCAGCGGCTGGGCCCGATGCTGCTCGGCACCATGAGCGTGATCCGTGGTGACGTGATGCGGCTGACCGACGACGAGGTGCGGCACCTGGTCGCCCTTCACGCCGGAGAGTGCCCCCGGGAGCTTGTCGAGAGCGTCGTCGACCAGATGCGCGGGTGGTGCGCGGCTGTCGTCCTGGCCGCCCGTGCGGCCCAGGGGCTGCGCCATCACGCGGCTGCCGACCGCGCCCTGTCGACCATGAGGCTGGTCGGCACGTCCGCGTCGCGCCTCGTCGGCCAGGAGGCGTTCGCGAGTCTCGGGCCGCGTGAGCGGCACGTGCTGCTCACGGTCTGCCACGAGGAGCTCGTCACGGGATCGACGGCCGTCCACCTCAGCCAGGACGAAGGTGCCCTCGAGGTCTTGATGGGCCTCGAGGAGACCGGGCTGCTCGTCCAGCGTGAGCCGGTGAGCCTGCAGGCTGGTCCAGGAGAGGACGTGTTCCGGGTCCACCCGATCCTCCTGGAGGTGGTGCGCAGCCGTCTCGCGGCGGGAGGTGCCGACGTGGACCGGGCACGGCGCTCCGTGGTCCGGGCGGCGCGGACCGACATCGCGCGCGGTGACGTGGGAGCAGGGCTGCGGCGGACGTACGGCGGTGCCGGGGGTGCGGACGCCGTCGCTGCGCTCGCCCGTCACGGTCTCGCCGCAGTGGTGCGGGGCGACGGGGAGTCCGTCGCGGTGCTCGTGCGCCGCTGCGAGCGTGCCGTCGAGTCGGAGCCACGGGTCTGGGTCGCAGCCGCCGCCGAGCGGTGGCTGGCCGGCGACGTGGAGGCGGCCGCTCGGTGGAGCGCCCGGATCCTGTCGGCCGACGACGCGGTCGGCGCGGCCCCCGTGGAGGGCTCCGCACGCGACGCTGCGGACGCCGACATCGCGATCGCCCACCTGCTTCGTGCGCAGCTCGGCACCGAGGACGCCGGAGCAGCCTCGCAGGCGGCGATCGCGGTCCTGGCCCGGACTGCGCCGCTGGACCCGCCGCGCGATGCGCTCCTGGCCGACCTGCGCGGCGCGGCGAGCACCTGGACGGGGGACCTCGACACGGCCGAACGCGAGCTGGCCGTGGCGGTGATGTCGGCACGTACCCAGCGGTTCGACGCGCTGACCCCGGACGCGCTGAGCAGGATGGCCCTCACCGAGCTGCTGCGAGGCCGACCCGCGGCTGCGGCTGACCTCGCCGCCGATGCGCTCCGCTGCACCACGACGGTGGGCGCGTCGGCCCAGGCGGTGGCCGACGCGGCGTCGGCCCGCCTCGAGCCGTGGCGCCACGCGGCGGGATCGCTGCCCCCACCCCCTGCTGCAGGACGCGACCTGGTGGCGACCTTCGTCGCGCACGTGACGGCGGCGCAGCGCCTCGTGATGCGGGGTCGCGCCGCAGAGGCAGAGCTGGCGCTCTGCATACCGCCTGCCCTCCCGGCGCTCCCACGACACCTCGCCGTCGACCTGCGGCTCCGGCGCGCGCTGGTGGCCGCCAGCTGCGACGACACGGACGTGCTCGCCGAGGTGGCGGCAGAGCTCGATGACCGGGACGCTGAGCCGGAGCGCTACCTGGTGGAGGCGTTCCACGCGGTCTGCCGGTCCGACCTCACCCGGGCCGAGGCCTGCCTGCGGTCCGCCGCGGCAGACGAGGAGAAGCCCTTCGTGGCGGTCACGGCGACGGTGACCTCTGCCCAGCTGGCCGCGACCCGGGGCGACCGGCGAACCGCACGCATGCTCGTCGCCGAGGCGGTCGACCGTGGGCAGCACCGGCGGGACGCCGTGCCGTTCGTCGGGTGGGTCGGGCACCTCGTGCCACTCCATGTCCTGCTTGCCGACGTCCCCGCGGACCGGACCTCGTCGCCGTGGTCAAGGGTCCTGGTGCGGGAGTCGCGCGCCCACGGGTCCGTCTCGGCGCTCGTCGCCCACCGCACCGCTACCCGGCGCGAACGGGTGCCCGCACACACCCCGGCGTGCCCGGCGCTGACCGCACGCGAGCACGAGGTCCTGACGCAGCTCGCGCGGGGTGCGACCTACGCGGACATCGCCGCCACCCTGTTCGTCAGCTCCAACACCGTGAAGACGCACGTCACGAGCCTGTACGGCAAGCTCGGCGCGGCACGGCGCAGCCAGGCGCTCGCCACAGCCCGCACGCTGCACCTCGTGTGAGCCGGCAGATCACCCGTTCCGGGTGCAGAGCAGCCAGACCACCCGTTCCGGGTGGTCACGGCCCCGCGGCGATCGGCCACGGTGAACGAACAGGTCCCTCACGTGACCTCTGACCAAGGAGCACCCATGTCCGAGCTGATCATCCTGGGATACGACGACCACGCCACCGCGCAGAAGGCGTACGAGAAGGTCCTGGAACTCCAGCGGGACTACGTGGTCGACCTCAGCGGCCTCGCGGTCGTCCGCGTGGACGCAGACGGCAAGCAGCACGTCGACACCCCCGCCCGGATCGTCGGCACCTCGGCCGCGTCGGGCGCCCTGTGGGGGTGGCTCTTCGGTCTCCTCTTCCTCGCGCCGGGGCTCGGGCTCCTCGTCGGCGGGGCGATCGGGGCGCTCAGCGGCCGGCTCGGGAAGGCCGGCATCGACCGTGCGTTCCAGGACCGGGTCCAGGCGATGCTCTCTCCTGGCAGGGCGGCTGTCGTCCTCATGGCGAAGAAGATCACGGAGGACAGGTTCGGCAGCGCGATGAGCGAGTTCGGCGGGACCGTGCTCCAGACCTCGTTGTCCGCGCAGGACGAGAAGGACCTCGCCGACGACCTCGTGGCACCGCAGTCCTGAGGACCAGGTGACCGGACGGAGGAAGGTGCCATGGACGAGGTGCGTGTGAGGGACCGCAGCCTCCGGGCGGTGCCGGTGATGCTGATGGGGCTCGCGATGGGCCTGTCGGCGTGCGGTGGCGGGTCAGCCGTCGGCGGGGCCGACCTGGAGGGCAGGACGTTCGTCTCGACGGACGTCGCGGGGTACGAGCTCGTCGAGGGAACTGCGGTGCAGGTCATCTTCCAGTCGGACCGCATCTCGGTGCACGCCGGGTGCAACACGCTCAACGGCGGGGCGACCTGGGAGGGGGACGTCCTGAGGGTCGCCGAACCGATGGCGCAGACGATGATGGCCTGCGGCGACGACCTCTCGCGGCAGGACGACTGGCTCGAGGCATTCCTCATGTCCGAGCCGGCGCTGCGCCTGGACGGGAGCACCCTGGTGCTCGGTGACAGCACTGAAGGCCTGACCCTCGAAGAGCAGTAGCGCGGGCCGGCAGAGAGCGGCCGGGAGACATGGACCCTGCTGTCGTCAGCCTCGTGGTGCTCGGTTGCACGGTGGCGCTCTTCCTGTGGAACCGGCTGCCGGTCGGCGTGGTCGCCATCTTCACGGCCCTCGCGCTGTACGCCACCGGGGTGCTCGACGTCGGCACGGCGCTCGGCGGGTTCGGTGACCCGGTGGTGGTGTTCGTCGCCTCGCTCTTCGTGGTGAGCGAGGCGCTCGACGCCACCGGCGTGACCACGTGGGCGGGACAGGTCATCACGGAGCGTGCCGGGACCGGACGGCGCGCACTGCTCATCGCGGTCATGCTGCTCGCTGCCGTGCTCACCGCGTTGGTGAGCCCCAACGGTGCCGTCGCCGCCCTGCTGCCGATGGTCGTCGTGATCGCGGTACGCAACGACCACCCCCCGTCGAAGATGCTCATCCCGCTCGCGTTCGCGGCCCACGCGGGATCGTTGCTCGCCCTGACCGGTAGCCCTGTCAACGTCATCGTCAGCGACGCTGCGGTCGAGTCGGGCGCCGGGCGGTTCGGCTTCTTCGAGTACGCCCTCGTCGGTCTGCCGCTCGTCGCGGCCACCGTGGTGCTCTGCACCCTCCTCGGGGAGCGCCTGCTGCCGAGCTCGGCGAGTGCGTCACCGGTCGGCGACCTGAGTCGGCAGGCCCGCGTCCTGTCAGGGCACTACGCCCTGCAGGACGGCTTCTACCGGCTGGGCGTCAGGCCCGGGTCGCCCCTGATCGGTTCCTCCGTGCCCGCCGACCACCCGCCGGGAATGGCAGTCCTCGGGGTGCAGAGACCCGACGGGGCAGCGGCCCCGCCGAACCACATGATCGTTCCCGGGGACGTGATCGTGGTGAGCGGGCCCGCCACCGACGTCCTCACCTTCGCCGAGGTCAGGCAGCTGGATGTGGGTCTCCGGCCGGTCAGCGACGACGCGCTGGTGACCCGGGAGGCGGGGGTGGTCGAGGTCGTCGTCGCACCCCGGTCGCCCCTCGTCGGTGAGCGGGTGTTCCCCGGGATGGTCCGCATGGGAGAGCTGGTGGTTCTCGCGGTGCGTCACCGTGGACGCGAGACCGGGACGAGCGGCGTGGTGGTCACCGAAGGCGACAGTCTGGTGCTGCACGGCCCGTGGGCCGTCATCGACAGCCTGCTCGACGACCGTGACGTGCTGATCGTCGACTCCCCGGAGACCTTGCGCCGCCAGACCGTACCCCTGGGGCTCAGGTCGGCCGAGGCGCTCGGCGTCCTGGTGGTCATGGTCGTCCTGCTCGCGACCGGCGTGGTGCCACCCGCGGTCGCGGGCCTCGGCGCAGCTGCGGCGATGGTGCTGCTGCGCGTCGTCTCCCCTCCGCAGGCGTACCGGGCCGTGTCCTGGCAGACGGTGGTGCTCCTCGGCGGACTCATCCCGCTCTCCACGGCGATCTCCGACTCGGGTGCCGCGGACCTGCTCGCGGGTGCGCTGCTGGGCTCCCTGACGGACGCGTCCCCGTACCTGCTGCTCCTGGCGCTCTTCCTCGTCACGGCCGCGCTGGGCCAGGTGGTGAGCAACACCGCCACGGTGCTGATCGTCGTCCCGATCGCGCTGGCCGCGGCGAGCGACGGCGGTGTGGCCGTCGAGCCGGTCCTCATGACGGTGGCCGTGGCCGGCGCTGCCTCCTTCCTCACCCCGATCGCGACCCCCGCGAACATGATGATCATGGGCCCCGGCGGCTACCGCTTCGGCGACTACTGGCGACTGGGTGCGGTGCTCCTCGTGACGTGGCTCGTGATCGCGCTCGTCGTCATCCCCGTGGTGTGGCCGTTCCGGTGACGGCGTGACCCGAAACGGGTGATCCTCTCGGGCGGACCGCGCACGAGGCTGGTCACGAGCGCGAGCCGCGGTGCTCGCACACGAAGGAGGCTCGCCATGGCACGCCGGCCGAACAAGCTCATCCCCGAGTCCTTCACCCCGGTGCCGTCCGAGCGGGCTCGACCGGCCGTGACCGTGGTCGACGACCTCTCGGACGTCGACGTGGTGGGTGTGGTGGTGCACACCGACGGAGCGGTGCCCGACGAACTCGGTCTGTCGCGCGAGGCCCTCACCCGCACCGGGTTCGACGCGAAGGTCGGCAGTGCCCTCGTGCTGCCCACCGAGGAGTCCCCGTTCCGGGTCGCCGTGGGGGGAGGCCCCCTCGCGGATCAGGGCGAGGAGACCCTGCGCGACGCCGCCGCGGCGCTCGGCCGCGCCGCCCCCCGGGCCGAGCACGTCGGGCTGCGGCTCCCCGCGCTCGGAGGCGTCGACCCGCAGGCCGCGGCACAGGCGCTGACCGAGGGTGTCGTCCTCTCCCGCTACCGCTACGCAGGGCTGAAGAGCAGCCCCACGGACCCACCCCTGGCAGTGCTCCGGCTTCGGCTCGACGGTGCGGAGCTCGCCGAGGCCGGGGCGGGAGCGGCGACCGGTTCGGTCACCGCGCGGGCGACCTCGGTCGCACGCGACCTCACCAACACCCCCGCCGCTCACCTCACCGCCCCTGACCTTGCGGACGTCGCGGTGGAGCTCGGGCGCACGTATGGTTTCGACGTCGAGGTGTTCGACGAGGCGCAGCTCATCGCGATGGGCTGCGGGGGACTCCTGGGGGTCAACCGGGGGAGCGTGGAGGAGGCGCGGCTGATCAAGCTGGTCCACGCACCGGAGGGCGGCCGGCAGCACCTGACGCTGGTCGGCAAGGGGATCATGTACGACTCCGGCGGCATCAGCCTCAAGCCGTCCGATCCCATGCACCTGCTGATGAAGATGGACATGGGGGGTGCGGCCGCGATCCTCGGCGCCTTCACCGCGCTGCGCGAGAGCGGGGTGGCGTGCCGAGTCACCGGCTTCCTGGCGTGCACCGACAACGTGCCCTCGGGCGGCGCGTACGTGCTCGGGGATGTCCTGCACACCCGTGGCGGCACCACCATCGAGGTGAAGAACACCGACGCCGAGGGCCGGCTGGTCATGAGCGACGCCCTCGTCCTGGCCACGGAGGAGGCGCCGTCGGCCGTGGTGACGGTGGCGACGCTGACCGGCGCCGCGCTCGCCGCGCTCGGGCCGGCCATGGCCGTCACGCTGGGCAACGACCAGGCCCTCGTCGACCGTGTGCGTGCAGCGGCCGACGCCACGGACGAGCGTGTCTGGCAGCTGCCGCTCGAGCGGCGGTACCGCAAGCAGCTCGACTCCGACGTCGCCGACATCTCCAACCTCGGCGGTCCGTACGCCGGGGCGATCACCGCGGCCCTGTTCCTCGAGGACTTCGTGGACGACGTGCCATGGGCGCACCTCGACATCTGCGGTCCCATGCAGGCCGAGTCGGACGAGGCGTGGCGCTCGAAGGGGGCCACCGGCTTCGGTGCGCGACTGCTCCTGGAGCTCGCGCGGGGGTTCGAGTCTGCTGCACCCGGCGGATCCACCGACGGGGGAGACCTGCCGGCATGAACCCGGTGCTCGCGTTCGTCGTCGTCATGGCGGTCTGGACCGTCAGCGACCTCGTCGCCAAGAAGACGCGATCGCTGCTCTCGTCGCTGTTCGTCGCGTCGCTGATCTTCCTCGTCGGGTTCCTCACCGACGTCTTCCCCGACGACCTGCTCTCGAGCTCGGCGCTCCTGGGCCTGGGCGGGGTGGTGGTGGGCTTCATCATCGTCCACCTGGGGACGCTCATCGGCCTCGACGACTTCCGCAAGCAGTGGAGGACGCTCCTGGTCGGCATCGCCACGGTGGTCGGCATCGGCATCGCGCTGCTCGTGGCCGCGCTGATCTTCGGGGGTCGTGCCCCCGGTGGCTACGAGGGCGTCGCGAGCGCCCTGGACTTCGTGGTGGCCGGGACGGGTGCCCTCAGCGGGGGGACCATCTCGGTCCTGATCGTCCAGGAGGCCGCGCTGGGGTTCGGACTCACGTCGGTCGCGATCTTCCCGGTCCTCATCGCAGCTCTGCAGGGCCTTGTCGGCTTCCCGTTGACCTCCCTCATCCTCCGACGTGAGGCGCAGCGGCTCAAGGTCGCGTACCGCGCCGGGGACCTTCCGCCGGCGCCCGCAGCGGAGGAGGGGACCGCCGCGGGCACGAGGCTTCCCGCTGCGCTGCGGACGACGGCCGGGACGCTCTTCGTGATCGGCGTCGTCGTCCTGGTCTCCATCGGCGTCGACGGCCTGACGGACGGCGTGCTCAACACCTTCGTGGTCGCACTGCTCCTCGGCATCACGCTCCGGGCCGCGGGCGTGCTCAAGCCGTCCGCCCTGGCCGGGATCGACGCCCTGGGGCTGATGATGATCTCGATCCTCATCCTCGTGTTCGCGCCGCTCGCCGGTGTCTCGCCGTCCGACGTGGCGGCCCTGGCACTCCCGCTCGCGCTGGCGTTCGTCTTCGGGCTCGTGGGCATCACCCTGTTCGCCGCTGCCGTCGGCAAGCTCCTCGGCTACAGCGTCCCGATGTCCGTCGCGATCGGCCTCACGTCCTTGTACGGCTTCCCCGGGACGCTGATCCTCAGCCAGGAGGCCGCGCGGGGCGCCGGTGAGACTGCGGATGAGGCTGCTGCGATCGAGGCCGCCATCCTCCCCAAGATGATCGTCGCGGGGTTCTCCACCGTCACGATCACGTCGGTCGTGGTCACCAGCATCATCGCGGCAGGGATCGGCGGGTAGACGGGTCGAGGTGGGCGCGAGGCCGTCGCTCATCGCCTGCCGAGGTGCGACCGGGGGTGATCTCGCGCACGGGCGCCGGCGTCCAGCCGCTGGGCAGGTAGCCTCGCGTGATGCATGAGATGAGGCACGGTCACGACGGGAGCCCATCGTGACCCCCCGACCCGACGGCGGCACAGCAGGCCGTTCCCACGACCCGACCGGCACCCTGCCCGCGGCGGTCCTGTGGGACATGGACGGGACCCTGGTGGACACCGAGCCGTCGTGGATGGCCGCCGAGGCCGCACTGGTCGGTGAGCACGGTGGGGAGTGGACCGAGCACGACGCCTTGCAGATGATCGGGCTGCCGCTGCCTGCTGCCGCGAAGATCTTGCAGGGGCACGGGGTCGACCTGCCGGTCGAGGTGATCACCGAGCGTCTGGTCGACGGTGTCTCCGAGGCGATCTCCCGGCACGTCGAGTGGCAACCTGGTGCCCTCGAGCTGTTGGTGGCCCTGCGCCACGCGGGGGTCCCGTGCGCCCTGGTGACGATGTCCTACCGGCGCCTGGCCGCCACCGTCGTCGCCGCGGCACCGCAGGGATCGTTCGCGGCGGTCGTCACAGGGGACGAGGTCACCTTCGGCAAGCCCCACCCCGAGCCGTACCTGCGGGCCGCGCAGATGCTCGGGGTCGACGTCCGGGAGTGCGTGGCGATCGAGGACTCCCCGCCGGGCATCGGGTCGGCCCTGGCCGCCGGGGCGTCGACCCTGGGTGTCGAGCACATCGCACCGGTGGTCGCCGCGCCGGGCCTGAGCCGGGTCGGCTCCCTCGCCGAGATCGACCTCGGCGACCTCGCGCGCATCGCCTCCGGTGAGGTCATCGACCTGCTCGTGCGGTCAGGGGCCTGACGCCGAGGCTCAGCTCGACAGCCCCTTCCGGCACGGGCGGGGGCGTTCCGCCGAACGCCGGGCAGATGGACTGGTGCGCGCACCAGCCGCACAGCTTGCTGGTCCGCGGCCGCCAGCTGCCCTGCTCCGCCGTGCTGCGGATACCCGCCCAGATGGCGCGCACCCGCTTCTCGGTGGTCTCGATCTCGGCGGCGTCCGGGACGTGCCGCAGCAGGGTGCCGTCGCCCAGGTAGACGAGCTGGAGCATGGCGGGGATCCGGCCACGCAGACGGGACAGCACCAGCGCGTAGAAGCGCATCTGGAACAGGGCGCCACCCTCGTACCCTGCCCGCGGTGACTTCCCGGTCTTGTAGTCCACGACGCGCAGGGCGCCGTCGGGGGCGACGTCGAGCCGGTCGACGATCCCGCGCAGCTGCAGGCCGTCCTCGAGCTCGGTCCGGACCGTGAGCTCGCGTTCGGCAGGCTCGAGCCGGTTCGGGTCCTCGAGCGTGTAGTAGGTCTCGAGCAGCGCACCGGCATGGTCGAACCACCCGGTGAGGTCGTCGGCGTCCTCGAGGACCTCGGCGACGGCCGGCTCCTCCCGCACCATGCGCTCCCACTCGCCAGCCAGCAGGCCGCGGGCGTGGTCCAAGGTCCTACGGCCGGCGGGGACGTCGAAGACCCGCTCGAGGACCGCGTGGACGAGCGTCCCGCGCACCGCGGCTGCGCTCGCAGGCTCGGGCAGCCGGTCGATCACCCGGAAGCGGAAGAGCAGCGGGCACTGGAGGAAGTCGTTGGCCCGGGAGGGCGACAGACCCGGTGCGGAGCGAGGGCGTCGCCCGGCCTGCAGACCGTCCGGCAGGTCGTCGACGCCGGTGGCCGGGACCGTCACGTCGGCGGTCAGCGGAGCGGGGCCGCCCGACGGGGCGGGCAGCATGACGGGTGTCGCTGGATCGGTCGGCACGCCTGCAGGGTACGTCGTCGGTACGACACGGTCCCCCGTAGGGTTTCGCCTGTGGAGAGAGCCGACGGTGCGCACGGTGGCACCAAGGGATGGGTCGTGGGTCGGGCCGCCGGTGCGCCGGTGGTGGTCTCACCGGGCTGGGTCGTGGCCGCCGTGGTCCTCACGCTGCTCTTCACGCCGACCGTACGGATCTTCGCCCCCGGGATCGGCGGTGAGGCCTACGTCGTCGCGCTGGCCTTCGTCCTGCTGCTCTTCGGCTCGGTCTTCCTGCACGAGCTCGCCCACGCGACGGTCGCGCGGCGGCGTGGGCTGGTCGTCCGTGAGCTCGCGGTGACCCTGTGGGGCGGGCACACGCAGTTCGGCGCCGCAGCACCCACCCCGTCGACGAGCGCGCTGGTGGCGATCGCCGGGCCTGCGGTCAACCTGGTGCTCGCCGGGCTCAGCGCGGCACTGTGGACGGTGCTCCCCTCGACGTCGCTGGTCGCGCTGCTCGTCGGCGCCGCTGCCGTCGCCAACGCCTTCGTCGGCGCCTTCAACCTGGTGCCCGGTCTTCCCCTGGACGGTGGACGGGTCCTGGAGGCCCTGGTGTGGAGGGTGGGAGGGTCACGGCACCGGGGGACCCTGGTCGCGGCGTGGGTCGGGCGCGCGGTCGCGGCCGCCATCGTGCTGTGGGCCCTGGCGGCTCCCGCCCTGCAGGACCGGGAGCACGATCTCCTCCAGGTGGTCTGGTCCGTGCTGATCGCCTCCTTCCTGTGGAGCGGGGCGAGCCGGTCGGTGCAGGGCGCGCGCGGTGAACGGGCCGTCGAGGCGCTGTCGGTACGGGACCTGATGACCCCCGCCGTGGGAGCCGTCGCCACGGCCACCCTGGACGAGGCCGTGCCCGGTGACGCGAGCGGGCCCGACGTCGTCCTGCTCGGTACCTCGGGTGAGGTGCTGGGCGTCGTCGAGAGGGCGGCCGCCGCTGCGGTCCCCGTCGCGCTGCGGGGGTCCACGCCGCTGACCGCCGTCGCGGTACCCCTGCCTCCCGGGGCGGAGGTCGACGGGTCGCTCACCGGCAACGACGCGTTGCGGGCGGTGGCGGCAGCTGCCCGGCTGGCCCCGGTCATGGTCGTGACCGGACCGGGCGGGCGGGTGGTCGGACTGCTGCGGGCGCAGGACGTCGTCACCGCGCTGCGGCCCTCCACCTAGACTCCTGGCTCGTGACAGCCGACGCAGACCGCACCGACGCCCCTCCCGCCGAGCACGAGATCCCGGTCGTCACGGGGGCCCGCGCGCGACGGGGCCCGCTGCGGGTCGGCGACCGGGTCCAGCTGACCGACCCTCGCGGCCGGCTGCACACCATCACCCTCGCCCCGGGGGCGAGCTTCCACACCCACAAGGGGTACTTCCGCCACGACGACCTCATCGGGGCGCCCGAGGGGTCCGTGGTGGCCAACACGGCGGGCATCGAGTACCTCGCGGTCCGCCCGCTGCTGGCCGACTACGTGCTGTCCATGCCGCGCGGGGCGGCCGTGGTCTACCCCAAGGACGCCGGCCAGATCGTGGCCATGGCGGACATCTACCCGGGCGCCCGGGTGGTCGAGGCCGGGGTCGGGTCGGGGGCGCTGACGATGTCGCTGCTCCGTGCGGTGGGTGACGGCGGCTACCTGAGGTCGATCGAGCGCCGGGAGGACTTCGCGGCGATCGCCCGGGCCAACGTCGAGGGGTTCTTCGGCGGCACCCACCCGGCCTGGCGGCTGTCGGTCGGGGACCTGAGCGACGTGCTGCCGTCGGCCGAGCCGGACGGGTCGGTCGACAGGGTCGTGCTCGACATGCTCGCCCCCTGGGAGAACCTCGACGCGGTGGCCCGTGCCCTGGCGCCCGGCGGTGTCCTGGTCGCCTACGTGGCCACCACGACCCAGCTGTCGCGGCTGGCCGAGGACCTGCGCGACGACGGCCGCTTCACCGAGCCCGAGGCATGGGAGTCGATGGTGCGCGGCTGGCACCTCGAGGGCCTCGCGGTGCGACCCCAGCACCGCATGGTGGGTCACACCGGCTTCCTGTTGACCGTCCGACGCATGGCGGACGGCGTGAGCGCACCGGTCCGACGTCGCCGCCCGGCCAAGGGGAACTACCCGGTGCTCGACGAGACCGCCTGGGATCCCGAGGAGCTCGGCGAGCGAGCCGTCTCGGACAAGAAGATCCGTCGGGTGCGACGCGATCTCGGTGCGACCGGACCGGTCGGGACGGCGGGTCCCCTCACGCCCGAGGCCGCCGGCACGGACGGCATCACGTCGGCCGTCGACCAGCCGGCGGACGATCCCGGCAGCGACTGACGCCTCGGCATAGGCTCGTGGTGTTCGGACCGACGCCCGTGGGCGTCGAGCGACGTGCACCAGCGGGAGGCACCATGACCCAACCGGATCAGGACCGCCAGGACCTCACAGGGCCGGCACGGGGCACGGGCGCGGTCGGAGGCCCGGCCAGCACCGACGCCGCACGTCAGGCCGCCGCCCTGGCGAGCAAGAACGAGCGGCTCGCCGAGGCGCTGCGCGGTGCGCGGGACCGGATCGTCGAGCTCCAGCAGCAGCTCGACGACCTGAGCAAGCCGCCCGGCACCTTCGCGACCTTCCTCGCCGCGCGTGAGGACGGATCGGTCGAGATCCTCTCTGCAGGCCGCAAGATGCACGTCCAGAGCGCCCCGGCCGTCGACGTCTCCACGCTGCGTCCAGGCCAGGAGGTCAAGCTCAACGAGGCCCTGACGGTCGTCGAGGCCGGCGGCTACGAAGAGGTCGGGGAGCTCGTCACCGTCAAGGAGCTCATCGGTGCCGATCGGGCGCTGGTCGTGGGTCGCGCCGACGAGGAGCGCGTGGTGCGCCTCGCCGGGCCGCTGGTGGACGGCCCGCTGCGGGTGGGTGATGCGCTGACCATCGAGTCGCGCACCGGTTTTGTCTTCGAGCGCATCCCACGGTCCGAGGTCGAGGAGCTGATCCTCGAGGAGGTCCCCGACATCGCCTACGAGGACATCGGAGGCCTGGGGCCGCAGATCGAGCAGATCCGCGACGCGGTCGAGCTGCCGTTCGCCCACCCCGAGCTCTTCCGCGAGCACGGGCTGCGTCCGCCCAAGGGTGTGCTGCTCTACGGTCCGCCCGGCTGCGGCAAGACGCTCATCGCCAAGGCGGTGGCCCGGTCGCTGGCCGACATGGTCGTGCTCCCCTCGGCGGACGGATCGCCGGGTGCCCCCGGCAAGAGCTACTTCCTGAACGTCAAGGGCCCCGAGCTGCTCAACAAGTACGTGGGGGAAACCGAGCGCCACATCCGGCTGATCTTCGCCCGTGCTCGGGAGAAGGCCTCGGAGGGGACGCCCGTGGTGGTGTTCTTCGACGAGATGGAGTCGCTGTTCCGCACGCGCGGGACGGGTGTGTCGAGCGACGTGGAGACCACGATCGTCCCCCAGCTGCTGAGCGAGATCGACGGGGTCGAGCGGCTCGACAACGTCATCGTCATCGGCGCGTCGAACCGCGAGGACATGATCGACCCGGCGATCCTGCGACCGGGGCGGCTCGACGTGAAGATCAAGATCGAGCGTCCGGACGCCGAGGCCGCGCGCGAGATCTTCGGCAAGTACCTCACCGCTGCCCTGCCGATGAGCCAGGACGACGTCGACGAGCACGGTGGTGACGCGGATGCCGCTGTCGAGGCCATGATCCAGCGGGTCGTCGAGCGGATGTACGCCGAGACCGAGGAGAACCACTTCCTGGAGGTCACCTACGCCAGCGGCGACAAGGAGATCCTGTACTTCAAGGACTTCAGCTCGGGCGCGATGATCCAGAACATCGTGGACCGTGCGAAGAAGTCTGCGATCAAGGAGCTCCTGGCCACCGGTCATCGGGGGATCCGGGTCGAGCACCTCCTGGCCGCGTGCGTCGAGGAGTTCAAGGAGAACGAGGACCTGCCCAACACGACCAACCCCGACGACTGGGCGAGGATCTCGGGCAAGAAGGGCGAGCGGATCGTGTTCATCCGCACCATCGTCCAGGGCAAGCGGGGCACCGGGACGGGCCGGACCATCGAGACGGTGACGCCCACAGGCCAGTACCTCTGACCCTCCGCACTACCCTGGCCGGGTGACAGTGCGCCGCGTGATGGGGATCGAGACCGAGTACGGGCTGGTCCAGCCGGGCCGTCCGAACGCCAACCCGATGCTCCTGTCGAGCCACGTGGTGGCCGCGTACGCCCAGCTCGTGGACGAGCGCGCCGGGCACGGTGCAGGTGCCCGTGCACGCTGGGACTACGAGGACGAGGACCCGTTGGCGGACGCGCGCGGGTTCCGTCTGCAACGGGCCTCGGCGCACCCGTCGCTGCTCACCGACGACCCGGACCGTCCGGCGCCGTCCGGACCGACGCAGCAGGGCTTGGACGTCACGCACGTCGCGCGCCCGGCCAGCGAGGAGTACGACGACCCGGCTGCTGCGACCTCGATCCTGACCAACGGGGCCCGGCTGTACGTCGACCACGCGCACCCCGAGTACTCCTCGCCCGAGGTCACCAACCCGCTCGACGCGGTGCTGTGGGACAAGGCCGGCGAGTCCGTGATGCTCGCCGCGTCACGCTCCCTGACGGCGAACCCGGCGATGCCGGATGTCGTGCTCTACAAGAACAACGTCGACGGCAAGGGTGCCTCGTACGGGACCCATGAGAACTACCTGGTCGACCGTGCGGTCCCGTTCGAGGAGATCGTGCGCCTGCTGACCCCGTTCCTGGTCACGCGTCAGGTCTTCACCGGCGCGGGACGGGTCGGTCTGGGCGTCGCCGGGCAGGGGGCCGGGTTCCAGCTCTCGCAGCGCGCGGACTACATCGAGGCCGAGGTCGGGCTCGAGACCACGCTGCGGCGGCCGATCGTCAACACCCGCGACGAGCCGCACGCCGACCGGACCAGGTGGCGGCGCCTGCACCTGATCATCGGCGACGCCACCCTGCTCGAGGTCGCGACGTACCTGCGGCTGGGGACCACCTCGCTGCTGCTGTGGCTCGTCGAGGAGGGGCAGACGCACCCCGAGCTGCTCGCGCCGCTCGCGGGGCTGCGACTGGCGGACCCGGTCGGCGCGGTGCGTCAGGTCAGCCGTGACCTGAGCCTGCGGCAGACACTCGACCTCGCGGACGGTCGGCGGATGACGGCGCTCGAGGTCCAGGGTGCCTACCTGGAGGCCGTCCGGGCGGCGCTCGGGGTCACCCAGGGTGCGCCCGACGAGGCGACCCGGCTGGTGCTCGACCGTTGGGCCTCGGTGCTCGACCGGCTCGCCGACGACCCGATGTCCTGTGCGCGGGAGGTCGAGTGGGTGGCCAAGCTGCGGCTGCTCGAGGGCCTTCGCTCACGCGACCACCTGGCCTGGGACCACCCGCGGCTCGCCGCGATGGACATCCAGTGGTCGGACGTGCGTCCCGAGCGAGGGATCTTCCACCGGCTGCAGGCCTCGGGCGCGGTCGAGCGGCTGACCACGGACGCCGACGTCGCGCAGGCCGTGCACGAGCCGCCGTCGGACACCCGGGCGTTCTTCCGCGGCAACGTGGTCCGCCGGTTCCGCGGGGAGGTGCGGGCGGCGAGCTGGGACTCGGTGGTCCTGGACGTCGCGAGCCTGTCGAGCCTGCGTCGGATCCCGCTGCGCGACCCGTGGCGAGGGACCAGGGCGCACGTGGGTGAGCTGCTGGACCGGTCACCGGACGCGGCCACGCTGGTCGAGCTGCTCGGCATCGAATGAGGTCGGCCGGGCCGGGGGACGTGCGTGTCGCACGGGCCGCCTAGGATCGAGGGGTCAGGTCCACCGCACCGGGAGGTCCATCATGGCTGGGCAGGAACAGAGCCACCGCGAGCACGACGACCGGCCGGACGACGACGCCCCTGAGGCTCCGGTCCCCACCGCCCCGGGCGCGCAGGCGCGTGACGCCGAGGTCGACGCGCTCCTGGAGGAGATCGACGAGGTCCTGGAGTCCAACGCGGAGTCCTTCGTGCGCGGGTTCGTGCAGAAGGGCGGGCAGTGACCACTGATGCCACCGGAGAACTCGGACCCCTCGGGTCGACTGCCCCTGGCGTTCACCGCCACCGGGAACGCCTCGTTCCTGGACTTCCTCGCCGCGCACGCCCCCGGGATGCTGCCGATCGGCCGTGGGTTGCCGGTGGGTGAGGTGCCCGCGAGCCCGCACGGCACCACGATCGTGGCCTGCTCCTTCGAGGGCGGTGTGGTCATGGCCGGGGACCGTCGCGCGACGATGGGGTCGATGATCGCGAGCCGGGAGATCGAGAAGGTCTTCCCGGCAGACGAGTACTCCGCGATCGGCATCGCCGGGACCGCCGGGCTCGCCCTGGAGCTGGTGAGGCTCTTCCAGCTCGAGCTCGAGCACTACGAGAAGATCGAGGGGACGCTCCTGTCGCTCGACGGCAAGGCCAACCGGTTGGCCACGATGATCCGCGGGAGCCTCGGGCTGGCCATGCAGGGTCTGGCCGTGGTCCCTCTCTTCGCCGGCTACGACCTGGACCGGAGGGCCGGGCGTATCTTCTCCTACGACGTGACCGGGGGACGGTACGAGGAGCGAGAGCACCACAGCGTGGGCTCGGGGGCGGTCTTCGCCCGGGGCTCGCTCAAGAAGCTCTGGTGGCCCGGGATGACGCCCTCGGACGCGGTGCGCACCGTGCTCCATGCACTGGTCGACGCCGCGGACGACGACTCCGCCACGGGCGGCCCTGACCTCGCGCGCCGGATCTGGCCGGTGGTGGCCACGGTCACCGCCGAGGGGTACCGGCGGGTCGACGACGACGCACTGACCGCCGCGGTGGTCGAGGTCGAGTCGGCGCGCCGGGCGACCGGGGCGACGGGGGGTGACCAGCGATGAGCATGCCGTTCTACGTCTCGCCCGAGCAGCTCATGAAGGACCGGGCCGACTACGCCCGCAAGGGCATCGCGCGCGGTCGCCCGGTGGTGGTGCTCGCGTACGACGAGGGCATCGCGTTCGCCACCGAGAACCCCTCACGGGCCCTGCACAAGGTCTCGGAGATCTACGACCGGATCGCGTTCGCTGCGGTCGGCAAGTACAACGAGTTCGAGAACCTGCGGGTGGCCGGGGTGCGCTACGCGGACCTGCGTGGCTACTCCTACGACCGCACCGACGTCAGCGCGCGCGGACTGGCGAACGCCTATGCCCAGACGTTGGGCACGGTGTTCACCACCGAGTCCAAGCCCCTCGAGGTCGAGCTGGTCGTCGCCGAGGTCGGCGCCACCGCCGAGGAGGACCAGATCTACCGGCTCTCCTACGACGGGTCGGTCGCCGACGAGCGCGGGCACGTCGTGATGGGCGGGCAGGCCGAGCAGATCGGGGCACGTCTCTCGCAGGACTGGCAGCCCGGCATGGACCTGTCCGGAGCGGTGCGCCTGGCGGTCCAGGTGCTCGGTCTGCAGCCCGAGGGTGAGCCCAGGGTCATCCCGCCCGACCAGCTCGAGGTCGCCGTGCTCGACCGGACGCGCCCGCGCCGGGCCTTCCGTCGGTTGCCGGCCGCGATGCTGACCGACCTCCTCCCGACGCAGGTCGACGACCCACCGCCTGCGCCGTCGCACCCTGCCGAGCAGGGCTGAGTCATGGACCGCAGGATCTTCGGCCTCGAGACCGAGTACGGCGTGACGTGCGCGGTGGACAGCGGGCGGGGGCTGTCGGCGGACGAGGTCGCCCGCTACCTCTTCCGCAAGGTGGTGGCCTGGGGCAGGTCCTCGAACGTGTTCCTGCGCAACGGCTCACGCCTGTACCTGGATGTCGGCTCGCACCCGGAGTACGCGACAGCCGAGTGCGACGACGTGCGTCAGCTCGTGGCTCACGACCGGGGCGGGGAGCGGATCCTCGAGGGCCTGGTCGCCGATGCGCAGCAACGCCTCGAGCACGAGGGCGTCGCGGGCCGCATCCACCTGTTCAAGAACAACACCGACTCGGCCGGGAACTCCTACGGGTGCCACGAGAACTACCTGGTGCGCCGGCAGGGTGACTTCGGACGCCTCGCCGACGTGCTGGTCCCGTTCCTCATCACCCGACAGGTGCTGGCCGGTGCGGGCAAGGTGCTGCCGACCACCCGCGGGGCGACGTACTGCCTGAGCCAGCGGGCCGATCACATCTGGGAGTCGGTGTCGAGCGCGACCACGCGGTCACGGCCGATCATCAACACCCGCGACGAGCCGCACGCCGATGCCGAGCTCTACCGCAGGCTGCACGTGATCGTCGGGGACTCCTCGATGTCCGAGACCACGACCCTGCTCAAGGTCGGTGCGACCGACCTGGTGCTCCGGCTGGTCGAGGCCGGCATCCCGATGCGGGAGATCGCGCTCGAGAACCCCATGCGGGCGATCCGGGAGATCAGTCACGACCGGACCGGGAACAAGCCGGTGCAGCTCGCCAACGGGCGTACGGCCTCCGCGGTCGAGATCCAGGAGGAGTTCCTCTCCCGGGTCCAGGACTTCGTCGCCACCGGGGTCGAGCTGACCCCGGTGATCAAGCAGACCCTGGACCTGTGGGAGCGGGGCCTGCGCGCCGTGCGGACCGGGAACCTCGCCCTGGTCGACCGCGAGCTGGACTGGGTGATCAAGCTGCGGCTGATCGAGCGGTACCAGGCCAAGCACGGGCTGAGCCTGGACGACCCCCGCATCGCGCGCCTCGACCTGGCGTACCACGACATCTCGCGGACCGAGGGCCTGTACAACCTGCTCGCGTCGAGGGGGATGGTCGAACGGGTCGTGACCGACCTCGACGTCTTCGAGGCCACGGCGGTCCCGCCTCAGACGACCCGGGCCAAGCTGCGGGGCGACTTCGTCCGGCGGGCCCAGGAGGCCCGTCGTGACTACACGGTCGACTGGGTGCACCTCAAGCTCAACGACCAGGCCCAGAGAACGGTCCTGTGCAAGGACCCGTTCCTGAGCGTCGACGAGCGCGTGGACCGGCTGCTGGAGTCGATGTAGGGGTTGTGTGAGCGTCCGCCCGCAGGGGGCACAACGGGGTCTCCTGAGCACGTACAGTGAGCGACGCGACGGACCGGGCCGGTGTGCTCGGGCGTCGCACCCCTGTCTGCCCAGCCCGACCGGAAGGCTCCCCGTGCGTCGCCTCACCACGGTCCTCACCTCCTTGACGGTGGCGGCCGCCCTCCTCTCGGGATGCTCACCCGAGCAGGGTTCTGCCCCGGAGGTGGTCGTGACCGGTGAGCCGGGCCAGGTCCCGGTCCTGGAGTACGAGGCGCCCCTGACCGTGGGTGAGGCCAGGGCTGAGGTCGTCTGGGAGGGCGAGGGGCCCTCGGTGGCCGACGGGCAACCGATCCTCGTGGACTACTACGCCGAGGCCGGCGCTGACGCGAGCCTGGTCGGCGAGACGTTCACCAGCGATCCGCGTCCCTACCTGCTGAGCGCCGAGGCCCTGGGGGTCGACATCTACCGGGCGCTCAGCGGGCGGACCGTCGGTTCGCGGATCCTGCACCTCGCGCCGCCCTCGGACGGTCAGAGCTCGTCGACCGTGGCGGTCTTCGACCTGCTTCCCACCCGCGCGGCGGGCGAGCCTGTCGAGCCCCGTGACGGTCTGCCCACCGTCGAGCTCGCCGAGAACGGCGAACCGACCGTCACGATCCCGGAGGGCGAGCCGCCCAGCGAGCTGGTCGTCCAGCCGCTGATCAAGGCCACCGGGCCGCAGGTCGAGCCGATGCAGGTGATCACCGTCCAGTTCACCGGGGTCCGCTGGTCCGACGGCACGGTCTTCGACTCGAGCTGGGACCCGGGCAAGCTGCCCGCCCCGTTCCCGATCGGTGTGGGCAGCGTCATCGCGGGGTGGGACGAGGGGCTCGTCGAGCAGACTGTCGGCTCGCAGGTCCTGCTCATCATCCCGCCGTCGCTCGGCTATGGGGGTACCGACCAGGAGCTTGCTACCGAGACCCTCGTCTTCGTCGTCGACATCCTGGCCGCCAACGGCCGCAACAGCTGAGGACTGCGCATGACTGCCGCTGTCAGGGTCATCCCGTGCCTGGACGTCGATGCCGGCCGCGTCGTCAAGGGCGTCAACTTCGCCGACCTGCGGGACGCCGGCGACCCTGTCGAGCTCGCACGGCGGTACGACCTCGAGGGTGCGGACGAGATCACGTTCCTCGACGTCTCGGCGTCCTCCTCAGACCGTGCCACCACCTACGACGTGGTGCACCGCACGGCAGAGGAGGTCTTCGTCCCGCTGACGGTCGGTGGTGGTGTGCGCACCACCGACGACGTCGACCGGCTGCTGCGGGCGGGTGCCGACAAGGTCGGGGTCAACACCGCGGCGATCGCGCGGCCAGCGCTGGTGGCCGAGATCGCGCGACGGTTCGGCAGCCAGGTGCTGGTGCTCTCGGTCGACGCCCGGCGGGTCGTGGACGGTCCGGCCACGCCCTCGGGGTTCGAGGTCACCACGCACGGGGGCCGTCGGGGCACGGGGATCGACGCGATCGAGTGGGCACGCCGAGCGGTCGACCTCGGTGCGGGCGAGGTCCTGCTCAACTCGATGGACGCGGACGGCACGACCTCGGGGTTCGACCTCGAGATGCTCGGCGCGGTGCGCGAGGTGGTCTCGGTCCCGCTGATCGCCAGCGGGGGAGCGGGCACACCCGAGCACTTCCTCGAGGCGGCACGCGCCGGTGCCGACGCGATCCTCGCGGCCAGCGTGTTCCACTTCGGTGCCCTGACCATCGGGCAGGTCAAGGACCACCTGCGGGCCGGCGGGATCGTCGTCCGCTGACCCATCGGATGCCGCCGGTCAGCGTGCCCGGAACCCGTCCAGCGCACGGACGGCCTCGGGCTCGCCGTCGACGGTGACCTGGGCGGCGCCGGCCCGGTCGAAGGCGTGCAGGGCGAGCTCGCCCACCGGACCCTGGACCACGACGGTCGCGGACCGGTCCGCTCCCCGCCTGCCGGACGGGACACGGGTCAGCTGACCGTCGCCGTCGGTCAGGACCACGGTCACGGGGCAGCCCCGGTAGAGCAGCCTGGCCACCTGCGACAGGCCCCGCCACAGCGCGTCGACGTGAGCGGGTGGCGCCGGCCGGGGGGCGACTCCCTCGTCGCGCGCCCCACGGCGGACGTCCTCGGTGTGCACGAAGAGCTCGAGCAGCTGGGGGGCGTCCCCGGCCCAGCGCAGGGGGTGCCACGGGGCAGGGCCGGTCCGCACCCGGTCGACCAGGGCCGCGTAGCCCTCGGGGGTGCTCGACCGCTCACCCAGGTCCAGCGTCATCCGCTCGGTGCGGGCCGCAAGCGGACGGAGCACGATGCCGGCCGCGACGAGCGGCGCGGACTCGCGCAGCACCACGTGCGCGGCGAGGTGCTCGGTGGACCATCCCTCGCACAGGGTGGGGGCTCCGGGACCGGCGAGGGTCAGGGCGTCGGCCAGCGCAGCGCGCTCGAGGGGGTGGTGCCAGGGCATGGTGCATCGTCGCACGCCAGGCCGCGTGCGGGCGTCGCGACCGGGCCGGTCGCGAGCATCGGGGAGCGGGTCGCCTGCCCGCAGCCCTGGGCACGGTCGCACCCGGCCGAGGGGCGTCGTGTCACCGCCTCGTGCGATGCTGTGCATCTCCCCTCGAACGATGGAAGGACGTGGAGTGCGCCCGCGCTCGAAACGCTTCGACCGACCGGACCGGCATGACGACGGGTCGGTGCCGGCGGCCCTGACCGGTGGTGCGGTGCGCCGCTCGCTGCAGCTCATGTGGCGCGGTATCGCGTCGCAGCCCCGCACCTACGCCGCCGCGATCGGCCTCTCCGCGGTCTTCGGAGCCACCACCGTGGCGGTCAGCCAGGTGCTCGGTGCCGTGACCGACCGGGTCGTGATCCCCGCGCTGGGTGGTTCGGCCGAGGCGCGGGCCGACCTCTGGCTCGCCGGGCTCGCCCTGGTCGCGGTCGCCGTGACCCTCGCGCTGTCGGTGGCCGGGCGCCGGATCTTCGCCGGCATCGGGTACGCGAGCCTGCAGGCCGGGCACCGTCGGGGGGTGACGCGTCAGTACCTGCGTCTGCCGATGACGTGGCACCGCGCGCACCCGACCGGGCAGCTGCTCTCCAACGCCAGCTCCGACGTGGAGGCCGCCACAGGCGTGTTCAACCCGTTGCCCTTCGCCCTGGGTGTCCTGGTGATGATCGTCGTGGCGGCCGGAGCGCTCCTGCGGATCGACGTGCTGCTCGCGGTCACGGCGCTGAGCGTCCTTCCGCTGGCGGTCCTGGCCAACGTCGTGTTCCAGCGGTACATGTCCCCGGCGATCACCCACGCCCAGCAGCTGCGTGCCGAGGTCGCCGACGTCGCGCACGAGAGCTTCGAGGCCGCGCTGCTGGTCAAGTCCATGGGGACCGAGGACCGCGAGCAGGGCCGGTTCGCCGAGCGGACCGACGCCCTACGAGCCGCCAACGTCCGGGTGGGTCGGGTCAGGGCTGTCTTCGACCCGGTGATCGAGCTGCTCCCGAGCCTGGGCACGCTGATCGTTCTGCTGGTCGGCGCGCACCGCGCGGCGGCCGGGGCGGTGCAGACCGGCGAGATCGTCTCGGCGGCCTACCTGCTGACGCTCATGGCGGTGCCGGTGCGGGCCTTCGGCTGGGTGCTCGGTGAGCTGCCGCGGGGCCTGGTCGGCTTCGACCGGATCGCCAGGGTGCTCGACGCGCGCGGTGAGATGCCGGCCGGCGACGTGCCGCTACCGGGTGAGGGCAGGGGTGCCCATGTCCGGATGACCGGGGTCGAGGTCACCGTCCCCACACCGCTCGGCCCACGGCGACTGCTCAGCGGCATCGATCTCGAGCTGACGCCGGGCCGCACGGTCGCGCTGGTGGGAGTCACCGGGGCGGGGAAGACGACAGTCGTCTCACTGCTCAGCCGTCTGCAGGACCCGAGCGCGGGGTCGGTCGAGGTCGACGGTGTCGACCTGCGTGACGCGCGGGCGAGCGACCTGACCGACCAGGTGGCTCTCGTCGCGCAGAACGCCTTCCTGTTCGAGGACACGGTGCGGGCGAACGTCACCCTGGCCGACCAGGACGACCCCCGTGCCCCCGACGACGACGCCGTCTGGCGGGCCCTGCGGCTGGCCCGGGTCGATGCGGTCGTGCGCGCGCTGCCCGAGGGGCTCGACGCGCCGCTGGGGGAGCGGGGGGCCAACCTGTCCGGTGGGCAGCGGCAGCGCATCGCGATCGCCCGGGCGCTGGTCCGTCGTCCACGGCTGCTCGTCCTGGACGACGCGACCTCGGCGGTCGACCCCGCGATCGAGCAGGAGATCCTCGCCGGGCTGCGGGCCGGTCCGGGAGCGCCGCGTGAGGCCGGACCCACGGTGCTGCTGGTCGCGTACCGGATGTCCTCGGTGCTCCTCGCCGACGAGATCGTGCACATCCATGACGGGCGTGTGGTGGACCGCGGTAGCCACGAGGAGCTCCTCTCGCGCGACCCGGGGTACCGCGACCTGGCCACGGCCTACCTCGTGGAGTCCGGTCGCAGGTCGGCTCTTCCGGGTCGCCGGACCGTCCCCGACACCACCACGGACGAGGAGGAGGGCCGATGAGGCGTCCGTCCCTGCGCCGGTCAGCAGCGCCCGCGGCCGGCCCGGCCGCGCCGTTGCGCGCCAACCTGCGGCGCGCGAGCGACGCCGGGGTCTGGGCGACCCTGCGCCGTGGTGCCGAGATCTCGCCCCAGCTGCTCCACGGGATCTGGGTCACCCTGGTGCTGGCCGTGCTCTCGGCTGCAGGTCGGGTCGTGGTCCCGGTCGCGGTCCAGCAGACCATCGACACGGGGATCCTGGCCGAAGGGGGGCCGCAGACCACCCGGGTGCTGGGCCTGGTCACCGGTGCCGCGGTGGTCCTGCTCCTGGCGGGTACCTGCGCAGCGCTCGTCAACATCCGTCTCTTCACCTCGACCGAGGCCGGTCTGGCGACCCTGCGGGTGCGCGCCTTCCGGCACGTGCACGACCTCTCGGTGCTGACGCAGAGCACCGAGCGCCGTGGTGCGCTGGTCTCGCGGGTCACGAGCGACGTCGACACCATCTCCCTGTTCGTGCAGTGGGGCGGGATCATGCTGCTCGTCTCGGGCTTGCAGATCCTCGTGGCCACGGGTCTCATGCTGGTCTACTCGTGGCAGCTGACCCTGGTGGTGTGGGGCTGCTTCCTGCCGCTCGTGCTCATCCTGCGACCGGCCCAGAAGCGGGTCAGCGCCGCCTACGGCGCGGTCCGGGAGAGCGTCGGGGCGATGCTCGGCGCGATCTCCGAGGCGGTGGTCGGGGCCGAGACCATCCGCGCCTACGGCGTCGGTGAGCGCACCCAGCGGCGGATCGACTCCGCGGTGAGGTCGACCCGTGACGCGATGGTGCGGGCCCAGGTCCGGGTGGCCACCGTGTTCTCGAGCGGTGTGCTGGTGGCCAACCTGGTGCTGTCCGCGGTAGTCGTCGCGGGGACCCTGCTCGGCATCGACGGGTCGCTCACGGTCGGTCGGCTGCTGGCCTTCCTGTTCCTGGTGCAGCTCTTCACCGGCCCGGTCCAGATGGCCACCGAGATCCTCAACGAGCTCCAGAACGCCGTCGCGGGGTGGCGCCGGGTGATCGGTGTCATCGACACCGAGGTCGAGGTCGTCGACCCGGGCGCGGACGGCGTGGTGACACCTCGCGGCGGTGCTGAGGTCGAGCTCCGCGGGGTGCGCTTCTCCTACCCCGACGGACCCGAGGTGCTGCACGGCGTGGATCTCGTCCTGCCTGCCCGGACGAAGGTGGCCGTGGTCGGCGCGACCGGCTCGGGCAAGTCGACGCTGGCCAAGCTCGCGACGCGACTGGCCGACCCGACCGACGGGCAGGTCCTGCTGGACGGTGTGGACCTGCGCGACGTGCGGCTGTCCAACCTCCGCGAGCGGGTGGTGCTGGTCCCGCAGGAGGGCTTCCTGTTCGAGGGGACCCTCGCGGAGAACGTCGCCTACGGCGCACGCGGGGCGCAGGCCGAGGTGCGTGATGCCGGGACGCCGGACATCGACGCGGTGGTGGAGAACGCCTTCACCGAGCTCGGCCTGTCGGACTGGCTCGCCGACCTGCCCGACGGCCTGCGGACCGATGTCGGCCAGCGCGGTGAGCGCATGTCGGCGGGGGAACGACAGCTGGTCGCCCTGGCCCGCGCGCATCTCGCCGGTGCGGACTTCCTCGTGCTCGACGAGGCGACGAGTGCGGTCGACCCGGCCACCGAGGTCCGGATCGCTCGCGCACTGGACGCCTTGACCCAGGGTCGTAGCACGCTGACCATCGCGCACCGGCTCTCGACCGCCGAGGCGGCTGACCTCGTCGTGGTCGTCGAGGACGGTCACGTCGTGGAGGTCGGGACCCACCCGGAGCTGCTCGAGCACGAGGGCGCGTACGCGGGGATGCACGCGGCGTGGCTCGCACAGACCCGCTGACCGGACGGCGAGGTCGAGGGTCGGCCCGGCGTGGCAGGATCGTCAGGTGCTCGATACCCCTGACCCTGCCCCTCGCACGGCCCTCGACCCGGCGGTGGCGGCACGCCTGAGCCGCGACCCCGCCGGACTCGTCTGCGCTGTGGTCCAGCAGCATGACACCGGCGAGGTCCTCATGGTCGGGTGGATGGACGACGAGGCACTCGGGCGCACCCTGACCTCGGGTCGGGTGACGTTCTGGAGCCGGTCGCGGCAGGAGTACTGGCGCAAGGGCGACACCTCGGGTCACGTCCAGCACGTGCGGTCGGTGGCACTGGACTGCGACGGCGACGCCGTCCTGGTCCGGGTCGACCAGGTCGGTGCGGCCTGCCATACCGGGACCCGCACCTGCTTCGAGGCGGGTGGTGACCTGCACGCGGTCGTCGGCGCGGAGGAGGTCTCGTGACCCCCGCTCTGCCGGTACCCGGCGCCGGGTCGCAGCAGGCCCCGGTCGACGTCCCCTGGGGCAGCACCTGGCCCGGGCTGGCCACCTTCCGTGAGCTCGCACGAGACCGTCGGGTGATCCCGGTCGTCCGACGGCTCCTGGCCGACGACGTCACACCGGTCGGCCTCTACCGCACCCTGGCCCAGGGTCGGCCGGGCACCTTCGTGCTCGAGTCCGCCGAGGTGGACGGCACGTGGGCGCGGTACTCGTTCATCGGGGTGCACTCCCGGGCGACGTTGACGGTCGACGGCACCCAGGCGCGGTGGCTCGGTGACGTGCCGGTCGGCGTCCCCACCGACGGTGACGTGCTCGAGGTGCTCGCGGCGACCCTCGACGTGCTGCGGGCCCCGGCGATCCCCGGGCTGCCGCCGCTGACGGGTGGGTTGGTCGGCACCCTCGGGTGGGACATCGTGCGGCACTGGGAGCCCACGCTGCCCGCCAAGGCTCCCGACGAGCTCGGCGTGCCCGAGCTCGCCCTGTGCCTGGCCACCGACCTCGCCGTGGTCGACCACGTCGACGGGTCGGTCTGGCTGATCGCCAACGCGATCAACTTCGACGACACCGACGAGCGGGTCGACGAGGCCCGTGCCGACGCGGTCGCTCGCCTGGACGGCATGCAGGCGGCACTGGTCGCCCCTGTCGTGGTCAACGCCGGGGTGCTCGACGACCGGCCCGAGCCGGAGCTCGAGTTCCGCAGCACCCGCGAGGAGTTCGAGGACTCGGTGCGCGCGGGCAAGGAGGCGATCCGTGAGGGCGAGGTGTTCCAGGTGGTGCTGTCCCAGCGCCTCGACCTGGACTGCCCCGCCGACCCCCTGGACGTCTACCGGGTGCTGCGCACGATCAACCCGAGCCCGTACATGTACCACTTCCGTCTGCAGGACGCCGAGGGTCGTGACTTCGCGGTGGTCGGTTCGAGTCCCGAGACGCTGGTCAAGGTCACCGAGGGTCGGGTCGTGACCTTCCCGATCGCTGGGTCCCGACCGCGGGGGGGCAGCCCCGAGGAGGACGCCGAGCTCGGCGAGGAGCTGCTCGCCGATCCCAAGGAGCGTGCCGAGCACATCATGCTCGTCGACCTGTCCCGCAACGACCTGGTCAAGGTGTGCGAGCCGACCTCGGTCGAGGTCGTCGAGTTCATGGCCGTCAAGCGGTTCAGCCACATCATGCACATCTGCTCCACGGTGGTGGGGCGTCTGCGACCGGGGGCCACGGCGCTGCAGGCACTGGTCGCCACCTTCCCTGCGGGCACCTTGTCCGGGGCGCCCAAGCCCCGGGCCATCGCCCTGATCGACGAGCTCGAGCCCGCGCGGCGCGGCATCTACGGCGGGACCGCGGGCTACTTCGACTTCGCCGGCAACATGGACATGGCGATCGCGATCCGTACCGCACTGATCCGTGACGGCCGGGCGAGCGTGCAGGCCGGCGGTGGGATCGTCGCTGACTCGGTCGAGGCGCTCGAGTACGCCGAGTCACGCAACAAGGCCGCCGCGGCGGTCCGGGCCGTCCAGATCGCCGCACGGCTGCGGACGGCGGGGGCGTGAGGCAGCCGGCGCCGTCGCCGGTCGCCCGACGCCGTGCCGTGCTGACCCTGCTGGGCCTCGGGGTCGGGACGCTCGGGGTCGGGTCAGCGACCTGGGTGCGGGCGCTGACCGCTACCGCCGTCGAGCCCGAGGTCGAGATCCTGGTCGCCGGGTCGACGGCCGCCCCCGGCGTGACCGCCGGCGGACTGGTGGTGGCTGCCGCCGCCCTCGCGCTGGCCCTGGGTGGTCGGTGGGGTCGCCGGCTGGCCGCAGCGGCCGTCGTCCTGGGTGGTGCCCTCGTCGTGGTGTCGGCCCTCGGGGTGGTCACGGACCCGGCGCCCGCTGCCGTCTCCGCGGCCCGTGCCGCGACGGGCGTCGGCGAGCTGACCGCTCCGGCTACCCCGACCTCGATGCCCGCGGTGGCACTGGTGCTCGGTGCCGTGTCGGTGGTGGTGGGTGGTTGGGTCGCTGTGGTCTCGGGGCGCTGGGAGGGTCCGAGCAGCCGTCATGACCCGCGCGCGGTCCCGGCCGGGGGTGGTTCTGGGGCGGACCGTTCGAGCACCGCACCGGGCTCCTCGGTACCCCCCGACGACCACGCCGACTGGGACGCGCTGACCCGCGGGGATGATCCCACCTGACCGTGCCCCACGACTGCTCCGGAACCAGAGGGGCGGCTCGCGGCGCACTGGGAGCCCAGGCTCCTCACTTTCGGTAGTGTTCGGGGGCGAATCCACGAAAGGCGTGCACGCATGGCAGACAAGTCCTTCGACCGATCCTCCGAGCGGGCCTACCTGCCTCCCTCGGCACCTCCGACCAACCACGGTCACACCACCGCGGCCTGGACCACGGTGATCCTCGTGCTCGTGGGTGCGGTCGTCGCCTCCTTGGCCGTCATGGGCTCCCTGGTCTGGCTGTTCTGGGTGGGTCTGGGCATCGTCCTGCTGGGTGTGATCGTCGGGCGGGTGCTCAAGATGCTCGGTTTCGGCCAGCCAGGACCTTCCACCGATTCGCGGGACACGGCGCACTCCGGGTCCTAGTTCCGTCCCTCCTCACGTCAGGACTTCTGCATGAGTACTCCGACCGGCCCGCAGGACCCCTACGACGCCCAGCCCCCGAGCGGTGGGTACGGCGCGCAGCCGCCCGGTGGCGGGTACGGATCGGCGCCGCCCCCGCCCAACTACTACGGCGGCAGCTCGACCCCTCCTTCGCCTCCGCCACCCAACTACCTGGTGTGGGCGATCCTCTCGACCATCCTGTGCTGCCTGCCGGTGGGCATCTTCTCGATCGTCTTCTCGACCCAGGTCAACACCAAGTGGGCGGCCGGCGACGTCGAGGGCGCGTACGCGTCGTCCAAGAAGGCCAAGCAGTTCGCGATCTGGGCCGCGGTGGCCGGTGTGGTCGTGATCGTGCTCTACCTCGTGCTGGTCTTCGCGGTGGGGCTCTCCATCGGTGGTCTCGAGAACCTCGACTCGTACTGACATCAGATGACCCCTGTGGCCACCCGGGCACCTGCCGACCCCGCGACACACGTCGTCGTGGGCGCCGCGCGTGAGGCGCCCGCCGGCTGGCCGCAGCGGATCAGGGCACTGGTCGCGCCCGCGGTGGTTGCCGCGGGTGCGACCGGTGCCCTCGTCGTCGTGGGGACGCTGTCGCCCTACCGGTCGGGTACGTACCCCACCTGCCCGCTGCTCGCACTGACCGGCCTGTACTGCCCGGGCTGCGGGTCGCTGCGGGCGACCCACGACCTGGTCAACCTCGACGTCGTGGCAGCGCTCGGGATGAACCCCCTGACCCCGCTCGCACTGCTCTTCCTGCTGACCAGCTGGGTGGCGTGGACCTGGCGGTCGGTGACCGGCCGACCACGAAGGTGGCTCGCCCCGCCGTGGGCTCTGTGGGCGCTGCTGGTCGTGATCCTGGCGTTCGCGGTCGCCCGGAACACGCCGTTCCTGGCCCCGTGGCTCGCGCCCGGAGGCTGACCGGCCAGCCCTCGGGTGGCTTCGACGCGCCTGCCCTGCCCGGTCCCAGCCCGTGGGCGTGGCGGGAGCCTGACTCCCACGGCTCTACGATGGCTGTCTGACACAGGGCCTGCGGGGGTGGGTCCGTCAAGAGAGGTGGCGCCCGTGACCGTCCTGGAGGACATCGTCGCCGGAGTTCGTAAGGACCTGGCGGACCGTGAGGCCCGGACCCCGCTCGCGGCGGTCAAGGAACGTGCAGCGCGGGTGCCCGAGGCCAAGGAGTGCCTGAGCAGCCTGCGTGACGAGGAAGCCGTCACGGTGATCGCCGAGGTCAAGCGGTCGAGCCCGAGCAAGGGGTCCCTGGCCTCGATCAGCGATCCGGCCGCCCTGGCGGTCGAGTACGAGGCCGGCGGGGCCTGCGCCATCTCGGTGCTCACCGAGGAACGTCGTTTCCATGGCAGCCTGGCCGATCTCGACGCGGTTCGTGCCGCGGTGGACGTGCCCGTCCTGCGCAAGGACTTCATCGTGACGCCCTACCAGGTCTGGGAGGCCCGGGCCCACGGCGCGGACCTCGTCCTGCTGATCGTCGCGGCCCTCGAGCAGACCGTCCTGACGTCGCTGGTCGAGCGCGTCCACTCGCTCGGCATGACCGCGCTGGTCGAGGTGCACGACACCGACGAGGTCTCGCGGGCCCTCGATGCCGGGGCACGGGTGATCGGGGTCAACGCCCGCAACCTCAAGAACCTGGAGATCGACCGGACGACCTTCGCGCGGCTCGCGCCGATGATCCCGACCGGTGTCGCGCGGATCGCCGAGTCCGGGGTGCGTGGCCCGCACGACGTGATGGACTACGCCCGCTCGGGCGCGGACGCCGTGCTGGTGGGCGAGTCGCTGGTGACCGGCCGCGAGCCGCGGTCCGCGGTCGCCGACCTCGTGGCCGCGGGTGCCCACCCCTCGCTGCGGGCGGTGCGTCAGTGAGCGGCCTGCCCCCGCGGGAGGACCCCTTCGGCATCGACGACGCGCTGCAGGACGCCCAGGACGTGGGTCCGACCCGCGCCGCCGCGGGGGAGGGCCCGTACTTCGGTGACTTCGGTGGTCGTTTCGTGCCCGAGGCCCTGATCGAGGCCCTCGACGAGCTCTCGGCCGAGTACGACAAGGCCAAGGCCGACCCGGACTTCCACGACGAGCTGACCAGGCTGCACCGCACCTACACCGGGCGCCCGAGCATCATCACCGAGGTCCCGCGGTTCGCCGAGCACTGCGGCGGGGTCCGGGTGATCCTCAAGCGGGAGGACCTCAACCACACCGGGTCCCACAAGATCAACAACGTGCTCGGGCAGGCACTGCTGACCCGTCGGCTGGGCAAGAAGCGGGTCATCGCCGAGACGGGCGCCGGCCAGCACGGCGTCGCGACCGCGACGGCTGCCGCGCTCTTCGACCTCGAGTGCGTGGTCTACATGGGCGAGGAGGACACCCGCCGTCAGGCGCTCAACGTCGCCCGGATGCGCCTGCTGGGTGCCGAGGTCGTCCCGGTGACCACCGGCTCGCGGACGCTCAAGGACGCGATCAACGAGGCGCTGCGCGACTGGGTCACCAACGTCGACTCGACCAACTACATGTTCGGCACCGTGGGTGGGCCGCACCCCTTCCCCGCGATGGTGCGCGACTTCCAGCGCATCATCGGTGTCGAGGCGCGCGAGCAGGTGCTGGAGCTGACCGGGCGCCTGCCCGACGTCGTCGCGGCCTGCGTCGGGGGAGGCTCGAACGCGATCGGCATCTTCCACGCGTTCCTCGACGACGCCGACGTGCGTCTGGTGGGCCTCGAGGCCGGTGGCGACGGCGTGCAGACCGGTCGTCACGCGGCGACCATCACCGGGGGTGCCCCCGGTGTGCTGCACGGCGCCCGGTCCTTCCTCCTGCAGGACGAGGACGGGCAGACGATCGAGAGCCACTCGATCTCCGCCGGTCTGGACTACCCGGGTGTGGGGCCCGAGCACGCGTGGTTGTCCTCGATCGGTCGGGCGGAGTACCGCCCGATCACCGACTCGCAGGCCATGGAGGCCTTCCGGCTGCTGAGCCGGACCGAGGGGATCATCCCGGCGATCGAGTCGGCCCATGCGCTGGCCGGTGCCATGCAGCTGGGTCGTGAGGCGGTCGAGGCGGGGGCGCCGGAGACCGTGATCCTGGTCAACCTCTCGGGACGCGGTGACAAGGACGTCGAGACCGCTGCCGAGTGGTTCTCGTTGCTCGACGAGGGGGAGTCGTGACCGACCAGCAGGTCCGTGCCCGCACCACCGAGCGCCTCGAGCAGATCCGTGCCGAGGGGCGGTCGGCCCTGGTGGGCTACCTGCCCGTCGGGTTCCCCGACCTGCCGGGCTCGATCGACGCCGCACGCGCCATGGTCGACGCAGGCGTGGACGTCGTCGAGCTCGGCGTCCCGTACTCCGACCCGGTCATGGACGGCCCGCTCATCCAGCGGGCGGTCGAGCAGGCGCTGGCCGGTGGTGTCCGGGTGCGGGACACCCTGACCGCTGTCGAGGCCGTCGCGTCGACCGGCGTCCCGGTGCTGGTGATGACCTACTGGAACCCCGTGGTCCGCTACGGCGTCGACGCCTTCGCGCGCGATCTGGCGGCGGCCGGGGGGGCCGGTCTGATCACGCCCGACCTGATCCCGGACGAGGCGGGTGAGTGGATCGAGGCCTCGCAGGTGCACGGCCTCGACCGGGTCTTCCTGGTCGCGCCGAGCTCGACGCCCGAGCGGCTCGCGATGACCGCCCGGGCGACGCGCGGGTTCGTCTACGCGGCGTCGACCATGGGCGTGACCGGAACTCGCGGGAGCGTGGGCGCCCACGCCGAGCAGCTGGTCGCGGACACCCGCGCAGCGGGCGCCGAACGGGTCTGCGTGGGCCTGGGGGTCAGCAACCGGGCACAGGCCGCCGAGGTCGCCGCCTACGCCGACGGGGTGATCGTGGGCAGCGCACTGGTCCGTCCGCTGGCTGAGGCGGACTCGCCGGCCGAGGGTCTGACCGCGCTGGCGGCCGTCGTGAAGGACCTCGCCGCCGGTGTGCGAGGGGAGGCCCGGTGAACGCCGTTCACCAGCTCCTGCCGCTGCTGGGAGGGGGTCTGCTCCCCACGGAGATCCCCAGCCCGTCGCAGTCCGTCTGGTACCTCGGGCCCTTCCCGCTGCGTGCCTACGCCCTGGCGATCATGGCCGGTATCGTCGCGGCCCTGTGGCTCACCCGCCGCCGGTGGGCCGAGCGCGGTGGCGACCCCGACACGGTGCTCGAGATCGCCTTCTGGGCGGTGCCCTTCGGCATCGTCGGAGGGAGGATCTACCACGTCGTCTCCTCGCCCGCGGCCTACTTCGGGCCTGACGGTGACCCGATGAAGGCCTTCGCCATCTGGGAGGGTGGCCTGGGGATCTGGGGAGCGATCGCCCTGGGTGGGGTCGGGGCATGGATCGGTGCACGGCGTCAGGGGGTGCGGTTCGCCGTCTTCGCCGACGCCGTCGCGCCGGGTCTGCTCGTCGCGCAGGCCATCGGGCGGCTCGGCAACTGGTTCAACCAGGAGCTCTTCGGTGGGCCTACCGACCTGCCGTGGGGTCTGCGGATCGACCCTGCCGGGCCTTCGTTCCCCGACGGGTACCCACCCGAGACCCTGTTCCACCCGACGTTCCTGTACGAGATGCTCTGGAACCTCGCCGCGGCCGCCCTGATCATCTGGCTCGACCGGCGGTACCGGATGGGGCACGGCCGGGTGTTCTGGCTCTACGTGCTCACGTACACGGTGGGACGGCTCTGGATCGAGATGCTCCGGATCGACCCGGCCGAGCAGGTGCTGGGCCTGCGCCTGAACGTCTGGACGTCGATCGTGGTCGGCCTCGGTGCGCTGGTAGCCTTCGTGCTGGTCGGACGTCGACACCCCGGACGCGAGACCACACCGCAGCTGCGGGCACCGGCCGACCAGGAAGCCGACGTCCCCGACCCGCACTGAGCGTGACGGCCCGCCGTCCCCTGTCTCCCCGCCCGCGACGCGTGAGAAACTTCACGTGTCCCGGTCTAGGTGGCCGGGGAGCCACCCGGGTATCGTCGCGACGCTTGGGCCGACGTCGTCCCGGGGTAGTCAGAACAACACGACCCGGGCAACCTTGCCTGGGCACAACGAGGACGGTGGACGATGAGCCAGCCGGTCCTGCGCACCGCGCCGGCCGCACAGGGTCTGTACGACCCTTCGAGCGAGCATGACGCCTGTGGTGTGGCCTTCGTGGCCACCCTCCGAGGCACGCCGGGACGAGACATCGTCGACGCGGGTCTGACTGCCCTTCTGAACCTCGACCACCGCGGCGCGGTGGGTGCGGAGACCGACAGCGGCGACGGTGCGGGGATCCTGACCCAGATCCCCGACGCCTTCGTGCGGGACGTGGTCGCGGCCGAGCTGCCTCCTGCCGGCCACTACGCGATCGGCATGGCCTTCCTGCCGACCGACGACGACGCGAGGGACGAGGCCGTCACCGCGATCGAGAAGCTCGTGGTCGCCGAGGGTCTGGAGACCCTCGCGTGGCGGGACGTCCCGGTCACCGCGGGCCTGGTGGGCCCCACGGCACGGGCGAGCATGCCGGTCTTCCGGCAGCTCGTGGTGGCGGACACCACGCGCGAGCTCAGCGGCGTCGAGCTGGACCGGCGGACCTTCCGTGTCCGCAAGCGGGCCGAGCACGAGCTGGGCATCTACTTCGCCTCGCTGTCTGCGCGCACGCTGACCTACAAGGGCATGCTCACCACAGCGCAGCTCGAGCCCTTCTTCCCCGACCTCTCCGACCCGCGGTACGCGAGCGAGATCGCCCTGGTGCACTCGCGGTTCTCGACCAATACGTTCCCGTCGTGGCCGCTCGCGCAGCCCTTCCGGCTGATCGCCCACAACGGTGAGATCAACACCGTGCGCGGCAACCGCAACTGGATGGCGGCGCGTCAGAGCACCCTGGCCAGCGAGGTGCTGGGAGACCTGGACCCGCTGCTGCCCATCTGCACCGACGGTGGCAGCGACTCTGGGACCTTCGACGAGGTCCTCGAGCTGCTGCACCTGGGCGGGCGGAGCATCCCGCACGCCGTGCTGATGATGGTGCCCGAGGCGTGGGAGAACCACGCCGAGATGGACCCCGACCGCAGGGCCTTCTACGAGTACCACGCCTCGCTGATGGAGCCGTGGGACGGTCCCGCGGCGCTGACCTTCACCGACGGCACGCTGATCGGGGCGGTGCTGGACCGCAACGGGCTGCGCCCGGGCCGGTACTGGGTGACCCAGGACGGCCTGGTCGTGCTGGCGAGCGAGACCGGTGTGCTGGACCTGGACCCCTCGACGATCGTGCGCAAGGGTCGGCTCGAGCCGGGCCGCATGTTCCTGGTGGACACGGGTGCGGGGCGCATCATCGCCGACGACGAGATCAAGTCCCAGCTCGCGGCGCAACGTCCCTACGCCCAGTGGGTCGCCGAGCACTCGGTGTTCCTCGACCAGCTCCCCGAGCGTGAGCACGTGCAGCACAGCCCTGCCTCGGTGCGCCGCCGGCAGCGGGCCTTCGGGTACACCGAGGAGGAGCTCAAGATCCTCCTCACCCCGATGGCCTCGACTGCGGGCGAACCGCTCGGTGCGATGGGGTCGGACACCCCGATCGCGGTGCTCTCGGCCCGACCGCGTCTGCTCTTCGACTACTTCACCCAGATGTTCGCGCAGGTCACCAACCCACCGCTCGACGCCATCCGCGAGGAGCTGGTCACCTCGATCGGTGGGGCGATCGGTCCTGAGCCGAACCTCCTGGCCGACGTGCCCGAGCACGCGCGCAAGCTGATCCTGCCGTTCCCGGTGATCGACAACGACCAGCTCGCCAAGGTGGTCCGGATCGACCGTGACCCCGCGCTGGCGGGGATCTTCCGCTCGGAGATCGTCCGCGGGCTGTACCGGGTCGACGGCGGGCACGAGGCGCTGCTGGCCCGGCTCGAGGAGATCTTCGAGCAGGTCGACCGGGCGATCGAGGCCGGGGTCAGCTTCCTGGTGCTCTCCGACCGCGACTCCGACGGTGACCTGGCGCCCATCCCCTCGCTGCTGCTCTCGAGCGCGGTGCACCACCATCTGCTGCGGCGCAGCACGCGGACCCGGGTGAGCCTCGTGGTCGAGGCGGGTGACGTGCGCGAGGTCCATCACGTGGCACTGCTCATCGGCTACGGCGCCGCGGCGGTCAACCCATACCTGGCCATGGAGACTGTCGAAGGTCTGGCCCGTGACGGCTCGCTGGGCGAGATCTCGCCCGAGAAGGCGGTCGCGAACCTGATCAAGGCGCTCGGCAAGGGCGTGCTCAAGGTGATGAGCAAGATGGGCATCTCGACCCTCGCCTCGTACCGCGGGGCGCAGGTCTTCGAGGCCCTCGGGCTCGCGCAGGACGTCGTGGACCGGTTCTTCGCAGGTACCACGAGCCGGCTCGGCGGGATCGGCCTGGAGGTCATCGCGGCCGAGGTCGCGGCGCGTCACGAGGACGCCTACCCGGCGAGCGGGAACCCGCAGGCCCATCGTCGCCTCGCCGTCGGCGGGGAGTACCAGTGGCGCCGGGGGGGCGAGGAGCACCTCTTCGACCCCGAGACGGTCTTCCGCCTGCAGCACTCGACCCGGACCCGTCAGCTCGACGTCTTCCGGCAGTACACCCGTCGGGTGGACGACCAGGCCGCGCGACTGCTCACCCTTCGGGGTCTGCTGACCTTCGCCGAGGGTGTGCGGACCCCCGTCCCGCTCGAGGAGGTCGAGCCGGTCAGCGAGATCGTCAAGCGGTTCAACACCGGGGCGATGTCCTACGGCTCGATCTCGGCCGAGGCCCACGAGACGCTCGCGATCGCGATGAACCGGCTGGGTGGACGCTCCAACACCGGCGAGGGCGGCGAGGACGTCGAGCGCCTGCACGACCCGGAGCGCCGCAGCGCGATCAAGCAGATCGCCTCGGGACGGTTCGGCGTGACCGCCGACTACCTCACCAACGCCGATGACCTGCAGATCAAGATGGCGCAGGGCGCCAAGCCCGGCGAGGGCGGGCAGCTGCCGGGCAACAAGGTGTACCCGTGGATCGCCGCGACACGGCACTCCACGCCCGGTGTGGGCCTGATCTCCCCTCCGCCGCACCACGACATCTACTCGATCGAGGACCTCGCCCAGCTCATCCACGACCTGAAGAACGCGAACCCCGCTGCCCGGGTCCACGTGAAGCTGGTCAGCGAGTTCGGGGTGGGCACCGTCGCGACGGGTGTCTCCAAGGCGCACGCCGACGTCGTCCTCATCTCGGGTCACGACGGTGGCACGGGCGCCAGCCCGCTGACCTCGCTCAAGCACGCCGGGACCCCGTGGGAGATCGGCCTGGCCGAGACCCAGCAGACCCTCGTGCTCAACAACCTGCGCGACCGCATCGTCGTGCAGGTCGACGGCCAGCTGAAGACCGGTCGCGACGTCGTGGTCGGTGCGTTGCTCGGCGCCGAGGAGTTCGGCTTCGCGACCGCACCGCTGGTGGTCAGCGGCTGCATCATGATGCGCGTGTGCCACCTGGACACCTGCCCGGTCGGCGTCGCGACGCAGAACCCTGAGCTGCGGGCCCGGTTCACCGGCAAGCCCGAGTTCGTCGAGACCTTCTTCGAGTACATCGCCACCGAGGTGCGCGAGTACCTCGCCTCGCTCGGCTTCCGTTCCATCGCCGAGGCCGTCGGTCACGTGGAGTCCTTGGACACCCGAGCAGCGGTGGCGCACTGGAAGGCCGAAGGGCTGGACCTCGGCCCGGTGCTCGCTCGGCCCGAGCCGGCGGACGGCTCGTCGCTGCATCGCACGACCAGCCAGGACCACGGTCTGGACAAGGCCCTCGACAACCAGCTGATCACCCTGGCCCAGGATGCGCTCGAGCGTCGCGAGCCGGTGCGGATCGCCTTGCCGGTGCGCAACGTCAACCGGACCGTCGGCACGATGCTCGGCCACGAGGTCACCAAGCGTTTCGGCGCCGACGGGCTCGCGGACGGCACCATCGACGTCACCCTGACCGGTTCGGCCGGGCAGTCCTTGGGGGCCTTCCTGCCGCGGGGGATCACGCTGCGGCTCGCGGGGGACGCCAACGACTACGTGGGCAAGGGTCTCTCGGGCGGCCGCATCGTGGTCCGCCCCGACCACGCGTCGGTCCTCTCGGGGGAGAGCGACGTCATCGCGGGCAACGTCATCGGCTACGGGGCGACGTCGGGGAGCATCTTCCTGCGCGGCGTGGTGGGCGAGCGGTTCGCGGTGCGCAACTCCGGGGCGACCCTCGTCGTCGAGGGGGTGGGCGACCATGGCTGCGAGTACATGACCGGTGGCACGGTCATGGTGCTGGGGCGGACGGGCCGCAACTTCGGTGCGGGGATGTCCGGTGGTCAGGCGTACGTGCTGGACCTGCGCCCCGGTGCCGTGAACGGCCCGGCGCTGGCCTCGGGCGAGCTCGCCCTGACCGCCCTGGACGAGCAGGACGCCGTCGTCGTCGAGCAGCTGCTCCGTGAGCACCACGAGGAGACGGGTTCGCGGCGCGCCGCGGAGCTGATCGCCGACCTTCCCGCTGCTCTGGACCGGTTCACGAGGATCATGCCGACCGAGTACCAGCGCATGCGGGCCAGCCTGGCCTCGGCGAAGGACCAGGGGCTCGACCCTGCAGCACCGGGGGTGTGGGACCACATCCTGGAGGTGTCGCGTGGCTGACCCTCGGGGGTTCCTCAAGGTGCGGGACCGCGAGCTCCCGCCGAGCCGTCCGGTGCCTGTCCGGCTGATGGACTGGCGCGAGGTCGTCGAGCATCGGTCGACCCTCGACCCGGACGGTGGGCACGAGCACGACGTCATGCTCAAGCAGCAGGCTGGGCGATGCATGGACTGCGGGGTCCCCTTCTGCCACACCGGCTGCCCGCTGGGCAACCTCATCCCCGACTGGAACGACCTGGTCTGGAAGGGGCAGTGGGCCGAGGCGAGCGACCGGCTGCACGCGACCAACAACTTCCCGGAGTTCACCGGACGCATCTGTCCGGCGCCGTGCGAGACCTCGTGCGTGCTGGGCATCAGTGAGCCGCCCGTGACCATCAAGAACGTCGAGGTCGCGATCATCGACGAGGCCTTCGCCCGCGGGCTCGTCACCCCGCAGGTCCCGTACTTCCTGACCGGCAGCACGGTCGCCGTGGTCGGGTCGGGACCGGCCGGGCTCGCGGCCGCCCAGCAGCTCACCCGGGCCGGTCACACGGTCGCCGTGTTCGAGCGGGACGACGCGATCGGTGGGCTGCTGCGGTACGGCGTGCCGGACTTCAAGCTCGAGAAGGTCCACATCGACCGGCGGATCGAGCAGATGCAGGCCGAGGGCACCCGGTTCCGTCCCGGTGTCGAGATCGGCAAGGACATCACCTGGACCGAGCTGCGTGCACGGTACGACGCGGTGGTCGTGGCCACCGGGGCACCGGTCCCGCGCGCCCTGAAGGTGCCGGGGGCGGGCCTGGCGGGCATCCACCCCGCGATGGAGTTCCTGCACCAGGCGAACGCGGTCGTGGCCGGGCGTGAGGTGGCCGACCAGATCGTGGCGACCGGCAAGCACGTGGTCGTGATCGGCGGCGGCGACACCGGTTCGGACTGCCTGGGCACCGCGCTCCGGCAGGGTGCCGCCTCGGTGACGACCCTGGCGATCGGTGTGCAGCCGCCCACCGAGCGACCCGAGAACGAGCCCTGGCCCACCGATCCCGTCCTGTACGAGGTGTCGAGCTCGCACGAGGAGGGCGGCGAACGCACCTACCTCGCCTCGACCGTGGGCTTCGTCGGTGACGAGGACGGCGCCGTCCGGGCCCTCCGGGTCGCGACCACGACCTACCTGCCGGACGGCCGTCGGGTGCCCACCCAGGGGACCGAGAAGGACATCCCGGCCGACCTCGTGCTCATCGCCATGGGCTTCACCGGCCCGGAGACCGAGGTGCTGGTCGAGCAGATCGGCACCGACGTGACCGGCCGTGGGTGGATCGCCCGGGGCGAGGACTACGCGACGTCGGTGCCCGGGGTGTTCGTGGCGGGTGACGCCGGCCGTGGGCAGTCCCTGATCGTGTGGGCCATCGCCGAGGGCCGGGGTGCCGCCGCCGGGGTGGACGCGTACCTGCGGGGACGCACCGAGCTCCCCGTCCCGGTGACACCGAGCACGCGACCGCTACGACCCTGAGGGCCGACGTCGGCTCTACAGGCACGCCACGGGTTGGACGGGACAGAAGGTCCCAGGCCCCAGGACATAGGCTGGAGACATGCGTAGAGCGAAGATTGTGTGCACGATCGGACCCGCGACCGAGTCGCCCGAACAGATCCAGGCCCTGGTGGACGCCGGGATGGACGTGGCGCGGCTGAACCGCAGCCACGGTGACACAGGCGTCCACGAGGCCGTCTACCACAACGTCCGTGCCGCGGCCAAGGCCTCAGGCCGGGCCGTGGCGGTGCTGGTCGACCTGCAGGGCCCCAAGATCCGGCTGGGCCGGTTCGCCGAGGAGAAGGTCGAGCTCACCGAGGGCGACGTCTTCACGATCACCACGCGGGAGGTGTCCGGCACCAAGGAGCTCGCCTCCACCACGTACAAGGGCCTGCCGGGAGACGCCAAGGTCGGCGACCGCATCCTCATCGACGACGGCCGCGTGGCCGTGCGGATCACCGCGGTCGAGGGCACGGACGTCGTGACCCGCGTCGAGGTCGCCGGTCCGGTGTCGAACAACAAGGGCCTGAACCTGCCGGGTGTCGCGGTCTCCGTGCCGGCCATGTCCCAGAAGGACGAGGACGACCTGCGGTGGGCACTGCGGATCGGTGCCGACATCATCGCGCTGTCCTTCGTCCGCTCTGCCGAGGACTACGACGACGTCGCCCGCATCATGACCGAGGAGGGCCGGACGGTCCCGGTCATCGCCAAGGTCGAGAAGCCTCAGGCCGTGGACAACCTCCAGGAGATCGTCGACGCCTTCGACGGCATCATGGTCGCCCGCGGTGACCTGGGTGTCGAGCTCCCGCTCGAGCAGGTGCCGATCGTCCAGAAGCGCGCGGTCGAGCTCGCCCGTCGCGCCGCCAAGCCGGTCATCGTGGCCACCCAGGTGCTCGAGTCGATGATCTCGGCACCGCGGCCCACCCGCGCCGAGGCCTCGGACTGCGCCAACGCGGTGCTCGACGGTGCCGACGCGGTCATGCTCTCGGGCGAGACGAGTGTGGGCGACTTCCCGATCGAGGCGGTCCGCACCATGGCCCGCATCATCGAGAACACCGAGGAGCACGGGCGCGAGCGGATGGCCCCGCTGGGCACCTCGCCGCAGACCCGCGGTGGGGCGATCACCCGCGCTGCCGCCGAGGTGGGCGAGACCCTGTCGGTCAAGTACCTGGTGACCTTCACGCAGTCCGGTGACTCGGCCCGGCGCATGTCGCGCCTGCGCTCGGCGATCCCGCTGCTCGCGTTCACCCCGGAGACCCAGGTGCGCAACACCCTGGCCCTGACCTGGGGCGTCAACACCTACGAGGTCCCCGAGGTCGCGCACACCGACGCGATGGTCATGCAGGTCGACCAGACGCTGCGGGCGCACGGGCTGGCCGAGGAGGGCGACCGTGTGATCATCGTCTTCGGTGCACCGGTCGGCGTCCCGGGCACCACCAACTCGCTGCTGGTCCACAAGATCGGTACCGAGGCGCACAAGCGCTGAGGCACGAGCAGCGGCAACGCTGACGACGAAGGCCCCGGGAGCGATCCCGGGGCCTTCGTCGTCCCTGCACGGCGTGCGCTGCCGTCGAGGCGGGGCGCCGGCGCAAGTACCGCACAAACTACTGAGGGAGTTCGCGCGAGCGGCGGCTAGCGTCGGGACGTGCACAGCGAGTCAAGGATCGACCATCCGCCGCGCAGCCACGCCCTGCGCGGGACGGCGACGTCGAGCGCCCCGATCGCCGTCCTGCGTCTGACCGCGGCGGCGATCGGGGCGGCAGGCCTGCTCACCGGTTGCTCGCTCTTCGGCGACGCGACCGTCGAGACCGTGTCGGTGCTGGACGTCGAGGTGGGGGACTGCGTGCTCGCCCCCGAGGAGATCACCAGCGAGGTCGCTGACCTCCGACGGGTCGCCTGCTCGGAACCGCACGAGCAGGAGGTCTTCGCGCTGGTGCCCTACACCCAGCCCGACGGCTCACGGCCCGACAGCTATCCCGGCGACGCGGTCCTGGTGGCGTTCGCCGACGGTGCGTGCATCGAGAAGTTCCGGGAGTACACCGGGGTGGACTACCGGGACTCGGACCTGTTCTTCACCTACCTCCTGCCCTCGGCCCGCGGCTGGGAGCAGGGCGGTGACCACGACGTGACCTGTTTCATCACCACGACCGGGGCGCAGACGTCGACCTCGGCGCGAGGCACCTCTCTCTGACCGGAGAGGCGTCGTGACCCGCAAGGAGGGACCCGTCGATGGGCAAGCCCGCAGTGACCGCGACAGCACTGATCCAGTGCAGCTTCGGCCTCGCCCCGGCAGCGCTGACCGTCCTCCCGCTCGCCCGGGTGATGATCGAGGGGAAGCCCGCCGCGAGCATCGCGGACGGCGCACCGATCATGAACATCCCGCCGTTCGGGATGTGCAGCAGCACCTCCAACCCGATGGTCGTCGCAGCGACGGCGGCCGCCCTGGGGGTGCTGACCCCGATGCCCTGCATCCCCGTCACGACCCCGTGGGTCGGCGGTGCGGTCACGACCATGATCGGCGGGAAGCCCGCACTGACGGCCGGGGCCACCACCACCTGCGCCTACGGCGGTGTCGTGCAGGTCGTCAACCCCGGGTCGGTCCGGACCACCGAGGGCTGAGAACCGGACCCCCGCCAGGGCCCTCGAGCCGTCACCTCGGCAGGCCCGCGGAAGATCGGTAGGGATTACCGATGCTGCGCACCCGCACGGCTTCGTAGCCTCGACAAGGCCTGCAGGGGTCCGTGCTGCCCGCTGCCCACGACCCGACGCCGGGCCGCGAGGACCGGGCGCCGCACGACGGAGAAGGGAACACCGGTTGTGCTGATCCCCGCCGTCGAGGACGGGCTCGAGAGCTATCTGCGTGCCGCCCTGCCGCTGTCGCACGAGGTGGGCGACATCTCCTTCGAGGCGCCGTCGGGCACCTGGGCCGCCCAGGTCAACCGGGTCACGGTCAACTGCTTCCTCTACCTGGTCTCCCGCAGCCCCCTGCCTCCGCGGCCCGGCTCCTCACGACCGGGGGCCGAGGGCGGCCTCGAGCGTCGGGCGCCGTTGCCGATGGTCCAGCTGTCCTACCTGGTCAGTGCCTGGGCGGGCAGCACCCGCGACGAGCACCTGCTGCTGGGTGATGTGCTGACGCGCCTCATCGCCCAGCAGGTGCTACCGCCCGAGCACCTGAGCACCCCGCTGTCCTCGAACGTCCAGCTCACGCTCGCGGTGGACGAGGTCAACCGGCCACGCGACCTGTGGGGCGGTCTGGGAGGCAACCTCAAGGCGTCGTTCACCCTGCTGGCCACGGTCGCGAGCGACGCCTACGGCTGGGAGTCCGCGCCCCGGGGTGTCAGCTCGATCGAGGGCATGGCCACACCCGTCCCACCCACCGCGGCGGTCTCCCGCCCCGGGACGGGGGACACCTCCGGGCTGCGGTCCCGGCGCGACGCCGACGGCGTGCTGCGCTCGACCGTCGCTGACGGAGGGGCGTAGCGACCATGAGAGTGCTCAGCACGGTCGACGTCCTGGACGTCGCCCCGGGAGGGGCTGGTGAGATCCCGCTCGAGGTCGTGAACACCGGGACGGTGATCGACGGCGTCACCGCGCACGTGCTGGGTCTGCCGGTCGACCTGGCGACCTCGCGTCCGGCTGTCCTGCCGTTGTTCCCGGACGCGACCGGGCACATGGTGGTCCAGCTCGACCTGCCGAGCACCTTCCCGGCCGGCACCCACCCGGTGACGGTCCAGGTCACCGGTCAGGTGCCGGGGGGCGACGTCGTCCACCACGACGTCTCGGTGGTCGTGGGCAGTCGGCCCGACCTCGCGCTGGCCGCCTCGCCCACGGTGATCCGCGCCCGCAGGCGGGCCACCTTCGAGGTGCAGGTCCGCAACCAGGGCAACGTCGCGCTGGACGTGGCTCTGCGGGCCAACGACAGCGACCGCACCCTGCAGTGCGCGATCACCCCGTCCACCGTGAGCGTCGAGCCTGGGGCGACAGCGCGCTGCGCCGTGCAGGTCAAGGGTCCCCGCCAGCTCGTCGGCGGTGACCGGGACCGGCCTCTGCGCGTCGAGGCGACCGCGCTCGACCAGCACGAGGTGGTCTCGCTGGTACTCCGGCAGCGGTCGCTGCTGAGCCGTGGTCTGCTCACCGCCCTGGTGCTGCTCGCGATCGTCGGTGTGTGGGCGGCGATCTTCCTGCTGGGGATCCGGCAGGTCCTCGGCTCCGAGGCGTACACCAAGTCCGCCCCGCCGTCGTTCTTCGCCGCGACCTCGGACCCGGCCGACGGCGCAGCGGGCGTTCCCGGAGCGATGCCCGCCGGGAGCGTCTCACGGGACGGGGTGCTGGCTGCAGGGGTGGGGGGGACCCTGGCCGGCACGGTCCTGGCGCTCAGCGACGGGGAGGGCGTGGGCCGGATCACGGTGGAGGCGTGGCGGACCGCCGGGGACGGCAGCAGGGCAGTGGTCGGCTCGGCGGCCACCCAGGAGGACGGCACCTTCGCGGTCGCGGGCATCTTTCCGGGCAGCTACCTGGTGAGCTTCCGTGGCGAGGGCTACGAGACCGTCTGGTACCCCGCTGCGACCGGTCCTGCCGACGCCGCACCGGTCTTCGCTGTGGGCCAGACGGTGACCGACGGGGTCGACGTGACCGTCTCGGGTGCCCCCGCGACCATCCGGGGCACGGTGGACGTCGGCGACGTCACCAGTCCGGTGGTGGCACAGGTCGTGGCGCGCGCGATGTGGGACCGCGAGGACGAGTCATCGGCGCAGACCGTCGAGGCGGCACCGGACGGCACCTACGTGCTCGCGGGCCTTCCCGCACCGGGCACCTACGAGCTGACCTTCACCGCCGAGGGCTACCTGCCCACCACCACCACCGAGCACGTCGACGGTGGCCAGGAGCGGTTCGCGACCACGGTGGATCTCGGTTCGGGGACGGGGCAGATCAGCGGCACCGTGACCGACGGCCGGCTGCCGCTGGGTGGCGTCGAGGTCTCCACCACGGTCGACGGGACGGACGTCGTCGTGGGCACCCCGACGGTGGGGATGGTCGGAGCCTTCGTGATCCCTCTCCTTCCCACCCCGGGCACCTATGTCGTGACGTTCACCAAGGAGGGGTTCACGCCTGCCACGGTCGTGGTGGACCTGTCCGCCGGGGGCGTGCGCAGCGACCTGGTGGTGGCGCTCGGGGGTGGCGCAGGGACCGTGACGGGCAGGGTGCTGGCCACCGACGGGACGGGGCTGGGTGGCGCGAGCGTCACCGTCGGCGGCGGGCCCAGCACCGTGCAGGCCACGAGCCTGACCACGGGCACCGTCGGGGCCTTCACCCTGGCAGGACTCGAGCCCGGTCTCTACTCGCTCACCGCGACGCTCGCCGGCTACGCGCCGCAGAGCGTGGCGGTGGACCTGACCGGCGGCACGACGGCGCCGGTGGCCGTGACGATGCGCCCCTCGTGGGGCACGGTGCGCGGGGTCGTGCGAGATGCCGCGGGCGCTGGTGCCTCAGGTGTCGAGGTGCAGGCCACCGACGGCAGGCAGGTCTGGACGACCATCTCGACAGCGGTGGCCGGCAGGTCGGCGGGTGACTACGTCTTCGCCCAGCTCCCGCCGGGCACCTACGCGGTGACGCTCTCGCGGTCCGGCCGGGTCGTGGAGACCGCCGTGGTCGCCGTGCAGGCCGGTGGGTCGGCGAGCCAGGACCTGCGGCTTCCGGCGGTGCGCTGAGGTGAAGATCGATCTCGAGCCGCGTCGCCTGGCAGCGAGCGTCGGTGAGCCCTCGGTGGTCGTCGTCACCATCACCAACACCGGTGAGGTGATCAGCGGCTATGCGGTGCGCCTGCTGGGAGCCGACCCGGCATGGGTGCGGGTCGACGATGCCGAACCGACCCTCTTCCCGGGGGAGTCGGCCGTGGTGACCGTCCGGATGGACCTGCCCGTCGGGCTGCCCGCGGGTGAGCGTCGGATGGCCGTGCAGGTGCGCGAGCTCACCGCCCCGGAGCAGACGGCCGTCGAGGAGGTCGTGGTCGACGTCGCGGGATCGCGCCGCGTCGAGGTGCGGCTGGACCCCTCGGTCGTCACCGGGGGCCGCCGCGGGGTCTTCGGCGTGGTGATCGAGAACAGCGGCAACACGATGGTCGGGGCCACCCTGGTCGGCAGCGACCCCGAGCGCAAGATCACCTTCACCGTCGACCCGCCCCGGTTCCTGCTCAGCCCCGGTGAGCACACCGTCGGAGAGCTCCGGGTGACGGCCCGACGTCGGCTCTTCGGCTCACCCGAGCCGCGTGCCTTCGAGCTGCGGGTCCACGAGCAGAAGGCACCCACCCGGCGCCGGGTGGACGTCATGGCCGGCGGTGCCCCTGCGCCGCCGCAGCGCCCGACCACGGCTGACCCGGGTCTCGACGCGGTGCCGGAGGGCACCCGTCCGGACGCGATGGGTGTCTTCATCCAGAAGCCCGTCTTCAGCCGCGGACTGCTGGCGATGCTCGGCCTTCTGCTGGCGGTCTCGATCTTCGCCGTCGTCATCACCACGGCGTTGCACAGCGTGGTCAGCAGGTCGGCCGCGGACCGGGACCTGGCCCTGCAGGTCGCCCAGGCCCGCGACGGCGGCTCGCTCACCGGGACCTCCTCCCTGGGTGGGCGCGTGCTCCTGCTCTCGACCGGGGAGGGCGTCGAGGGGGTCACCGTGGAGACGTTCGACGAGGGGGACACCGCCGCCCCGGTCGCCACGGTCGCCACCGACGAGGACGGTTCCTTCGGCCTCGGTTCGCTGCCCGCGGGGACGTACAAGCTGCGGTTCCGCGCCGCGGGCTTCGACGAGGTCTGGTACCCGGCCGCCGCCACCGACGCCGACGCCGAGGCCGTCGAGGTCTCCGCGGGTCAGGGGCTGGGCGACCTGACGGTGCTGGTCGGGGGGGTGCCCGCGAGCGTCTCGGGGACCGTCGTGGGGGACGACGTCGCAGGGGCGACCGTCCGGCTCGAGATGCCCCTGGACACCGCGCCGCTGCTGGGACAGGTGGGTGCCGAGCCAGGGGAGGCCACCGACACCGCGACGTCAGGGGCCGTGGTGCGCAGCGTCCCGGTCGGTGGGGACGGCACCTTCGACCTCACGCAGGTCCCGTCGCCGGGGGTGTACGACCTGGTCACGGCCAAGGTCGGGTACAGCACGCAGGTGCAGCGGATCGACGTCGCCGCGGGGGAGAGCAGGTCCGGTGTCGAGATCCAGCTCCTCGACGGCGACGGCTCGATCTCGGGCACGGTCACGGGCACCGCGGGGCCCGTCGGCGGCGCCTCGGTGGTGGCCACCTTCGGGGACAAGCAGGTGAGCACCGAGTCGCTGACCGTGGACGACGTCGGGTCGTTCACCCTGCGCGGTCTGCCCACGCCGGGCACGTTCACCGTGGTGGTCGGTGCCGACGGCTTCGCGCCGGCGACCCTCAACCTGAACCTCGCGGCGGGGCAGCAGCTCACCGGGGTCTCGGCGACCCTCGGTGCCGCCGCCGGCACCCTCTCGGGGACGGTGACGGCCCCGGGCGACGGTGGTGGCGTGACCGTCACCGTGAGCGACGGCGCGACCACGCGGCAGACCGTGACGCAGAGCCAGGGGCCGGTGGGCTCATGGGCGGTCTCCGGGCTGCGCATCCCCAGCACGTACACGGTGACGTTCTCCCGCGAGAACCTCGAGTCGCAGGTCCTGTCGATCAGCGTCGACGGCTTCGGCGGGGTGACCACGGGGGCGCCCAGCGCGTCGGCGGTCGACGTGCGCATGCGCCTGTCGACGGCCCGGCTGTTCGGGACGGTGCGGCAGAGCGATGCGGGCGGTGTGATCGTCGGCCCTGCGAGCAACGTCCAGGTCGTGGCGAGCTCGGGGCAGGCGCAGTTCGTAGTGACCTCGGCCTCGACCCCGGCGTCCTCGGCGGGTTCGTTCGTCCTGGAGGGCCTGCCACCGGGGACCTACACGTTGACGTTCAGCCGTCCGGGGACCCGTCCGACGTCGTCGATCGTGACCCTCGTGGCGGGTCAGGAGCAGCGGGTCGACCCGGTGCTCGTCTCGCCGGCGAGCATCAGTGGGCGGGTCCGCCAGCTGCAGGCCCCCACGGTGGGGGCGATCGTCGACCTCTACCGGGCGGATCAGTACGGCACGGCGGCACCACCGGTCGCGAGCGTCCGCACCGACGGCGAGGGTCGGTACGTGCTGGCTGACGTCGACGCACCCGCCTCCTACATCCTGGAGGTCAGGTACTCCGCGAGCGGCGCACCGGTAGCCACCTCGCGGCCCCTCACGGTGCAGGCGAGCGACCAGGTCGTCAACGACTTCGACCTCCCCGGCCACTGAGCGACGTGAGCAGACCATGAGCAGCCTTCGACCCACCGGTGACCTCGCGCCCAGCGTGCTGGTCGAGCCGGACGCGCACGGAGCCTCCGGGCAGGAGGCGGTCGTCCGTGTCCACCTGCGCAACCTGGCCGACGGTCCGCGCGACATCACGGTGACCACCCTGGGTCTGGACGGCGAGTGGCTCCCGCTGCCCCGGCACGTGGCCGACGTCCCGGCCGACGCGACCATCTCGGTCGACCTCCTGGTCCGGATCGGGCCCGGTGCCGTGCCCGGCACCTATCCTTTCGCCCTCGCCGTCCAGGCACAGGTGAGCGGTCGCGGTGCGGCACGGGCCGTGGCGACCATGGTCGAGGGTGAGCTCCGCGTCGATGCCCCGAGCACCGTGATGATGGGCGTGGAGCCCGCGGAGTCGTCGGCGGTCTTCGGTCGTCGGGTCTCGGTCGTGCTGAGCAACAGCGGTGAGCAGGACGTCCGGCTGCGGCTCGCCGTGCGCCCGGTCAAGGGGATGCGGGTCGAGCTGACCGACGAGCAGGTGCGGGTGCCGGCGCGCAGCACGGTCCGGCTGCCCGCACGCCTGACCGTGCTGCACCCGCAGGTGGTCGGGCACCGCAACCGTCGGACGTTCGTCCTCGCGGCCACCGGTGACCAGGCGCCCGCCCGCTCCCAGGCCGTGCTGACCGCACGACCGTTGCTGGGCTCGGGTGCGATCCGTGCGCTGTCGATGCTCGTGGTGGCGGCGTTGTGGTTGACCGGGGTGGTGATCGGTGCGCCCTGGATCGCTCAGCGGGTGGGTACCGAGAGCACGCTCGCGGGCGGGTCGGGTGCCGGCGTGGGGGCCGAGGGCTCCGAGCCGGGCAGCAGGGACGGCGACGCGCAGGACCAGGACGCCCCGGCGGGCCGGAGCGAGCACGTGCGGATCGGCGGGATCATCAGCGCCGCCGACCCCGCGGGCTTCCGGGTCCAGGTGGTGCCGGCGAGCCAGATCGTGGGCGGTGACGCAGGTCCGGGCCAGGTGACTCCGGCCGCGGCGCAGCTCGGGCAGGCGCAGAGCGGCGGTGCGGGAGATGGCAGCGCGCAGGTGCTCACCGCTGCGCTCGCCGTGCCCGCTGCCTCCGACGGGGCACCTCTCGGCAAGGTGCCTGCCTCGTCGTTGGCGCTGGTCCGTACCGAGGTCGCCGACGCGGCCCGGAGCACCGCGTCCCTGGAGGACGGCACGTGGGCCTTCGCCGGGATGTCTCCCTTGTCGAACTACCTCATCACGTTGTCCAAGCAGGGCTTCCAGACGCAGCGGTTCGTGATGACCGGCGCCGAGGCCGCGGCATCACTGATCAAGGTCGAGATGGTCGCCGGGTCGGGCAGCCTGTCGGGCCGCGTCGTCGGGCCGCAGGGTGCGGTCGGAGGGGTGGCGGTGACTCTCACCGACGGCACCAACGTCGTCACCACGAGCACCGCGACGGAGGGCGACGTCGGGCGATGGTCCGTCGAGGGTCTGTCCACACCGAGCACCTTCCTGGTGACGGCAGCCGGTGAAGGGTTCGGCGCGCAGTCCCGACTCGTCGACCTCGCCGCCGGTGCGAGCCGTGAGGTCGACCTCACGCTGGACCGGGGGGTCGCGGCACTGGCCGGGACGGTGACCGGGCCCGACGCGTTGGGAGGCGTCGGTGGGCTGGGTGGGGTGACGGTCACCGCGACCGACGGGGTGGTCACCCGCAGCGCCTCGACAGTCACCTCGGGCCGAACCGGTGCGTTCATCCTGGCCGATCTGCCGGTGCCGTCGACCTACACCGTCACCGTCAGCGGCGACGGGTTCGCCTCCCACACGAGCCAGGTCACCCTGGGGACCGGTGCGGACGCGGCCACGTTGGACGTCAGGCTCGGCCTGTCCACCGGGGTGGTGCAAGGCACCCTGGTCGACGGTGCTGGTCTTGGCAAGGGCGGTGCGGGCCTGACGCTCAGCGACGGCGAGAACACCTACAAGACGATGAGCACCTCGGACGACCGCGGCACCTTCCGGTTCAACGGCATCGTGCCGGGGGACTACGTGCTCTCGGCCGAGCTCTTCGGTCACCTGGACGCCTTCGCACCGGTCACGGTCACCGCCGGGCGAGCCGTGAGCTCGGACCTGATGATGACGGTGATCCCCGGGGACGGTCTGCTGTCCACCTCCTTCATCCGTGGGCGCGTCTCGGATGCCCGCACCAACGGCGTGATCAGCTGCTCGAACCTCCAGCTCGAGCCCGACGGCACGCCGGAGAGGTGCGAGATCACGGTGACGCTGACCGCTCCGGCCGCGGACGGGTCCATCCGGACGATCGAGGTGACCTCGGACCCGGACCTCGAGTACACCGTCCCGGCTCCCGGTGCCGAGGGGCTCCTGCCCGGCCTCTACACCCTGACCCTGTCTGCCCCCGGCTACGAGCCGGGTCGGGTCAGGGTGCAGGTGGCGATGGGTGAGACGGTCGTGGCGGCCCAGGTCGCGCTGTTCCCCTCGCCCTCGGTCGTCGGAACCGTGCTGACCCGGGTCGGTGCCGTCCCGGCGGGGACCTGCGTGGTGGCGCGGCCCACCGGCGAGAGCGGTCCGCTGGGCGACTGCGTGACAGCCCAGGAGCCTGACGGCGAGGTGTCGTGCACCATCACCGGCGGCGCGCAGTGCGCAAGCACCCGACCGGACGGCTCGTACGCGCTCGAGCGTCTGGGCAGCGGGCAGTTCGACGTCATGGTGGTCCCGGGCGACGACGAGTACCTCACCGTCCCAGCGGTCGCGATCGTGCTGACCCCGGGCGACGTGCGACGGTACGACGCGACGCTGGACCGCCTCGCCCGGCTGGCGCTGACCGTGCTCACCGACAGCGGCTCGACCGCGCTGCTGCCCGCACCGGGTGCGGTGGTGACCCCGGTCCGGCTGTCCGACGGGCCCCTCACCCCGCGCCCCGACCCCTGGAGGACCGGCGCGGACGGGCGCGTCCTGGTGACCCACCTGCCTCCCGGTTCCTACCGGTTCGACATCGCCTGGGAGACGGTTCCCGAGGGTGAGACCGCGACGATCTCGCTGACCGCCTCCACGGCTGTGGTGACCCTGGGCACCAACCAGGAGATCGCCATGCAGGCTGTGCTGACCCGACCGCGCGCCTCGTTCCAGGGCGTGGTCACGACCCAGCTCAGCCCGAGCGCCCTGACCCCCGTCCCGGGGGCGAGCGTGCAGCTGAGCGGTGTCACCGGGTACTCCGGTCTGGTGCCGGTCACCACGACGGCGACCGTGCTGACCGGTGCCGACGGGGTCTTCGAGGTCGTGCCGACCCCGGCGGACGTCGACGAGACCTGGAAGGTGTACCTGCCACTGGTCACCGACCAGGTGAGCATCACCGTCAGGGTCCCCGGCGCGAGCCCCGGCGTCCCGCCCGCCTACCGTGAGCTGAGCTGGTCGAACGTGACGATCGCCGACCTCACCGCACCTCTCGTCCTGGAGCCCACCGGACGGCCCTTCGTCGGCACGATGACCTTCCTGGGTGGGGCCTCCCTGACACCCGCGCAGATGCTAGCCACCGAGTTCGACGTCGAGCGCGCTCCGCCCGGCGCAGGCAGTGCGGGTGTGCGCGCGGTGGCGACCGGGACGCCCGGCCAGGCCCGGCTCGTGTGGGGCGACCTGTCCCAGCCGGCCGACGGTGACGGCACCATGGTGCGTCCTGGCGTCTACCGGGTCAGGGCCTCGCTCGCCGGGTTCGACTCGACGGTCGTGGACTTCACCGTCCCCGTGCTCCCCGACGCCTACGGCCCGATCACCCTGGACCTTCCCCGGTTCGGTGAGCTGACCGTCGCCGTGGTCGCCGGTGCACCCCCAGGCTCCGCGGTGCAGGACCCCGTCGTGACGTTGATCCGGCCGGCCTCGGGGAACATCACCACCGCAGCGATCGCCGGCACCAACGAGGTGAGCTTCGGGGAGGTGGCCAGCGGGAGCTACCAGGTGCTGGTGCAGGCGGCCGGTCACGCGTTCCACACCTTCACCGTCACCGTGGCCCCGGGCCAGACGAACGCCGTGCCGGTCACGGTGACCAAGCTGGGGGCGATCACCGGCACCGTGTCGGTCCAGACCTCGACCGGCGCGACCCGGACCTTGTCGGGTGTGCTCGTGCGCGCCGAGCAGGCGGGCGGGCGGGTCTTCACCGCGACGACCGACACCTCCGGGGGCTACCGGATCACCGGGACCGCCAGCACGCAAGGGCTGGTCGAGGGGACGTGGACCGTCACCGTCGTGGCCCCGGGCTACGGGCTTGCCGACGGCGCCCCGTCCCGGTCGGTCCCGGTCGCGGGAGGCACCGAGGTCGCGGTGAACCTGCTGCTCAGGGCGACTCCGGTCGACCTCCGACTGACGGTCTACGACCCCGAGAACGCGGGGTCGACGGAGGTCGACCGGCTCCAGGTGGCCCTGGTCGGAGTCGACGGGACGGTGACCATCGACTGCGCCACCACGACCGACACGTGCCCGTCGCCGACCACCGACGGCCTGTACCTCTTCCCCGGGATCGAGCCGGGCAGCTACACGCTGGCGATCTCGGGCGGTGGCTTCGCGCCGCTGACGGTCAGCATCACGGTCGCTGCCGGGGAGCCGACCGTGCTGAGCCTGCCGATCGCGGCACGGACCAACACCGTCATCGGGACGGTGTCCGGCCAGGCCGGGGCCGCCGCGGCCGTACCTCTGGACGGTGCGACGGTCGACCTGCTCGAGGCGGGAACGCAGGCAGACCTCGGGTACTCCACGACCACCACCGATGGAGCGTTCACCCTGGTGGGCGTGGCTGACGGCTCCTACGTGCTCGCCGTCGACGCGACCGGCTACTCGGGCACCTCCCGCGCCGTCACCGTCCGGGGCGGTCAGGTGCTCTCGGTCGACCTCGTGCTGTACACGGTCACGCGCCAGGTGACGGTCACGGTGACCTCGGAGCAGGGCTTCGACCTCACCGGTGCGCTCGTCGCCCTGGACCCCGAGGCCACCGGTGGGCTCTCGTTGGCCGCCCAGCCGGTGGTCCGGGCCGGCGGCGGGGAGTTCCGCACCACCTTCAACCAGGTCCCGCCCGGTGCGTGGACGGCGTCCGTCTCGGGCCCGACCGGCCACTACGGCGTGACGAGCGCACCGGTCGCCGAGGGGGCGACCGTGGTGGCACTGGTCGTCTCCGAGGTGCGGGTGCGGGTCGTGGCGACGTCCACCGCCACCGACGCCCCGGCCTCACTGCCCTTCGTGATCACCCGGAGCTCGGGGGCAGGTACGGGGACGGTGGTCGTGGACGGGTCCGTCGGGATCGGTGCAGGGGCAGAGGTCGTGCACCTGGACCGGACGTCGAGCTACACCATCACCCCCGCTGTTGCGGGGTGGACGATCTCCCCGACGACGCGCAGCATCGCCATCGCCTCGGCCGGACCGGAGGTCACGGCCTCGTTCACCCTGGCCAGGACCGGGACGACGACGACGCTGGCGGCCGCACCGCACCCGGTGTCCCCGGGTCAGGTGCTGACCCTGACGGCGAGCGTGACGACCCAGGGCGGCACCGCAGGGCTGACCGGGGGGACGGTCACCTTCCTGCGTGACGGGGTGGAGCTGACCCCGGACGTGACCGTCTCGTCATCGGGTGGCACGCGGACCGCCGTCCTGACCCCGGACACCTCGGCGTGGACCGGTGGGGTGAGCGCATTCACCGCCCGGTTCAACGGGACGGGAACTCACGCGGGGTCGACGACGGCCACCGCGACCTCGGTGACGGTCCGTGTCCCGACCACGACGGCGCTCGTCTCGCCGCCCGCCACGATCGACCGGGGTAGCCCTGCCACGTTGGCCGTCCGCGTCACCGGCCCCGGCGGCGACCCGGTCGTGACCGGGTCGGTCACCTTCCTGCACGGGTCCACGGTGCTGGGCACGTCCACCGTCGACACGACGGGTGGGGCTGGTCTCGACCTGACCGGGGCCGTCACCGCGGGCCTGGCGCTGGGCACCTCGACCCTGACCGCCAGGTACGTGCAGACCACCACCCACACGGGTTCCGAGGTCTCCTCGGTCGTCACGGTGTACGGGGTCACGGTCGCCGCACTGGTGGCGAGCCCGTCCACGGGTGTGGCGACCGGGGAGATCGTGACCTTCACGCCGACCCGGAGCCCGGGCGGGGTTCCCGGGACGTTCACCGTCTACCGCGGGACTGCGCCGAACGGTGTGTCGGTGGGTACTGCGGGGATCGGGGGGACGGTCGCCTGGACGGCCACGGGCGTGTCCCAGAGCTTCTACGCCATCTTCAGGCCCGGTGCGGAGAGCTACTACCGTGCGTCGACGTCCCCGCCGGTGACCGTGACGGCTCCCTGACCCCTCAGGCGGACCGCTGCGTCACCGCGGGCGCCGGCCGCAGGGTCCCGCTCAGAGGAAGGTGCTGACGGCCCAGAAGCCCCCGACGGCGACCACCATCGCGACGAACCACCACCACGGGAACCGCTCGGCAGGCGTCGGCTCGCGGACCGTGACCGGGTCCGGGACGAGCACGGGCATCAGCACCGGAGCGGGGACCGGGGGTGGCGGCGGCGTCATGCTGCCATCGCATCGGATGCACAGCCAGGCTCCGGGGAGGTTCAGCTCGAAGCAGCTCGGGCAGGGGACAGTGGCGATCAGGGTCGCCCCCGAGGCTCCCGGTGCCCGACGTCGTGCGTCGTCGGAGTCGCCCGCCGGCGCCGTGGCGGCCGGGTAGCTCCGGGCCCAGAACAGCGGGTAGTCGCAGGCCGGGCAGAAGTCCTCTGCGTCGCGGCGTGAGGGGCGGACCACGGAGGTGGTCCCGCACTCCGGACAGCTGGTCATGGTGTCCTGCAGGCCGTCGTCCTCGGTGCCGCCGCGCAGGGGCTCGTCGGGCATCGCGGTCCAGGGCTCAGTCACCGGGCACCACCTCTCGGATCGACGGCTGGGGCCACACGAGCCGGTCACCGACCCAGAGCTCGGCACGGACCTGCGCGGGTACGTGGTCGGCCAGCAGGGCCACGAAGTCCTCCTCGGTCAGGCCACCTGTCGACGCGACGGACATGACCACCCACGCGGGATCCGCGGGGGCCTCGCCCTCGCGCCAGACCCCACCGCCGTCCTGGACGTGCACGGGTCCACCGCTGTAGGCCTCGAGGATCGCGGTCAGGCCGCTCTTCGTGCCGCGCCACCCCAGGGTGCTCGACGCGGTCGCGACCAGCTTGCGTGCGGAGTCGTCCGGGAGACCGGGGTCCAGGCCGGCCAACCCGATCCAGGTCGCGATCCAGCGCACCATCTGCGGCGGCGCGAGCGACGGGTCGACCAGGTGCTCGAGGTTGTCGGCATGGGCCAGGAGGGTGCCGGCCTCCTCCTGGAAGATCGACACGAAGCGTGTGAAGAAGTCGTCGCTGGTCATCCCCACCGGAAGCTGGGAGAGCATCCACTGGTCACTGCGCACGCCGGCCCCCCTCGGGTGGGCGCAGGCGCGCGACGGAGCGGGTCACCGGACCACGACCCGGTGCTCGGCCGACAGGAACAGGGTGTGGGCCTCGGGCAGCAGCACGTCGCGGCCGCTGCCCAGCCGGCGGCCGGTTCGCAGGTCGTACTCGAAGAGCAACAGCTCCTCGACCCGTTCGACCCCCTCGACGGCCTCGATGAGCTGGCCGATGCTTGCCGCGCTGATCTCGTGCTCGAACGGCCAGCCGGTCCCGTCGGGACCACCCGTGAGCGGGTTCACGTAGCGGTCGACGACGTCCAGCGCACGCTGGCGCACCAGCGCGGCGGGCCGCCCGGGCAGGGCCTTGACCAGTGCCGCCACGCTCACGCCCTGGTAGTACGGTGTCCCGACCTCGACGGCCACGCCGACCGTGCGGCGGGCGTCCAGGACGTCGCTGATCGAGCGCAGCAGCGGCTCGGACAGGGCGAAGTCGTCGATGCGGTGCGTCCGCGGGTCGGTGCGCAGCTGGGGGACGACGAGCACACGTACGGCACCGTTGGGGGTCTGCGTCGCCGGGAGGCACCTGGCCCGGGCGACCTCGACCGAGGTCTCGCGGGTGAGCCTCTCGAAGTCGCCGGCCGTGACCGCACGCTGCCCGGTGCGCAGCGTCAGGGGACCCCGCACCTTGGCCTCGGTGACGGTCTCGGCATCGACGCCACCACCGGCGGGGTGCAGGTTCACCACGCCCCCGACGAACGGGACCGTCGACCGCAGCGAGCTGAGGGTCCGCGCTCCGACGTTGCCCCGAGCACCACCCCCGTAGCGGTACCCGGTCACCTGGACCACAGCGCCGTCGGGGGGCACGGCACCGTGCTGGCGGACCGTGCCGTCCGGGTAGCGGATGCGGGGACCGAAACGCACGGTGCCGGTGGTCGACTCCCAGACCACGTGCAGGTCGGTCGGGCCGGACAGCGAGAAGTCGCCGACCTCGGTCCAGTCGGTGACCACCTCGCCGACCACGACGCGGACCCGTTCGTCCTCGCGGCGGGCGGCTACCGGGACCGAGCCGACACGGAACTGCTGGGCAGGCACGCCGGTCGAGCGGCCCAGGTTCTCCTGACCGGTGCTCGTCGCGTGCTCGGCCGGCACCGTGACCCCCACGACGTCGGCGCGCAGCGCCGCGATCCGGGGCGAGGCGTTGTAGGTGGGCTGGCCCGGTGCGGGGTGCACGAGACGTACGCGCAGCCAGTGGGCCACCGTCCCACCCAGGGTGAGCGGCTCGTGCGCCTGCGGGACGAGCAGGACGATCTCGCCGTTGCGGTTCAGCCCACCGGTGCTGTCGCTCCGCACCTCCACGGCGGTCCACGCCTCACCGGTCCAGACCTCCCAGGCGAGCGGGGGGTCGGCCGGGTCGACGCCGATGCCCTCCGCGGTCGCCTCCACGGTCAGCCGCAGCGCGAGTCCCGCGAGGGAGTCCGCGAAGCCCAGGGCGAGCGCGTCACCGGCCTGCACGGGCTCAGAGGTGAAGCAGGTCAGGGAGCTGCCGAGGTAGGTCAGGTCGTCCCAGCCGTCCACGACCTGCTCCTCGCGGGCACGCGTCGTGTGCGCCGCTCGCATCCGGGGTGGTGCTGCGACGGCCTCTCGCACGGTCGAGAAGATCACCGGGTCGGTCGCTGCGGTCGAGGTCGTGACCTCGGTTCCGACGGGGACGCCGACGGGCTGGGTGGCAGGTGCGGTCAACCAGAACGTCACGTCGGCGTGGGCCACCGTCGGTGGGAACAGCTCGATCCCGGCCAGGTTGAGGAAGTGCACGTAGAGCTTCTCGGGGACCTGGTTGACCCGGAACAGCACCATCTCGCTCATCCAGGCGAAGAGCTCGATGAGCGCGACGCCCGGGTCCGAGACGTTGTGGTTGGTCCATTCCGGGGTGAACCGCGGGATCATGCGCTTGGTCTCGTCGACGATGTCCTGGAAGGACCGGTCGTCGAGGTTGGGTGGGGGGATCGACATCAGCTGTCCTCACGCGGGATCACGTAGAAGGGGTACACGAGGTTGCGGCGGTCGTTGGTCGCCTTGACGAGATAGGTGATCGAGATGCGGACCAGGCCCGAGTCGTCGTCGTCCTGGGCGGGCAGCACGTCCAGGACCTCGACCCGTGGCTCCCACTGGGCCAGGGCGTCACGGACCGCCTCGGAGATCAGGCCGATCAGGTTGGCGTTGACCGGCTCGAACAGCAGGTCCCAGATGCGGCAGCCGAACTGCGGGCGCATCAGTCGTTCGCCGGGGGCGGTGAGCAGCACGACGCGGATCGAGCGGTCGAGGTCCTCGGCTCCGTCGGTCAGCCGGATCGCCCCGCGGTGGTCGACCTCGAGCGGCCAGCTGAACCCGCGCCCGATGAACGAGGCGTCGGGGCCCGCAGTCCCGGCGAGCATCCGGGGGTGGTGGGCGTCCATCAGTTGATCTGCACCATCCCGCCCTTGATCGTGGTCTGGGCCGAGCCTTCCACGGCGACCGTCGCCGAGGCCTTGATGTCCACCATGGCCCCGGACAGGGCGACCTTGGACTGGGCCTTGGCGGTCACCTCGGGCGCCTCGAGGAGGATCTTCTGCTGCGCCTTGAAGGCGATCGTGCTGCCCTCGAGGACGATCCCGCCCTTGCCGTCCATGGTGATCGACGAGCTGCCCGAGGCGATCTTCAGCGGGACGCCCTCCGGGAGGGCGAGGTCGGCGCGGTCCTTGCCCAGACGCAGGCTGACCTGCTCCCCGGCGAGGGCCAGACGGATGTGCTGCTCCTTGTCCTGGGCGCCGTCACCGAGCTCTACGACGTGGCCGAGCCGGGAGGTGAGTCGCCGGTTCTGGACCTTGCCGTCGCGCTGCATCTCGGCGGGTGGCTTGTTCTTCCCGCCGAAGAGCCCGCCCAGGACCACCGGGCGTCGGACGTCGGCTCCCTCGAAGCCGACCAGGACCTCGTCGCCGATCTCGGGGAGGATGACCATGCCTCGGTCGGCGCCACCACCCACCGCTGCGACCCGTGCCCACTCGGACTCGACCGTGCTCGCCAGGCCCGGGAAGGAGACCTTGACCCGGCCGATGCCCTGGGGGTCCTCCTTGATCTCGGTGACGATGCCCACGACCAGACCGGTGTGGGTGAAGCTCGACGTCGGGCCGGACCGGTCTCCGGCGGCCTCGCCGAGGTGGGTCGGGGGTCGGTCACCGGCGACGAAGTGGGTGTGGAACCCGCTCTGCCGGTAGAGGTGCTCGACCTCCTGCACGTAGTACGCACCGGTTGCCGGCCCGGCGCCGTGCACGTCGACCATCACCCCGGGGCGCAGCGTCGGGGTGACGGCGCTGCGACCTCGCGCGAGAACCATGCCCACCGACTGGACCTGGGCCGAGGCCATCACCTGGGCGTCGGTGGGGTCGAGCGCGCCGACCGTGGTGGAGAGTCGGGGGGCGACATCCCCGGGCACGTCGCCCATGAGGGTCGTCAGGCCCTTGGGGTGCCCGTCCCGCCGCAGGGCGACCCGGGCCTCCATGGCCTCCTTGGCCATCATGTCCCAGCCGCGCACCGTCACCGACGTCGGTGCGTCGCCGAAGACCTTCGCCGAGATCTCCCGGAGCGTCTCACCGAGGGTCAGCGTCACGGTCGGTCCGATGCCCTGCCCTCGCATCGCGGAGCCGTTGAGGGACTCCCAGGCGTGGAAGGTCCCGTCGACCACCTCCCAGTCGTAGCCGACGCGACGGGTGAGCTCGTCGACGAAGTGGAGGTCGCTGTCGGTCTGCAGCGCGTAGTCGAGCAGGGTGGGGTGGTGGGCGATATCGGCCTTGAGCCCGCAGCGGGTCACCACCTTGGTCAGGATGTCCGAGGTGGTCATCTGGAGGAAGGTCGCGGCACGGCTCGCTCGGCTCAGCGCGTAGGCCTTGTCCTCGACGACCGCGACGTGCTCGGGCGGTCCTCCGTCGCGTTGCTCGATGCCCGACGAGGTGACCTGACCGGTGAAGAGGAGGACCTGCGGGCTCCTGGAGACGGTTGCCTTCGCCTCGACCTTGACCTGCGCCCCGAGCGTGAGCCTGCTCTGCTTCGCCAGCGTGTAGCCGTGGTCGGAGAAGCGCAACGTGCATCGACCGATGGTGCGCACCGCGCGCCGGACGCGCAGCTCGACGAGCGCGTCGGCCCAGGGGGCGGGAAGGAGCATGCCGTCGACCGTCACGACGGGCGCGAGCGCCATGCCGTCCGTGGCCGGCGGCGCGGCGGTCGCGCTCACGTGTCCATCCTCGGTATCGAGATGAGCGCCCCAGGGCGTAGGGCGAGCGGGTCGTCGATGGAGTTCGCGGACGCCAGGCTGCGCCAGCGGGTCGAGTCGCCGTAGTACCGCGCGGCGATGCGGTCGAGGGTCTCCCCGGACTGGACCCGGTGCACCCGGTGCGGGCTCGGTGTCCCCGACGTGGGGTTCTGCGGGCCGAAGGCCTTGGACGGCTCGTACTGCTTGAGCGTGAGCGCGAGGGTGGCGCGCAGCGGGATGCCCGTGGAGGAGAAGTAGGTGAACGTCAGGTCGAGCTGTGCGACCACGGCCTTGAAGGAGTGCAGGTCGCCCCAGTGGAAGGTGACGTAGGGAGGCCGCACGTTGTTGGTCGCCTCGTTGGCGCCGGGCAGGGACGGGTCGACGTCCATGAGGGCCAGGATCTTCCCGGTGTACCGCGTGACCGGGACACCGGCGTTGGTCGTGTCGAAGAAGAGCTCGAGGGACAGCGTGCCCGACTGGGCACCTGTGTATCGCAGCTGGGGAACGCCACGGCCGGGCATCGCATCCCCCGCCCAGGTGTTGCTCCGGCTGATCGCCAGCTGCGCGGGGTTGAACAGGCACGGCAGCCGCTCGCCGCTCTCGATCTCGAGGAACGCCTTCTCGGTCGCCGGCATCAGAACACCCCACGGACATGGCGGCCACGGCGCTCGATCTCCTCGACGACGCGGTCCTCGAGGCGTTCGACGACCCGTTCGGTGATGAGGTCCAGGACCTCGCCCGACGGCTGCCAGGCGGCAGCGGGCGCAGGCGCGTCGTGCCCGCGCATCGAGAACGGGCTCGCGGGCGCGTCAGGGGCGGCTGGGTTCATGGTGGGACTTTCCAGGTGGATGGAGCCAGGAGGGCGGACGGTCGTGGACCGGGTGGCCCCAGGGCTCGCAGCACCCAGGGCGCCTGAGGCCTCCGCCGCGAGCAGGGCGCGCATGGTCGGGGGAAGGGCTGCGGCCGGCGTGCCCGAGGACGGGCCGGATGGCGTGGTGTAGCGACGGACCACAGGTCGGGGGTCCTCGCCCGGTCGGAGGCCCTGCGCCGGGGCTGTCCGCGACCGAGGGATCGCTGCGGACCGGGGTGGCAGGACCGCCCGGTCACCCGAGGCGGACCAGGTCCGTCGCGCGTCGCCTGTCGACGACCCGGGGAGCGGCGATCCGCCGAGCGGGGGACCGGCGTGCGGGGAGCCGGCGAGCGAGCCTGCCCCCGAGGTGCTGGTGGGGCCGGCTGGTGGGGTCAGGCCACGGACCAGACCTGGCACGGCCCACGGTCGACCGGGTGACCTACGGACCTGCGTGGACGCGGAGCCGAGGAGCCAGGAGGTGGTCGTCGACCGTGGGGCGGCCGTCGACCGGGGACCGGCTGCAGGCAGGGAGGCCGTCGCGGTCGGCTGCGGCGCACGGGACGCTCCGACCGAGGCGGAGGGCGTGGGGGACCCGGGGCGCGTGGGCGGACCGGACCGCGTCGGCGACCCGGACCACGTCGGCGACCCGGACCACGTCGGCGACCCGGACCACGTCGGCGACCCGGACGATCCGGGGGTGCCGGGCCGCCCTGCGGTGCCGCTCGTCGCGGCGATCTCCGAGGGACGTACGGAGCTGCGTCGGACCGCACCGGGTCGCGCGGAGCCGGCGGCCGCGGCGGTGGGTGCCGGCCTGCCGGGGTGGGGTCGGGTCGAGGCCGGGCGTGCGGCAGGTGCGATGCCCAGGGGCCACCTGTCCTGCGGGTCCTCGACCGCGGCGCCGAGCGTGAGCCGGCGGACCGGTGCCGGGCGGGGACGCCTCACGTGAGACGCCCGGCCGGTGGAGTCCGGCCCGTGCGCGGTAGTGGAGGGCCGGCCCGCTGCGAACCGTGCTGCTGCTGCGGACGGCCGTGCTGCAGTCGTCGAGGCCTGCGCCGATGCGCCGGACGGGGTTCGGGTCGCGGTCCCCGAACCTGTCGGTCCGGCGGGGCTCAAGGTCACAGCTCCGCGTGCCACTCGCATCGGGCGCGCCACGAGCACCTGGTGGCCAGGGAGCAACCCGCGGTGAGCGGACGGGAGCGGGCCGTGACCGGCGGGAGCCGCACGCTCGAGCTGACCCGCGGGCATCGCGCGCGCGAGGTGACCCGCGGGCATCGCGCGCACGAGGAGCGCCCCGGTCGCTGCGGCGGGCCGTGCCGCTGCGGACGCCGCGCGCATGCTCCGACGGACGGTGTGCGGGATGGTCGTCGTCGACGGGGCGCCGGTCGTGCCCGGCGGCCGAGCGTCGGCACGGCGCGAGGGCAGTGGGGCTGCGGAGAGTGCCAGACCGCTGTAGCGACGCACGGCCAGCTGGTCGGCGGGAGACTGCCGACGCCCGGTGGGGTGGTGCGACAGGCGACGACCAGGGACCTGCACTGCGCGTCGCCCTCCCGGGGCGGGGAGCGTGGGTTCGGCGGGTGCGGGGGCGCCGTGCCCTGCCGGTATGGCGGTGGTGACCGCAGCGGGCTGCGGTCGGACGGTGGTGGGGGCGGAGGGTGTGGAGGGTGCGGCGACGGCGCCGACCGCGACCGGACCCGTCGCGTGGTGGAGGTGACGGTGCTCGCCTGGTGACGTCGGGCCACCTGTCGAGAGGTCGGTGGCGCCTCGAGGGGTCTGCACCGTCGCCCCCGCCCGGGGAGCCGTGGGCGCGGGGATCCGGACGCCAGCGACCCGGACGGGCACGCCCACGGCACGCAGCAACGTCCTGGTCACGCCGGTCGCGGCCGACCGGCGCCGGACGGAGAGGGGCTGGGCGACCGCCAGCGGATGGACGGCGGGGAGGGCAACGGTGGGCGACGACGCACGCGGCGAGGCGGCTGCGACGTGGCGGGCGGATCGACTGGCGACCGCCGGAAGGCCCGGCGTCCTGGTCGTGCCGGGGGAGCGGTGCGCCGGCAGCGGGGACCCGGAGTCGGCGTGCTCCTGGGAGGTGGACCGACGCACGAGGCCGAGCGAGGACGGATGGTCGGTGAGCGCGGCGCCGGTCGTGGACGGCGACGCGCCCGACCCGACTCCGCCCGCGGGGGCCCTCGACGGCACCGGTCCGGTGAGGCCGGGGGCGGCAGCCGTGCGCACCGGACGCGCGGCTACCGGCGGCCCGGCCACGGCCGGATGGGTCGCGAGGGGTTCCGGTCCAGGCGACGTGACCCCCTCGGTGCGGCGTGGTGCGGCGGCCGAGGGTCGGGGCGTGCTCGGCGAGGTAGGTCGAACTGCAGCAGATGCCGCCCCTCCGGGCACCGGTCCCGCGGTACCCGAGACGGTTGCACGTGCGATCACGCCACGGCTGACGGCCGACGGCCGGGCACCCTGCCCCTTGTGGGTGCGGGCGCTCTGCTCGGTGCGTGCGCGGGTGCTCTGCTCGGTGTGGACTCGGGTGCCCTGCTCGGTCTGCGCGCGAGCGTGCGACGAGGCACGGGACGCCGCGAGTCGACGGCGCAGGTACTGGGTGGCGGGGCTGCCGGGTGCCGGTGTCCTGTCAGGGGAGCTGACCCGGGCACCCTGAGGTGCCGGCGGCGGTGAGGCGCCCCCCGCGCGCGTCCCCGGCGGGCGGTCCGTCCCGCCCGGGACCGATGTCGGCGGGCTCGACGCCGACCGACGACGGGTGTCGTGCGAGGTGAGCATCGACCCGGCCGCCATGACCTCAGCCGGCAGGCGCATCGGGACGGCCTGCGGGGCTGCGCCCGAGGACACGCCCCCGGGGCGCCACGTGCTCTGGTCGGGTACCCGCTGCGCGGCACGCCGTAGGCCACGACGGGGCAGGGCAGGGGTGGTCGTGGGGACTGTGGGCACCTTCGTGGACCCCGCGCCTTCGTCGGGCAGCCACCAGCGGGGTGCTCGCACCGTGAAGCCCGAGGGGTCGGCGACCTGTGCGGGCACGCTCAGGCTCCGGCGGACCGCGAGCGGACGGCCGGTCGAGGCGGTGAACCTCGTGCTCGCCTGGGCGAGCACGCCGACGGTGGTCCTGGGCCGGGCGCCAGGCACCGGACCGGGTCGGCGGAACCGCGCTCGCACGCTGCGTCCGAGCAGCGTGGCGGGGTTCGCCTCCCCGGCGGGAGGGGCGTCGGCGGCGCGACCGACGGTCTCGCTCATGAGGTCTTCGCCCGGAACCCGTTGTGGGCGACCTCGAGCTGCTCGACGAGCTGCTCGTCGCTGTCGACGCTGAACTCGGGGCCGGCCCAGCGCACGGCGAAGGCGTCGTCGAACTCCCAGGCCCGCAGGCGTTCGCCGGTGTAGCTCATCGCGGTGATGGCCGCGGTGCTCCGGACCACCTTGTTGCCGTTGGCCGCGAAGCCCTCACCGGCCGAGGTCGTCACCCACGCGAACAGCGCGTCGCTCGCGACCATGCCTCGGGTGAAGACGATGTTCGGCCAGCGCATGGTGCCCGGGAGCTTGTGCACGAACTGGTTCTGACCGCCCTCGACGTACTGCTCGATGTCGACCGTGAGCTCGAGGCCCTTGACCTCGCGGAAGGTGCCGATCTGCACGCCGTCGACCTCGAAGACGAACCACCCGGCGGTGGTCGGCTCGCCGCCGAGAGGCTGTCTCTCAGGAACCTCCACTGTCCCGCACCGCCTCCCACGCTCTTTCGTTCAAGGACGACACCGCCCGGACCATGCGCACACGATCCAGGTGCTCCAGGTCGAGCAGGTCGGACATCGGCCAGTGCAGGTGGTACGCGAGATAGGCGATCTCCTGCCAGATCGCCTCGGCCGGGTAGCGGAGCACAGGTCACCGACCGTCTTGCGGGATCTCCTCGATCGCCGCCCGGGTCGGCCGCGAGTACACCGGCTGCGCACCGACCGGGACCGGGGACTCGTCGGAGCCGAGGGAGGGCTGTTCCGCCGGCGGCACGGCCGGGGACGGTGCGGCCGGACCCTGCGTCGTGACCGGGGCGCCTGCATCCCGCTGTGCCGCGAGCAGCTCCTCGTACTCGGTCTGGCTGCCAAAGTTGATCACCCCGTAGAAGTCCTGGAGGAAGGCCAGGTCGGCTGCGAACAGACCTTCGACCTCGCGTGCCGTGACCATCGGGAGGGTGCCGAGCCGCTCGACGACACGAGCCAGGACGACGATCGTCAGGCGCGGGTCGTCCGGCCCGTCGATCATCGGGTCGCGCAGCGGCTCGAGCTCGTCGCGGGCGGTCGCCAGTCGCATCGTCCCCTCGCGGTGGACGACGCCCTGGGCATCGACGTAGCCGCGCGGCAGCGTGAAGTCGTAGCGGGTCTGCAGGGTCACTTGACCCGCTCGAGTCGCTCGATCACCAGCGTGACCGTCTCCTTGACGACCTCGGTGCTGTCGACACTGAGCTGGTCGGTCGAGATCTTGTTCGGCCAGGCGTTGAAGAAGTTGAAGCGGGCGACCTCGTTGCGGGCCGAGTCGTACAGGACGATGGACCCGTTCTTGCGCTGGCCCGCACGGTCGGTGGCCACCAGGCCGGTGCCGCGGATGTCGTTGAACCACTTCCAGAGCTTGTCGCTCGTGGAGTCGAGCGGGGCGACGCGGGTCAGGGTCAGGTCGGTGGTCTGGGTCGCGCTGCCCAGGCCCTTGACCTCCTGCAGCGCACCGCCCTTGCCCGAGACCTTCGAGCGACTCACGCTGACCTCGATGTCGAGGCCCGAGACGCTCATCAGGGTGGAGATGACCTCGCCGTCGACCTCCAGGAAGAAGTTCTGCGCGATGATCGGGTCATTGGTGAACAGTCCGTCGACCACTTGTGCTCCTCAGTTCAGATGATGGGGCCCGGCCGACGTCGGCCGGCCGGGCCGGGACGGGGTCAGGCCGCGGACTGCTTGGTCTGGCTGATGCGGAAGATCACGAACTCGGCAGGCTTCACAGGTGCGAGGCCGACCTCCACGATGAGCTTCCCGGCGTCGATCGACTCCGGGGTGTTGGTGGTCGCGTCGCACTTGACGTAGTACGCCTGGGCGGCGGATGCGCCGAACAGGGCCCCGGCCTGCCACAGGCCGTGCAGGTACCCGCTGAGGGTGCGCGAGACGCCCTCCCAGAGAGTCACGTCGTTGGGCTCGAAGACGGCCCACTGCGTTCCGTCCATGATGGTCGACTCGACCATGTTGAACAGCCTGCGGACGTTGATGTACTGCCAGTCGGTGTCCGAGGCCAGGGTGCGGGCACCCCAGATCCGGATGCCCCGGGTGCCGAACGGCCGGATGCAGTTGATCCCGATCGGGTTGAGCAGCGACTGCTCGTTCTGGGTGATCGCCCGCTCGACGTCGAGCACCCCGCGGATGGTGTCGTTGGCCGGGGCCTTCCACACCCCACGGGTGTCGTCGGTTCGCGCCCACACACCGGCGACGTGCCCCGACGGGGGGATGTAGACCTCGGCGTCGCCGTTGAGGCCGATCGGGTTCTCGACCTTGATCCACGGGTAGTAGAGCGTCGCGAAGGCCGAGTCGTACATGGCCGTCTCGCTGCGCCACTCCTTGATCTGCTGCGGTCCCATCCCGGGAGGGGCGTCCAGCAGGGCCATCCGGTTCGGGTGCAGCTCGCAGTGCGCGATGAGCGCGGTCTGCACGGCCTTCCACAGGTTCAGGTCGACGCTGCCGTCCTCGCGGGTGGCGGCGGTGACGAGGTCCGGGACGACGACCATCGTGACGTCCTCGGCGATGGCCAGGCCGTTGATGCCCGACCGGCTCGACTCGGAGCCGGCGAACTTGCGCCCGGTCACCGGGACGGCGACCGGGTCTGCCTTGTGCAGCGAGAACATGCCCGGCTTGAGCAGCTCGAGCTGGCTGCCCAGGTCCACGTCGGACTCGAGCGAGAGCTCGACCTTCACGTGGGTCGAGGTCTTGTTGATCACGGTCGCCGCGTCGCGGGGGCCGCCGAAGGTGAGGTCGGGGTAGGACTCGACGTCCTCGCCGTCGAGCACGATCGTCAGCGTGAACGGTGCGGGACCCTCGCTGTCCGGGTCCGCCTCGACGGTCTCGACGACCACCGTGATGTTCGCGTCAGGCGCGACGCTGGTGACCGTGAGAGGAAGGCCGAGGGAGCGGTCGGCGGCAGGAAGCGCGCGCTGCGCAGGCTCACCGGCCGGGGCCGAGTTCGGGACGCGGACGATGTAGGCGAGCGAGCCGCCGTTCTGGAAGAAGCCGAAGACCGAGAGCGGCAGGACCGCCCCGGCGACGAAGCTGCCGAACAGCTGCTCGAACTGGGTCCAGCTGGTCACCAGGCGCGGCGCGAGGCCCTCGGGGTCGTTGGGGTCGTCGAGCGGTGCCCGTTCGGTGAAGCCGACGAAGGCGGCGACGGCCGTCGGCGCGGACGCCAGGACCTTCTGCGAGGAGGGGACCTCCTCGACATAGACGCCTGGTGCGGTGTAGGTGGCCACGAGCTCTCCCTCGGTTCGCGCCCGCATCCTCGGTGCCGAGGCGCGGACCAAGTGATGGGGTGTCACCAGGAGACTAGGAACGGCACCGCACCGCCGACATCGGTAATCCCTACCGATGTTGTCCAGGCGCCAGGTGAGACCTGACTTTGGTCCCGTGCACAGGACGGGAGACGTCTGCTAATGCGCGACGTCTTTTGTGCCGAGGTACACCGGTAGTAGCGGAGAGCACGCTGCTGCCGGTGCCGTCGGCTGTCCGTCCCGCTCGATGACCTGGAGGACGCGCGTGTCGCAGATCATCGAACGGCAGGGGACGACCGTCCGAGCGCTGGAGATCCCGGTCGCGCTGGTCGACGGCCGGTGGCCGATCAGCCCGCGCCGGCGCGAGTCGGCGGCCATCAGGTCGGCCCTGGCGGCGGGTCGCAGCGTCGTGGTGGTCGGCGAGGCCGGCGTCGGCAAGACCTGCCTGGTCGACCAGACGCTGGCCGACGTCCCGGCCGCGGCGGGACGCCGCCTCATCACCCTCTCCGCCTCGGCGCTCGGCACCGACACGACGGTTCCCGGCGGGCCGTCCCGGATCCCGGACCTGGCACAGGGCGGGCGTAGCGGTGCCCGTCCGACGACCGTCCCCGCACCCCGCACGCCGCCGGACACGCGGACCGTGGTCCGGGTCGAGGACGCGCACCTGCTCGACCCGTCGACCGCCCAGGAGCTCGCCCGCCTGGCCCGCCAGGGGGAGATCCAGCTCCTCGCGACCTTCCGGGTCAGCGGTGCGAGCGCCTCGCCCTGGCTCGAGCTGTGGAAGGACGCCGTGGCCGACCGGGTCGACGTCGTCCCGTTGTCCCGGCCCGAGGTCCGTGACCTCCTGCAGGAGGCCTTGGGCGGGACGATGACGACCGAGACCTCCCAGCGGATCTGGGACCAGACGCTGGGCAACCCCTTCTACGTCCGCGAGCTGGTCCGCAGCGAGCTCGAGGCCGGCGTCCTGCAGCACCGCAACGGGGTCTGGGTCGGGCTGAGCGGCGCGGCACCGGGTGCACGGGTGGTGGACGTGGTGCGCAGCGACCTCGCACGCCTGTCACCGGCGGTCCGTGAGGCGCTCGACCTGGTCGCGCTGTCCGAGCCGGTCCCCGTCAACAGGGTGGTCCACCTGATCCAGGACGGTGCCCTCGACCGGCTCGTGCAGGATGGCCTCGTCACGGTCGGCCACCGGTCCCGGGTCGAGGAGGGTCTGGTCCCCACCGTGCGGGTCACCCCCCCGATGTACGGCGACGCGGTCCGTGTCCTGGTCCCGCTCGAGCGCCGCCGTCGGCTGCTCGCCGCGGTCCGCTCGTCCGCGGCGACGTCACCGGTACTCCAGCGTGAGACGCCGACCTCCCTGCTGCGGTCGGTCGTGTGGGCCCTGGAGTGCGGTGTCCGCGAGCCCCCCGCGCGACTGCGTCAGGCGATGGAGTCTGCCCTCGGCCTCTACCAGCCGGCGGTCGCCGTCCAGATCGGGCACGCCGCTCTCGAGCACAACCCCGAGTCCGGGGTCTTCCGGGCGCGGGTGCTGCTCCTGCGAGCCCAGGCCTGGCGCCTCATGGGGGACTCCTCCCGGGCTCTGCGGGACCTGGCCGAGGTGCCCCAGCAGCTGGCCGGCCCGTCCACGGGTGAGCACCGGATGCTGGCCATCCGGCTCGCGGAGCAGCACGCCGACCTCGCCCACCACCACGGCGACGACGTCGACGGCTCGCTCGCGACGATCGCGGAGCTGCGCAGGGAGCTCGACGCGGACGCCCACGAGCACGGGCCTGCCCTGGATGCGGCACGGCTGCTGCGGCTGGGTCGGGCAGGCCGCTTCGCCGAGACGCTCGAACCCTCGCTCTCGATCCTCGAGGCCACGCCCTTCCCGCGGATCGAGGCGCTGCGGCTGGGCAACCCGACGGTCCTGGCGCTGGGCCAGCACGGGCGTTTCGTCGAGGCGGACCTGCTCGCCCAGCGTCTGACGCGCGTCGCCGTGGCCCAGGCCGACCACGTCCCGTGGATGTCGGCCGAGATCGAGGTCGCGCAGTTCGTCGTCCTCGTCTGGGCGGGGGAGCTGCGCCGCGCCGAGGAGCTCATGGACACCCAGCACGACTCGGGGTTCACGGTCTTCCACGCCTTCGGCGACCTCGGCCGGGGTCTGCTGGCCGCCGGTCACGGGCAGTGGAGCGATGCCCGTCGCGAGCTGCACGCGGCCAACGCCCGCTTCGCACTGCTGGACCCCCACGGGATGGGGGCGTACGGCGCGGCCATCGAGTCGTTGGCGGCGGCCGCGGTGGGCGACGTCTCGGGGGCTCACCGCCTGATGGAGCTCGCGCAGCGCACACCGCTGCGGGTGTCGGGCTCGGTCGAGTCGGACGTCCGGCTGCACCTGCTCGACGCCGCCGCCTGGCTGCGGCTGCCCACGGTGGGACGGGACGCCCTGCGCCTGGCCGGCTGGAGCGCCGAGCACGACCTGCGTCGCCCCGAGCTCGAGGCTCTGCACCGGTTGCTCGTCGCCGAGCGGCAGCAGGGGCCCGTGACGTCGTCGGGGCACGCCGTGCTGGCGCGCATGCGGGAGCTCGCCCTGGTGGGACGGCGGCCCGAGGCGTTGGTGGCCCATGCCTCGGCCCTGGTCGACGGGGACGACCAGCTCGCCCAGATGGCTTCCCGCGAGCTCGCCCGCTGCGGCGTGTGGCTGCCGACCGGAGGCGACGGCCCCGGGCTGACGCGGCGCGAGCGGGAGATCGCCGGGCTGGCGGCCGGCGGGCTCAGCAGCAGGGCCATCGCGGAGCGGCTCACCGTCTCGGTGCGCACCGTGGACAGCCACCTCGCTCGGGTGTTCGCCAAGCTCGGGGTACGCAGCAGGCAGGACCTGGGCGCCGCGCTGCACAGCTGACCCCGTCCGGCCCCCGGTCGGTGCGGAGCCACCCGGCCCGGACGGCTCGTCGACACCGCTCGGACGGGACGGGTCAGTGGCCGGCGCCGAGCTGCCCTGCGAGCAGCCCGTGGCGTCTGGCGCTGTCGTCGTCGAGGTTGAGGATCGTGACGGTCTTGCCCTTGTTCGCGTACTTGGTCGTGATGGCGTCCAGGGTCGCGACGGTCGAGGCGTCCCAGATGTGGGCGCCGGACAGGTCGATGACGACGTTGGCCGGGTCGTCGTTGTAGTTGAACTGGTAGACGAGGTCGTTCGACGAGGCGAAGAACAGCTCACCGGTGACCGCGTAGACGCGGACGTCGTCGTCGACCTGGTCGATCCTGGTGACCTCGGTCAGGTGCGCCACGCGGCGCGCAAACGCCACCATCGCGACGACCACACCGGTGATGACGCCGTAGGCCAGGTTGTGGGTGGCGACGGTCACGCCGACGGTCGAGAGCATCACGATCATCTCGCTGCGCGGCATGCGCCGCAGGGTGCTGACCTGGATCGAGTGCCAGTCGAAGGTCGCGATCGCCACGAAGATCATCACGGCCACGAGCGCTGCCATCGGGATGACGGCCACGACGTCGCCGAAGCCGACGACCAGGATCAGCAGGAAGACACCCGCGAGGAAGGTCGAGATGCGCGTGCGTGCCCGCGAAGCCTTGACGTTGATCATGGTCTGCCCGATCATCGCGCAGCCACCCATGCCCCCGAAGAAGCCGGTGATGATGTTGGCGACGCCCTGACCCCAGCTCTCGCGCACCTTGTTCGAGTGCGTGTCGGTGACGTCGTCGACGAGCTTGGCGGTCATCAGGGACTCGAGCAGGCCGACCAGGGCCATGGTCAGCGCGAACGGGGCGATGATCTGGAGCGTCTCCAGGTTCAGCGGGACGTCCGGGACGAGCAGCGAGGGGAGGCTGCGGGGCAGCTCTCCCTCGTCACCCACCGTGGGGACCTGGAAGGCCATGAAGACCGTGGCCGTGGTGAGCACGACGATGGCCACCAGGGGAGCGGGGACGGCCTTGGTCAGGTACGGCAGGCCGAACACGATGGCGAGTCCGACGGCGACCAGGGGGTAGACCTGCCACGGCACGTCGATCAGGTGCGGCAGCTGCGAGGTGAAGATGAGGATGGCGAGCGCGTTGACGAACCCGACCATGACCGACCGGGGGATGAACCTCATCAGACGAGCCACCCCGATCATGCCCAGGACGACCTGGAGGATCCCGGCCAGGATGACCGTCGCGATGAGGTAGTCGAGACCGTAGGTGCGTGCGACGGGGGCGATGACCAGGGCGATCGCACCGGTCGCTGCGGAGATCATCGCCGGACGTCCGCCCAGGAAGGCGATCGAGACGGCCATCGTGAACGAGGCGAACAGGCCGACGCGCGGGTCGACCCCCGCGATGATCGAGAACGCGATCGCCTCGGGGATCAGCGCGAGCGCCACGACGAGCCCGGCGAGCACCTCGGTCCGCAGCTTCCTCGGTGAGCGCAGCGCGCTCATGACCGAGTTGGTCTCGTCGGCCTCGGGCACGCGGGGTACTGCACGGGTGGTCTCGGTCACGCGACATCCGTTCACTCGGGGGCGCGCGCGCCCCAGGGGCCGGCACAGGTGAGTGACCGGGGAGAGGGTGAGGGGGGCGCAGCACTGCGCGAGGGCTGGATCGGCGCCGGACTGTCGGCACGCTCGACCAGCAGGGACGATCGTACCTTGACGTGAGGGTCGAGTTGCTGCTGCGTCCAGCCGCTGGACCCGTCTGTGTAACGCACCGGCACCACCAGGTGGCCACGATCGAGTGATCTTCGTCGGCCGACCGGGGCATGATGGGCCTGACGGCCCCCACCCCCGCGCTGCTCGCAGTAGGTTGTCGCGACGGCTCAGGGTGATCTTGGCAGACCACCCGCTGCGAGAGGGTGCGACGAGGTGCCTTGGTGACCGGTGCGGGATCGGCGGGTGATGCGCCGGATGCGTTCGACGCGTGCCCGCTGGCGATCGTGGGCAGCGACACCGACGGGTGCGTGTCGTACTGGAACGCGTCCGCCGAGACCCTGTTCGGCATGCCCGCCGGGCGAGCGGTCGGGGCACGACTGGCAGACCTCTTCGTCCTGACCAACCGCGACCCGACCGGCCGTTTCCCCGAACGGGAGTGGGCCAGGATGAGCGACGGCGCGCTGCTCCCGGTCGAGTCGGTGCGCTGGGTCGCCCACGGCGCCGGCCCGACGACGATCTGGCTCCTGCTCCAGGACGCGCGTCACCGTGCCGCCTACGAGCACGAGCGTGACCGGACGGTTGCTCGCCTCTGGCGGCAGGCGCGTTCGGACCCGCTGACCGGGTTGGCCAACCGCTACGAGTTCGAGGAGCGGCTCGCCGAGGCGATCTCCGTGGAGAGCGGGACCCTGGTGGCCCTCGCGGTGATCGACCTGGACGGCTTCAAGCCGATCAACGACACCCACGGTCATGCCGTGGGTGACGAGGTCCTCGTCGGGGTCTCCGAACGGCTGCGGTCGATGACCCGGAGCACCGACACCGTCGCGCGTCTGGGGGGCGACGAGTTCGCGGTGCTGACCCGTTTGCGTGGTGGCAGGTCGCTCGAGCGCTTCACCGAGCGGATGTCGCGCGCCCTGTCCGGCGAGGTCGCCACCGCGGCGGGCCGGATCGCCGTGCAGGTCAGCGTGGGCGCGGCCCTCGCCGAGCCGGGGGCGGCGCCGATCGACCTGGTCCGGCGCGCCGACAAGGCGATGTACCTCTCCAAGATCACCAAGGGTCCCGGTGCGCAGTCGAGGCCCCCTCGTCGCCGAGGGGTCTCGACGGGCGAGCTCACGACCGTCACCTGAGCCCCGGCTGCCCCTCGTCCTGGTCGGCAGCAGGGGATCCCTCCCGTCACGGTAGACTCGACGGTCGTGGGGGAGACGGAGGCACCTGTGGGGTCGGACCAGAAGCAGATCGGTGAGGTCGCCGACCGTACCGGTCTGTCGCTCCGCACCATCCGGTACTACGAGGAGGTCGGGCTCGTCACCCCCTCGAGCAGGTCGCAGGGCGGTTTCCGGCTGTACTCGGAGCCGGACATCGCACGCCTCGAGCTCGTCAAGCGGATGAAGCCGCTGGACTTCAGCCTCGAGGAGATGCGTGACCTGCTGGTGCTGCTCGACTCGCTCGAGAAGGGCGGCTCGAGTGCGACCGAGGACGAGGCGCTCCTCGATCGGCTCGCGATGTACCGCCTGGCCGCCGAGGAGCGGTGCACGAGTCTGCGGGCCCAGCTCACATCGGCAGAGCAGTTCGCGGACAGCCTGCGCCGGGAGACCCGGCGCCGACGGAAGGTGATGGACCCATCTCGGTGACCGACCTGACCTCGCCTCCCGCGACGACCCGCGAGGCTGCCGCCCGACGGCGCAGCATCGCGGTGATCTCCCACCCTGACGCCGGGAAGTCGACCCTCACCGAGGCGTTGGCGCTCCACGCCCACGTGATCAACGAGGCCGGTGCGGTGCACGGCAAGCAGGGGCGCTCAGGCGTCGTCTCGGACTGGCTCGAGATGGAGCAGAAGCGCGGGATCTCGATCACCTCCGCCGCGCTGCAGTTCACCTTCGAGGACGTCGTGATCAACCTCCTCGACACCCCGGGCCACGCCGACTTCTCCGAGGACACCTACCGGGTGCTGATGGCGGTGGACGCCGCCGTGATGCTCCTGGATGCCGCCAAGGGCCTCGAGCCGCAGACCCTCAAGCTGTTCGAGGTCTGCCGCCGTCGGCAGATCCCCGTGATCACCTTCATCAACAAGTGGGACCGGCCCGGTCAGGATGCCCTGGCGCTGTGCGACGAGCTCGAGCAGCGGATCGACCTGCGGCCCACGCCTCTGACCTGGCCCGTGGGCGAGTCGGGCTTCCTGCACGGTCTCCTCGACTGCCGCACTCAGGAGGTGACCCTCTACCGCAGGGCCCCCGGAGGTGCTGCGTTGGCCGAGGAGGAGCACCTCACCCTCGAGCAGGCCACCCAGCGGCTGCCCATGGAGATGGAGGAGGCCACCGACTCGGCCTCCCTGCTGGGCCCCTTCGACCTCGAGTCGTTCCGCGCCGGCCAGTCCTCGCCGTTGCTCTTCGGAGCGGCGCTGAGCAACATCGGCGTACGCCAGCTGCTCGACGTCATCGCACAGCTCTCGCCCTCGCCCGCTCCTCGCGAGGACGTGACCGGAGACCTCCGGCCGGTCGAGGCGCCCTTCAGCGGGTTCGTCTTCAAGATGCAGGCCGGCATGGACCCGAGCCACCGGGACCACCTCGCGTTCGTCCGGGTGTGCTCGGGCGAGTTCCGCCGCGGCATGGTCGTGACCCACGCCGGGACGCGCCGACCGTTCGCGACCAAGTACGCGTTGTCGGTCTTCGGCCGGACCCGCGACGTCGTCGAGACCGCGTACCCGGGCGACATCGTCGGTCTGGTGAACGCCACCTCGTTGGCCGTCGGGGACACCCTGTACGACCAGGACGGTCCGCACGTGCAGTTCCCGCCGATGCCCGTGTTCGCCCCCGAGCACTTCATCTCGGCCCGCGTGGCCGATCCCGGCCGGTCCAAGCAGTTCCGACGGGGTATCGCCCAGCTCGAGCAGGAGGGCGTGGTGCAGGTCCTGGTCTCGGAGGCGCGCGGGGACGGCGCGCCGATCCTCGCCGCGGTCGGCCCGTTGCAGTTCGAGGTCGCGGCGTTCCGGATGGAGCACGAGTTCAACGCGGAGATCCGCACCGATCGCCTCGAGTACTCGCTCGCGCGGCTCGTCGGGGACGGGGACGCCGCACTGCTCGCGGGACGCCACGGGGTCGAGCTCGCACGCCGCGCCGACGGCACGATGCTGGCCCTGCTGCGCGACAAGTGGCGCCTGGGATCCCTTGAGCGCGACATCCCCGAGCTGACCCTCACGGCGCTGCCCGGCTCGTCGACCTGAGAGGTGCCGAGGGCGCGGCGCCCACCAGCGCGCGGCCGGCGCCCAGCACGAGCCCGAGACCTGTTCGGTGGGAGGCTAGGACCAGAGAACGTCGTACGACCACTGATCCACCCAGGGCGACACCGCCCTCGATCCTCATGGAGGCCTGATCCCGTGCAGTTCGCACACACGCTAGAGCTGAGCACCCCCCCGCCCGTCCCTCGCGGGGCGATGCGCATCACCCCGCTGGGTGGCCTGGGTGAGATCGGCCGCAACATGACCGTCTTCGAGTTCGAGGGAAAGCTCCTCGTCGTGGACTGCGGAGTCCTGTTCCCCGAGGAGCACCAGCCGGGCATCGACGTCATCCTCCCCGACTTCACCTCCCTGCGGGACAGGCTCGGAGACATTGTCGCGATCGTCCTGACCCACGGGCACGAGGACCACATCGGCGGCGTCCCGTACCTGCTCAAGGAACGCGCTGACATCCCGGTGATCGGGTCGGAGCTCACCCTCGCGTTCATCGACGCCAAGCTCAAGGAGCACCGGATCCGGCCGAAGACGGTCAAGGTCGCCGCGGGTGACACCCACAAGGCAGGCCCGTTCGGCCTGGAGTTCGTCGCCGTGAACCACTCCATCCCGGACGGTCTGGCCGTGGCCATCCGCACCGGTGCCGGCATGGTCCTGAACACCGGTGACTTCAAGATGGACCAGTTCCCGCTGGACGACCGGATCACCGACCTGCGCCACTTCGCCCGTCTCGGCGAGGAGGGGGTCGACCTCTTCATGACCGACTCGACCAACGCCGAGGTCGCCGGTTTCACGGTCTCCGAGCGCGAGCTCACCCCCGCGATCGACCAGGTCTTCGCGACCGCGCCGCGTCGCATCATCGTGTCGAGCTTCGCGAGCCACGTGCACCGCATCCAGCAGGTCCTCGACGCAGCCAGCCGCAACGGGCGCAAGGTCGCCTTCGTCGGGCGTTCGATGGTGCGCAACATGGGGATCGCCCGTGACCTGGGATACCTGAACATCCCTCGCGGTCTGGTCGTGGACTTCAAGAAGCTCGAGTCGATGCCCGACGACAAGGTCACCCTGATCTGCACCGGTTCGCAGGGCGAGCCGATGGCGGCGCTGGCGCGGATGTCCAACGGCGACCACCAGATCCGGGTCGGCGAGGGCGACACGGTGCTGCTCGCGAGCTCCCTCATCCCGGGCAACGAGAACGCGATCTACGGGATCATCAACAAGCTCACCGACCTGGGCGCGAAGGTCGTGCACAAGGGCAACGCCAAGGTGCACGTCTCGGGCCACGCGAGCGCCGGTGAGCTGATCTACTGCTACAACATCGTCAAGCCTCGCAACGTCCTGCCGATCCACGGTGAGTCCAAGCACCTGCACGCCAACGCCGAGCTCGCGGTGCGCACGGGTGTCCATCCCGACCGGGTGATCATCGGCCGCGACGGTGTGACGATCGACCTGGTCAAGGGGCGCGCGACCATCTCGGGACAGGTCCCCGCGGGCCTGGTCTACGTCGACGGCCAGACCGTCGGGCGTGCGACCGAGGACACCCTCAAGGAGCGTCGTCTGCTGCGCGAGGGCGGGGTGATCACCGTGGTGGCGTTGGTCGACACGACCACCACGACGCTGGCCGAGCCCCTCGAGTACCTCACGCGAGGCTTCGTCCACGACGACCACACCTTCGACGGGGCGACCGCCGAGGTCGAGAAGGCCCTCGACCGTGCCGCCGAGCAGCGGACCACGGACATCGACAAGCTGGAGGGGGTCATCGCGAACGCCGTCTCGCGCTACATCCAGCGCACCTACCGGCGTGAGCCGGTTGTCATCGCGATCGTCGTCGACGCCTGAGCCCGCTCGCCGTCCTGGAGGCCCGCTGACGCCGGGTCCCCAGGGCGGCGTCGGCCGCCCACTGCGCTGCATGCAACAAGGCCCCGTCTGCAAGGTCACACCCCGCGGAACCGCGGCCGATCCCTCCCGTTGTATACAAAACCGCTGACTCTCGGCGTAGTGTGGCCAGCATGCGCGCCAGCGACCGGGTCTACGAGTCCCTGCGGGAGGACATCCTCGCCTGGCGGCTCGTCCCGGGCACCGTGCTGAGCGAGGTCGAGCAGGCCGCCCGGCTGGGCGTCTCACGGACACCGTTGCGTGAAGGCCTGCGGCGCCTCGCCTCGGACGGGCTCGCCGTCGTCGGCAAGGGCCGGACGCTCGTCGTCGCAGAGCTCGCCGCGAACGACGTCCGTCATCTGTTCGAGCTCCGTGAGGCGCTCGAGACCCAGGCCGCCCGGCTGGCCGCACGTCGACGCCGGGCCGGGGTCTTCGAGGACCTCTGCGCACGGTTCGCCCGTGCCGACGAGCTGCTGACCGACCAGGACCCCACCCGCTCGGCGTACTACCTCCTGGTCGCCGACCTCGACGCGGCGATCGACGCGGCCGTCGACAGCCCGTACCTGCTGCGGTCCCTGCAGGGGCTGCGCACCCACGTCGCCCGGGCGCGACGCCTCTCCCGGGACGACACCCCGCGCCTGCTGCAGGCCGCCCAGGAGCACCTCCTGATCGCGCAGGCCGTTCTCGACAGGGACGAGACCCTGGCCGCCCAGGCCACGGCCGTGCACCTGCGTCGGAGCCTGGCGACCATCCTGGCGAGCCTCGGCGACCGACCGACCTCGCCCTGGCCCGACCCACCCGCTACGGCCCTTGGAGTCCTGACGTGATCACCCACACCGTCCGCGTGCACCCGAGCTCGGCGAACCTGGACCGCCGCGAGCAGCTCGCGTGGCGGCTCGCCGAGCTGGCGGCCGACCCCGTGGCGGTCGATCCCGAGGTGACCGACATGGTGGTCAACCGGGTGATCGACAACGCTGCGGTCGCCACGGCGTCACTGGTGCGCGCACCGGTCGCGGCCGCCCGGAGCCAGGCCCTGGCCCACCCGTACTCGCCGGGGGCGACCGTGCTCGGTGCCGGCCGCGAGACCCGGGTCAGCCCTGAGTGGGCGGCATGGGCCAACGGTGTGGCGGTGCGTGAGCTCGACTACCACGACACGTTCCTCGCCGCGGACTACTCGCACCCGGCCGACAACATCCCGCCCGTCCTGGCCGTCGCCCAGCACCTCGCTGCGCGGCGCGACCTGACCGGCGCCGACCTCGTGCGCGGGATCGTGACGGGCTACGAGGTCCAGGTGGACCTCGTCCGCGCGATCAGCCTGCACCGGCACAAGATCGACCACGTCGCGCACCTCGGCCCCTCGGCGGCCGCCGGGATCGGCAGCCTGCTCGGTCTTGACCCCGAGGTCGTCTTCCACGCCATCGGCCAGGCGCTGCACACCACCACCGCCACCCGGCAGTCACGCAAGGGGGAGATCTCCACCTGGAAGGCCTACGCCCCGGCCTTCGCGGGCAAGGTCGCGGTCGAGGCCGTCGACCGCGCGATGCGCGGGCAGACCTCCCCGACCCCCGTCTACGAGGGGGAGGACGGCGTGATCGCCTGGTTGCTCGACGGGCCCGACGCGGCCTACGAGGTCACGCTCCCCGGCCGCGGCGAGGCCCGGCGCGCGATCCTGGACACGTACACCAAGGAGCACTCGGCCGAGTACCAGGCGCAGGCGCTGATCGACCTGGCGCGCCGGCTGGGGACCGAGCACCCCGAGCTGCGCGACCCGGACGTCGTGGAGGGCATCGTGATCCGCACGAGCCATCACACCCACCACGTGATCGGCTCGGGGGCGCGGGACCCGCAGAAGTACGAGCCCACGGCCTCCCGCGAGACCCTCGACCACTCCATCCCCTACATCTTCGCGGTGGCGCTGCAGGACGGTGCGTGGCACCACGTGGACTCCTACCGACCCGAGCGCGCGTCACGCGAGGACACCGTCCGGCTGTGGCGGTCGATCACCACCGCGGAGGACCCTGCCTGGACGCAGCGCTACCACTCGACGGACCCTGGGCAGAAGGCCTTCGGCGGCCGGGTCGAGGTCACGCTGAGGGACGGTCGCGTCGTCGTCGACGAGCTCGCGCTGGCCGACGCCCACCCGGCAGGTGCCCGACCCTTCGCCCGCCCGCAGTACGTGGCCAAGTTCCGCAGCCTGGCCACGGACGTCCTGGGGGATGAGGAGGTCGAGCGCTTCCTGGACGTCGCCCAGCGGCTGCCCGAGCTCGCCGCCGGCGAGCTCGCCGACCTCACGGTGCGTGCCCCCGCGGACCTGCTGCGCACGGCCGTCGTCCCCGAGGGGATCTTCTGATGCTCTACGCCCGGACCGATGCGGCCACCAAGCGGGCCCGACTGCGCGCCAGGCTCGCCACAGGTGAGCTGCTGCACTTCCCGGGGGCGTTCAACCCGCTGTCGGCGCGGCTCATCCAGGACAAGGGGATGGACGGTGTCTACATCTCGGGCGCTGTGCTCTCGGCCGACCTGGGGCTGCCGGACATCGGTCTGACCACCGCCACCGAGGTCGCCGACCGCAGCCGCCAGATCGCGCGGGTGACCGACCTGCCCGCCCTGGTCGACGCGGACACGGGGTTCGGCGAACCGATGAACGTCGCCCGCACCGTGCAGGCCCTGGAGGACGCAGGGGTCGCGGGGCTGCACATCGAGGACCAGGTCAACCCCAAGCGGTGCGGGCACCTGGACGGCAAGGCCGTCGTCGACACCGACACGGCCGTCCGCAGGATCCGCGCGGCGGTCGACGCCCGGCGTGACCCCGCGCTGCTGATCATGGCGCGGACCGACGTGCGGGGCGTGCACGGGTTGCCAGCGGCGCTGGACCGGCTGCGGCACCTGGTGGACGCGGGCGCCGACGCGGTGTTCCCCGAGGCGATGCGGGACCTCTCCGAGCTCGAGGCGGTCCGCGCCGCGGTCGACGTGCCGCTGCTGGCGAACATGACCGAGTTCGGCAAGTCCGAGCTCTACTCCGCAGGTCAGCTCGCGGACGTCGGCGTGAGCATCGTGATCTACCCGGTCTCCCTGCTCCGTCTGGCGATGGGCGCGGCCGAGCGAGGGCTGGACACGATCCTGCGCGAGGGGTCGCTCGCCTCCGAGGTGCCCAGCATGCAGCACCGGTCCCGGCTCTACGAGCTGCTCGACTACGAGGGCTACAACCACTTCGACTCCGCGATCTTCACCTACGACCCCACCAGTCCTGACGGACCGCCCGACGCCGTCGGGTGACCGTCGGCCGACCGTCGCATGACCGCAAAGGAGCGAGCATGACCGAGACCGAGATCCGCAAGGGCCTGGCCGGTGTCGTCGTCGACACGACCGCCATCTCCAAGGTCACCCCGCAGAGCAACTCGCTGCTCTACCGCGGGTACCGCGTGCAGGACCTGGCCGCGGCCCACTCCTTCGAGGAGGTGGCCTGGCTGCTGTGGCACTCCGAGCTGCCCACCGCCGCCGAGCTGGCCGCGCTCCAGCAGGCCGAGCGCTCCCAGCGTGCGCTGCAGCCCGAGGTACGTGCGGTGATCGACGCACTCCCCACCTCGGCCCACCCGATGGACGTCCTGCGGACGGCGATCAGCGTGATCGGCGCCCACGACCCCCGTACGGACGACGCCTCGTCCGAGGCGAGCCTCGCGACGTCGGTGCGGCTCTTCGCGCAGATCCCCGCGGTGGTCGCCTACGACCAGCGCAGACGGCGGGGCCAGGACCTCGTGCCCCCGCGCGACGACCTCGACCACTCGCAGAACTTCCTGCACATGACCTTCGGCGAGGTGCCCGCCCCCGTGGTCGCCGACGCGTTCCGGGTGTCGATGATCCTGTACGCCGAGCACTCGTTCAACGCCTCGACCTTCACCGCGCGGGTCATCACCTCGACGCTCTCCGACCTGTACTCGGCGGTGGTCGGGGCGGTGGGTGCCCTCAAGGGCCCGTTGCACGGTGGTGCCAACGAGGCGGTCATGCACATGTTCGACGAGATCGGCACGGCGGACCGGGCCGAGGCCTGGCTCGACGAGGCGCTCGCCGCCAGGCGAACGATCATGGGGTTCGGCCACCGCGTCTACAAGCACGGGGACTCGAGGGTCCCGACCATGAAGGCCGCGCTGGACGGCCTCGTCGCCGAGTACGACCGTGCGGACCTGGGCGACCTGTACGCCGCGCTCGAAGGAGCGATGGTCGCTCGCAAGAGCATCCTGCCGAATCTCGACTACCCCTCGGGCCCTGCCTATCACCTGATGGGTTTCGACACCCTGACGTTCACCCCGCTCTTCGTGGCGAGCAGGGTGGTGGGCTGGACCGCCCACATCATGGAGCAGCGTGCTGCCAACGCACTGATCCGGCCGCTGAGCGCGTACGACGGACCGCAGGAGCGAGACCTGCGAGCCACCCCGGTCCCCGGGGGCCTCAGCTCGGTGTGATCTGCAGGGGGAGAAGGAAGCCCAGGCTGCTGACCCCCAGGCCCACCAGGAAGAGCAGACCCGAGTCGATCTCGACGGACAGCGCCATCAGGTAGAAGCCCCCGACCAGCAGGACCGCACACATCACGAACAGCAGGACCCCGCTGGTGGGTGGGTGCGTCCCGGTCACCGGCTGACGGTCGGTCAGGTCGTGCTCGCTCATCTGGGCCTCCTGGGTCGGCGTCCCCACGTGCAGGGGGTGCAGCTCGGCTCTCCACGGTACGTTCTGCGGCCGCGACCTGCTCGTAGAGTCCGGGACGCGCACACTGGACGGGTGCGCGTGCGTCCCCGGTCCCCGAGTGCCGTCGTCGACCACGTGGTCGAGCGGGCGGTCTCGATGAGCGGCTCGGGGCGGTTGCGGGTCGCTGTCGACGGCCCGGCGCCCTCCCTCCCGGACGAGCTCGCCGACTCCCTCGTCGCGCCGCTGCGTGCAGCCGGCAGGCCGGTGGTCCGGGTCTCAGCGGTCGACTTCCTGCGCCCGGCGTCGCTGCGGTGGGAGCACGGTCGTGACGACCCTGACGCCCTGTACGAGGACTGGCTGGACACGGACGCACTGAACCGCGAGGTGCTGCTACCGCTGGGCCCGCAGGGTTCGGGAAGGTACCTCCCGTCCCTGTGGGACGTCGGGCGTGACCGCGCCACGCGAGCGGCGTACGAGCAGGCGCCACCGGCGACGGTGCTCGTCCTGGACGGCGCCCTGCTGCTGGGGCGTGGGCTCGAGCTCGACCTGACAGTGCACCTGTCGTTACGGCCGGACACCCTTGCCCGTCGTACCCCCGAGCAGGACGGGTGGACCCTGCCGGCCTTCGGACGCTACCGCGACGAGGTCGATCCTGAGCGGGTCGCAGACCTGGTCGTCCGGGTCGACGACCCCCGGCACCCGGCCGTGGTCGAGCGGGGTGCGGGGCGATGACGACCCGGCTGCTCCTCCTCGCCGACACCCACTGGCCCCGACGAGCCCGGCAGCTGCCCGACGAGGTCTGGGCCGAGGTCGATCGGGCCGACGTGGTCGTGCACGCGGGGGACTGGGTCGAGGTCGGGCTGCTGGACGAGCTCGAGCGCCGCGCTCGGCGGGTGCTGGCCTGCTGGGGGAACAACGACGGGCAGGAGCTGCGTGCCCGGCTCCCCGAGGTCGCCCGGGAGACGATCGAGGGTCTCCGGTGGGCGGTGGTGCACGAGACCGGCGCCGCAGCGGGACGTGAGCGCCGGATGGACGCACAGCTCCCCGAGACCGACGTCCTGGTGTTCGGCCACAGCCACATCCCGTGGGACTCGGTCAGCCCGGGTGGGATGAGGCTGCTGAACCCTGGCTCGCCGACCGACCGGCGACGGCAGCCGCACCACACGTGGATGACCGTCGAGGTGGGTCCGGGCCTGGGGCCAGCAGCGATCGAGGTCACCCTGCACCACCTCTGAGGTGCTGGTCCGCGCCCGAGGACGAGTTGACGAGAATGAGTATCAATACCTATTGTCGTCCGGTCGGCACCCGTCGGCAGCACCCACCTGCTCAAGGAGTCGCCCATGGCCGCCGTCTGCCAGGTGCTGGGGATCACCCCGGGCTTCGGCCACTCGATCTCCCACTCGCACCGCAGGACGAAGCGCCGGTTCAACCCCAACATCCAGCGCAAGCGCTACTGGGTCGCGACCCTCGGCCGCCACGTCACGCTCGACGTGAGCACCCGTGCGATCAAGACCATCGACCGCCGGGGGATCGACGTCGTGGTCGCCGAGCTCCGCGCGCGAGGGGTGAAGGTCTGATGGCCGCACGGCGCCAGGACCTGCGCCCGGTGATCAAGCTCCGCTCGACCGCCGGCACCGGATTCACCTACGTGACGCGCAAGAACCGTCGCAACACCCCCGACCGGCTCGTGCTGAGCAAGTTCGACCCCGTCGTGCGTCGGCACGTCGACTTCCGTGAGGAGCGCTGAGATGGCCAAGACCAGCAAGATCGTCCGCAACGAGCAACGCCGTGAGGTCGTCGCGCGCTACGCCGACCGGCGCCGCGATCTCAAACGGGCCTCGGTGGACCCTGCCGCGAGCAGCGCCGAGCGCGCCGAGGCGATGCGTGCCCTGCACGCCCTGCCGCGCGACGCGAGCCCGACCCGGCTGCGCAACCGCGACGTCGCTGACGGCCGCCCCCGCGGTCACCTGAGGACCTTCGGGCTCTCGCGCATCCGCTTCCGGGAGATGGCCCATCGCGGCGAGCTCCCGGGCATCACCAAGTCCAGCTGGTAGGAGAAGTGACATGAAGCAAGGGATCCACCCGGACTACCACCCGGTCGTCTTCCGGGACGTCTCGACCGGGTTCGCCTTCCTCACCCGGTCCACCGTGCGATCGACCACGACGATCGAGTGGGAGGACGGCGGCACCTACCCGGTGGTCGACGTCGACGTCTCGAGCACGAGCCACCCCTTCTACACCGGCCAGACGAGGGTTCTGGACACCGCTGGCCGGGTCGAGAAGTTCCGCCGACGCTACGGCCTCGAGCCCACCGGGGCGGGTCCGTCATGAAGGTCCGTGCCTCGTTGGCCTCGCTCAAGAAGAAGGACGGCTCGATCGTCGTCCGGCGGCACGGCAAGACCTTCGTCATCAACAAGAAGAACCCTCGATGGAAGGGACGGCAGGGCTGATGGCGGTTCCCAAGAGGAAGATGTCCCGCAGCCGCACGCGATCACGGCGCGCCCAGTGGAAGGCCACGGCCGTCGAGCTCGTGACGGTGCAGACTGCTACGGGCGAGGTCCGAGTGCCCCGCCCACTCGTCCGCGCAGTCCAGCGCGGTCTGATCACCGTCGACCCGTGAGTCGACCCACCCGAGGAGAACCCCTATGCCCTTGAACCGCAGCGATGTCGTCCAGCAGATCGCAGCCCGTGCCGACCTGACCCGTCCTCAGGCGGATGCGGCGCTCACCGCCCTGCAGGACGTCCTGGTGGCGGCCCTGGCCGACGGGGAGGCTGTCCGGCTCACCGGGCTGCTCGCCGTCGAGCGGACCGAGCGCGCCGCCCGCACGGGTCGCAACCCGCGGACGGGCGAGCCCCTCGAGATCCCGGCCGGCCACACCGTGCGGATCACCGCCGGGAGCTCGCTCAAGGAGGCCGTCAAGCGCTGAGCCGGCTCAGCGCCGCACGCAGGTGAGGCACGTGCGGGCGGTCGGTCGCACCTCGAGACGCTCGGGGTCGATCGGCCGTCCGCACACCTCGCAGATGCCGTAGGACCCTCGGGCAAGTCGTGCTCGTGCCGCGGCCACCTCGTCCAGGCGTGCACGCGCGTGCTGCACGAGGGCGTCGGACTGCGATCGCTCGAAGGCGATCGTCGTCCCCTCCGGGTCGTGCTCGTCGTCGGCGTTGGAGTGCTGCGAGGCAGCCACGATCTCCTCGAAGCCAGCGACGAGCGAGGCCAGTCGTCGGGTGGCGTCGTCCTGCGCGGCAGCGAGCGAGGCCTCGACCCGCTCGTGTGCGCGTCGGGGTTCGTCGGTCGGTCCCGTCCCGGTCACTCCCTCATCGTGGGCCCGCGGTGCCCGCCTGTCATGCCCGGAGGGCGACGTGGGAGCCTTGGGCCCAACGACCCGGGTTCTGCCGGAACCTGCTGGGAGTATTCGGGCGCAGGAACCGCCGACACCGCGAGGACGCCGTGACCACGACAGCACAGCCGCCGCCGTACACCCCGGCCACCGCGTCCGACCCACCCGGACCGAGGCGGCGCGTCCTGGCGCTCTCCACCACCGGCTTCACCCTGATGTTCGCGGTGTGGTTGATGTTCGGCGTGCTCGGGATACCGATCCGCGAGGAGTTCGGGCTCACCGACGTCCAGCTCTCCTGGCTCACGGCCACCGCGATCCTCAACGGTGCGCTGTGGCGGCTGCCGGCGGGGATGCTCGCGGACCGCTTCGGAGGCCGTCGCGTCTTCATCGCGATGCTGCTCGCCACGGCCGTGCCCACGTTCCTGGTCTCCCAGGCGAACAGCTTCGCCCTCCTGCTCGTCTTCGCCTTCTTCGCGGGCTTCGCGGGGAACGCCTTCAGCGTCGGGATCACCTGGAACTCGGCCTGGTACCCGCGAGAGCGGCAGGGCTTCGCGCTGGGGGTCTTCGGTGCCGGCAACGTGGGGGCCTCGGTCACCAAGTTCATCGGGCCCACCCTCATCGTGGCCGTCCCCAGCCTCACCGTGGCGGGCCTGAGCCTGAGCGGCTGGCGCTTCGTCCCCGCGCTGTACTCGGCCCTCCTGGTGCTGATGGCGGTCGCGATGTGGCTCGGGACCCCCCGGCACGACAGGATGCCCGGCCGCGGTCGGTCGGTGCGCTCGATGCTGGGGCCGCTGCGCCGGTTGCGGGTGTGGCGGTTCAGCCTCTACTACGTCGTCGTCTTCGGTGCCTATGTCGCGCTGGCCGCGTGGCTGCCCAAGTACTACGTCGACGTCTTCGGTCTGCCGCTGCACGAGGCAGCCCTGCTCACCGCGCTCTTCATCTTCCCCGCGAGCCTGCTGCGTCCCTTCGGCGGGCTCCTGTCGGACCGCTTCGGTGCACGCCGTGTCATGTACGCGACCTTCACCACGATGCTGCTCGCGACGGGGGTGCTGATGATGCCGTACGGCTACATCGTGCTGCGGGTCCCCGAGCAGTACGAGCCCGGCGGTCTGCGTGAGGTGCTGCCCTACGAGCTGGGCGTGTGGGCGTTCACCGCCCTGGTCTTCGTCGTGGGTGTGGCGATGGGGGTCGGCAAGGCCGCGGTGTTCAAGCACATCCCCGAGTACTTCCCCGGGGACGTCGGGGCGGTCGGCGGGCTGGTCGGGACCCTCGGGGCCCTCGGTGGGTTCTTCCTGCCCCCGATGTTCGCCTACCTCCAGGCCTGGACCGGCATGCCCCAGTCGACCTTCTTCCTGCTCTTCGTGCTGACCCTGGTGAGCTTCGTGTGGATGCACCTCACGGTCCACCGCATGCTCCAGCGGGGCTCGCCCGAGCTGCGGGACTCGCTCGAGCAGCCGGGCGAGACGGCTCTCGCCCCACGCTGACCGCCTCGGGCGGGCCGATCGTCCCTCAGGGACGACCTTCTCCTCAGGCCGGGGCGAGACGTCGGAGCAGCAGGTACATCTCGCACCCGAGGCAGAAGCCGAAGGCCGCGTTGAGGAAGGCAGCGACCAGAGCGATCGCGGCGGCGGCCGGGACCGCCGCAGCCAGACCGACGGTACCCAGGAGCACACCCACCCCGGTGACCAGCAGGCCGACGAGCTGGGCGAAGCGCGGTGGGCGGGGGTCCTCGAGCTCGACGGGGGGTGCCAGTCGCGGGCGGACCAGTCGTCGGTACACCCAGCCCTGGACCGTGCCCGGGACGCCTCGCAGCACGCCGATCGCGAACAGCGCGCTGATCATCGCGAGCAGCAGGAGCGCGGCCGTACCCGGGCCCAGCAGGAGCACCGCCACGAGCAGCACCGAGGTCAGCGCGGCGCCGAACCGGGCGCCACGGGGGTCGATGCCCTGGACGACGGTCTCGTGGACCGGGGGCAGGGCGCTCGGGTCAGGCACGGGGGCTCCAGGGGATGTCATGGGGGGTGAGGTCGTCGATCCGGGCCAGGGCATCGCGTGCAGCCGATGCGGTCAGCGGGCCAGCGGTGCGCGAGCGCACGGTACCCGTCGCGTCGAGGAGCAGGATCGTCGGGGTGCGGTGCACGGCGTGCCGTCGCACCAGACCCATGTGTGACTCGGCGGCGATCTCGACGACGTGGGTCCCGGCCTCCTCCCCGACGACCCCGGCGAGCACCCGCCGGACCTGGGGGCAGGTGCTGCAGTGCGCCGAGGAGAACAGGACGAACGTCGCCCGCTCGGCGAGGGGGTGGCCGAGGTCGGCCGCGGTGAGGACGCCGGCGCGTGAGGTTCCCTGCTCGGCGGCTCGGAACGACCTGTCGCGTCCTCGAGCGATCCACCACGTCGCACTGGCGAACGCCAGGAGCCCGATCACGAGACCTGCTCGCGCGGGGAGCTCCGCAAGATCCGTCACGAGGGCCCCTGTCGAGGGTCGTGGTCCGTGCGCCGGGTGGCGCAGCCTCCTGGACAACGCTGCTGGGCGGTGCGCCATTCCACCCGCAGCGAATTCCGTGGTGCTCGGCTCCGCGCGCGGGCATGCTCTGACAATCGGTCAGATCCACGGTTGCGGCCAGTCCGCCGCCGCGAGCCGGGTCCTGCGAGACCGCCCCCCTGACGCTGGAGACCACATGCACGCGACAGACGGCAGCACCGGCGGGCAGACGGTGGGCGACACCCGCACGATCGTCGCCCAAGGGCTGACCAAGAGCTACGGGTCGGTCAGGGCGCTGGACGGCCTCGACCTGGTCGTCGAGCGCGGGACGGTCATGGGTCTGCTCGGCCCCAACGGCGCGGGCAAGACCACCGCGGTGCGGGTGCTCACCACCCTGCTGACCCCTGATGCCGGGAGTGCGACCGTCGGTGGTCTGGACGTCGTGCGGGACGCTCGACGGCTGCGCTCCACGATCGGCGTCTCGGGGCAGTACGCCGCGGTCGACGAGCACCTGACCGGTTTCGAGAACCTCGACATGGTCGGACGCCTCTACCACCTGGGTGCCCGGCGGTCACGCGAGCGTGCCTGGCAGCTGCTCGAGCGGTTCGACCTGACCGAGGCCGCCAGGCGTCCGGTGCGGGGCTACTCGGGGGGCATGCGACGCAGGCTGGACCTGGCCGGGGCGCTGGTCGCCGAGCCCGAGGTCCTCTTCCTCGACGAGCCGACCACCGGGCTCGACCCGCGCAGCCGTCTGGGCATGTGGGAGGTCATCTCCGAGCTGGTCTCCGGCGGGACGACCCTGCTGCTGACCACCCAGTACCTCGAGGAGGCGGACCGGCTCGCGGACAGGATCGCGGTGATCGACCACGGCAGGGTGATCGCCGAGGGGACCTCCGACGAGCTCAAGGCGACGGTCGGGGGTGAGCGCGTCGAGATCGCCGTGGCATCCCCGCACGACCTGCCCCGGGCTCGGGACGCGCTGGCGCCCCTCGCGGCGGGAGAGCTCACCACGCAGGAGCACACCCGGACGGTGACGGCTCCGGTCAACGGTGGTGCGGCGGCCCTGATCGGGGCGCTGCGCGCGCTGGACGACGCAGGGATCGAGGTGCTCGACGCCGGGATCCGGCGTCCCACCCTGGACGACGTCTTCCTGTCGTTGACCGGTCGCCAGGCCCAGGAGCAGACCGCACCGCAGGAGGAGAGCGCATGAACCGTCCGGGCCAGGCCCTGGCAGACGGGTGGACGATCGCCCGCCGCAACCTCATCAGGATCAAGCGGGTGCCGGACCTCCTCGTGGGGTCGATCGTGTCCCCGATCATGTTCGTCCTGCTCTTCGCCTTCGTCTTCGGCGGGTCGATCTCCCTCCCCGGGGCTCCCGAGGTCGACCCGGCGCTCTACCGGCAGTTCCTCATCGCGGGGATCTTCGCCCAGACGATGATCTTCGGGGCCACGATCACCGGGTCGGGCATGGCGCAGGACCTCAAGACCGGCATCATCGACCGCTTCCGGTCGCTGCCGATGGCGCCCTCGGCGGTCCTGGTCGGGCGGACCACCGCGGACGTGGTCAACAACGTCCTGACGGTGTTCATCATGAGCCTGACGGGGCTCGCGGTCGGCTGGCGCATCACGAGCTCGGTCGCCGAGGCCGTGCTCGGCTACGGGCTGCTGCTTTTCTTCGCCTACTGCATCAGCTGGCTGATGGCCTACGTGGGTCTGCTGGTGCGCACCCCGGAGGTGTTCAACAACGCCTCGTTCATCGTCATCTTCCCGCTGACCTTCATCGCCAACACCTTCGTGCCCTCGGAGAACCTGCCGGGGCCGCTGCGGGCGTTCGCCGAGTGGAACCCTGTGTCGAGCGTCACCCAGGCCGCGAGGGAGCTGTTCGGCAACATCATCCCGGGCACGCCCCCGCCCACGGCCTGGCCCCTGCAGAACCCTGTGCTCTACACGCTGGTCTGGGGTGTGCTGCTGCTCGTGATCTTCGTCCCGCTCACGGTGCGGCAGTACCAGCGCGCCGCCGCCCGGTAGCCGCCGCACCGCTCGCAGGCCCCGCGCGGTGTGCCTGCGTGGTCGATCCACGGCAGGCTGGGGGTTCCACCGGACGAACGGGGCACGATGCTGACCACGGAGCACTACCTGAGGTTCGAGCGGCTCGGCGAGGTCCACCGGACCGACCGGGGCCTGAGAGCGGACCTGCACGGCGAGCAGCTGCGCATCGACGTCGTCCGTCCGGACGTGGTCCGGGTCGCGATCAGCCGGGGCGGTGTCTTCGACGAGTCGCCCACCCACGCGGTCTGCGTCGACCCGCTCTCGGCCGATGTCGAGCTCGAGGTGGAGCAGGGCGACGGGGTGGTCCGGCTGCGGACCTCGGCGCTGGTGCTCTCGCTCTGGTCGGACCCGTTCCGGATCGACGTCCACCGCCCGGACGGCACTCCTGTCGTGCAGACCGCCCGGGACGCGGACGGCTCGTTCGGCACCTACGCGACCCTCAACGACGCGTTCGTGGTGCGGCGCCGGTGCCGCCAGTCCGATGCGATCTACGGGCTCGGGGAGAAGACCGGGCACCACAACCGCAAGGGTCGCGACTTCACGCTCTGGAACACCGACGTGCTCAACCCGGACGCCGCGGGGGAGTTCACCGCGCAGGTCTCGGCCGACGACCCCCGCTCGGACAGCACGAGCACCGAGTTCGACCCGTACTACGTCTCGATCCCGTTCTTCTACCACCAGGCCCAGGACGGCACGATGTCGGCGTCGTTCCTCGACAACGGCTACCGCACCGCCTACGACTTCACCCGGGCCGAGGAGTACGCGATCCACGCCGCCGGCGGGCAGTACGTCGAGTACGTCTTCGCGGGGCCGGACATGCCCGCGATCCTCGAGGCGTACACCTGGCTGACCGGTCGCACCGCGGTCCCGCCGCTGTGGTCGCTGGGCTACCACCAGTGCCGCTGGGCCGCCTACTCGCAGGCCGACGTCGAGAGGATCGCCCGTCGTCACCGCGAGGGCGAGATCCCGTGCGACGCGCTCTGGCTCGACATCGACCACATGGACGGCTACCGGGTCTTCACCTGGGACACCGAGAGGTTCCCCGACGTGCCGGGCATGCTCGCCCGGCTCGAGCAGGACGGTCTGCGGGTCGTGACCATCGTCGACCCCGGGATCAAGCACGACCCGGGGTACCCGGTCTACGACCAGGCCGTCGAGCGCGACGTGCTGTGTCGCACCGAGGGCGGTGACCACTACATCGGTCAGGTCTGGCCGGGCAACACCGTCTTCCCGGACTTCGCGACCCCCGAGGCCCGTGCCTGGTGGGGCGAGCTCAACGCCGAGCACGTCCGGTCCGGCATCGCGGGCATCTGGAACGACATGAACGAGCCCGCGACCGGGTCGATCGACCCCGGCGCGATGCGGTTCGGCCGTGGTGAGCACTCGCACGAGCGCTACCACAACCAGTACGGCCTCCTGATGGCGATGGGGACGACTGCGGGCCTCCTTGAGGCGATGCCCGACCGACGTACCTTCGTGCTGTCGCGTGCGGGCTTCGCGGGGATCCAGCGGTACGCCGCCAACTGGATGGGCGACAACATGTCGCGCTGGGACCACCTGTGGCTCAGCATGCCCATGGCGTCGGGACTGGGCGTCTCGGGCCAGGCCTTCGTCGGGGCGGATGTCGGCGGCTTCTTCGGCAGCACCGATGCCGAGCTCTTCCTGCGCTGGATGCAGTACGGCACCCTGACCCCCTTCTGCCGCAACCACTCGGCGGTCGACAACCTCGACCAGTACGTCTGGTCCTTCGGCGACGTCGTCCATGACCTCGCCCGGGAGGCCGTCCGGCTGCGGTACCGGCTCATGCCCTACCTGTACGCGACCTTCCTCGAGGCCTCGCGCACCGGCGCCCCGGTGCAACGACCGCTGGTCTTCGACCACCAGTACGACGCGACGGTCCGTGACCTGGACGACCAGTACCTGCTGGGGCCGGACCTGCTGGTGGCCCCCGTGGTCGAGGCCGGGATGACCGCACGCCAGGTCTACCTCCCGGCGGGGAGCTGGTACGACTGGCACACCGGCGAGGCGATGGGCGGAGGCCGCTTCGTCGTCGCGGCCACCCCGATGGAGCACATCCCGCTCTACGCTCGCGGGGGCGCGGTGATCCCGATGTGGGACAGCGCGCCGCGCTCGACGGCCGGGTACCACCCGCAGGTGGTCGAGCTGCACCTGTTCGTCCCGCAGGACGAGCTCGACCACACCTCGCGACTGCACGAGGACGACGGCGTGACCTTCGCCGAGGCTGACGGCGCGCGGTACGAGACGACCTTCGGCGTGAGGCGATCCGGGTCGAGGCTGCGGCTCACGGCTGTGGTCGAGGGGGAGGGGTACCCCGAGCACGCCCGGACGGCCTACCACCTCGTGGTCCACGGGTCGTCGCCCGAGCGGGTGCTGCTCGACGGCGAGCCGCTGGACCACGAGGGCCGGCACGTCGTGCTGCCCCGGAGGGCCGAGGACTTCGTCGTCGAGATCGACCTGTGAAGCCCATCCCACGACAGGAGAACCGATGAGCACGCTCGAGCAGGTCACGCCGGCCGTCGCGTACCACGGGGAGGGGCCGTGCTGGTCACCGACGTGGGGTGGTCTGCGCTGGGTCGACATGCTCGCGGGCGACCTCCTGACCCTGCGTGAGGACGGGCGGGTCGACCGCCTCCACGTCGGCGAGGTCGCCGCCTTCGTCCGCCCGCGGGTGCGTGGGGGCTACGTCGTGGGGCTCGAACGTGGTCTCGGCCTGGCCGACGGCGCGGACGAGCTCCCTGTGGCGCTGCCCGAGATGTGGACCGACCGTGGGGTGCGGATGAACGAAGGTGGGTGCGACCCCGGAGGGACGCTGTACGCAGGGTCGATGCCCTACGACCGGACCCCTGGCGGTGCGAGCCTCTACCGGGTCTCGCCGGACGGCGAGGTCGCGGTCGAGCTTGGTGACGTGACGATCTCCAACGGCATCGACTTCTCGCCCGACGGCCGTCGCGCCTACTACAACGACACCGCGACCGGGACCACCGACGTCTTCGACGTCGTCGCAGGACGGCTGAGCAGACGTCGTGTCTTCCACCCGGGTGGTGACGGACGCCCCGACGGGCTCACGGTCGACTCGGCCGGCAACGTGTGGGTCGCCCTCAACGCGGTCGGCCGGGTGCGGTGCTACTCCCCGCAGGCCACGACCCTGCACGAGGTCGACCTGCCGGTGCGGCTCGTCACCGCCTGCACCCTGGGCGGCCCGGACCTGCGGGACCTGTACATCACCACCTCTCGCGAGAACCTCGAGGACCCGGAGCCCGACGCTGGTGCGCTGTTCCGGATGCGCGTGGACGTGCCGGGGCGTCCGGTGCTGCCCTACGCGGGCTGAGCCCTCAGGCGGGCAGCGGGGTCAGCGCCGCGTAGTCCTCGATCGAGCCCTCGCGCAGGCACACCTCGATGATCTGCCGGCCCAGGGGGTCCAGGTCGTCGGTGAGGAACTGCGCCAGCTCGCTGGCGAAGAAGTCCTGCAGGATGCGCGCACCGACGTCGTAGGCCTCCACCCCGACCTGGGACTGCTGGTCGGGCCGCAGGAAGGTGGGTCGCACGAGCTGACCGTCGATCTTCATCTCGTGCAGCGTGTACCCGAACAGCGCGCACCGGGCGGGGGTGAGGTGCTCGGGGCGGATCGACCCGGCCCCACGGCGCGCGAGGTACTCGCGGGTCAGCCACTCGGCGGCGAAGCCGACCTTGTACGCCCCGATGTGCTGGTTGGGCGTCAGCACGTAGCGGGTGCGTGAGGCGTCCACGATCTGACGCAGCAGCAGGTTCGCGGCGGCGACCTTGGTCCCGGTGGCGAAGGGCCAGTAGGACCCGACCCCCTCGGCGACCATCCCTCCGTGGGCCAGGGCGTCGGTGGTGGCCTTGCTCTCGCCGATCGAGGGGTTCTTGTCGCCACGGGGTGCGATCAGCCGCCACAGCCACGCAAGGGCGGGGGGCACGATGTGGGTCATCCCCATGATCCCGTAGCTCGGCTCCGCGCGGGTGCACGCAGGCATGCGCACACCGAAGGACCGCACGTCGACCGCGGCCGGCTGGTTGACGACCCCCTTGACCAGCCGACGGGGCACCACGACCCGCGGGTTGGGGCAGGGCTTGCCGGTCGAGTCCAGGGTGTGCTCCCACGGCAGCGCGGTCGCGTCGGGGACTCCCTGGATGTTGAAGAAGACCAGGGGCTCCTCGGGGTGGATGCAGATCCGCTCGAAGTGCACGTCCTCGCCGTACTCGGTGAGGTTGTCGACCCGGACGAACCACCCGTCCTCGGCGTCGGCGACCACGAGCCGGCCGGTGCCGTTCTGGACCGAGGGGTGGCACAGCGTCATGTCGTCGGTGACCGGGGCCAGGGCGCTGGTCTCGCCCAGGGTGATGACGTAGGGCTCCTGGGTGACGACGTTGGTCCCGAGCAGGATGCGACCGTCCTCCTGGCGACGCATCTCCTGGCACATCTCGGACTTGCCCCCGCCGGAGGCGCCCTCGTGCATGATGATCGTCTCGTTCTCGTAGGGCGTGGTGACCCGGACGGACGAGGCGTGGGCGGTGAGCCATCCCTCCTGCTCACCGATGTCCAGCAGGACCGAGAAGACGCCCTTCTTGGCGCTCGGTCCCGGGTAGAGGTTGTAGGCGAACACCTCGTGCAGCGTGGTCGAGCGGTCGTGCACCACGACCTGCCGTCCGTCGAAGTGCGTCTGACGGAACGGCGGCGCGACGTAGAGGATCGAGCGAGGGGTGAACGGGCCGATCTCCTCGAAGGTGACCCAGCCCTGCAGGTCCACCAGTGCGAGCGCGAAGAAGGCCGCGTTGAGCGGGCAGACGGCGAGCGAGGGGTACCCGAAGGTCGGCCCGCCGGCCATGAACGGCACGACGACGAGCTCTTGGTCCGAGAGCCAGTCGAGGGTCTGCGCCTTGACCGGCGCGAACTCCGCACCGAAGACGTCACGGTAGCGCGGCTTGTCAGAGGGCAGGTCGTCGGCGATCCGCATGCAGTCGGGGTCGCGACGGCGCAGGTAGTCCTCGGGGTAGTTCACCGCGATGCCGTTCTTGCACCGGACGACGTCGGCCTCACGGACCGTCTCACCGTCGACGTCGTACTCGACGGCGAAGGTCGGACCGCCGGCCGGGCCCAGGGCCAGCTGGTACAGCTCGGCACGGGTCTGCGGGACGACGATGCGGTCGCAGTCGGCCAGGGCTGCCTGCAGGTCGGCGGGAAGGGTCACTCCGGGCATGCTCGGGCTCACGCGGTCTGCTCCTCGGTCGGCGGTTCACGGCGGTTCCGCGGTCCGCCGGCATCCCGGGTCGGGGGGCAGGACACGGTCATCTCTTTGCCGCGAGATTACGTACGGTCGACCGGCAGGTCATAGGACCTTTGGCACGTGCGAGAGCGGGGTGACGCGCGGGGCCGCCGTCCTCGTGCGGGCGCGTCCCGCCGGCTCAGCGGTCGGGGTTCTCCCAGGGTGCGCTGAAGGGGAAGTACCGCGCCAGGAAGTCACGGACGGCGTGTGCGCGCTCGTCGGCCTCGACCTCGGGTGCACTGCCGTCGTTGAGGCAGAACATGTCGGTGGACCGGGAGGCGAGCAGCGCCTGCATCTGGTCGAGCCCGGCGCGTGAGGTGGTGTCGACGTACCGGGTGCGGGCCGAGTCCTGCACGACGGCCCGCCCGGTCATCAGCGCGTAGTAGTGGTAGAGCGAGTTGGTCACCGAGATGTCCGTGCTCGAACGGAACCGGCTGGCGGCGGTCGCGGCGAACTGCTCGGCGAAGGCGACCTCCATCTCGGCCAGCACGCTCTTGCGCAGCGGCGTCGCGGCGTGCTCGAGGTGACGGGTGGTGACCCGCCCGAAGCGCTCGAACAGCAGGCCGCGGTTGACCCGTGCGGAGTTCTCGAACCCGCTGCGTACCGCGTCGTTGCCACCCAGGCCGATCCGCGTGGGGGACTCGATGAACTTGGTGACGCCACCGGGGGAGAAGAACATGCTCGGCTCGACCGGGCGGCCGAAGAACATGTCGTCGTTGGAGTACAGGAAGTGCTCGGAGAGCCCTTCGATGTGGTGCAGCTGGGACTCGACCGCGTGCGAGCTGTGGGTGGGGAGCACCGAGGGGTCGGCGAAGAACTCCTCGCTGCGCACGAAGGTCACCCGCGGGTGCTCGGCCAGCCAGGCCGGTCGCGGGGAGTCCGTCGCCACGAAGACGCGGCGGACCCACGGCGCGTACATGTGGACCGAACGGAGCGCGTAGCGCAGCTCGTCCACCTGGCGGAAGCGTGCCTCGGAGTCGTCGCCCTCGCCCACGACGTAGCTCTGCATGCGTGCCGCGCGGGCCTTCTGCCACTCGTCCGAGGACCCGTCGACCCACGAGAACACCAGGTCGATCTCGAAGTCGACGTCGCTCGCGTGGGCGGAGAACATCGTCTCGATCGTCTGCCAGGTCCGTCCGTGCTGCTCGACGTGGCTGCGGACGGCCTCGTGCCGGGGCAGGGTGCGACGGGTCAGGGAGTTCTCGACCGGGAGCGTGATGGTCTCGTCCTCGAAGACCCACAGCTCGATCTGCACGCTGCGCGAGGCGCCGAAGCGCAACCCGCTGACGGGCTCGACGCGCGGGCGGTGGAGCCGCAGGATGCGCGCACCGGGGGTCTTGGTCAGCCCACGGTCGGCGACCAGCCGCAGGCGAGCGCGCTCGGCGTCGACGGCCTTGACGTAGAAGGGCTCGTCGGCGCAGGCCGTGGTGAGGGCCGCGTAGAGCGCCCGTCGATCGGTCCAGGCGACCGCCAGGACGGGTCGGCGTCCGTTGCCCCGGACCAGCAGGTGGTCGATGCCCGCCTCGTCCAGCACGTCCCGTACGAAGAGGAGGTCCTCGATCATCGCCTGGTCGGGGGTCAGCGTCCGGTTGACCACCGTGCACCGGCCCCGCGACATCACGACGTCGGGCCGGGCGAGGATCCGGCCGGTGACGTCGCCCGTGAGTGCCGTCGACCCGGTCGCCGGGTGGGCAGGAGCGGGAAGACCTGTGGGGACGGTGATGATGGCGCGTCCGTTCGTCGAAGGAGGCGCTGGGCCGACGGGGAGGTGGTCGTCCGGTTCCCGTCTGTGGCACCCGGACCCACCATGATAACCGCGGCCGAGGAGGCTGGGGTCGGAACGGTGGCCGGGCGGAGACACGCTGCGTCAGAAGACCGGCACCTGCTAGTTTCTTGGCATGCTCCATCCGGTCGAGACCGCGCGGCTGGCACGGGGCTGGTCGCAGACCGAGCTCGCCCGCCGCGCGGGCGTGACGCGCCAGCTGGTCGGGACCGTCGAGACCGGGCGTCACGCCCCGCGCGTGGATGCCGCGCTCGCCCTGGCCCGGGCGCTCGACGCCCCCGTCGAGGAGCTCTTCGCCCCCGGCCCCGCACCGGCACCTGAGCTCGTGATGCTCGAGCCGCAGGTCGACGAGGGGACCCCGGTGACCGGGGTCCGTGTCGGTGACCGGCTGGTCTGTGCGCCTCTTCCTGCTGCTCGAGGCGCCGAGACGGTGCTGCCGTGGTGGGGCGTCGCCGACGGTGTCACCACCGCCGACGGTGTCCGGTGGCACCCCGGAACCCGCCAGGACGGCCTGCTCGTCGCCGGTTGCGACCCGGCGCTGGGGCTGCTCGCCGGTCTGCTCGCCCGGCGGAGCGGCCACGCACTGGTCCCCGTGCACGCGAGCAGCGCCGCGGCTGCCGCGTCCCTGGCAGCGGGCTCGATCCACGCGGCACTGGTGCACGGGACACCCGGATCGCTCCCGCGCCCCGGTGGAGCGGTCCGCCGACACCACCTCGCCCGCTGGCAGGTGGGTCTGGCGGGCCCCGTCGGCCACGCCGCACCGACCCCCGCCAGGATCGCCGAACGCGGTCTGCACGTGGTGCAGCGTGAAGCAGGGGCGGGAACCCAGGCAGCGTTCCAGCGCGCGATGGCCGCCGGCGGCGCGACGGTCCCGGGCGGACCTGTCGCGCGCAGCCACCGCGAGGCGGTCACCCGGGTGCTGCACGGTGCCGCGGCCGCGGTGACCATGGAGCCTGCGGCACTGTCCGCGGGGTTGTCCTTCACCCCCCTCGAGGAGCACCACGTGGAGATCTGGGTCGCCGAGCAGCACGCCGAGCACCCCGCCGCCCTCGCCCTGGTCGAGCTGCTCTCGACCGCTGACCTCATCCGGCGACTTGCCGCGATCCCCGGGTACGAGGTCACCGGCCCCGCCCCGGGCGGCGCCCGCGACCGTACGGGCGCCGCGTGACGGGCGCCCTCCGCCGCACGGTGTGCTCGCTGGTCGCCCTCGCGCTCGCTGCGTCGGCCACGGCCTGCGGAGCACCGACCGGGGCGGTCCAGGGCTCCCAGGACGGGCCGCTGCTCGTCGCGGCGGCCGCGGACCTCGGCCCGGCGTTCACCGAGCTCGGCGCGCTGTACCGCGAGCAGACCGGTCACGAGGTCACCTTCACCTTCGGGTCCTCGGGACAGCTCGCCCAGCAGCTGGTCAACGGCGCGCCCTTCGAGGTCTTCGCCTCAGCCGACGTCGCCTACGTGCACGACGTCCTGGACGCAGGCGTGGGTGATCCGTCGACGGTGACGACCTACGCCGTGGGCCGCCTGGTGGTGTGGGTGCGCGAGGACACCGCCGAGGGTCCGGTCGCCATCGGTGACCTCGTCGACCCCCGGTACGGTCGTATCGCCGTCGCCAACCCCGACCACGCCCCCTACGGCGTCGCCGCTGTCGAGGCGCTGCGCAGGGCCGGCATCTACGCGCAGGTGCAGGACCGGCTCGTCTTCGGCGAGAACGCCTCGGACACCCTGCGCCTGGCCTCCTCGGGCAACGCGGACGCTGCTCTCGTGGCACTCTCGCTGGCCCTGGCGGGCCCGGCCTCGCACGTCGCTGCGGTGCCCGCCGACCTGCACGAACCGCTCGACCAGGCACTGGTGGTCACTGCCGGCGGCGAGCGCGTGCGACCTGCCGCCGAGTTCGCCGCACTCGTCGCGAGCCCTCAGGGCCGTGAGCTGATGGCCCGTCACGGCTTCGAGCTGCCGACCGACCTGCCCGCAGGCACCGGCTGATGGACTGGTTCCCGCTGCTGCTCTCGTTGCGCGTGGCGAGCATCGCCACCGTGCTGGCTGCCGTGCTGGGTGTCGGGGGCGCCTACCTGCTGGCCAAGGGGCGCTTCTGGGGTCGGGGCCTGCTCGAGGCCCTCGCGAGTCTCCCGATCGTGCTGCCCCCCACGGTCCTGGGCTACTACCTGCTCGTCGTGCTGGGCACACGTAGCCCGTTGGGACGGCTGTGGGAGGACGTCGTCGGCTCGCCCCTGGTCTTCACGGTGGCCGGGGCAGTGGTCGCCGCGACGATCTCGGCGCTGCCCTTCTGCCTGCGTACGGCGCGTGCGGCGATCGAGTCGGTCGACCCGCGGTTCGAGGTCGCCGCGCGCACCATGGGACTGCCCGAGTGGCGGGTTGCCCTGCACGTCACCCTGCCGTTGGCCCGCCGCGGCATCATCGCCGGGGTCGCCCTGGGCTTCGCCCGGGCCCTGGGGGACTTCGGGGCGACGGTGATGGTCGCGGGCAACATCCCCGGGCGCACGCAGACCATGCCGATCGCCATCTACGACGCGGTCCAGCAGGGCGACGACCTGCGGGCTGGAACCATGGCCGCGATCCTCTCGGTCGTCGCGATCGGGGTCCTGCTGCTGGTCAACCGCTTCTCCCGGGCGGGAGTATGACCGTGCTGTCCGGCTGCGGCACCGGGGGCCGTGCCGTGGTCGAGGTCGACGCATCCCTTCACGTGGGCGAGTTCACCGTCATCGTGGATCTCGCGCTGACCGACGCTCACGGCCCGGTGACGGCGCTCGTGGGACCGTCGGGCTCGGGCAAGTCCCTGACCCTCGCGCTGATCGCCGGGCTGCTGCGACCCCGGCGCGGTCAGGTGCTGCTGCACGGTCGCCCGGTCTGCGACGTCACCACCGGCCTGCACGTCCCGACCCAGGACAGGCACGTGGGGATGGTCTTCCAGGACGCCTTGCTGCTGCCGCACCGTTCGGTGCTGGACAACGTCGCCCTGGCGGTCCGTACCGGACGCACCGCCGAACGACGCGACAGGGCGCGCCACGAGCTCGACCGGGTCGGTGCCGGGGGCCTGGCGTCAGCCGCCCCGCGCACCCTCTCCGGCGGCGAACGTCAACGGGTCGCGCTGGCACGCGCCCTGGCCGGCGACCCGGGTCTGCTGCTGCTCGACGAGCCGCTGTCGGCGTTGGACCGCCAGACACGTCTGCGGCTGCGGGCCCTGCTGCGCGATGTCGTGACCACGGGCTCGATCCCCACCCTCCTGGTCAGCCACGACCCCGACGAGGTGCGCGAGCTGGCCGACACGACCGTCCCGGTCGAGCCGGGCAGGGTCGGTGGGGACGTGCCCCGCGGGGGCAGCTGAGGGCGTCGCTCAGGACCGGCCGACGCGGTGGGCGGACTCGGCCAGCGCGCGCACGGTGACCAGGTGCTTGCGCATCATCACGAAGTCGACGGTCTCGAAGGCGAGCGAGGCCGGAACCCCCGCCCATCGGGGCCGCATGTCCCACCAGGACCGTTCGACCAGCCGGCAGCGGTCGGCGTCGACCGGCTCGACCACCAGGGCGAAGGTGGCGTGCACCGCGAGCCTCCCAGGAGGCCGGATGTCCAGCACCAGGGCTCGACCCGGCTCGACGGCCCGCACGGTCCATGCGAAGTCCGGATCGCTCACCAACGGTTGACCCACCTCCGGCGCGGGAACCTCGGGGAGCAGCCGGTCGGCGCTCGGCACGCCCCCGTTGTCGAACCTGTCGTAGGAGTACCAGCCGGCGCGCCCCAGGTCCGAGGACCCGATCTGCGCGATCCAGGGCCAGACCGCGTCGGCCGGTGCGCAGATGTCGACGGCCCGGGTGACGCACCTCAACGGGTCGCGGACCAGGTCGTCGCCGGGAAGCACCTGGGTGGACTCTGCGGCGGTGCTGCCCCAGGTGGCCATCCACTGCCGGCCGACGCGCGCAGCGACGACGAGGGCGGCACCGCCGAGCAACCACGGGGTGCCGCGCAGCAGGGGCGACTCGATCGAGCCGGTCGGACGCATCCTCGACCTCCGTCGTCGGTGGACCGGACAGGGTGCCCTGGTGGGCAGTGTCCGCCCGGCACGGCTGTCAGCGGCAGGACGGAGGTCCTGGCAGCCGAGACGACGCGAGGCGTGTCGTGCGTGACGGGTCCACCAGGCGCGCAGGGCGGTGCGCGCCCTAGCATCGTGGGCATGAGCGCTGACGGACGTGCCCGTGCCCGGACCAAGATGCAGGAGGCGGGGGTCGCGCAGACCGCGATCGACGTCTTCGCCCGCTTCTACGACCTCCTCGAGTCGGGAGAGACCGGGGCCATCCCGGAGAGCGACGTCGAGCCGCTGCGGGACGTGCCGCGCCTGGTCGACCTCGACGTGGACCCCGAGGCGGCCCGTGACGCCCTCGCGGCCACCGCGGTGATCAAGCTCAACGGCGGGCTGGGGACCTCCATGGGGATGGACCGCGCGAAGTCGCTGCTGCGGGTCCGTGGTGAGCAGACCTTCCTGGACGTGATCGCCCAGCAGGTCCTGGCCGCGCGGGCCGCCACCGGCGCACGACTGCCCCTGGTCCTGATGAACAGCTTCCGCACCCGCGACGACACCCTCGCGGCGCTGGCCGCCCACCCCGACCTCGCCGTGGACGGCCTGCCGCTGGACTTCCTGCAGAACCGCGAGCCCAAGCTGCGCGCCGACGACCTCACCCCGGTGGACTGGCCGGCCGACCCCGACCTGGAGTGGTGCCCTCCGGGACACGGTGACCTGTACACGGCTCTGCACGCCTCGGGGACCCTCGGGCGACTGCTGGACGCGGGGTTCCGTTATGCCACCGTCTCGAACTCCGACAACCTGGGCGCGGCACCCCAGGCCCGCATCGCCGGGTGGTTCGCGGCCACGGGTGCCCCGTTCGCCGCCGAGGTGGCCCGTCGCACGCCCGCCGACCGCAAGGGCGGTCACCTGGTGGTGCGTCGGGCCGACGGTCGGATCGTCCTGCGGGAGACCGCGCAGACCCTCCCCGAGGACGCCGATGCCGCTGCGGACATCTCGACCCACCCGTTCTTCAACACCAACAACCTCTGGCTCGACCTGCGCGCCCTCGCGGCCGAGCTCGAGCGGACGGCCGGTGTGCTCGACCTGCCGCTGATCCGCAACGACAAGACCGTCGACCCCACCGACGCCTCCTCGACCCCCGTGGTGCAGATCGAGTCGGCCATGGGCGCAGCGATCGAGGTCTTCGACGGTGCCACGGTGCTCGAGGTCGACCGCTCCCGCTTCCTGCCGGTCAAGACCACCAACGACCTGCTGGTGCTGCGCTCGGACGTGTACCGCTCGACCGAGGACCACCTGCTGGTCGCCCAGGTCGATGCTCCGCTGGTCGACCTCGACCCCGGCTACTACAAGACGATCGGTGCCTTCGACCGGCGGGTCCCGGTGGCGCCCTCGCTCGCTGCCGCGACCGCGCTGCGGGTCCGGGGGGACTGGACGTTCGAGGAGGACGTCGTCGTGGTCGGTGAAGGAGTGCTGAGCGACCAGGGGGCGCCGTCGAGGGTCCCTGCCGGGTCGTCGGTGGGGCCGCACGGCATCTCCTGAGCCGGAGGCCGATGAGTTCCCGCCCAGACCCCGGTCTGCTCTGGTGACGGTCCGCCCACGCCGGGTGGGCCCTGCACCAGGGAGACCGCCATGGGAGTCGTCCGTCCGCACCTCTGGTTCCACGACCGTGCCGAGGAGGCCGCCGCCTTCTACGCCACCGTGATCCCGAACTCGTCCGTGACGCGCGTGGTCAGTGCGCCCGACGGGATCCCCGGCGTCGAGGCAGGCGCGCCGTTCATCGTCGAGTTCGTCCTGGACGGGATGCCCGTCACGGCCCTGAACGCCGGTCCGGCCCTGACCCTGGACGATGCGTTCTCGATGTACCTGACCTGCGACGACCAGCAGGAGGTGGACCACTACTGGGAGGTGCTCACCGCCGACGGGGGTTCCCCTGGTCGGTGCGGGTGGCTCAGGGACCGGTTCGGGCTGTCCTGGCAGGTGGTGCCGCGTGCCCTCGACGAGATCATGACCCGAGCCGACCCCGCCGCGGTCGCGCGCGCGACGACCGTGATGCTCGGCATGGGGAAGCTCGACGTGGCTGCGCTCGAGGCAGCGTTCGCGGGTGACCAGCAGGTCGCGCCCCGCACCTGACCCTCACGCCGTGGTGCCCTGCTGATCCTGGTCCTCGTGCGCAGGGACCCGACCCAGCCGCGAGGTTCCTGCCCACACCGCAACGAGCACGCCCACGACGATCAGGACGTCCCCGACGCTGAAGGTGTTGGCCAGCGGGAGGGGAGTCGGCCAGGCGAAGATGTCCCCGAGCCAGTAGAGCACCGGGTCCTCGACGACCGCTGAGTTCGCGAACCCGTCGCCGGGGTCGACCCCCGCCGCCGCGACCGCCGAGGGGGAGGCGGGGAGAGTCCCCCCGTTGAGCGCGATGGTGATGCCGTTCGACGCGGCGCCCGCGCCCACGACGGGCACACCTGCGATGCCTCGGTTGAACCAGATGAACACCAGGGCGGCCGCGTAGGTGGCCACGTGCAGCACCGGGGCCACCGCGCCGGGGAGGCTGACCTGCAGGGCCACCACCTGCAGGACGAGGGTGACCCAGATCAGCGTCGGGTGACGCCACCGGTGCAGCAGCAGTCGTGCAGGCCAGCGCCCGACGACGACGGGTGACAGCAGGGCGACGACGCAGGCCGCGAGGAGCAGCATCTCAGCCTCCTCAGGGTGAGCCGGGGGTCGTCGTGACCCGGCGCTCGTCGTCCATCCGGACCTGGATCAGCTCGGGCGTGGTGGGGCGGCCCAGGTGGTAGCCCTGCCCGACGCCGCAGCCCAGCCCGCGCAGGGTCAGGGCCGTGCCCTCGTCCTCGATGCCCTCGGCGATCACCCGCAGGCCGAGGTCGCGGGCCAGCGCGATGGTGGACCGGACGATGATGAAGTCGTGGTGGTCACGACCCATGTCGCTGACGAACGACCTGTCCACCTTGAGCTCGTCGACCTCGAGGCGCTTGAGGTAGCTGAGCGAGGCGTGGCCGGTCCCGTAGTCGTCGACGGCGATCGCGACACCCAGCCGGCGCAGCGCCGCGATCACGACGTCGACGCGTGCCGGGTCGGCGAGGATCCCGGTCTCGGTGACCTCTAGGACCAGCGCGCCGGGGGGTATGTGGTGCCGGGTGAGCGCGTCGTGGACCTGCCGGGGCAGGGCGAGGTCGGACAGGTGCCGGGCCGAGAGGTTGACCGCCATCCGCAGGTCGTGGCCCTCCTCGCGCCAACCGGCCAGGGCTCTCAGCGCGGTGTCGAGCACGTAGGCGGTGAGCTCGGCGATGAGTCCGGAGTTCTCGGCCAACGGGATGAAGTCGTCGGGGGCGACGGGCCCGCGGGTGGGGTGCTCCCACCGGATGAGCGCCTCGACTCCCACGGTCTGGCGGGTCGCCAGGTCCACCTGGGGCTGGAAGGCCACACCGAGCTGGCCGGTGTCGAGGGCGGCACGCAGGTCGGCGAGCAGCTGGAGGCGCTCGACGGTGTTGACGTCGAAGAGCGCAGAGTAGGTGCTGATCCTGTCTCGCTCGAGCTTGGCCTGGTACAGGGCGATGTCCGCGTTCTTCATCAACGTCTCGGTGTCGGCGCCGTGGTGCGGGGCGCACGCGACACCGGCGCTCGCACGGACCAGGAGCTCGAGCTCGCCGATCCTCATGGGCGCCTCGAGCGAGGCCAGCAGGGCGTGGGCGACGAGCTGCGTCTCGACCAGGTCACCGTCGACGATCACCGCGAACTCGTCCCCGCCGAGCCGGTGCACCAGGTCCTCGTCGTCGAGTGCGGTGCTCAGGCGCTCGGCGACCTGCTGGAGCAGGAGATCGCCGACGGGGTGGCCCAGGGTGTCGTTGATGTCCTTGAAGTGGTCGAGGTCGATCAGCACGAGTCCTGGTCCGCCGGCATGGGTCCGCTGAGCGACGGCGTGCAGGCTGTCCAGCCCCCTGGACAGCCGGTCCCGGTTGCCGAGCCCGGTGAGGGGGTCGTGCGAGGCCTGGTGCGCGTGACGGACGGCGGCGGCCGCGGTGAGGTAGACCGCGATGACCGGCGGGATCAGGAGGAACAGGACGGCCACGCCGTCCCCGGCGACGATCGCCGCGACCGCCCCGATGCAGAGCAGGACGACGTGGGTCGCGGTCACGAAGCGGGCGTCGTCCCTGACGGTCGTCCACACCGACTGGGACGTGACGATGGCGACCACGACCGCGACCAGGAGGCGGTTGACCAGCACCATGGCCACACCGGCGGCCAGGAGCGGGCCGAGGTGCTGCAGCTCGACGGTGAGCGGGCCGGCGAAGAAGGGGATGCCGGTCAGCCAGCTGAAGACCATCCGTGCTGCCAGCACGCTCAGGGTGTACTGCGCGGTGTTGAAGGCGGACTTCGTGACGCTACGTCGGTGCAGCAGGTCGTCGGTGAGGCTCGCGAGAGCCTGGATGAGGACCGCGATCCCGACTCCGCCGACCGCGACGAGCGCGAGGACGAAGGGCCCCGAGGTGGACATCGTCTCGACCGGCTCGTCGTCGCGGGTGATCGGGAGGGGCTTCACCTCGCCGACAAGGGCCGCGACGGCGAGGAAGACGACCGGCCAGACGACGACGTGCGTGGCGGGGGGCCAGGCGGTGCCGACCATCGCGACGAGGAAACCCGCTGCTCCGAGGAGGGACACAGCGCCGACGAAGCCGTCAAGGAGTGACGGCGGAGCCAGGAGTCGTCTCCTGGCCCCGCCGTCACCCGAGTGTGTGCTCAGACCCACTTATGCCCTGCGCCGACGAGCGCGACGACGGCCACGAGCGTGCCGGCGCTCGCGGAGAGGCGGACGATCGTGCTGTTCTTGGCGATGCGCCACTTGTCCATGGTCAGATCCTTCTCTTGAGGGATGACACCGCGACCTCCGGTCGCCCCTGCCACCGTCCACCCCACCCCGCGTGGCGGGGCGGACGTCAGGTGCGCTAGTCATCCGTTGATGTCATCGGCCGGCAGGGGCGCGGCCTTGAGCGATCATCCCGTATCGGTGGGTCCAGCGGGTGATTTCTGTGCACGTGGCGGGTGGAATCTCATGATCGCCATTGACAACGCCCGACTGCACAGGTTCGAGGCTACTGTCAAGTATGGCGATGACTGGTTCGGACCCGTGGAGACCCCGCACAGCACCGCCCGCTGGGGCGCCGGCCGAACCGCCCGGGCCGGGGCAGGAGTCGGTCTGGGACTACCCGCGCCCGCCGGTGGTCCGGCCATGCGAGGAGCACGTGGTGGTCCGGCTGGGCGCTGGTGTGGTCGTCGACACGCGACGCTCGCTGCGGGTGCTGGAGACGTCGCACCCGCCGACGTACTACCTGCCGTCGGACGCCGTCGCCCCGGGCTCGCTGGTTCCGGTGGGTGCCACCAGCTGGTGCGAGTTCAAGGGTCGGGCGGTGTACTTCGACGTGCTCGGCCGGGACGCCGCGGGGCGCGAGGTCCTCGCCCGGGCAGCGGCCTGGACCTATCCGACGCCGGGGCCGGGGTACGAGGCCCTGCGTGACCACGTCGCGCTGTACCCCGGTCGGATGACCCTGTGCACCGTCGACGGTGAGGTCGTCCAGGCTCAGGAGGGCGACTTCTACGGCGGGTGGAGGACGAGTCGCGTCGTCGGCCCGTTCAAGGGCGCCAGAGGGACGACCGGTTGGTGAGTGCCGGTCCCGGCGCACCGGACGGCGGACGCCTAGACCTGTGCGGGCACCTCGTCAGCGTGGGCGATGTGCGCGAGCTGACGCCAGATGAGCACGACGAAGACGGTCGACCCGATGAAGGCGAACCAGAAGGGCGCGGTCACGCCCCATCGCTCGGCGAGCAGACCTCCCAGACCTGAACCGAGGACCAGACCGCCGAACACCCCGACGAGGTTCACGCTGCCCACCCGGCCCTGGAGCGCGGACGGGACAGCCCGTTGGCGGATGGTGATCGAGGTCGTCCCCCAGATGAACGCATGGGCGCCGAAGACGAAGAAGATCGGCATCGCGACCCAGGGTCGGGTGGTGATCGCGAGCCCGAGGTGCGTGAGGGTCTCGACCACCAGCCCGATGCGCATGACGTTGCCAAGGCTCACGTGCCGGGTGATCCACCCGTAGGACACGATCCCGGCCAGGCCGCCGAGCGCCCCGACGGTGGTGACCAGGCCGAAGCCCAGCTCACCGAGACCCAGGCGTCGGGTCGCGTAGAGCACGAGCACCGACCAGGCCGCGCCGAAGGTGATGTTGAAGATGAAGATGGTCAGCACGAGGGTGCGTACCGCGGCGTGGTGCCTGACCCAGCGAAACCCCTCGGCGATGTCGTGCCTGAGGTGCGTACGACGGGCGGTGTCACGCCGGTGGGCCGGAAGGACGATGCGCGACACCAGGACCGCGCCCGCGGCGACGACCACGGCCTGCGCCGTGAAGGGCCACACCGAGCCGGCCACGAACAGTGCGGCACCGAGCGGGGGCCCGGCGAGCTGGTTCACGGTGATGAAGCCTGCCTGGAGACGCTGGTTGGCCGCCGCGAGGTCACGACGGTCCACCAGCATCGGCAGCAGCGTCTGCGAGGTGTTGTCGGCGAAGACCTCGGCGGTCCCTACCAGGAAGAGAGCCAGCAGCACCACGGCGATCGACACCCGCTCGGTGAGGATCGCGACGACGAGCAGCGCCAGGACGGCCGCGCGGACCAGGTCGACGACCACGACCATGAGGCGCCGGTCGAGCCGGTCGGCGAGTGCCCCGGCCAGGAGCCCGAAGATCAGCGGCGGCAACCACTGCACCGTGGCGGCCAGCGCCACCAGACGGGCGTCCTGGGTCAACGACGCGACCAGCAGCGGCCCCGCAGCCAGGGCGATGCCGTCACCCAGGTTGCTGATCCAGGACGAGGCGAGCAGCCAGCGGAAGCCCGTGCCGAGGCGGGTCGGCACCAGGGTCTCGACGAGTCGGCTCACGAGGTCCAGACCCTAGCCGGGCGCCGCACGCGCGTCCCGCCCATTTCGGTCGTCGACGGATCGGTCGGTCCTGCCCGATGAGTCCGGTGCCGTTGCGGGGTCCTCTCTAGCAGGGTGCGGATGCCCTGGGGAGCCGGAGGGAGATCGTCCTGGAACGCATCATGGAACATCGAGGGAACGGCGAGGTGACGGTCGGTGCCGACGGGCCCGCCGTGGGCGGTGGCTCCGGCGCGTCAGGTGGTCCCGGTCGGGTCGGCAGGCGGCCCCGGATCAGCACGGGCCGTCGTGGCCGGGCGGGTGAGGGTTCCTCGCCGGACGGCCTGTCGGTCCTCGGTATGGACGTGGCGCCGACGCCGTGCGCGGACGACCCCGCTCTGTGGTTCGCCGAGCGGACCGTGGACGCCGAACGCGCCAAGGCGCTCTGCCAGGGTTGCCCGCTGCGCGTGGCGTGCCTCGAGGGTGCGCTGGCGCGGCGTGAGCCGTGGGGTGTGTGGGGCGGCGAGGTCGTGGTCGACGGTGTGGTCGTGGCGACCAAGCGCGGTCGTGGTCGTCCCCCCGCCGTGCCCCGGCAGCACGCGCGGCACGCGGCCGTCGTACGGTCGCCCGATGAACGACCTGTTCGGTGACTCGCGACGCACCAGGCGTAGACCGGGGCGTGGGACGAGAAGGCTGCCCGCGCTCCCAGGTCACCGCCGGGGTGTGGTGGTGCGGGGCTGAGCGTGGAAGGCTGCGGTCATGCGAGGGCAGTGGGGCCAGCACCTCTTGCCGGACGCCCAGCGGCGCACGCTCGGTGAGCTCGCGGGCGACGTGGACCTCGCGGCCGGGGACGTCGCCTCGAGGCGGTCGGCCTTCTGGACGATGCTCACCCTCTCCGCGGTCATCGCGGCGGCCGGGGTGATGTCCGACTCCACGGCGACCGTGATCGGCGCCATGATCATCGCGCCGCTGTCGGTCCCGATCATGGGGGTCGCGCTGGGGGTCGTGCTGCGTGACGCCCTGCTCACCGGACGGTCGCTGCGGCACGTCGTGCTGGGTGGTGGGCTGGTCGTCCTCGTCGGGGTGGTCTTCGCGTTCCTGGTCCCTGGAGACGTCGACCTCTTCACCAACGGCCAGATCGCGGCCCGGACCTCGCCGGGGCTGCTCGACCTCGTCGCTGCGGTGGCCACGGGTGCAGCGGGAGCGGTGGCGCTCGCGCGGCGTGACGTCGCCGCCGTCCTGCCCGGGGTGGCGATCGCGATCTCCCTGGTGCCCCCACTCGTCGTCGTCGGTGTCTGCATCGGCCAGGGGACCTGGTTCCTGGCGGGCGGTGCCCTGGTGCTCTTCGGGTCGAACGTCGTCGCCCTCGTGCTCGTGGGCGTCCTGGTCTTCACCGCTGCGGGCTACGCGACCGAGGTATCGGGCAGCACCCCGTTGTCCCCGCGCCGAGCGTTCGTGGCCATCGGCACCCTGCTCGTGCTGGTGCTCGTGCCGCTGGCAGCGAACTCGGCCTTCACCTACGCGGTCGCGATCTGGTCCGACCGGGTCACCGTGACCGCCGAGACATGGGTCTCGGCCGTGCCCGGCGGCCGTGTCGACGACGTCGACCTGGTGTCGGGCTCGTTCTACGTCCAGGTGCGCACACCCGGCGACCTGCCCGATGTCGACGACCTGGTCGTGGCGCTCGAGGGCCGGGTCCCCAACGGGTTCTCCGTGGTGGTGACCACCCTGGTCGGTCAGGAGCTGGACGCAGCGGTCATCGGCGGGTAGTGGGCTGCACGGGACGAGCAGGCTTCTCCGGATCAGTGTGATGGAAGCGGTTGCGGCCTGGGCGACCACCACCAGGTGCACCGTGAGCGTCACAGCACGGCGGTCACCATCGCCTCGAGGCCCTCGACCGTGGACTCGCGCAGGACCCCGTCGTGACCCGTCGCGCGCACCACCCCGCGGACGGCCGCCACATCGACCTCGAGCGTGGCGCGGTGCTGGCCGTGCGCCCACGAGACGTGCAGCACCGTGCCCTCGACCCGCCACCGGGCCTCGCCCTCGAACGCAGGGTGGCCCGCTCGGAGCCGGAGCGCCGCGAGCTGGCGCCGGACGACGGGTCGCGCCAGCTCGGCGTCGATCTCCTGGCGCTCGTAGCGGTGCCGGTTGATGTCGCGTCCCACGCCGGTGCGTTCGAGGAGCCCCATGTCGTTGCGCCCCGCCATCAGACCGACGTAGTAGACCTGCGGGATCCCGGGGACGAACAGCTGGATCAGGCGGGCCAGGACGTAGCGGTCGTCGTCGGCCCCGAGGGCGTCGAAGAAGGTGCAGTTCACCTGGTAGAGGTCCAGGTTCGACGCCGCACCACCCGTGGCCGCGCGGCTGCCGCCACCGCTCTGCTCGTGGATCCACTCGACCAGCCGGTCGATCTGCTCGTCGGTCAGCAGCCCGTCCTGGCCCTGCGGTCCGCGACCCGCGTCGATGATGCCGATGCCGTCGTGCGTGTCCAGGACGGTCACGGTGTTGGTCGGGCGGATGTCGAGCCATCGTGCCAGGGGTCCGGCGTCGCCCGCGGCGAAGGCATGCAGGACCAGGGGAGGCAGGGCGAAGTCGTAGACGAGGTCCACGGTGCGTGCGGCCTCGATCTGCTGGAGGTGGTGCCCGTGGATCTCGAGCAGCATCTGGGCCCCGCGCAGGTGCGCGTGCTCGCGGATGCGGCCGACCACCTCGGCGGCCTCGTCGATCATGAAGCAGGTGGTGCCGGGAACCTTGGCGACGTAACCCACGGCGTCGAGTCGGAGCATGCCCACGCCCGATGAGGTCAGCGTGTCGATCACCGTGCGCAGGTAGTCCCAGGCGAGGGGGCTGCGTACGTCGAGGTCGACCTGCTCGGGCGTGAACGTGGTCCACACCAGGCGCCGCTCGGTGCCGAGCGTCATCGCGGTGAAGGGCAGGCCGGGCCGGGGTCGGTAGATCGCCGCGAGGTCGGCCTCGGTCGCGCCGTCGGGGAACACGGCGTCGAAGGTGAGGAACATCGGCGCCCAGGGTGAGCGCCTGCCCTCCCGCACGACGTCCTGGAACTGGGCCGAGTCGCTCGAGACGTGGTTGACGATGACGTCGGCCATCACGGTGTGCTCGTCGGCCAAGGTGGCGACGTCCTGCCACCCACCCAGCCGGGGGTCGACCTGGGTGTGGTCCACGGGGTCGAAGCCTGCGTCGGCGCCGTCGAAGGGCGTGAAGAAGGGTAGGACGTGCACCCCGTCGAAGGCACCGACGAGCGGGCCTCGGAGCAGGGCCGTCAGCCCGGCCACCGTGCCACCGAAGCGATCGGCGTAGGCGATGAGCTGAGGTCCACGGGTCACGCCCGGGCGTGGGGTGTGCCGATCGGGTTGGTTCATGGTCCCGCCTCCGTCGTCGGTGGGCCGGGTGCCCGGCCCAGGGTTCTCGTGGTGATGAACTCCACCGTCTCGCGGATCACCAGGTCGCGGGAAGCAATCAGCCGTCCGGCTGCGTGCTTGCCTAGGCTGCAGGGATGGCCACCGTCATCCTCGTCCGGCACGGTCGCACCACCGCCAACGCCCAGGGTGTCCTCGCCGGGCGTACGGCCGGGGTCGGGCTCGACGCGGTCGGGCGCACGCAGGCCGCGCGCACCGCGGAACGGCTCGGCGTGGTGCCGCTCGTCGGGGTGGTCTCCAGCCCGCTCGAGCGTTGCCGTCAGACGGCGCGGATCCTGGTGGGACGGCAGAAGGACCCACCGCCGACGCAGATCGACGGGGCTCTGACCGAGTGCGACTACGGGCAGTGGCAGGGTCGGACGCTCGCTGACCTCGCCAAGGAGCCGCTGTGGACCGTGGTGCAGACCCAGCCCTCGGCCGCGGCGTTCCCCGGCGGCGAGTCGTTGGCGGCCATGCAGGCCAGGGCGGTGGCATCGGTCCGGCGGCACGACGCTGCGTTCGAGGCGCGCCACGGTCCGGGTGCGGTCTGGGTGGCCGTCAGCCATGGCGACGTGATCAAGTCCGTCCTGGCCGACGCGCTGGGCATGCACCTCGACCTCTTCCAGCGCATCACGGTCGGTCCCGCGTCGATCTCCGTCGTCAGGTACGGGCCCACCCGGCCGGAGGTGGTCGCGACGAACACCGAGTTCGCAGACCTGGCGTGGCTCGGTACCCACGGTCCGGAGACCGATGCGCCGGTCGGGGGAGGAGCGGGGCACGGGACCGCTCACCCCCTCGGCCCGACTCCCTCGTAAACTCGCGCCATGCCCCTCATCGTCCACGAGTACGACTGGCCCGACCGCGTCGTCGTCGGCACCGTCGGTCGCCCCGGCGAACGGACGTTCTACCTGCAGGCGCGAACCGGGTCCCGGTCCACCAGCGTCGTCCTGGAGAAGGAGCAGTCGGCCGTCCTCGCCGAGCGGATCGACGAGCTCCTGGACGACCTGGTGGCCGACGAGGCCAACCGCGTGAGCGTCCCGACCGAGACGCCCGTCGAGCTCTTCGACGACGACCCCCTCGACCAGCCTGTCGAGGAGCAGTTCCGCGCCGGTGCGATGCGCCTCGGCTGGGATCCGCGGACCGCGCAGGTCGTCATCGAGGCGTTCCCTCTCGTGGTGACCCCGGACGAGGACGACCCCGCGCCAGGACCGGATGTGCAGGAGCCGGGCGAGGTGCTGGTCGTCCGGATCCCGGTCGGTACGGCCCGTGCCTTCGCGCAGCGCACGCGCCGGGTGGTGCGGGCAGGGCGACCGCCCTGCCCCCTCTGCGGTGAGGCGATCGACGAGGACGGTCACGTCTGCGGATCGCGCGACGACGTGTGACCGCTCCCGACGTCGACCTCGACAGCGACGAGCTCCAGATCGTCGGTCGCCTCACCGTCGCCTCGAACGCGACGTTCGTGGGCCGGATCGGTGAGGTCGCGGTCGTCTACAAGCCGGTGGCCGGCGAGCGGCCCTTGTGGGACTTCCCGGACCGCACCCTCGCGCACCGCGAGGTCGCTGCGTACCTGGTCTCCCAGACCCTCGGCTGGGACGTCGTCCCTCGCACCTGGCTGCGCGAGGGTCCCTACGGTCCTGGCATGGCCCAGCTGTGGCAGGAGCCCGACCCCGGGCAGGACCCGGTCGACGTGGTCGCCACCTCGGCGGTGCCGACCGAGGGGTGGCGCACCGTGCTCGAGGGGACGGACGAGGCCGGCCGGGGGGTGACGGTGATCCACGAGGACTCCGCGTCGTTGCGACGCATGGCGGTGTTCGACGTCCTCGTGAACAACGCGGACCGCAAGGGCGGCCACGTCCTGCCCCGGGCGGACGGGCACCGCTACGGGGTGGACCACGGCGTCACGTTCCATGTCGAGCCCAAGCTGCGGACGGTGCTCTGGGGCTGGCTGGGGGAGGCGCTCACGCCCGACGAGGTCGTGGGGGTCGAGCGGGTGCGCTCACGCCTGGGTGGGGATCTCGCAGACCAGCTCGTCGGTCATCTGAGTCGCCCGGAGGTCCTCGCCCTCGCCGCACGGTGCGACCAGCTGCTCCAGGCGGGGCGGTTTCCCGCTCCTGACGGCGACATGCCGGCCGTCCCGTGGCCGTTGTTCTGACGGTCCTGGCCGGTCACCGTTCGACGGCGTCCATCGCAGCCTGGAAGCGGTGGCACGCGGACACGATCCCGTCGGGTTGCCCGAACACCGTGAAGACCCCGCTGACCAGGATGTCCGCACCACGCCGGACGCACTCCGCCCCCATCTCGTGGTCGACACCGCCGTCGATCTCGATCAGCATCGAGGAGCCCGCTGCGGTGCGCATCGCGACCAGCGCGTCGAGTCGCTCGAGGGAGCCCGGCAGGAACCGCTGCCCGGCGAAGCCGGGTTCGACGGTCATCAGCACCACGAAGTCGAGGTAGGGCAGGTAGGGCTCGATCACGTCGACCCGCTGGGACGGGTTGATCATCACACCGGCCTTCATGCCGCGTTCCTGGATCGCGCCCAGCGTCCGCCGGACGACGCTGGTGGCGTCCGAGGGGAAGCTCACGTAGTCGGCGCCCGCCTCGGCCAGCCGGTCGAGGTAGACGTCGGGTGCGCTCACCATCAGGTGCGCGTCCACCACGACCTGCGGGTAGCGGCGCTTGAGGTCGGCGACGAAGCTGACCGGGAAGCACAGGTTCGGGACGTAGTGCTGGTCCATGACGTCGACGTGGAAGAACCTCACCCCGGCGTCGACGAACTGCGCCACCTGGTCAGGCAGGTCCATGAAGTCGCAGTTCGCCAGCGACGGGGCGTTGATCATGCGGGTTCCTCCCGGAGGGTGCGACGGCGAGTGCTCAGATGAACCGGTCGCCGTACAGGGGCTGGATCGTGAGGTCCATGAAGTCGCGGTCCTCGGGCGTCACGGAGGTCATGCAGTAGGCGTAGAAGATGCCGCCGGCCGGCGACCCCACGCTGGGGTGGTAGCCGCTGGGTACCGAGACCAGGTGCCCGTTGCGCACGAGGGCGACCGTCGTCGGGTCGTCCATGGCGTCCTCCTCGTAGACGAACTGCGCTGCGAAGGAGTCGCCCATGTCGAAGTACACGTACGTCTCCTCCCGCTTCGCGCCGTGCTCGTGCGGGGGCCAGGCGGTCCATCCGCCGTCCGCGCCCTTGCACAGGCCCACGAGGAAGCGCTGGGAGTCGAACGACTCGTCGATCAGGTTCCACACGTCCCGGCGGGTGCCGTTCTCGACCGCGCCGTAGACCTTGTGCCGGTGGTCCCCGTCGGCGTCGGCGAACGCGATGTGGGCGAAGCTCGTGGTCCGGTCGCACGGTGCACCGAAGCGGATGACCACGGCGTCCTGGCCGTGCAGGGTCGCTGTGGACCCTGGCGGGAGGTACAGGACGTCGCGCAGGACGGCCGTGCCCGTCCGCTCCCCGACGGTGTAGTCGACGGATCCCTCGATGCACAGCAGGACGACCTCCTCCGGGCCTGTCTCGACCTGGACCTCGGAGTGGATCTCCAGGCGTTCGGCAGAGGTGTAGACCATGCCCATGTCTGCCGGCTCGATCCGGCGCAGGGTCTCGCGGGGTGTGTAGTGCAGCTGGGTGCTCATCGCGTGCTCCAGTGGTCGCTCGGTCGGGTGGGTCAGGTGGGTCGGGGGGCGGCGTCCTCAGCGAACCCGGGGGATGTGCGGTGCTGTCATGTGAGGCGCAGCACGTCCGGCCGACGGCGCCCTGCCACGGTCAGCGTCGGCCAGCCCGGGTCGAGGTCCAGCGTCGTGGGCCCCTGCGGACCGACGAGCGTGGTGTCCTCGACCTTCCAGCCGTCACCGGTGGGGTTCCATGCGCAGACCATGCCGTCGGCCAGCTCGATCCTGGACGCCGCGGTCGCCAGGGCCTCGCGCGGCGCGAACCCGCTCAGACCGCCCTGGTGGTGGCGCCGCCACTCCAGCGGGTCGAAGCCGTGCTCGGCGTAGCTCGCCGTGCCGGCGACGAAGGCCTCGCCGAGCGTGGTGCCCACACGGGTGGCACTCAGGAAGGCCGCCTCCACGTGCAGCAGCGCGAGGTATCGATCGTGCTCCTGCGAGGTCAGACGACCCGGTGCGACCACACGGGTCACGCTCGCGACCACGCCCCGACGCCGGACGACGCAGGCCAGCATCGCGACGCGTTCGACGGGTCTGCCGGTGGCCAGCGGGTGCCGGTGCGTGGTGAGGCGATGGTCGCTCCCGACGAACAGCACGACCGGGTCGATCCCGGCGGTGACCAGAGCGCCGGCAAGACGGCCGGCTATCGCACGCTCCTGGTTACCGGTGCGCACCGTGCGTGCGACCTGCCCGACGAGGCGGGTGGACTCCGCGGCGAGCGTGGTGAGCTCGGCGCGGTGCCACGGTGTCAGGACCCGGCGTAGACCGGCTACTGCGTCGGCGAGGTCGACACGCCCTCCGGGGTGGTCGCGCGCTGCCTCGTCCGACCCGACCCCCGGCCCCGCGGGCAGGCGGTCGGTGCGGTCCTGGTCCCAGTCGACGGTGTCGATCTCGTAGTCGTCGCGGAAGGCTCCGGCGAGCTCGATGTCGCGCAGTCGAGGTGCCTCGATGACGGAGGTGACCACCCGCACACCGACCGGGCTGCCGGGGGACCCGTCGAGCCCGTCGAGGACGACGTCGAAGCAGGGGGAGTGCAGGGACTGCTGGGTGTGCCAGCGCGCCCCGGTCAACCAGGACAGCGTCGCGGGCGAACGCAGCACCAGGGTGTGGACCCCGCGCGCCCGGGCGAGGTCGCGCAGCTGCTCGAGCTGCCCTCCGGCTGAGACTGCCTGCTCCGGCTCGTGCATCGCTCCGACCCCCTTCCCTTGTCCTGGCTCCGCGTGCGGCACCCGCTTCCCGTCCGGGCGCACCGCGCCCGGACGGGAGCCCAGGTCAGGCTGCCGCCGCGCGGGTGGCGTCGTAGATCGCGCGGGCGTTGTCCGAGGTCAGTGAGGAGTCGACCAGCGGTGCGATCGCATCGGCGAAGAGGCTCGTGTCGACGTCGCTGAACTCGACCCCGGCCTCCTCCATCGCCGCGATGGCCTCGTCGGTCGCCGTCGCCCAGAGGGCGACCTGCTCCTCGACGGAGGCAAGGAACTCCTCGTCGAAGATGGCTCGGTCCTCGGCCGACAGCTCGTCGAGCGAGCTGGTGCTCGCCACGAGGTAGTCGGGGACGATGAGGTGGCGCGTGTAGGAGAAGTAGGGCGCGACCTCGACGTGGCGCTGGCTCACGTAGGAGACCTCGTTGTTCTCGGCTCCGTCGAGCACGCCTGACTGCAGGGCGGTGTAGACCTCACCGAACGCCATCGGTGTCGGTGAGCCCCCCATGAGCTCGATCATCTTGAGGTGGGTCTCCGACTCCTGCACCCGGATCTTGAGACCTGCGGTGTCCGCCGGGGTCACGATGGGCTTGTCGGTCGTGTAGATGTTCCGGTCGCCCGCCGTGTAGGCGCCGAGGACCGAGACGTTCCGGTCCTCGAGGGAGGCGTACAGGTCTCCGACGATCTCGTCGTCGTTGACGACCGACATCTGGTGGTCGATGTCGTCGAAGACGAGCGGCAGGTTGAACACCAGGAAGTCGGTGTTCATGTTCTCGAGCTGTGGGCCGCTGATGATGGCCAGCTCGATGGTGCCGTCGGCGACCAGCTGGAGTGCCTCGGCCTGCGCGCCGAGCGACTCGTTGGGGAAGACCTCGATGTCCACCCGACCCTCGGTGAGCTCGTTCACGCGGTCGGCCATGCCCTGCACGGAGACGGTGATGGGGTGGTCGGCGGTCTGGTTCAGGGCGATCCGCCACTCCACGGACCCGCCGGCCGTGCCGGACTCACCGGACGTGGCCTCCGGTGCCCCGGTGGCACCTGGCTCGGCGTCTCCCGCGCAGCCGGCCAGGACGAGCCCTGCGAGAAGAGTGACTGCCATCGTCGGAAGTGCTCTGTTTCGCCTCATTGCGGATTCCTCTCGTGGGGGAGCACGACGTGCGTCCCGATGCGTTGCCCCGAGGTCTTTCGCGGGGCGGCGATGCCCATCCACTCATCGTCCGGGCGCAACTCCCAACGTGTTGCCACTTGTTACCAGCGGTTAGGGTGGCGGCATGCCAGAGCGCGGCGCTGCGCACCCGCCGTCGATCTACGACGTGGCGCGTGCTGCCGGCGTCTCCACCGCGACGGTCTCCCGCACGTTCTCCCGGCCGGGTCGGGTCGGGGCCGAGACCGCCGAGCGCGTCCTGGCCGCCGCGGCAACCCTGGGCTACAGGGCACGGCTGCACACCCAGCGTGGTTCCGCGCCGACGGGCATGATCGCGCTCCTGCTCACCGACATCGCCAACCCGGGGTACCTCGAGATCATCCGGGGATGCGAGGACGCGGCCTCGGCAGCAGGGTTCACGCTCCTTCTCGCGAACACCCAGGAGTCCGCGGCGCGTGAGCGGGTCGCCATGGAGCGGGCGATCCCCAACGTCGACGGTCTGGTCCTCACGAGCTCCCGGATGACGGACTCCGCGATCCGGCAGATCGCCAAGCAGCGCCCGATGGTAGTCCTCAACCGGGCCGTGCAAGGGGTCCCGAGCGTGGTCCACGACAACGTCCGGGGCATGCGCTACGCACTGACCCACCTCGCCGAGCTCGGCCACCGGCAGGTGACCTACGTGGCCGGACCGGAGGCATCCTGGGCTGACGGGCTCCGATGGAGCTCGCTGCGCACCGTCGCCGCCGAGCTCGGCGTCCGGGTGCGCAGGGTGGGTCCGGTGGCTCCCACCGTCGAGGGTGGGGTCCAGGGTGCGGCCCTGTGGGGCGAGCACCCCACCTCGGGGGTGGTCGCCTTCAACGATCTCGTGGCCGTGGGGTTCATCCATGCGGCTCGAGCCTCGGGGAACCAGACACCCGACGACGTGAGCGTGGTGGGCTTCGACAACGCCAACGTCGCGGAGCTCGTCTCCCCGCGGCTCACGACGGTCGCCTCGCCGCTGCACGCCGTGGGGGAGACGGCGGTGCGCAACGTGATCGCCCTCATCGGGGGTGCGAGCTCGTGGACCGGGGAGCCCCTCGTCCTGCCGACGAAGCTCGTGGTCAGGGAGTCCACGGGACGGGCTCCGGGCTGAGACGACGTCCCGCACGACAAGGTCGGTCGCATGGCCGCCGCCCTCGACCCGGCGTGTCGACGCGTTCGCCCACTGATCACACCCGCGGCCACCGCGACGACAGTGGCCGCGGGCGTGCCCGCGGACTCCGGGATGCGGGTCAGTACCCCCGTGAGGTGTCGGCCGAGACCGTGGCGCCCTGCAGCGCCGCGACGTACTCCTCGACGGTCGTCGGCTTGGAGAACATCGGGTAGTCGTACTGGATCGCGTTGTCGTGCTCGGCCTGGGACGTCGCGCCGACGGCGTCGGTCAGGGTGAGAACCTCGAAGCCCTTCTCGTAGGCCGACCGCATGGTCGACTCCACGCAGCAGTTGGTGAGGAACCCGGCGAGCACCACAGTGGTGATGCCCTTGGACCGCAGGATGAAGTCGAGGTTGGTCGAGCCGAAGGCATCCAGCCCGCGCTTGCCCTCGATGACGATGTCGCCGTCGGCCGGGGCGACGTCGCCGACGATCTCCGCGCCCCAGCTGCCCTTGACGAACGAGGACGTGTCGACGACCCCCTTGAGGATCCCGTAGGGGTGGGAGGTGATCTCGTGGTATCCCTCCTGGAAGGCGATCGGGCTGTGGATGACCGTCACCCCGGCGGCGCGAGAGGCCTCGAGCGCTCGCCGCGCGTTCGTGAGCATCCCGGTGGACTCCATGACCTCGCTGACGGCGCCGTGCAGCGTGCCGCCCTCGGTGGTGAAGTCGTTCTGGAACTCGATCAGGACCAGTGCCGTGCTCTCCGTGTTCATCTCCGTGCTCCTTTGCTGGATGTGTGCGGACGGTCGAACGGGCGGTCGTGGAGGGCCTGCTCGGCGAGGAGCTCGAGCACGTGCCGGTAGGGGACCCCGGTGGCCCGGGTCATGCCGAGCTCGCAGGTCCGGTTGCACGAGGCGTGCGCCGCGGAGCCCACCGCGGCGACCTCGGTGACCTCTGGCCCGGTGGCCGAGGCGGTCAGCTCGGGGTGCAGCATCCCGCGGTCGCCGGCGAAGGCGCAGCAGCCCCAGTCGAGCGGGACGGTGACCTCCTGCGCGACGGCCTGCGCCACCCGCACCAGGTCGGGGTTGAGCCCCAGCTGGGTCGAGGAGCAGGTGGGGTGCAGGGTCAGCGAGGCACGCCGGGGATGGTCCGGGAGCAGCGGCAGCACGTGCTCGGCGACGAACGCGACGGCGTCGATCACCTGGACGTGCAGGTCCGGGTCGCTCCCGACCAGGTGCCGCAGGCCTTCGGTGCACGAGGACGCGTCGCAGATCACCGGCAGTCGACCGTCCTGGGTCGCGACCCGGATCGTCGGGAGCACGGCGGCGCGCATCGCCTCGTACCCGGCGTCGACACCCTTGGAGGACCACGGGGTGCCGCAGCACAGCGCGTCGATCCCCTCGGGCACGAGCAGGCTGATACCCGCGGCCGCGCACAACGCCTCGAGGCTCTGCTGGACGCCGGGGCCCTCGACCGGTCCGAACATCACGTTGACGCACGCGGGCAGGTACACGGCCGACGGCGTGCCGGTGGGCGCCGGTCGCCGCCGGGAGCTTCCGCCCCCGGGCAGCTCGCTCGACCACAGCGGGAGGTTGTCGGCGCCCAGCACCGCGCGCGCCGCCGTGTTCACGCCCCGCAGGGCCGCTCCCAGCACCGGCGGGAGCGCGTCGGTGAGGTCGAGTGCGGTGCGGGCGAGGGTGGTCGTGCCGGCCCAGTGCCGGGCGGCGCCCGTCCAGACCGCCGCGGCCGGAGCCGGGACGCTCGCGCGGCGCAACCGCTTGACGAGCTGTCCGGTGTCGATCTGAACGGGGCAGGCGGTGCTGCACATGCCGTCCACCGCGCAGGTCTGGACCCCGGCGTAGGTGTAGGCGCGCTCGAGGCTCGCGGCGGTGCGGGTGTCGCCTGCGAGCTCGGCGGCCCGGATGTCGCGGCGCACCACGATCCGCTGCCGCGGGGTCAGGGTGAGGTCCCGGGAGGGGCACACCGGCTCGCAGTAGCCGCACTCGACGCACCGGTCGACCTCGGCCTCGACGGACGGAGCGAGCTTGATGTGGCGCAGGTGCGCCTGCCGGTCCTCGGTGAGGATCACCCCCGGGTTGAGCAGGCCGCGCGGGTCGAAAAGCCTCTTGACCTCGCGCATCACCGCGTAGAGCTCGTCGCCGTACTGGCGCCGGACGAACGGGGCCATCACCCGCCCGGTGCCGTGCTCGGCCTTGAGCGAGCCGCCGTTGCTGAGCACGAGGTCCACGAGCGACTCGGTGAAGTCCGCGTAGCGGCGCAGCTGCTCGGGCGTCTCGAACCTGTCGGTGAGCATGAAGTGGATGTTGCCGTCCTTGGCATGACCGAAGATCACTGAGTCCTGGTAGCCGTACCTGTCGAACAGCCGCGTGAGCGCGGCACACGTCTCGGCCAGGTGCTCGACCGGTACGACGACGTCCTCCAGCAGCGCAGTCGTCCCGCTGCGGCGCGCGCCGGCCACAGCGGTGTACAACCCCTTGCGCAGGCCCCACAGCCCGGCGCGGACGGCGGGATCGGTGCTCAGGTCGAGCGGCGCACTCAGGGGGAGCGAGTCCAGGGTCGGGCGCGCTGCAGCGGCCAGCGCGTCGAGCTCGACGGCTGACGTCGCCTGGTACTCCACGAGCAGGGCCGCCTGCCGGTCGACGGTGAGCGCCCGGACGACCGCAGGTGCGCCCGGCACCGTCTGCCCCACCCGCAACGACGTGGCGTCCATCAGCTCCAGGGTCGCGGCACCGGTCGACACCAGGGCCGGCAGGGCGCGGTTCGCGGCGTACAGGTCGTCGAAGACCAGCAGTGCGGAGGACGCATGGGTGCGCAGCGGCACGGTGCGCAGAGTGACCGAGGCGAGGAAGGCGAGCGTCCCCTCGCTGCCGACCAGCAGGTGCGCCAGGATCTGCGCGACGGTGTCGAAGTCGGTCAGGGCGTTGATCGAGTAGCCCATGGTGTTCTTCATCGCGAACTGCCGGGCGACCGTGGCCCGTGACGCAGGGTCGGCCAGCACCCGGTCGCGCAGGGCGAGGAGACCGGCGTGCAGGTCGGGCTCGCGGTCCCGGAGCGTCACCTCGACGTCGGGGGCACCGGTGTCGACCACCGTCCCCGAGGGCAGGACGGCGACCAGCGACTCGAGCGTGCGATAGCTGTTCTCGGCCGTCCCGCAGGCCATGCCCGAGGAGTTGTTGGCCACCACACCGCCCAGGGTGCAGGCCGCCTCGCTGGCCGGGTCCGGACCGAGGGTGCGGCCGTACCGCGCCAGCCGGGCGTTGACCTGTCGGACGGTCACGCCGGGCTGCACCCGGACCCGTGCGCCGTCGTCGAGCACCTCGACCGCGGTGAAGTGCCGGCGCACGTCGACCAGGACCCCGTCGGTACCTGCCTGCCCGGACAGGCTCGTGCCGCCGGACCGGAGGGTCAGCGGGATGCCGGCGCTCGCGGTGGCACGCATCAGGCGGGCGACCTCCTCGGCGTCGCGGGGCGTGACGACGGCTGCGGGGAGCAGCAGGACGTGCGAGGCGTCGTGGGACAGGGCGTGACGCGAGAGGTCGTCGGTGCGGACCTGGGCCGGGTCCGCGACGCACTCGGTGAGCAACGTCTGCAGGCTCGCGGGTGCGGGGGAGTGTGTCATCTGTGCAGCGCCGCGCAGGGATGGCGCACGGTGGTCGGCAGCAGCACTGTCACGACTCTCCCTTTCGAGATCGCTGGCCCTTCGAGATCGCTATATTGTCGGACAAGTAGACGCAAGTGACAAGAGTCCTAGAGGGCCCCGCTGTTGCGTCGGGTTCGAGGAGGCGACGATGGCTCGAGGGATCGTGGTGACGAGCCTGGTCGACGCGCTGGTCGACGACCTGCGCGACAAGGTCGTCTCGGGGGCGATCGCCCCGGGGACCCCCCTGACCGAGCAGGAGGTCGCGAACCGCTACGACGTCGCCCGCGCCAGCGCTCGAGCGGCGATCGAGCGGCTGACCGGCGAGAAGGTCCTGGTCCGTCACAACCACAAGACCGCGCGCGTGGTGCATCTCGGCCCCGCGGACGTGCGCGACATCTACCGCACGCGCACCTACCTGGAGTCCGAGGTGCTGCGTCGCCTGGCCGGGAGCCGCACGGTGCCGCAGGCGGCACGGGAGGCCAACGCGGAGATCGCTGCGATCTGGGCCGCGGGGTCCTGGCAGATCGTCGACCCCGACATGCGCTTCCACACCAGCCTGATCGACGCCCTCGCCAGCCCGCGAACCAGTGCGGTCTACCACTCGCTCGCCTTCGAGGTGAAGCTCTGCATGGCCCAGCTCCAGGGCCGCCAGGAGCTCAGCCCGGAGATCATCGTCGCCGAGCACGCCCGGATCCTCGAGCTGATCGCGGCGGGCGACGCCGACGGCGCGGCCGCGATGCTCGACGAGCATCTGGCCAGGGCCCGTGAGCGTCTCGCCGCGAGCCTCGGCGGAGAGGCGGGACCCGAGGCCTTCGTGCCGTCCTCAGCGCTGCCGACCGGATCTGCGGGGAGCTGAGCGGAGGGCTCTCGCGGGTCCGACGGCGGTCACGGCGCGCGGCGGCGACCGCGCGACGGACTCGACCGGCGGGGCTCTGGACGCACGGGCACGTGGTGCCAGGGTGACGGCGAGGGGCGCAGGTGCGGCTCGAGCGCTGGGAGCTCATCGCCCTCACGTCTCTCCTCGGGTGGACGCGGACCCGATCTGGTTCCTCGGCGAGGGATCAACGGCTCAGACGGAGCAGCAGGCTCGCCGCTACCCTCCCGGTATGGATCCTCAGGTTGACGCGGCGTCGGACCCTCGGTCGCGCCTGGCGCGGTACAGCCCCCTGGCGGCCACCAGCCTCGTCGCCGGCATCCTCTGCGTGCCCCTGTCGGCGTTCCTCGTTCCTCAGCTCCTCGCTGTCGGGTTCGGCGCTGCGGCGCTGGTCCGGACACCCCGCGCGACGGGGCACGGGCGCTGGATGGCGGTGGTGGGGATCGCCCTGGGAGTTCTCTACGTCGCGGTGGCCGCCGCGGCCCCGCTCGTTCGTCCTACGTGAGGGCCGCGGTGGTGATCCGCAGGAACGGTCGGCTGCGCAGTCGGACGAACCAGTGGCTCAACGACCTCCGCTCGAACCGGATCGTCATCCGCTGGAGCCATGGTGAGATCGTCGATGACCTCGTCGTCCGCCAGCGTGATGAGCGCACGGCCGTCCGTTCGCAGTCAGGCGTCGGAAGATAGGCCACGATCTCAGCACCGAGAGCCTGGATCTCGACCACATCTCCTATGAGGGCGAACCTCTCGTGCGGAACCCTTGGCGCGGGGCGCGCCTCTCGGACGACGAGATCGCTCTAGCAGGTCTTCCCTCACGGGCTGGCGAGTGGGCGAGGGGTCACGGGGAGGGCCCGCTGAACGCCACGCGAGCGCCTCTAGCGTTCGGAGTCCAGGACCTGCAGCGCGGTCAGTCCGGGGCTGAGGGGCAGCGGTTCGGGGCTCTGGGAGGGCCACGCCATCCAGCCAGGGGGCAACCCAGGCCAGTGGGAGAGCCACACCAGAAACTCGGCGACGGACTCGTCGTCACCCTGAACATTCAGACCGCCGGTAGATGCCAAGAGCTCCACCAGGACAGTGCCCTGAGCTGACGTGAGTTGCAGTTGGCCGTGGGTGGAGCTGCTGAGGTCACCTTCCTCGGGCACGAACACCGCGCTCGTCCACCGTTCACATGCAGCTGCGATCAGGACACCAGGCTCCACAGCAGCGGCGCGGGCGTCCCGGTAGACAAGGACATCAGACATGGTGACCTCCATCAGGTACGAGGCGCGCTCGACTCTCACCCAGCACCGCCACTACCCCCTGCCGATGATCAAGAATGGGACGAAACCTAGCGCCCTTGGCGTCGATCCATCACCGGTGGACTCCGTCACCCCTGCGCTGCACCGGCTCGACCGGTCCCGGGTGTGGGGTCGACACCTGCGTGGGGTCGCGCCACCCCACGCGGAACGCCACCGTGCCGTCCCAGCGGGCTCGCTTCTCGATGCTCGTCGTGTCCCATGGCGCATCGCAGGGGGACGGATCTGTCCCCCCTGCGGGGACAAGAACTGCTGCGTTTCCGCAGGTCAGACGCGTGCCCCGAGTGGGATTCGAAACCGTCCGAATGGTGAGACGGCTGCCCACGCCTGATCCTCGCAGGTCGCTGACCTGCGGAAACGTTGGGAGCAGTTGAGACGCCTTGCAGCGAGTTCACCGGTCCTGTCCCCGTGGGGGTCGCTGTTCTCGAGCTCTCAGAGGACCTCCGTGCCGTCTCGTCTGGCGGATGGGCGGGTGCGGTGGGCGCCCAAGGAGCGGACCGTCGGGCCGAGCACCGCGGTGTCGATCGGCTCACGCGGAGGCGTGGGGGAGGGCGCCACGGTGGCGTTGGCGACGATGGCGGCGACCTGGGCCTCGGTGAACCGGATCCTTGCCTTGCCGAGCCGCAGGTGCTCGAGCCGGCCGTCGCGGACCTGCTGGCGGATCCACCACCGCGAGGTGCCGAGGCGCTCGGCGACCTCCTCGGGGCTGTAGGTCCGTTCGGGAAGCGATGTGAAGCGCCCCAGGTTCTCTGCCGCTCCTATGCGGGTTGCGGCGCTCGGTTGAGGGCCGCGTAGTGGGCTTGCTCG
>NZ_JAMBPP010000008.1 GCF_023369855.1 Actinotalea alkalitolerans | reverse complement strand
GCCCGCCCGCCCGCGGGCGCGCGGCGCCGGGGGGGCGCGGGCGGCGCGGGCGGGGGGGGGGGGGGGGGGGGGGGGGGGGGGGGGGGGGGGGGGGGGGGGGGGGGGGGGGGGAGGACAGAGAGAGGAGGAGGGGGTGTGGATGGGCGGGGGGTGGGGGTGGGGTGGGGGGAGGGTGGGGTGATGGGACGGCGGGTGGGGGCGCGGAGCGGGGTGGCGACGGAGCTGCCGGAAGTGTTCCTCGCACGGGACCACCACCGGTCCGTGGTGGCAGGGCTCGTCCGCGACGGGACGTGGGCGCGGGTACGGCCCGGGGCGTTCGTCGACGCGCGCGTGCTCAAGTCCGAGGACCACCCGCGCACGCTCGCACTGGCCCGGATCGCCGCGCTGCGCACCCAGCTGACCGCGGACACCGTCGTGAGCCACACTTCCGCTGCTCTCCTCTGGGGTTCACCGACCCTTCGCACCCCCGCGGTCACGCACGTCGTCCAGGCGTTCCGCGCGCGCGTCGGGGCCAGCCCGGACGTCGCGCGTCACCGCCGCGTGCTCTCCCCCGACGACGTCGTCGTGCTCCACGGCGTACGGGTCACCAGCCTTGAGCGCACCGTCGTCGACTGCACGATGTCCGAACCTGTGCGGGGCGGCGTCGTGGTCGCGGATGCAGCGCTCCACCGCGGCGCGGACCGTGAGCGGTGCGAGGGCCTGCTCGCCTCCTTGCCGGGCCGACGGGGCGTGGTCCGGGGGCGCCTGGCGCTCGACCTCGCCGACGACGGTGCGGAGTCGGCCGGTGAGAGCCTGGCCCGCGTCGCACTCCTCGAGGTCGGTGTCCCGCGGCCGGTGACCCAGGTGCCGGTCCACACCCACCTCGGCACCTTCTGGGCGGACCTCGGGTGGCCCGAGGTCCGGGCGCTCGCCGAGTACGACGGGCGGGGCAAGTACGCGCGGCGTCCGGCCGACGTCGTGGTCGAGGAGAAGCGTCGCGAGGACGCGCTGCTCGACAGCGGGTGGCGCCTCCTGCGCCTCACGAAGGAGGACCTCGCCAGCCCGCGGGCCCTGACGACCCGCGTCCGCCGCACCTTCCCCACCCTCCCCCTCACCCCCCGCCCGGCCCTGCGCCGCTGATCCAGCTGCTCAGGTCGCACATCTGCACCGAGGTCGCACGAGCGTGCGTGCGTCCTGGGTGCAGACGTACGACCTGAGCGCTCCTCGACGAGGGCGCTCCTCGACGAGGGGACGGTGTGGTGGGGGTCTAGGGGTGGTGGGTGTAGAGGTCGCGGAGGAGGGCGATCTCGGCGCCGTGGTGCAGCACCTCCTGGTTGACCCACCAGACGAGGTCGAGGAACAGGTCCTCCGCGTCGCTCCCGTCCGGGTAGGTGCTGCGCCCGACGGTGTCGAGCGCCTCGTCGTCGGCGGTCGTGAGCGCCTCCCGCCAGGCGAGGACACCCTCCCGGAGCGCCCGGACGCCACCCGCCGCATCGCCCGCGTAGTGGAGGTCGGCCTCGTGGCGGCGGTGCTCGCCGACCGTCCACTCGGCACGCAGCGTGAGCATCTCGGTCAGGTGAGCCATCCGCCAGGCGATCGTCGTGACGGGCGGCGGCCACGGGTGCGGGCGGCCACCGTCACGCCCCCACTCACCGGCACCGACCAGCACCGTGGCGCCCGGTCCGGGTCCGTCGGCGTGCCGGCGCACCGACCATGACCCCGGCACCGGCTCCCAGAGGTACTCCTCGTCCGACAGCGGGATGACGCGGACCCGCTCCCCGTCGCCGCTGTCCATGTCCGGACCTGTCAGGCGCGCGAGGAGGCGCTCGGTCGCCCAGTCGTACTGCGCGAGCAGCGGCGCCAGTCGGGCAGGAGTCTGCATCTGACGACGCTACGCGCGTGCCGGCTCACCCACCAGAGCCGACCCGACCGCACCCGACCGCTGCCAGCATGATGGGGGCAGCACCCATCAGGTCCGTGGCACACCATGACGACGCGAGGAACCGACATGACGACATCCCGTTCGACCGGCACCCTGAGCTTCGGCGTCCGGTTCGAGCCGGACTGGCCGCCCGAGGAGCTGCCCGAGTTCGCCCGCTGGGCCGAGGAGCACGGCTACGACGAGCTGTGGTTCAGCGAGGACCTGCCGTGGTCCGGCGGGATCGCGATGGCGGCGGCGGCGCTGGTCGCGACCACACGGCTGCGCGTGGGACTCGGGCTGCTCCCCGTCGTCACCCGGAACGTCGCGACGCTGGCGATGGAGATCGCCACGCTGGAACGCCTGGCACCCGGACGTGTGGTCGTCGGGCTCGGGCACGGGGTACCGGAGTGGATGGAGCAGATCGGTGCGGCGCCCACCAGTCCGTCCGCGGCACTCGAGGAGACGACGGTCGTCCTGCGGCGGCTGCTCGACGGCGAGGAGGTCACGTCGCACGGCAAGCACGTCGACGTCGAGGGCCTGCGGCTCGGACTTCCGCCCGCGGCGTGCCCGGAGGTGCTGATCGGCACGACGGGTCCCCGGGGCCTGGCGACCGCGGGCCGGACCTCCGACGGCGTCGTCCTCCCGGAGGTGACCACTCCGGACGCCGTCCGGTGGGCACGGGCGACCATGGCTGCGGCCGGTGCGGCGGAGAGCACGGTGCTGTTCGCGATGGCGAACCTGGACGACGACCGCCACGTGGCGCTGGCGCAGACGCGCACGAAGATCCAGCGGATCCTCGACCTGGGCATCTTCCCCCGGCTGACGGAGATCGCCGGGCTCGGGGCCGACGGCCGCGGTCAGCTGTCCGACGCGACCCTCGCCTCGATGACGGCGGCAGGAACGCCGGACGACGTCGAGCGGGCCGTCACGGCATGGGCAGACGCAGGAGCCACCTGCGTGGTGCTGGTCGCCGGCGACGAGGACGCCCGGTCGAGCTACGCGCGGTTCGCCGCCGAGGTCCTGCCACGGCTCCGAGGACCCGTGGGCTGAGGTCGCGCCGGCGCCCGCTCGCCGTCCGGGTGACGGATCAGCCCAGCGGCCGAAGCGCCGACCAGAGCAGCATGTCGACCCGGGCCCCACCGATGACCTGGTGGCTGCGCAGCAGACCCTCGCACTGGTAGCCGGCCTTCTCCGCCGCGCGGGAGGACGCCACGTTCCACGGCTCGATGCTGAGCTCGACCCGGTGCAGCCCGGGAACGCTCCACGCGAACGAGGTCACCGCCGTCAGCGCCCGCGTCGCGACACCGCGACCGCGTTCGCTCGGCGCGACCCCGTACCCGACGGTCGCCCGCCCGTGGGCGTGGTCCGCCAACCACAGCCCCACCTGGCCGAGGGCGCGGTCGTCGTCGGCCGCGGCGATGCAGAACGAGTACCCGGCGCCGTTGGCGAGCCGGTCGTGCTGCCGGCCGATCCACTCGAGGGCCTGCTCCTGCGTCGCGTGCCCGACGAGCGTCCCGGTCAGCGGAACGTACGGGTCGGTGGACAGGTCGCGGACCATCCCGGTGTCGCGCGCCTCGAAGGAGCGCAGACGGACGTCACCGCAGGTCGGCGCGACCGTCGGCATCGTCAGCATGCCCCCAGTATCCGACCGCGCCCTCTCCCCGCCCACCCCAGCCCCCGGCGGAAGACCCGACGTCCGCCAGGACGCACATCTGCACCGAGGTCGCACCGCAGCACGTGCGTCCTCGGTGCAGATGTACGACGTCGGGGCGCTGGGTGAGGAGGGGGCGCTGGGTGAGGAGGGGGAGGTGGGGTGAGGAGGGGGAGATGGGGTCAGCAGGAGGGATGTGCGTGGGAGGGTGGGGGTGTGTCTTTGACCCTTCCTGCGGGCGAGCCTCATGCCGGTCCGTGGCAGTCCGCACCCGCCACCGCGCTCCTCGACCTGCTCGTCCCGGCGGGCGGTGCGCCGACCGGTCGGCCGCTGGTCGTGGCCGTCGACGGTCGCAGCGCATCGGGGAAGTCGACGCTGGCCGAGCTCCTGAGCCGCCAGGTGAGCCGGTCGGCCGTCGTCCACACCGACGACATCGCCTGGAACGAGCCGTACTTCACCTGGGGACACCTGCTGGCCGACCACGTCCTGCGCCCTCTCCGACGCGGGGAGGCCGTCACCTTCCGCCCTCCCGCGTGGGTGCAGCACGGACGCGATGGATCGGTCGACGTCCCCGCCGGCCAGGACCTCGTCGTCGTCGAAGGGGTCGGGGCGGGGCAGCAGGAGCTGGCCGACCTGGTGGACGCGACCGTCTGGGTCCAGGCCGACTTCGCGCGGGCCGAGGAGCGGGGGATCGCCCGCGACATCATGCAGGGCGTCAACGGCGACGTCGAGCAGACCGTCGCCTTCTGGCACGAGTGGATGGCCGAGGAGCTGACCTTCCTCGAGCGGGAACGGCCGTGGGAGCGGGCCCGTGCGATCGTCGCCGGGACCCCGCCGATCCCGCTGGACAGCGACCACGTGGCCCTCGCCCAGGGCCCTTCGTGAGGACCCGTCCCCTGCCCGGCCGCGACTGACCCGCTCGAGGACACGCCGCGCGACTCGCGTCAGGCGGCTCGACGTCCGGTCAGGGCGTGTCGACGGGCCGGCGCGCTGCCCGGACGGTGACGGCGATGGCCGTGACCAGCAGCACCAGGACCACCGCGAGCGAGACCGCCGGCCAGACCGTCCAGTGCATGGACCGCAGGATCCCCTCGGCCGCGGACATGTCGGCGAAGAGCGCGACGGCAGACCCGGCGCCGGCCGCGACCACGGCGTACCAGAAGACCGCGACCAGGATCTTGCCGCTCACGATGACTCCCCCGCTGTCGGACCGACGCAGGAAGCCTAGCGTGCGAGGATCCCGAGCATGAGGCTGCGAGAGGCGACCGGTGACGACCTCGAGCTGCTCCACGACATGCTCCTCGAGGCGTTCAACTGGGACGGCACGACCCGGTTCACCCGCAGCGAGGTGATCGGCGACCCGCACACCGCGCGATACCTCGGCGGGTGGCGTCGCCCCGGTGACTTCGGGCTCGTCGCGGTCGACGGCGGGACACCCCTCGGCGCCATCTGGGCCCGGGCGCTCCCGGCGGCCGCTCCCGGGTACGGGTACGTGGCGGACGACGTCCCCGAGATCGGCATGGCGGTGGTCCGAGCCCACCACGGTCGGGGCGTGGGTTCCGCGCTGCTGGCCGGCTGCCTCGAGCAGGCCCGGGCCCTGGGCTGGAGGGCGGTGAGCCTGAGCGTCGAGGACGGCAACGCGGCCGCGCGGGCGCTCTACCTCCGGCACGGGTTCACCGTCGTGGGCCGCAACGGGGGCTCGGACACCATGCTGCGCGACCTCTGAGCGGGTCCGGTCGGCCCGCTACCGTCGACCCGTGGCCGACGACGAGGTGGTGCTCGCGACCGGGGGCGTGACGCACGTGGTGCGGGTCGGCCCGACGGTCCGGCGGCCGTGGCGGCCGTTCACCGCCACGATCCAGTCCTACCTGGGCCACCTGCACGAGCACGGCTTCGACGCCGCCCCGCTGCCCCTCGGCGTGGACGACCGAGGACGCGAGGTGCTCAGCTACGTCCCCGGGCACGTCCCGCTCGACCCGTTGCCCGACGACACCACGACCGACGAGGTGCTGGTCGCCCTGGTCCGCCTCGTGCGGCGTCTCCACGACGCGGCGCAGAGCTGGGTGCCCCCGTCCGACGCCGTCTTCGGCGGCATCCCGGGCAGGTCCGCGTCACCCCTGGAGCCGCTGTTCGACCGGCCCGAGCTCGTCGCGCACCAGGACTACTGCCCGGGCAACGTCGTCTTCCGCGAGGGGCTGCCGGCCGCTCTCATCGACTTCGACCTGGCCCGGCCGACGACGCGGGTCGCCGACCTCGTGAACCTGCTGCACTGGTGGGCGCCCCTGCAGCACCCCGTCGACCGAGCCCCCGCCCTGGCCGAGGTCGACGTCGCGGCGAGGGTCCGGGTGGCCGTCGACGCGTACGGGCTGACGCCCGACCAGCGCGCCCAGGTGGTGCCGGTCGCGGTGGCACGGGCGCGGAACTCGGTGCACACCATGCGTGCGGCCGCCGAGGCCGACCCGGTGTTCCGTGCCTGGTGGGAGTCCGGCACGGCCGAGAAGGTCACGCGTACCCGGGACTGGGTGACGGCCCAGTCCCCTCGCCTCGCTGCCACCCTGGCCTGACCGCGCCTCAGTGCGCGGGTCGGCGCACGACGCCGTCCTCCAGACGCACCACGCGGTCGGCGGCGGCGAGCACCCGGTCGTCGTGGGCGCTGACCAGCACCCCCGACCCACGGCGGGTCGCGGCGATGACGGCGCGCAGCACCCGTTCGACGTTGTCGTCGTCCTGGTGCCCGGTGGGTTCGTCGAGCACGACGAGGGCGGGTGTCAGGACGACGGCGCGGGCCAGGGCCGTGCGCTGCTGCTCACCCATCGACACCTCGCCGACCAGGCGGTCGGCGAGGCCGGTGAGTCCCCACTCGGCGAGCAGGTCGGGGCGGCCGTCCCACGTCTGCCCGGCACGCGCCGCGGGCAGGGCGATGTTCTGCCCCACGGTCAGCTCGGGCAGCAGGCCCAGCTGCTGGGGGACGCTCGCGACCGTCGACCAGTCGCAGACCTCGTGCGCCGCCTGCCCGTTGACGAGCACCTGCCCGTGGGTGGGTCGCTCGAACCCGGCGGCGAGGTGGCACAGGGTCGACTTGCCCGAGCCCGAGGGGCCCGCGACGCACACCATCTCCCCCGGGGCGACGGTCAGGTCCAAGGGGTGCAGGGCGATGACAGCCACCGCGCCGGACCGGTACGTCAGCGTCGCCCCGCGCACCTCGAGGACCGGGGGCGCGGGGTGCGCCGGGGGCACCACGTGCCGCGCGTGCGCCGTCACGACCCGACCTCCGGGGGTGACAGGACCACACGACCCGCCTCGACGGTGACCCGGGCCCGCCCCTGGGTGAAGAGGCTCAGCGCCGGCCCGGTGAGCTGCACCCGTCCGGTCGAGTCGAGCATCGCCAGTGCCTCGCCGTGCGGCACCTGCTCGGAGGACACCACGCCGTGCCGCAGCCGCAGCACCCGGTCGGCGCCGGCGAGGGCGTGCTCGTCGTGGCTGCTGAGCACCACGGTGCTGCCGGCTGACGCGGCGCGGCGCAGGGCCGCGAGGACGACGTCGGCGTTGGCGTGGTCCAGCTCGGCCGTCGGCTCGTCGGCGACGACCACCGTGGGTGGGCCGAGCAGCGCCAGGGCCACCGCGAGCCGCTGCTGCTGGCCGCCCGACAGCGTGCGCGGCAGGTGGGTGGCGCGGTCGACGAGACCCACCCCGGCCAGGACCTCGCGGGCGTCCACGTCCCGCATGCCGCGCAGGACGGCGACCTGCCGCACCTGGTCGATGGCCGTCAGGTGGGGGAACAGCCCTCGCGAGGACCTCTGCTCGACGAAGGACACGGTGCGCCGTCGCAGGTCCCGCAGCGCACGGGCCCGCAGCAGCGAGACGTCCTGCCCGAGGAGCTCGAGGCGTCCGGCGCTGGGCCTCTCCCGGGCGGCGACCATCCGCAGCAGGCTGCTCTTGCCCGAGCCGGACGGGCCTGCCACCGCGGTGACCGTCCCGGCGTGGAACGAGGCGTCGATCCCGCGCAGCGCCTGCACCTCTCCGGTGCCCGACCGGTACACCCGCACGAGCCCGTCGCACACCACGACGGGCGCCACGTCACGGACCGCCGGCCTCTGCGGCGTCCCCTCAACCATCACCACGCAGGACCTCCCCGGCTGAGACCGCACGCGAGCTGCGCCGGGCCACGACCGTGGACAGCATCCCGGCGGCGAGCACGACCAGGGCGAGCAGGCCGACGTCGGCCCAGGCCAGGATCGGGCGGACGGTCGGGACGAGCGAGGGCACCGGGTCCACGAGCGACGGCCCGGCGACGCTCAGCACCAGCACGGACACGAGGGCCGCCACTGCGGCGCGCACCAGCAGCCCGGCCATCTCGCCGGCTCGGGCCCGTGTCAGCTCGCGGCCGGTGACGCCGATCCGGGTGAGCAGCAGGTCGCCGAGCCGGTCGCGTTCGGCGACCCGGACCGCGTGCAGCAGGAGCACGGCCACCCCGAGCACCGTGGCCGCCGCGCCGAGCGCGACGAGGTACTCGAGCGGCCACAGCGCGCCACGGACCCCCGGACGTTGCGCGGCGACCTCGCGGGTGAGCACGTCGGGGGGTGCGAGCTCGGCGTCGGTGAACATCTGCTCGAGCTCGACCGCACCGCCGCCAGACCACACCGCCGCCCGGAACCCACCGGCCCGGAGCCCGGGGTCGGAGCTCTCGGGGACGAGCGTGGGGTCGGCGAAGGGCACGTCGGTGAACACCCGGGTGGCGTCGGCCACCAGACCCCGCCCGGGCATCCCGGGGAACGCCTCGACGCTCGCGACGACCTCGAACCGCAGCTCCCAGACGGCCTGGGTGGTGAGGGTCCCGGTGTCACCGACCTCGTACGCAGGGTTGTCCACCATGATCACCGGCAGGGGTGCCAGCTGCGCGGGCATCTCCCCGGAGCCGTCGTCGGGCGTCTCCCCGGAGCCGTCGTCGAGCATCGCGAGCGCCTCGCGGCCCCCGTCGAGCGCACCCGACTCCCCCCACAGCGCGACGTCGGCGAACCGTGGGCTGTCGACCGCCAGGAGTGTGACGTCGCCGAACCGCGGGGGCAGGGTCACCTGCTGTCGCCAGACGAAGGTCGAGCCGGGGACGGGTGGGGTGGGGACACCGTCGTCCACCGGAGGGGCCAGGCGCCACGAGCCGTCGACGTCGGCGGTGACCGGCGCACCGGCGGCGACCGCGAGCTTGTCCTGGATGCCACGGTCCACACCCCGCTCGGCCGCGATGGCCCAGAGCAGCATCGCCATCCCGACGGACACGATGACCACGCTCGCGGTGACCTCCCGGCCGGTGCGTCGGGCCCGGTGCGAGGCGAGCCACCGCGGGGTGCCGACCCGCGCGAGCCCCCACGGGACGCGGGCCTGGACCACGCGCAGCAGGCCGACCCCCACGGCGGCCACGGCGGCCGCGAGCAGCATCGGGAAGGCGACCGCGAGCGCCCCGGGCGAGCGCGAGGTCCCGGTGCCGGAGATGCCGGCCGCGGCGACCAGGGTGAGGACGACCAGCAGCGCCTCCCAGGGCACCGTCCGCCGCCGCGCACCGAGCCGGGCGGACTGCCACCTGTCGGCGACCGCCGCCGTCGCACCTGCCGCGGCGGTCATGGTCAGGATCCCCAGGACGCCGGCCAGCAGCGCGGTGCGGACCACCCCGGTGAGGATCCCCTCGCCCAGGTGCGGGGAGGGTCCCAGGTACCGGACCAGCACCCACGCCGATCCCGCCCCGAGCGCTGTCCCGACGGCGACCGGCAGCACGGCCTCGAGCCCGGCGAGGGCCGCGACCGCCCAGGGACGCAGCCCGAGCCCGGCGGCGAGCGCGTTCTCGGGGCGTCGGCTGCGCTGGACCAGCACGGCCGCGCTGGCCACCGCGGCGAGCCCCAGGGCCAGACCCGCCCAGGAGAGCGAACGCACCTGCCCGCGGGCGAGCAGGGTGGTGGCGTCGGCCCGTTCGACCACACCCCGGATGCCGGAAACGACCTGCATCGGCTCGGGGGCCGGCAGGCCCAGCGCGGTGAGGCGGTCGACGGCGCTGCCCGCGACGAAGGCCTGCCGGCCGAGCTCGTGGATCCCTGCGGCGGCGGACCGGGCCTGGGCCGGGGTCGGACCGTCGACCAGGGCCAGGTCCCCGACCCAGAGCGGGGTCTCCCAGATCTCGACCGCCAGGCGGTCGAACGTGGCCCGGTCGGCGAAGACCATCGCGGACCGCTCGCCGAGCAGCATCGCGGGCAGGTCGCGCTCGCTCGAGACCCAGGTGGTGAGCTCGCCGAGGGCAGGCAGGACGCTGCCCTCGAGGGTCGGGTAGGTGCCGGCCAGGACGGCCGTCGCGACCGGCTCGGGGTCGAGGGCGTCACGCTCGGCCGGGCGCCGCAGGTCGACGGTCAGCTCGACCCGGTCGCCGGGTCTGGCCCCGAGGTCGGCGGCGACCTCCTCCGGGAGCCACACCCCCTGGTCCGGCACCGACCCGGCGGCCTGGGCCAGCGCCTCGACCGCACCGTCGCGGTAGTGCAGGGTGCCGCGGACCTGGACCTCGCCGACACCGACGAGTGCGGTCGCCCGCGGGTCGACGCGCTCGACGAAGCCGAAGGCCGAGACCACCGGCTCGCCCAGCTCGGGAAGATCGGCGAGCAGCGCCCGCAGGGGTCCGTCGGCCGCCGGCGGCACGACCGCGGGCACCACGGTCCGCAGACGTGCGGCGTCCCGGTCGAACGCGTCGGGCGGGATGGCATCGATCTCGGCCTGGACGCTCGCCGCCGCGACGGACCTCTCGAACAGTGGGAGCGATACCGCTGCGAGCGCGAGGACGGCCGAGGTCAGCACCACCAGGAGGAGCCACCCGCGCTCGTGGAGCAGGCGTACCGGCGCCGCGCGCCACAGCGGCCCCACCGGACGGGTCATGGTCGGGGAGCCTAGCCGGGACCCATGATGGTCCGATGGCGATCATCCTGCCCGAGCTCCTGGTGCCCGACGCCGAGTCCTGGCGCGACTGGCTCGAGGGGAACCACACGGCCTCCCCGGGGGTGTGGCTCGTGCTGCACAAGAAGGGTGGCACCGTCACGACCCTGACCTACGCGCAGGCCCTCGACGAGGCCCTGTGCTTCGGGTGGATCGACGGTCAGGCGGCGCGGCGCGACGCCGAGAGCTCCCTGCAGCGGATGACGCCCCGCCGCCCCCGGAGCCCGTGGTCGGCCCGCAACGTCACCCACGTCGCCCGGCTCGAGGCCGAGGGTCGGATGCGCGAGGCCGGGCGGGCACAGGTGCTGGCCGCCCAGGCCGACGGCCGCTGGGACCGTGCCTACCCGGGGCAGTCCGACACCCCGGTGCCCGAGGACCTCGCCGAGGCGCTGGCCGCCGAGCCCCTCGCACAGGCCTGGTTCGAGGTGCTGACCGCGACCAACCGGTTCGCGATCATCTACCGGATCAACTCCGTCAAGCGTCCCGAGACGCGGGCCCGCAAGATCCGCGAGGCCGTCGCCGCGCTCGCCCGTGGCGAGACCCCGTACCCCCAGCGCAAGACGCCACCGGCGGAGGCGCCACGGTCCTGAGCGACCCGAGACCACCGCAGCGCTCGTGATGGTCCGTCTGTCGATTCCGGGACCTCCTGCCCGTCATGCTGAGGACGGCGCCGACGGGGTGCCGTCGGACGGAGGGAGACCACCATGACCGCACCGCAGACCGCCACGGAGTACGTCGTCCTGCTGCACGACGACGAGAAGGCCTGGCTGAGCTACGGACCCGAGGAACGCGCGGCCGCGTTCGCCCTGCACGGACGGTTCTCGGAGCTGTGCGCGCAGCGCGGGCACACGATCACCGGGGGGGCCGAGCTCGCCCCGAGCACCACCTCCCGGGTCCTTCGACGACCGGACGCGCACGGTCCGCTCGCGATCAGCGAGGGCCCCTATGCCGAGACGGTCGAGCAGCTCGGCGGCTACTACGTCGTGCGCACAGCCGACCTCGACGACCTGACCGAGCTGGTCGGCATCCTGATCGTGGAGCCTGGCGGTGCCGCGGAGATCCGCCCCGTGGTCGACCACTCCGAGGAGCCCACCCCATGAGGTTCGTGGTGCTCCTCTACCAGGAGGAGTCGGTGTGGGCCGAGGCGAGCCCGCAGGAGCAGGAGCGGCTGTACGCCGAGCACGACGCCTTCGCGGCGGCGGTGACGGACCGCGGATGCTCCCTCCTGGCCGGTGAGGCCCTCACCACGGTGAGCACCGCGACCACCGTCCGACGACGCGGCGACCGGCTCTCGGTGACCGAGGGTCCGTTCGCCGAGACCACCGAGCAGCTCGGGGGCTTCTACCTCGTGGACGCCCCTGACCTCGACGTCCTCACGGACCTGGTGCGGCTGCTGCCCGAGTACACCGTGGAGATCCGGCCGGTGGCGGAGATGTGAGCCCGTCCGCCGATCCTGGTCCCCGGGCCCCCGGGTCGGGCGCGCCGCCCGACGGTCCCGTCGCTGGTCCGCCCGAGGTGCACCTCGCCCTCGGGCGGGCCTGGCGTGAGCACTGGGCCCGGCTGGTCGGCCTCGTCCTGGGCCAGTACGCCCGACCCGACCTCGCCGAGGACGCCGTCGCGGAGGCCTTCGCCGCAGCGGCACGCACCTGGCCTGTCGACGGCGTCCCGGCGAACCCGCCCGCGTGGTTGCTGACCACCGCCCGACGGCGGGTGGTGGACGTGCTGCGCGCCGAGGCGGTGCACCGGCGCAAGCAGCCCCTCATGGCCGTGGACGCCCGCACCCGCGCCGAGGCCGCGAGCGCGCTCGACCCCGGCGAGCACATCTCGGACGACGCGCTGCGCCTGCTCTTCACCTGCTGCCACCCGGCGCTGGCCCCCGAGGCGCGGGTCGCGCTGACCCTGCGTTTCGTGATGGGGCTCGAGGTGCCGGACATCGCCCGGCTGCTCCTGGTGCAGGACGCCACCCTGGCCGCGCGCCTGACCCGGGCCAAGAAGCGTCTCGCGGCCTCGGGCATCCCCTTCGCGGTGCCGCCGCCCGAACGGCTCGAGGAGCGGCTGGACGTCGTCGCGACGGTCGTCTACCTCGTCTTCACGGCCGGGTACCAGCCGGGTCCCCGCGACCGGGCCCTGCGGACGGACCTGGGCAGCGAGGCGATCCGGCTCGCCCGCGTGATGGATCGTCTGCTGCCGGGACGGCCCGTGGTGCGCGCCCTGCTGGCCCTGATGCTCCTGCAGCACTCGCGACGTGATGCGCGGCTCGACGAGGACGGCCGCCTCGTGCTGCTGCCCGAGCAGGACCGGTCCCGGTGGCACGACGACGAGATCCGCGCGGGCCTGGAGCTCCTGCGCACCGTCCCGCCCGGTGAGGGTCTGGCCGAGGAGTACCGACTCCAGGCCCTGATCGCCGCCGAGCACGCCACGGCTGCGGACCCGGCTGCCACGAGGTGGCCGGTGGTCGCCGAGCACTACGCGGCCCTCGAGCTCCTGACCGGGTCGCCGGTGGTGCGGCTGGCTCGCGCCGTGGCGGTCGCCGAGGCCGACGGGCCGCGCGCGGGGCTCGCCCTGCTCGAGGGCCTGGACGAGGAGATCCCCCGCAGCCACCGGCTCGCGGCGGTCCGGGGCGAGCTGCTCGCCCGGGCCGGCCGGCGGGCCGAGGCCGTGGTGGCCCTCGAACGGGCGATCGCACTGGCATCGAGCCCGGTCGAGGTCGAGCACCTGCGGGAGCGGCTCGAAGCGGCCCGGCGCTGACCCGACGGCACAGGAGACGGCCGCGGCGCGGGAGGCTCTCCCGCGCCGCGGGGTCGTCGACGTCATCGGCCCGCCCGAGCTCACCCAGGGTTCGCGCAGCTCGCCGCCAGGAACACCAGGACCGCGACGGGCCGGCGCCCCCGCTGATCGCCCGAGCCGCTAGCCAGGGCTGTGCGGCGCGACGACGGCCGCCTCGACGACGCGCGCGAGAGCCTCGCGAGCCCGCTCCAGCGTGGCGCCACCCTCCGGGGTGATCAGCCCGAGCGCGAGCCCGTCGACCATCGCCAGCAGGATTATCGCGGCCTGGTCGAGGTCGGGAGACCTCAGCGCGTCCTCGGCGTCGAGGACGGCGAGCCACCCGCCGACCCGATCGCGGGCACGGCGCGACAACGCGGCCAGCACGGCGCGCTGCTGCTCGGTCCGGGTGGGGCCGATCGCCGCGGCGTACCCGGCGAGCCATCCTTCGAGCCGGACGACGTCGGCGTCGGTGGCGGGCAGGAGCTGCGCGACGCACTCGGTGAGCCGGATCGCGGGTGCGACCGTGGCGTCCTTGATCCGCAGGTCGGAGAGCTGCGCGTCAAGCATGGTCCCGAGCACGGCGTCGAAGAGGTCCTGCTGGGTCGGGAAGTAGTGACGCAGGGTGCTCGCCCCGATCCCCGCCCGGGCCGCGACGTGCCGCACGCTGACCCCGCTCAGGCCGTCCGTCGTGGCGATCTCGTGCGCGGCCCGGAGGATCTGGGAACGCCTGTCGATCATCTGGCCCTCCTCCGGTACACCGTGCTAGTACGGCGTGCTAATGTGCTCTGGCACAGCGTACTAGTGACGGCGTCGCCAGGGTGGCGGTTCGCCCACCCGTCAGCGGAGAGGAACCCCGATGATCGAGAACCTGCAGGACTTCACGACGTCGCTCCCCCCGCTGCTCCAGTGGCTGGGGGTCATGGCCGCCGGTGCCATCCCGTTCGTCGAGTCCTACTTCGGCTCCGTCATCGGCATCTTCGCCGGGGTCCCGTTCCTGCTCGCCGTCGCCGCCGCCGTCGTCGGCAACGTCGCCACCATGGTGCTCACGGTGAGCGTCACCCACGGCGTCCGCGGACGGATGGCCGGCCCCGCCAAGGAGGCCTCGCCCCGCCGTCAGCGCCTGCGCCGTTCCTTCGACCGGTACGGCGTCGCCGGCGTCAGCCTGCTCGGGCAGACCGTCCTGCCCAGCCAGATCACCTCCGCGGCACTGGTCTCCTTCGGTGCCCCGAAGAGGACGGTCATCGTCTGGCAGGTGGTCTCGATCGTCCTGTGGGGCGTCGTCTTCGGGGTCCTGGCGCTTCTCGGCGTGGACCTCGTCGGCAGTCGCTGAGGTCGACGGCCGCCGGCCCTAGGACGGCCCGCTCGGGAAGCCGGCCGTCCCGCCCTGACCCGTCCACCAGTCGGCCCACCGGCGCTCGACCGCCGGGAAGGTCCCCTCGTCGACCCCGTACGTGCTGAGCACGAAGATCGCGGTGCCCTCGGGCGGTGCGCTCGACGGCGGGGTGCGGGCGACGACGAGCAGCGCGTCACCCTCCTCGGCGACCGTCAGGCCCACCTGCAGGTCGGTCTGGAAGAAGATCTCGCCGCTGAACCGCGACCCGTCAGGACGCTCGACCTCGTAGGCGCTGCCGACCGGTTCGCCACCCATCGGCCGGATCCCCAGCCGTGCGAGCAACGGGTCGCCCTCAGGCCCCAGACCCACACCGAGGGCGCTGACGGTGCGGCGCTCCTGGTCGGGGTGGCGCTCGAGGGCGAAGCGCAGCTGCTGGACGAAGGTGATCCACCCCTCGTCGACCGCGTCGTAGGCGCCGTCGAACCCCTCGGTGCCTGCATGGTCGCTGCGCACCACGCGCAGCGCCGTGACGTCCTCGCCACGCGGGTCCAGCACGATCCGGTCGCCGTCGGGCCAGGTCAGCGTCGCAGCACGCTCGTCGACCACGGCCTGCTCGGCGAAGATCAACCGGATCTCGTCCTCGAGACCGTCGTAGTCCCAGCCGAACCACCGTCGCACGAGGTGCGGCTCGCGCAGCGCCGCCCACACGACATCCGCCCGTGCGGCGATCTCCAGGTCGATCAGAACGCGGTCCTGTGCAGGCATAGCCCCTCCCGGGTGAGTGCCGTCGGCCGTCCGAGCATGGCACCGCAGGCCTGTCCGCGCGAGCAGTGCCCGCCCACCGGCACGCCCCGGGAAAAAGGCGTGGCGGACGCGCGGTCGGGCGGCGCACAGTGTCCCCATGACGGCTTCCAGCACCTCCACGACGGCGTGGACGATCACCCGGGCACCCGTGCCGCCGACGCTCGACCACCCCGACGCGTGGGCGCTGCACGGGGCGGTGGCCGTCGGGCTCGCGGTCGACCGCGCCAGCTGGGGCTACGACGACATCGCCTACACCGCGCAGTACCTGGTCACCAAGCTCCGTGAGCAGGAGTACGCGACCCGTCTCCGCCTCGTGGCGACCCCGGCCGACCTCGACGGGCGGACGCCGAGCGCGCAGGACGTCGTCGGCACGGCGCACGTGATCATGCCCAGGCGCGGCAACGAGCACCTCGTGGAGTACTCGCTGGTGGTGCATCCCGAGCACCGCCGGGCGGGCGCCGGCCGAGCGCTGCTGGCCGAGGTCGAGCGGATCGCCGCACAGCACCACCGCACCACCCTGATCGCCGAGAGCGACCACGTGGGCGAGCCGCCGGCCACCGACCCGAGCGCCCTGACACCCCCCACCGGCAGCGGTCGCATCGCCGCCGACGACCCCGGCGCGGTGTTCGCCCGGTTCCACGGCTACGCCCTCGAGCAGGCCGAGCGGTACAGCGTGCTGCACCTCCCCGTCGACGGAGGTGTCCTGGACCGCCTCCACGCCGAGGCCACCGGACGTGCCGGGACGGACTACCGGTTGCACGCCTGGACCGACCGGATCCCTGACGAGTGGGCCGAGCAGGTGGCCGGGCTCAACACCCGGATGAGCACCGACGCACCCATGGCCGACCTCGACCTCGAGGAGGACCCGTGGGACGTCGACCGGGTCCGCCAGGCCGAGAGCGACATCGCCGACGCCGGCCACGGCTACCTCCTCGTGGCGGCCGAGCACGTGCCGAGCGGCGTCCTCGCGGCGTTCACCATGGTCGAGTACCCGTGGGACTCCCCCGAGGTGGTCTTCCAGGACGACACCCTGGTGATCCGCGAGCACCGGGGTCGCCGGCTCGGCATGCTGGTCAAGGCCGAGATGCTGCGACGCCTCACGGCCCTGCGGCCCGACGCACGGCGCATCCACACCTGGAACGCCGAGGAGAACGCGCACATGCTGGGGATCAACGTGGCGCTGGGCTTCCGCCCCACCGGGGTGGCGGGCCTGTGGCAGAAGAAGCTCGACCGCGCCGACCCGACGGCCTGACCGGCCGACCTCAGCCGGGGAGCATCGCGACGGCGGCCGGGTCGGCGCGCAGCCGTACCTGGTCGCCCGGCTCGGGTCGGTGCGCGTCGCCGAGCAGACCACGGCTCGGCTCGACCACCGTGAGCTCGCCGACCCCCTCGACCGCCACCACGAGCTCGACCACCCCGCGCCGGAAGCCCGCGCTGCGCACCACACCGGTGACGGCGCCGTCGTCGGCCCGCAGCAGCGAGCCGGGCCCCAGCGCGAGCACCCGGCCGACGGCGTCGTCGGGCGGGCCGGCCGGGTCGGCATGGCCCGCAGGGCCGGCGGTGCCCAGCAGCTCGCGGCCACGCGGCGAGTCGGCCGGGACGAAGGCCTCGTAGCCCAGGAACTCCGCGACGCGCCGGGAGGCGGGCCGGTGCCACAGGTCGGCGGGCGCGGCGACCTGGAGCAGCCGACCGAGGTCCATCACCGCGATGCGGTCGGCCACGACGAAGGCCTCGTCGTGGTCGTGGGTCACGAAGACCGCGGTGGTCCCGGTCGCGGTGAGCGCGGCCCGGACCTCCCCCGCCAGGCGCTCGCGCAGGGCACGATCGAGCGCCGAGAGGGGTTCGTCGAGCAGCAGCAGGCGGGGTCGTGGGGCCAGCGAGCGGGCCAGGGCGACCCGCTGCCGCTCACCGCCGGACAGGCTCGCCACCGCGCGCCCCTCGAACCCCGCCAGCCCGACGACCTCGAGCAGCTCGGTGACCCGGGCCCGACGCTGCGCCGCAGGCACCCGCTGCATCTCCAGGCCGAAGGAGACGTTGTGGGCCACGTCGCGGTGCGGGAAGAGCTGGCCGTCCTGGAACATCAGACCGAAGCCGCGACCGTGCACCGGGACCCCGGCCAGGTCCGCGCCGTCCCAGGTGAGGCGTCCGCCGGCGATCGGCTCGAGACCCGCCACGGCGCGCAGCAGGCTCGACTTGCCGCTGCCCGAGGGCCCGAGCAGCGCCACGACCTCACCCGGCGCCACGTCCAGGCTCAGCCCGTCCACCGCGGTCGCCATCGTCCCGTCGTCGTCCCGGTAGTGCACCACCACGTCCCGCACCCCCAACCCCCGCGCGCCCTCCCCGCCCCCGCCCTGATCGGGTGAGGTTCCGGTTGCTGAGAACGACCCGGACCTCGCTCGATCACGGCGCGGCGTGGGGTTCTGGGGGGCGTCGGGGACGGGGGGCATCAGAGGTCCCCGGGGGTGGTGGCGCGGAGGCGTTCGGCCAGGGCCATGACGGTGGCGGTCATCAGGGCCAGGAGGACCGAGGCGGCCAGGGCCATGCCGAGGTTCTCGGCGCCCGGACGCCCGATCAGCCGGAAGATCACCACCGGCAGCGTGGGCCGTTCCGGGCGGGCCAGGAACGACGTCGCGCCGAACTCGCCCAGGCTGACCGCGAAGGCCAGCCCGACGGCGAGGCCCAGCGAGCGCGCGGCGATCGGCCAGTCGACCAGGGCCAGCACCCGCCCCGGGGGCGCGCCGAGCACGGCGGCGGCCTCGTGGAGCCGGGAGTCGATCGCACGGAGCACGGGAAGCACGGTACGCACCACCAGCGGGGTCGCCACCACGGCCTGCGCGATCGGGATGAGCAGCGGCGATCCCCGCAGGTCCACGTCGAGCCCGAAGGGCCGGTGCAGGGCGATGAGGAAGCCGAAGCCCACGGTCACCGCCGAGACGCCCAGGGGCAGCATGAACACCGCGTCGAGCACCCCGGCCGCCCGCCGCACCCCGCGGCGGCGTGGTCGGCGCGAGACCACCAGCGCGACCAGCCCACCCACGACCACGGCGATCACCGTGGCGTCCACGGCGATCCGCAACGAGTTCAGCGCCGCCTCCCACACCGTCACGCTCAGGGTGTTGGCCCCACCGGTGGTCCCCAGGTTCACGTAGTTGCCCAGCCCCCAGCCGCCGGGGGTCCGGAAGGAGCGCACCAGCACGGTGCCCAGGGGCAGGGCCAGCAGTCCCAGGACGACGGCGCCCGTGACCAGCACCGCGGCCACGTCGCCCGAGCGCCGGGTGGGTCCGCGCAGGGCGAGCCGCACCGGGTGGGCGATCCGCTCGGGTGCACCGAGCTGCAGGGCACGCTCTCGCCGCGACCGTGCCCGGCCGGCCGCTCCCAGTGCGACGGCGATCACCACGAGCTGCACCACGGACAGCACGGCGGCGGCCCGCAGGTCCAGGAACTGCGTGGTCTGCACCCAGATCTCGGTCTCGACCGTGCCGTAGCGCGGACCCCCGAGCACCAGGACGACACCGAAGGCCGTGGCGCAGAACAGGAAGACGATCGACGCCGCGGACAGGATCGCGGGGGTCAGCGCGGGCAGCGTCACGGCCAGGAACGCCCGCCAGGGTGGCGCACCGAGCGCCCGGGCGGCCTGCTCGGTGCGCGGGTCGAGGTGCGCCCAGAAGCCCCCCACGGTGCGCACCACCACCGCGTAGTTGAAGAAGACCAGCGCGGCGACGATCCCCGCGAACGTCCCGTCCCACCCCAGGAAGCCCAACGGCCCGCTCCCCGCCAGGACCGACCGGAACGCCACCCCGACCACGACGGTGGGCAGCACGAACGGGATGACGATGAACGCCCGCACCGCGGTGCGGCCCCGGAACTCGCACCGGTACAGCAGGTAGGCGCCGGGGATGCCGAGCAGCACCGCGAGTGCCGTCCCGACGGTTGCCTGACCCAGGGTCAGGCCGATGATCCGCCAGGTGCGGGGCCGCGCGAAGACCTCCGCGAAGCCGGACAGGTCCACCGCGCCGTCGGCCACGAAGCCCCGCACCACCAGGGAGCCCACGGGCAGCGCGAAGAACATCCCCAGGAAGGCCAGCGGCACCAGCACCGCCACGGCCCACCCCCCGACCCGGACCCCCGTGGTCCACCGACCGGCCCGGCCGGACCGAGGAGGCCGGGGAGCGCGAGAACCGTCAGCACGCACCGGGGCCGCCGGCGGGGTCGGGTCGAGGGGCCCGGGCTGCGCGGCCCGGGCGTCCTCGACCGACGGCGGCACGGAGGATCAGCCGATCACGACATCCGTCCACCGCTGGATCCACGCGTCACGGTTCTCGGTGATCTGCTGCGGGTCCACGGTGAACGGCTCGGTGGGCTGCGGGGCGAAGCGGGTCCACGACTCGGGGAGCGCGACCGAGGAGTCCACCGGGTAGACGTACATGTTCTCGGGGATGTCCGCCTGGACCTCGGGGCTGAGCAGCCAGTCGATCAGCTGCCGGGCGCCCTCGGGGTTGGCAGCCCCGGCCAGGACACCTGCGTACTCGACCTGCCGGAAGCAGGTGTCGAGCAGGGCCGCGGTGGGTGCCTCGGTCGCGTCGTCGGCGGCCTCGTACGGGGGCGACGAGGCGTAGGACAGGACCAGCGGCCGGTCGCCCTCGCTCGACGGTCCCGAGAAGTCCACGTAGTACGCGTCGGACCAGCCGCTCGCGACCTTGACCCCGTTGTCGCGCAGCGACGCCCAGTAGTCGGCCCAGCCGTCCTCACCGAAGGCCGCGACCGTGGCCAGCACGAAGGCCAGACCCGGGGAGGACGTCGCCGGGTTCGTCACGACCAGCAGGTCGGCGTAGACCGGGTCGGCCAGGTCCTCGAGGGTCACCGGCTCGGGGATGCCCGCCTCGGCGAACCACTCACGGTCGACGTTGACGCACACGTCGCCCACGTCGATCGCGGTCAGGTGGCCCTCGTCGTCCACGGCGTACCGGGTGACGTCGTCCCCCGCGGCCGGGGAGGTGTACGGGTCGAGCACACCCTCCTGGATCGCGCGGGAGGCGAAGGAGTTGTCGATGCCGTAGACCACGTCGCCCAGCGGCGCGTCCTTGGTCAGGATCAGCTGGTTGACCAGCGCGCCGCCGTCACCCGGGGCGCGCTGCTCGACGGTCAGGCCGGTGTCGGCCTGGAAGGCAGCCAGCAGGTCCTCGCTGATCGCGAAGGAGTCATGGGTGACCAGCACGACGGTCCCGGGTGCCGCGCCGTCACCGTCCGCGTCGGTGGTGGTGCCGCCCGGGCTGTCCTGCCCGATGGCCGAGCAGCCCGCGAGCGCGACGGTCGCCGCCGCCGCGATGAGGGTCAGCGCCGTGCGTCGTCGACCGACGGGGCCGGTGGTGGTGCTGCGGGTGGTGGTGCTGCCGGGCTCGGCCGGCGGGTGGGCGAAGACCTTCGCCATGGTGTGTCCTCCTCGTCGTCAAGCAGGAGGGGTGACGACCGGCGCCGTCGGACCAGGTCCGGCGACGACCGGGCGCCTGAGACGTCCCGACTCCCTACGCCGGTACTGACCGGATCAGGTTCGAGGGTCTGCGGATGTCCGCACTCTCAGCGTCCCTGCCCGGCGGTGCCGGACGACGCTCCCCTGTCGTTCCCCACGAGCCTACCGCCGTCCCGGGCGTGGTCCGCGGCGGTCGGCCGGTGCCGCGGATACGCTCCGGGGATCGGGGCCGGCAGCCCCGACCCGGCACCGCTCGACCGAGGAGGAACCATGGCAGTCCAGGCTGAGCTGTTCGCCGCCACGCACGCCGCAGCGTTGACGCGCTCCGAGGCGCTCGCGGACGGCACCGTGACCCGGACCACCGACGAGACCCACCTCGAGCTCGAGGACGTCGGGGCGATCGAGCTCGAGGCCCTCGGCGAGATCGTGGCGCAGGCCGTCCGGTTCGGCTCGGGGGACCTCGAGCTCTCCGAGGTCGACCTGGACCACGAGGCGCTGCTCGTGCTCCCCGAGTTCCTGTGCGAGGCCCTCGCCGAGCTCGGGCGCACCGACGACCCCGACCTCCCGGCGGAGGTCGCCGCCGAGTGGGGCCTGACCGAGGAGATGGACTCCGCGGACACCGACCTGCTGCCGGTGCTGTCCTCGGTCGTGGCCCTGGTGATGCTGGCCGAGGAGGCCGGCGAGCGGGTCTACCTGTGGACCGCCGAGGGCTGACGGTCTACCGCTGGGCCTACGAGGGCGCAGCGTCGGCCGCCGGCGACCCGCGTCCGAGGCGCGCGGCCGCGACGGCACGCGCCCGGGCAAGACGGTCGGCCAGACCACCGGCCGCCCCCGGGGGCAGGGCGTCGAGCGGGAACCAGGCGACGTCGGTGCTCTCCGCGCTGACGACGACGTCGTCGCTCCGGTCGGCGATCACCGCGTAGCCGACGTCCAGGTGCCAGGTGCAACGCCCGAAGGCGCCCGAGAGCGCGTGCCGGTCGACGTCCGCCGGCCCGCCGGCCACGGGGCGGACCCTGGACAGGCCGGTCTCCTCCTGGAGCTCGCGCAGCGCGCCGGCCAGGAGGTCGTCGTCGGTGGGGTCGACGTGGCCGCCGGGCTGGACCCAGAACCCGCCCTTGCGGTGGAAGCACAGCAGCGTGTGCGTGAGCGCCTCGTCCAGGACCAGGGTGCTGGCGGTCAGGTGCTCGGGCAGGTCGCGGGTCAGCGCTGCCGCACCGTGGGTCTCGAGGTAGGCGCACACGTGTGCCTGCACCTCGGCCGCGAGCCGGGTGGTCGGCACGACGGCAGCGAGGGCCGCCGCGGCGCTCTCGACCAGGGAGGTCCGGGGCGGGGGTGCGGGCACCGGGTCAGCGAACCACACCCTGCCGACGCCGCCCTGCGCGGGACGGCCAGCAGGGCTAGCGTGGCAGCACGCATCGACCGAGGAGGACCGCGTGGCTGACGGCAAGGACACCATGCTCACCAAGCTGATCGGGGCCGGCGTCACGCTGGCCGCCGCCTGGCTCGCACAGAAGGCGCTCGCCAGCGCGTGGAAGGCCGCGAGCGGGCACAACCCCCCTGACCCCGAGGACGACGCGCGGTTCGCGGAGATCGCCGCCGCGGCCGTGGTGACCGGCGCGATCGTCGCGTTCGCCCGCGTCATGGCGATGCGCGGCACCGCGAAGTACCTCAAGAGCAGCTGACGCCCGAGTCACCGGGCGTCACCGACCGGACCCCGTGAGCCACCGGTTCGCGGGGTCCGGTCATGTGCCGGCTGCGGGCTCCTCGTCGTCCGGCTCGGCGTCGTCCTCCTGCTCGCCTGCCGCGGCACGCGCGGCCTCGAGGTCGCGGGTCAGCTCGTCGACCACGAGCAGGTCGTTGCGGACCTTCCCCGTGCGGTAGCCCGCGCGGGCCACCATGTGCGCGTCCACCGGTGAGGTGAGCATCTGGAACAGGGCCACCAGCACCAGCATCGACAGGATCGGCCCGTTCCCGAGCCGCAGCGCCAGGCCCACCATCATCAGCAGCAGGCCGAGCACCTGGGGCTTGGTGGCGGTATGCATGCGTGAGAGCAGGTCCGGGAACCGGGTCAGGCCCATCCCGGCCGCGAAGGACAGGAAGGAGCCGCCGAGCAGGCAGACGGCCGCCAGCACGTCGATCACGGTGCTCACTCCTTCACCTCCCCCTGCGCGCCGCCGCCGTGGTCCTCGGGGTCGGTGCTGACCCGTTCGGCGTCCTCGGCGGCCAGGCGCGCGGACTCCTGGGCGGCGATCTCCTCGCGGGTCAGGATGCGGCCCTCACCCTCGGGCTCGACCGAGGCGAAGCGCGCGATGGTGACCGACCCGACGAAGCCGACCAGGGCCAGGACCACCAGGATCGGCACGGTGTCGATCCTGCGTGACCAGGCGGCCTCCAGGGCGATGGCGCCCACGATCGTGCTGGCCAGGATGTCCAGGGCGATGGTGCGGTCGAGCATGCTGGGGCCGCGCTCGGCCCGCAGCAGGGCCATCAGGGCTGTCGCGGTCAGCAGCCCGGCGCACACGACCACGACCACGCCGAACGGGTCCAGGCTCATCGCCGCACCTCCGGGGGGATCGGGTCGCCCCTCCGCGGGGCGGGGGAGCGCGGGTTGCGGGCCAGTCCGGCCTGGGTGAGCTCGGCGTCGGAGGCGATGGCCCGGAGGATCCTCGCCTCGGTGTCCAGCACGTGGTGCCGCGCGCGCTCGATCCCCCCGGAGAGCTCGACGTCGAGCACGTGGACGTAGAGCATCCCCGAGGTGCGCTGCGCCTCGACCACGATGCTGCCCGGGACCAGCGAGCAGAGCTCCGCGGTCAGCGTGAGGTACAGGTCGGAGTGGCTGCGCAGCTGGACGGCGAGCACCGCCCCCCTCGGGACCTTGCCGGGGGTCAGCGCCTGGAGCGAGACCTGGAAGCTGGCGATCACGAGGTCCACCACGAAGCGGTAGGCCAGGTAGAGCACCGAGGGCAGGTGCACGGTGCCGTGGAACTCGATCGGCGGCATCGGCATGGACCGGGTCACCAGGACGGCCACGGCCGCACCGGCGAGCAGGTTCGCCGGGCTGAGGTCGCCCCAGAGCAGCAGCCAGATGATCGTCAGCCACACGACGGTGACGATCTGGAAGCGCAGCGACCGGCGACGCGGGTGCAGGCTCATCCCTCGCCCCCCTCCTCGACCAGGTCGTCGTCGACGGACTCGCCGACCTCCTGGGAGACCTCGGGTGACTGGCCGGTGCCGCGTACGCCGTCGGGCAGCACCGCGAAGATGTACTGGTCGCGGTCGCGCAGGGTCTCCGCCGCCCGCTCGGTGTAGCTGTAGAGGGGACCGGCCAGGACCGTCAGGCCGATGCCGACCACGACCAGCGCGCCGGCGGAGCCGGTCATGCCGCGGGGCAGCGTCATCGGCGGGGGCTCGACCGGCGCCGTCTGCCAGAAGGCCTTGTTCCAGGCCTTGACGACGGCGTAGAGGGTCAGCAGGGACGTGACGATCGCACCGGCGACCAGGGCGTAGGCCAGCGGGGTGCCCATCGCGACACCGGCCTGCAGCAGCCCGACCTTGCCCAGGAACCCCGAGAGCGGCGGGATCCCGGCGAGGTTCATCGCCGGGATGAAGAAGAGGATCGCCAGCACGGGTGCGATCCGGGCCAGCCCGCCCAGCTGGTCGAGCGAGGTGGACCCGCCGCGCCGTTCCATGAGGCCGACGACGAGGAACAGCGCGGTCTGGACGGTGATGTGGTGCGCGACGTAGAAGATCGCCGCGGACAGCCCCTGCTCGGTGGACAGGGCGATGCCGAAGATCATGTACCCGATGTGGCTGACCAGGGTGAACGAGACCAGTCGCTTGATGTCGTTCTGCGCGACGGCGCCCAGGATCCCCACGACCATCGTGGCCAGGGCCGCCCACATGAGGATGGTGTCGGCCCGGCCGTCGGGGAAGAGCAGCGTCTGGGTCCGGATGATCGCGTAGACGCCGACCTTGGTCAGCAGGCCCGCGAACACCGCCGTGACCGGGGCCGGGGCGGTGGGGTAGGAGTCGGGCAACCAGGCCGACAGCGGGAAGATCGCCGCCTTGATCCCGAACGCGAGCAGCAGCAGCAGCTGCAGGGCGAGCTGCACCCCTGGGTCGACCTCCGGCAGGCGCTCGGCGAGCTGGGCCAGGTTGACCGTGCCGGTCGCGGCGTAGACCAGCGCGATCGCGAGCAGGAAGACGAACGAGGACAGGAACGACACGATCACGTAGATCGTCCCGGCCCGGATGCGTTCCCCGGTGCCGCCCAGGGTGAGCAGCACGTAGGAGGCCGCGAGGAGGATCTCGAAGCCGACGTACAGGTTGAACAGGTCACCCGAGAGGAAGGCGTTGGCCACCCCGGCGCTCAGCACCAGGTAGGTGGGGTGGAAGATCGCGATCGGCGTGTCCTCGTCGCCGTCGGCGATGCCCTGGGCCAGCGAGTAGATCAGCACGCACAGGATCACGACCGACGAGACCGTGAGCATGAGGGTCGAGAGCCTGTCGGCGACCAGGTCGATGCCGACGGGCGCCGCCCACCCGCCGACGTCCAGCACGATCGGGCCGGCGTCGGCGGCGATCAGCAGCGTCACCGACGCCACGAGCACGAGCGACAGTGCGACGAGGCTGATGATCCGCTGGGCGCGGGCGTGCCGCCACAGCGCGAGCGCGAGCCCGGCGGCGAAGAGCGGCAGGACCACGGGCAGCGGCACCACCCAGCTCAGGTCGTGCAGGGTCACGGGCGGTCACCGCCCTGGGTCTCGTCGTGCGCGCCCGCGGCGTCCTCGTCGAGCGTGGTGGTGACCTCGACGTCGGCGTCCTCGAAGGCGGCGAGGTCCGCGGCGGCGCGGCGCGCGACCCGGCGGTCCTCGAGGTCGTCCTGGACCTCGTCGTGCTCGTTGAGCTGCCACGAGCGGTAGGCCATGGCCAGCAGGAAGGCCGTCATGCCCAGGGTGATGACGATCGCGGTGAGCACCATGGCCTGCGGCAGCGGGTCGCTCATCTCCCCGTCGGGGGTCTGGCCGATGATCGGCGCCCCGCCCGCGACACCCCCCGCGACCAGGAACAGCAGGTTGATGCCGTTGCTGAAGGAGATGATCCCGAGCAGCACCCGGGACAGGCTGCGCTCGAGCATCAGGTAGACGCCCACGGTGACCAGCACGACGATGACGGCGACCAGGGTCAGGCTCGGTGAGGTGTCGATCATCGTGACCCCACCTCCTCGGGCACGCCCTCGAGGGCCTCCTCGCCGTGACGGTCGATCTCGGCGCCGAGGCTTCGCAGGATGTCCAGCGCGAGACCGATGACCACGAGGAAGACCCCGATGTCGAAGAACAGCGACGTCACGAGGTGGATCTCGCCGAGCACCGGGACGGTCAGGTCGATGATCACGCTCTGGAGCATCGAGCCACCCGCGAGCAGGGCGATCAGCCCGACACCGGCCGAGAGGAACAGGCCCATGCCGAGCAGCAGTCCGGGGTGCACCGGTGCGGCCTCGCTCAGCTCGTAACGACCCCCCGCGAGGTACCGGACGATCAGCGCGATGCCCACCACGAGTCCCGCCGCGAAGCCGCCACCCGGCGCGTTGTGCCCCGAGAACAGCAGGAACACCGCGAACAGGATCATCGAGTGGAACAGCAGCCGGGTGACGATCTCGAAGATGATCGACCGGCGTCCGGGGGCCAGCGTGCGCCCCCCGGCCAACCACTCACGCTGCCGTCCGCCGTGCGGCGCCCGCGGTATCGGGGGGCCGGCGACGTACCCCGCGTCACCTCGTGCGGCGGCCCCGGCGGCCTCGGCGTCGGCCTCGGCCTGGGCGAAGTCGACGGCGGCCTCGGCCGCGGCGCTCGACACCCCGGCCGCTGCCGCGTTGTGGCTGCGGAGCACCCCCATGACGTCGGGGATGTTGCCCCAGACCACCGAGCCGCTCTCGACCGCGTCCTGGGTGCGCAGCAGCGGACCGCCGCGTCGACGCAGGAAGATCAGCGACGCGATCCCGGTGGCCGCGACCAGGAGCACCGAGATCTCCCCCATGGTGTCCCACGCGCGGATGTCCACCAGGGTGACGTTGACGATGTTCTTGCCGCCGCCGTAGACGTACGCCTCCTCGGCGAAGTCCACCGAGACGGGCGCGTGGATCCGGGCGCCGGGGATGATCAGCGCAAGCCCTCCGACCGTCAGCCCGACGAGCGAGGCCACCCCGAGCCGGACCCATCGGCTGGTCGCGAGCGGGCGCACCGAGAAGTAGGCGGGCAGGCGGCGCAGCACGAGCACGAAGACGACCAGGGTGATCGTCTCGACCAGCACCTGGGTCAGGGCGAGGTCGGGGCCACCGTGCAGCAGGTACAGGGCCGCGACCGCGTACCCGCTGATCCCGGCCAGGACGACCGCCTTGAGCCGACGACGGGCTCGGGCGGCCAGGATCATCGCGACCGCGGCCAGCCCGCCGGCGAGCAGCTGCACCGGGGTGTCCCACAGGCGTACGCCGTCGGCTGTCGGCAGCGTGGTGCCGGCCACGAGCGCGCCACCGCCGAGGGCCACGAAGACCAGCAGGATGGTGCCGAGGTACAGGGGGAGGGAACCACGCTGGGTGCGTGCGGTCACCACGCCCGCGAACTCGTCGAGGCGGCGCATCGTGCGGCGGTAGACCCTGTCGGCGTCGAGCGGGACGCTCACCCGGGACTGCCAGCGTTCGACGTGCACCCGGCGCACGAAGAGCAGCGTGCCGACCACCAGGATCACACCGGTCAGCGCGAGCGCGGGGGTCAGCCCGGCCCACAGGGCGAGGTGGCCTGGGTCGCCGGGGTAGGTGTCGGCGTGGGGCGCGAGCAGGTTCTCCCCGAGCTGGGGCACCAGGGCTGCGGCGAGGCCGAGCACCGCCAGGACGGCGGCGGGGCCCACCAGGACCAGCGAGGGCTTGCCGACCTCGAGGGGCTCGGGCGGTCCCCACGGCTGCGAGGGGTCGGTGGTGCCGTCGGGGGCGATCGCGGGCACGCAACGCTTGGACCCGAAGGCCCCCCACCAGAACCGCAGCCCGTAGGCCACCGTGAGGATCGAGCCGACCACCATGGCCCCGATCACGACCGCCCCGACCAGGGTGCTGCCGTCGTGCCAGAACGCCTCGAGGGCGGCCTCCTTGGCGACGTACCCCGCGAACGGGGGCAGGCCGATCATCGAGGCGGTCGCCAGGGCACCGACGGCCGCGGTGATCGGCAGGGTCCGGCCCACCCCGGTGAGCCGGCGCAGGTCACGGGTGCCGGTCGCCGCGTCGACCACGCCGACGGTCAGGAAGAGGGCTGCCTTGAACATCGCGTGGGCCCCGAGCATCGCCAGGCCTGCGAGCGCGGCCGCCCGGGTCCCCAACCCCACCAGGAGCACGAGCAGCCCGAGCTGGCTGACCGTGCCGAAGGCCAGGATGAGCTTGAGGTCGTTCTGCCGCAGCGCCCGGTAGCCGCCGTGCACGAGGGTCGAGCAGCCCAGGGCGATGACGATGCCGCGCCAGATCCCCAGGTCGCCGAATCCCGGGGCGAAGCGCGCCACGAGGTAGACCCCGGCCTTGACCATGGCGGCGGCGTGCAGGTAGGCGCTGACCGGCGTGGGGGCCGCCATCGCGGCGGGCAGCCAGAAGTGCAGCGGGACCAGCGCGGACTTGGTCGCGGCCCCGACGAGCAGCAGCACCACCGACACCCCGGCGACCAGGCCGGTGGGCGGGTCGGCGACCACCTCGGAGATCCGGTACGTCCCGGTGGCGTCACCGAGCAGCACGACCCCGCCGAGCATCGCCAGGCCGCCCGCGGTGGTCAGGATGATCGCCTGCATCGCGGCCCTACGAGAGGCCTTGCGGTCGGCGTAGTGCCCGATGAGCAGGTAGGAGAAGACGGTCGTGAGCTCCCAGAACACGTACAGCAGGAGCATGTCGTCGGTGACGACCAGGCCGAGCATCGACCCGGCGAACGCGACGAGCACCGCGCCGAACCGCCCGAGCCCGCCGGCAGACGCCGAGAAGTACGCCGAGGAGTAGACCAGCACCAGGGCCCCGACGCCGCCGACGAGCAGCACCATGAGCCACGCGAGGGTGTCGAGCCGGAAGGCCAGCTCCATGCCCAGGGCAGGCACCCACTCGACGATCTCGACGGGTCCGCGACCGGCCATGACCTCGCCGGTCAGGCTGAGCGCCCACACCGTGGCCGAGGCCGGCGCGAGGGCCAGCAGCAGGAACGCCTTGCGGCCGAGCAGACGCAGGAGCGTGGGCGCGACGACGGCCACCACGAGGTGGGCGACGAGCAGCAGCAGCACGTCCGCTCCGTCCTGTCGAGGGCGGTCGGTCGGTCAGGGTGGCGGACCCGAACCCGGAGGTTCAGGCGCCGGCCGAGGGGTGCAGAGTTGTCAAGACACATCCGTGTCTCGGGCACGCACCCACCCGTGCCACGACGCGGGACGTCAGAGCAGGAAGGGCGGGGGTGCGACGGCGGACTGTCGTGATCCTACCGAGCGAACCGGCGTGCCCGCCCCCGGGTCCGTCGGACGGGCGTCTCGAGCCGGTACCGCGCACCGGCACGACGCGTGGGGCCTTGCGGCTACCGTGTGCGCGTGGACGCCCTCCGGATCATCGCCCTGGTCATGGCCCTGGCGGCCACCGTCGTGGGGGTCACCGTCTTCACCGCGGGCCTGCGGGCGATCGTGCGCACCGTCGCGCGCGGTGGCCCCGCCCCCGAGCGCACCACCCACCGGTTGCGGCGCACCTGGCTGGTGGTGCGCGAGATGACCGGCCACGGCCGGTTCCAGCACCGACCGCTGGTCAAGGTCGCGCACTGGGTGGTGATGGTCAGCTTCCCGGTGCTGTTCGTGACCCTGCTCGGCGGGTACGGGCAGCTGGTCGACCCGTCCTTCGCGCTGCCGCTGATCGGCCACTTCCCGCCGGTCGAGTGGCTCATCGAGCTGTTCGCCTGGGCGAGCCTGCTGGGCATCGTGGCGCTGGTCGTCGTCCGTCAGCGCGAGCACCCCCGCCGCGGGGCGCAGGCGGCCACCCCGGTCGCGGGCGTCGAGCCCGAGGTCGGCGCCCCCGCACCGGGGCGCCGCAGCTCGAGGTTCTTCGGGTCGAACGCCGGGCAGGCGTACTTCGTCGAGCTGATCATCGCCGCGGTCATCCTGTGCGTGCTGGCGCTGCGGGGGCTGGAGTACGCGCTGGCCGCGGACGAGTGGTGGACTGTCGTGGGGTCGGGGGATGAGGTCGCTGCGCAGGTGGCGGGCCAGGCCGGGCTCGCAACACCGCTGCACTTCCCGCTGACGTTCTGGTACGGCGAGTGGCTGACCGCCCTGAGCCGCACGACCCTCGAGACCGCGATCGTCCTGGTCGCCCTGCTCAAGATCCTCACGTCGATGACCTGGATGGTCGTGGTGGGCCAGCGCCCGGCGATGAGCATCTCCTGGCACCGGTTCCTGGCCGTGGCGAACCTGTGGGCCCGGCGCGAGGTGGACGGCGGCCCGGCCCTGGGTCCGGTGCCCCCTGTGCGTGCGGGTGGGCAGCCGGTGGACTTCGACGCCCTGGACGACCTCCCCGAGGACGCCCGGCTCGGCGTCGGACGCATCGAGGACTTCACCTGGAAGGGACTGCTGGACTTCTCGACCTGCACCGAGTGCGGTCGCTGCCAGGAGCAGTGCCCGGCGTGGAACACCGGCAAGCCGTTGTCCCCCAAGCTCGTGGTGATGGCGCTGCGTGACCACGCCTACGCCAGCGCCCCCTACCTGCAACCCGCCGCCAACGCCTCGACCGCCCCGGCCGGGCACACCTCGACCACCGGGCACGTCCCGCTGCCGGGCCTCTCGCGCGGCGCAACGGACCCGGGGGCCGCCGACGGCCACGCCGGGCTGGACGTGCTGTCGCTGGTCGGCGACGTCGTCGACCCGCAGGCCCTGTGGGACTGCACGATGTGCGGGGCGTGCGTGCAGCAGTGCCCGGTGGACATCGAGCACGTGGACCACATCATCGACATGCGCCGCAACCAGGTGCTCATGGAGGCCGCCTTCCCCGACGAGCTGGGCCCCATGTTCACCAAGCTCGAGAAGCAGGGGAACCCGTGGGGGATGCCGGCCCGCAAGCGGCTGGACTGGGCGGTCGGTCTGCCCTTCGAGGTGCCCGTGGTCGGGGTCGACGTCGAGGACGCCTCACAGGTCGACTACCTGTTCTGGGTCGGCTGCGCGGGGGCCTACGAGGACCGCGCCAGGCGCACCACCCGGGCGGTGGCCGAGCTGATGAGCATCGCCGGGGTCAGCTTCGCGGTGCTCGGTGACGGCGAGTCCTGCACGGGTGACCCCGCCCGCCGGGCCGGCAACGAGTTCCTGTTCCAGATGCTCGCCCAGGCCAACGTCGAGGTGCTGACCGAGGCCAGGGCGCAGCGGATCGTGGTGACCTGCGCGCACTGCTTCAACACGATCTCCCGCGAGTACCCCCAGCTGGGTGGCCGGTTCGAGGTGGTGCACCACACCGAGCTGCTGGACCGTCTGGTCGGCGAGGGTCGGCTCACCCCCGTGCCGGCGGCCGAGCGCGACGGCACCGGTGACGGTGGCACCGCCGACACCCTGGTCACCTACCACGACCCGTGCTTCCTGGGTCGGCACAACCAGATCTACACCCCGCCGCGCGAGCTCATCGGCGCACTGCCCGGGGTGACCCTCACCGAGATGCCGCGCACCAAGGAGCGCGCGTTCTGCTGCGGCGGCGGCGGTGCACGGGTCTGGATGGAGGAGTCCACCGGCACCCGGATCGGCACCGACCGGGCCGCGGAGGCCATCGCGACGGGGGCCCGCACCATCGCGACGGGCTGCCCGTTCTGCACCGTGATGCTCACCGACGGTGTCGCCGCCCAGCCTGGTCCCGGCACCGAGGGTTCCGGCACGGGCACAGCAGCGGGCACGGACGCCCAGGCGCCGGACGGCGAGCCTGCCGCCCCGGTCGAGGTGGTCGACGTGGCCCTGCTGCTGCTCGACTCGGTGGACCGCGGCCCGACGTCGGGCTCGGCCGGGCCGACAGCCTGAGGGTCAGCCCGCGGCGTTCGCCCCGAGCACGCGGGTGATCGCCTCGCCGCTCGCGGAGCCCTGCGGTACGGGGATCTCGCGTGCCGAACGCCCCGAGGTGACCTGGATGACCTGCACCTCGCTCCACCGCTCGTCCTCGCGGACCACGGTCTCGGTCACCCGGGGCACCAGGACGACGGTCTGGGCCACCGAGTGCACCGGGCGACGTCCCGTGGTGAGCCAGCGTCGACGGTGCAGCACGTGCAGCTCGTCGGGCCCGACCATGACCACCGCGGCGTGCAGCGTGGCGGGTCGGAGCACGTCGAGCAGCCCCCGGGCCGTACCGGTGCGGCGTGGGACACCGGTGCGGGGGTGCACGGCCACCACGGCCAGCTGGGGGTCGTGGGTGACGACCTCACGCTGCGCGGTCACCAGGGCGACGTCGTGCGGGCCGAGGTCCTGCAGGTCGAGGTCCAGGTAGGAGCCACCGTCGACCACTGCGGGCTCACCGCCGGGCTGGGCGCTGCGCCGCACGATGCGCATCAGCCGCTCGATGGCGTCCTGCGAGACGCTGTTGTACCGGAAGGCGACCGCCGCGCGGCCGGGTGTGGCGGCCTCGACGTCGTGCACGGTCAGGCGCCCGTCGAGCAGCTCGACGCTGGTGCTCAGGCTCGCGACCCGGGAGTACGGGACCTCGCTGACGTCGTACCCCGGTGTCGAGGATCGACGTGAGAGCACGGTCAGCGCCTGCGGGCCGGCGACCACGAGGTGGTCGTAGAGGTCCATGTCGGGATTGGCGTCGCGTCGTGAGATGCGCCGCGGCACCTTGAGCACCAGCTGCGCCGAGGCGAGGTCGAGCCGGTGGTCCCGGTAGAGGGAAGGGACGTCCTCGGCGGCGGTGACCTCGTCGACCCACGGCCCGAACTCGTCGAACTCCTTCGTCCGTCTCATCTCCCGATCATCGCCCCGCTGGGCGCAGATTGACAGGGACCCCGGCGATCAGCTCCTCACGCCTGGAGGTCGGCAGGGTCCACCAGGAAGTCCATCGCGTCGGCGATCTCCCCGGCCACCGCGCGGTGCACGGCCCGGGTCACGGCGATCACCAGCGGGCTGGCTCGCCCGCGCGCGACGCGGTGGCTGAACGAGGGACGCTCGGCCTCGAGCTCCTCGACATCGGCAGGCTCCCAGCGCACGCGGTAGGTCACGGCGCCCTGCGAGGCCCAGGGCAACGCGGCGATCATCGGCGGCAGGGTCGTCTCGCCCCCGATCTCGAGGGAGATGATCCCGTCCAGGTCGAGGTCGGCGATCACCGCGTAGGCGTTCATCGGTGCGGCGTTGGTCAGCGCCTCGATGTCATGGTCGTCGGCCCGCCGGTGCAGGTCACGCCGTCGGACTCCATCCATGGACTCGGTGCCGGGTACGACCTGCTGCCCTGTCCCGGGTGGCGGACCGGCCCAGGGCACGGCCGGCAGGTTGAGCTGGGCGCGGGGCACTGCCTGGCGCATGACGGTCAGCGCGGCCTCGGGCTCGAGCCAGATGTCGGTGTAGACGGTCAGGTCGACCGCGGCCGCGGGGTCGGGGATCAGCAGCGCGGGAACACCGCCGTGGACGGGGGCGGTGCGCACCGCGCCGCCCAGGCGCCGGGCGGCTGCGAGCAACCACGTGACGACCCGCTCCTCGTCACGCACGGGCAGGCCGTCGGGGAAGGCGCGGGCGAGGCCGTCGCGGTCACCGCCTCCGGGCCAGGGCTTGTCCCCGCGCTCGACCGGGGCGTGGAGCAGGTAGGCCTGACCTGCGGCGGTGGGGAGCCCGAGGGTCGTGGCGATGCCGCGGTCCACGGTGTACGGCCCGTGCAGGGTGCTGTGCCGGGAGAGCCGGAGCACCCCCGGGGCGGCGTGCGGGGTGCGCAGGCCGCGGGCGCCACCCGTGGCGCGCGGGGCCGCGGTGGTCGGCACGACCTCCCACGTCGCGCGGGCGAACCGGCTGATCGCCAGGGTCTCGACCTCGTCGTGCCCGATGTCGGCGGGCAGCGCGAGCAGGTGTCGCCCGGTGGCGTCGGGGTCGTCGGGGTCAAGGAGTGGGAGCGCCATGGGTCGAGCCTAGGTCGGGTGTGTTGCCGGGATGCTTCGGACAGGTTGCCCTGTGGGAGACCTGCTCAGACCTGGGTGCGGTGGAAGCCCTTGAAGGAGCGGGAGGCCGTGGGGCCGCGCTGCCCCTGGTACCGCGAGCCGTAGGCCGAGGAGCCGTAGGGGTGCTCCGAAGGTGAGGAGAGCCGGAAGAAGCACATCTGGCCGATCTTCATCCCAGGCCACAGCTTGATCGGCAGGGTCGCGACGTTGGACAGCTCGAGGGTCACGTGCCCGGTGAACCCGGGGTCGATGAACCCCGCGGTGGAGTGGGTGAGCAGGCCCAGGCGGCCTAGCGAGGACTTGCCCTCGAGGCGCGCGGCGACGTCGTCGGGCAGGGTCACGGACTCGTAGGTGGAGCCCAGCACGAACTCCCCGGGGTGCAGGATGAACGGCTCGTCGCCGTCGACCTCGACCAGGCGGGTCAGGTCGGGCTGGTCCTGGGCGGGGTCGATGAACGGGTACTTGTGGTTGTCGAAGAGCCGGAAGAACCGGTCCAGGCGGACGTCGATGCTCGAGGGCTGGAGCATCAGCGGCTCGTACGGGTCGAGCGCGATGCGGTGGGAGTCGAGCTCGGCACGGATGTCACGGTCGGAGAGCAGCACGCAGGCCACGGTAGCGGGCGCCGGGTGTCGACGGTGCGGGATGTCGGGGGACGGTCCGGCTCCTTGCTCGGGAGCGATGTTAGTGACTAACATTGCTCCCATGGCCTCACGGACGGAGATCACCCGCGCCCGCCTCCAGGCGTGCGCCCTCGAGCTCTTCCTCGCCCGAGGCTTCGACGCCACCACCGTGACCGAGATCGCCGACGCCGCGGGCGTCTCGCACATGACGTTCTTCCGGCACTTCCCGACCAAGGAGTCCGTGCTGCTGGACGACCCCTACGACCCCCTGGTCGCCGACGCCGTCGTCGCCCAGCCCTCCGACCTGCCCACCCTCGAACGCGTGCGGCGCGGGTTGCTCGCGGCATGGTCGGCCGCCCCCGAGCCGGTCGACACCGAGACCCGCGCGCGCATCTCCCTGATCGCCGACCACCCCGGGCTGCGTGCGCGGTCGTGGGAGAACACCCAGCGCACCGAGGACGTCATCGTCACGGCCCTGACCGGCGAGGGGGTGCCGCGGCTCGAGGCGCGGGTCGCCGCCGCCGCCTGCCTCGGGGCGATCATGGCCGCCCTGCTCGACTGGGGGTCCGACGACGCCGGCGAACCCCTGGGCGCGCGCCTCGCGAGCGCCCTGGGCCAGCTCGCTCCACCACCTGTCGACGTTCCACCACCTGTCGACGATCCACCGCCGGGAGACCTGCCATGACGACCGCACACCCGTCGTCGCTGCTGCGCGCGCACCGCCTGGCCCGGGCCTTCGGGACCGAGCCGGCCGTCACCGGCGTGGACCTGCGCGTGGCCGCCGGGGAGATCCACGCCCTGGTCGGTCTCAACGGCGCGGGCAAGACCACGCTGATGCGCCTGCTGCTCGGCATGCTGCAGCCCGACTCCGGGCGCGCCACCCTGCACCTGGGGCCTGACGGCACGGACGTGCGTGACGCTCCGGCGGCGACCTGGCGCGGGGTGGGGCACCTGGTCGAGAGCCCTTTCCTGTACGCCGAGCTCACGGTGACCGAGACGGTGCGCGCCGCGGCCCGGCTGCGCGGGCTGCCCGCGCACGAGGCCCGGCAGGCCACCGACCGGGTCATCGCGGACCTCGCCCTCGAGCACTGGGCGAGGCGGCGTTGCCGCACCCTGTCCCTGGGCAACCGGCAGCGGGTCGGGCTGGCCTGCGCCGTCGTGCACCGACCGTCGCTGCTCGTCCTGGACGAACCGACCAACGCCCTGGACCCCGCGGGAGTGCTGCGGGTGCGCCGGCACCTGGTCGAAGCGGCTGGTCGCGGCGTCGGTGTGCTCGTCTCGAGCCACCACCTGGACGAGATGGCACGCATCGCCCACCGCATCACCGTGATGCACCGCGGCGCGGTCATCGGCACGCTGCCCCCGCAGGGCGCCGACCTCGAGCGCCAGTTCTTCGACATGGTCTACGCCGCTGAGGGCGTGGACCCGCGCGAGCCCGAACCCGTCGCGGAGGTGTCCTGATGGGTGCAGCCCTCGAGGTCGAGGTCCTCAAGCTGCGACGCGCCACCGCCCCGCGCGTGGCGGCCCTCGCTGTGGCGGTCGGGGTGCCCGCGCTGGGCGCAGCCTTCATGGCGGTGGCACGGGCCGACGGCGAGAGCCAGATGGCGGCCAAGGTGCGCCCGATGCTGGTCGGGACCGGCTGGGAGGCCTACCTGACGATGATCGGCCAGGTGCTCTCGGTCGGGGTGCTGCTGGCCGTCGGCGTGGTGGTCTGCTGGTCCTTCGGACGCGAGTTCACCGACGGCACCTTCGGCTCCCTGTTCGCGATCCCCACCGCCCGGCGGGACATCGCCCTGGCCAAGGCGACGGTGCTGCTCGGCTGGGGACTCGGGCTGTGCGTGGCGACCGTGGTCATCGCCGTGCCGCTGGGCGTGCTGACCGGCGTCGGCGCCCCCGGCGAGGGGATGGTCGCCGGGGTGGTGCGCACGCTCGTCGTCGGCGGGCTGATGGTGGTGCTGTCCCTCCCGCTCGCACTGGTCGCGAGCATGCACCGCGGCTACCTGCCGGGCATCGCCGGGCTGCTGGGCATCGTCGTGGTGACGCAGATCGTGACGGTCGCCGGCGCGGGCACCTGGTTCCCCTACGCCGCCCCCGGTCTGTGGGCGGGCATGGGTGGGCCTGAGGCGGCGGCGGCCGTGGGGGTACCGCACCTGCTCCTGGCGCTGCCCGTGGGGCTCGGCGGTGCGGTCGCCACCGCGTGGTGGTGGGGGCGGGCCGAGGCGATCTGAGGCGACGCCGGTCGCCGACCGGAGGTCGGACAGCCGGGGGGCGGGCCCGGCGAGCCCGGGTCCACCCGGCCCCGGACACAGCAGAGGCCCCTCGGAGTAAGCGTCCGGGGGGCCTTGCTGTGACCGTCCGACCGTGCCTCCGGCTGCCCGGTGACGACGGCCCCCGCGGTGGCGGTGCGGCCGACCCCCGACCTGAGGTCTCCCCCGGGTCGGCAGGTCGTGACGATCGAACCTTCCGGGTCCGTGCGGGCTCCCGCGGTGCCGTCCGCGGCCCGGCAGGTCGCCCCGCCGAGATGGCCCATCGTTCTCCGGTCAGTTCCGGTCCCTCGGTTCCTGGCACCCACCCAGGTCTCCCTGGTGGTACCCGGTCCCTCCGGTTCCGTTCGTCAAGTTGTAGCCCTGCCCGACGACGCCCCGCAAGGACTTCGCCCGAGCTCTTCGACCTTCGAGGACTTCCACAGCGTCATCCACAGGCTGGGTACCGCGAGAGCGTCGGAACGCACAGGGCTGTGGACAGAATATGTGGACGCTGGCGTCCGGCGAGAGGCGGCCGAACCTGGGCCTGCCGACCCATCTCGCGCGGATCGGGTGGAGCGCGCACGTTGAAGACGCGCGAACGGCATGCGGATGGGACCACCGCGCCGGGCCGGGTATGATCGTCCCGCGCGCTCGGCGACGAGCGCTCGCGGGTGTAGTTCAGTGGTAGAACTTCAGCTTCCCAAGCTGATAGCGCGGGTTCGATTCCCGTCACCCGCTCCAGTGTTACTGCAGGTCAGGGCGATATCGCGGCCCTGTCGGACCTCCCTGAGACCCTTGTTCTGGTCGGCTCGTGCCACAACGTGCCATAAGGAAGAGGTCTCGGCCATGACCACCCGACGCCACCGCCGCGCCTCCGGCGCCGTGCGCAAACTCCCCTCCGGCCGCTGGCAGGCCCGCTACACCGGGCCGGACGGCGCACTACGGACCCTGGGCACGTTCCCGACCAAGGCCGAGGCCGACCAGGAGCTCGCGCACGAGGTCTCCCGGATGGCCCGCGGGGTCTGGCACGACCCGCGGCTGGGCGACCAGCCGCTCGGGGAGTGGTTTCGCGCCTGGATCGCGACGCGGGGCGACCTGGCGCCGAGCACGCGGGCGCTGTACGGGCAGCTGCTGGAGCGGTGGATCGACGCCGAGGTGCCCGTGGCCGGCGAGACGCGGCCGCGGTCGGTGCGGCTGGGCGCTCAGAGTCTGGCGTCGGTGACGCCCGCCGTTGTGCGCGAGTGGGACGCCGCCGTGCTGGCCGAGGCGGGCCGGCGCGCGGGCGAGCGATGGCAGCGCGCGGCCTCGACGCCGAAGCGGGTCAACGCCGCGATCCGGGCGTGGGCGCTCGTAGAGGGTCTCCCGGTCGCGTCGACCGGACGGATCCCGACCGCACTGCGCGAGTCGTGGCTCGAGGCGAGCGGCGGCGTGGTCGTCGACCCGCGCGGGGACCGGCGCAACCTCGGCCACACCGAGGCCGCCCAGGCCTACCGGCTGCTGCACACCGGGCTGACCCAGGCCGTCTCCGACGGGCTCATCCCGTCGAACCCGTGCGCGATCAAGGGAGCGTCCCAGCGCGACTCCCGCCACCGGACAGAGCGCCGGGTGCTGACGCCGGACGAGCTGTGGGCGCTGGTCGACGCGATGCCCGAGCGTTACCGGGCCGCTGTCGTCGTGTCGTTCCTCAGCGGCCTGCGTGCTGGCGAGCTGTTCGCGCTCCAGCGGCGCCACGTTGACCAGGCCGCCGGGACCGTGCGCGTTGATCAGTCCCTCGCGCGGCCGGGCACGGGCGGCGGACGGTTCTCGTCGACGAAGTCACGCGCTGGCGTGCGCACCGTCGTCCTTCCCGCCGTGGCGGTTGAGGCGCTGGTCGAGCACCTGGACCGGTTCACCCCGGCCGGCCGCGACGCCCTGGTCTTCGGCACCAGCACCGGCCGCCCACTCACCGGCGGAAGTCGCACCACGATGTTCGCCCGCGCCCGCCGCGCGATCGGCCGCGACGACCTCACCTGGCATGATCTGCGCCACTCCGCGATGACGCTCGTCGCCCTGACCGGCGCCACGCTGCCCGAGCTCATGCAGCGCGCCGGTCACGCGACACCCCGCGCGGCCCTCCACTACCAGCACGCCGCCGACGACGCCCAGCGCCGCATCGCAGACCGCCTCGACGCCATCGTGGGCACAGATGGACGGACATGACCGCCCCTCGAACTCTGCGCCGGGTGGGGCCGGGACTCACCACCCCGGGTTGCTGCGGACGGCGCCGCCGGAGCCAAAGCTCGTGATCGGCAGGGTTGCGCTGTCGACGATCATCCAGGCTGAGTCGACCAGCAGTCGGAAGTCGATGTTCCTTAAGGCTCCGCGCCACTCGTCAACGTCGTCGCCGAGGTGAGCGCTCCAGAGAGGAGCGTGCTCGAGCACTGCGTCGAACGCCGTGCCGATCGCATCAGCCACGGCCACGTCGTCGTCGGCGCCGCTGAAGGTGAACCCGACGTGGTGCGGGCCATCGCACCGGAAGTGGACGATCAGTTCACGGATCGAGTTGAGATCCGTGTCGTACCAGAGACGATCCGCCTCGACGCTCCGCCCGCTGACGTAGAAATCGGCGTGCCACAAGCGACCGGCTCCGTGACCCGAACGCTCGCCAGCGGGTACCCATGGTCTGGCCGATGACCGGACGACTAGCCGGGTTTCGTACTGTCTGCGCGCGTGGATGATCAGACGTTGGGCGTCGTCATGCTCGGCTTGCACCCATCCACGAGTGACCGCGTCATCGTGGTCGTCGGGATCGGGCACATGGTCGTCGTTGTACGACGCAAGAGCGATGAACGTTCCACGCTCGAGGTCCCTGAGCGTCTGCTCGAGCCGCCCGAGGTCGTCCAAGTGTGGCCGGCGCATGTGCCCGATCCGATGACGGATCCGTTTGAGCTCCTCCTGCCGCCCGTCCCACGCCTTCTTGGTCAGCAGTGCGTACTCGAACGTGTCCCAGTGCCCATCGATCAGGCTCACGATCTGCGAGTAGTCCAGGTACGCCAACGGGTTCTTGTTGTCCGCGCCCTGCATGTGGGTGTAGCTCGCGTCAGCGGACTGGCGGCCTGACGCCGCTCGCACCACGTCGCCCCACTCGCGACCATGGAGAGCGCGGAGCTCGACGTACACCAGTTCTCGGAGCCACGCCTCAAGCTGCCACCAGCGTGCGTAGAGGGCCAGCGAGGCCGTGGGTACACCGAGACGGGCCGCGGTCCGCACAGCGTCCCCGTCTCCGCCGACAAGCCATGGCTCGGTCTCGTCGAGCGGCGTGGGTCTGTCGTCGTCAGGCATGTTCGGCACGGTAGTCGGGCTTGGCGCCCGCGGGGCACGGGGATCGCTGGCAAACCGTGGTCAGCCGGCTAGGTCGCCGAACGCGTGGCCGACGTGGCACTGCTCCGAGCGCGGGCACCAAGACCCATCGGCGCTGAGCCACGTGCCCAATGTCGGATGGGTCAGCTATGTTCGCAAAGTGATTGAGTCTCTGCTGCGCGACGTGGACACCGCGAGGGTGCTTGCAGTCAGTGCCGCGCTGCAGCTTGACCTCAGAAATGTGAACGAACTGCTCCTGCTGCAGACCCTGTCGCTCAAAGCCGCTTCGCTGGCGACCCAGGCGGGTAGACCCCTCTCCACGTCGGCGATTAGGCGACTTCTCGCGGCAGACGAGATCGGGGGCCCAGCGATGTTGAGCGCACTCGATCAGTTCGAAGGCTTCCCCGTCGTCGAGGTGAATGCCCCCGTTCGACGATTCATCGTGGTGGAAGGTCAAGCGACGGGCTCCGCCGACATCGCAGAGCGCCTTATTCGAGCGGTCTTCGGCCAGCCACCCGATGCATTTCCGCCGCGCTTCTACACTCAGGTTCAGTCGGTGACCACGTTTCTGCTCGGACTCAGCGACCTACTCGCGCGACGGTTCGAACGCAGGACCGATGAGCGGGCGCCCGACCTCACTCGCAAGGTCACCGTTCCCAGCGCCACGCGGCTCGCGGGCCTCTCCGACCGCGTTGTCTTTGCACCGGAAGAACTCTTCGTGGGTCGCGGCGCCCTGGAAGCACGGTTCTTGGCCGACACCCTGCTCTGGAAGCACGGGGAACTCACCCCGAGTCGATCGGCCTTGCACGACTCGAGCGACCCTGCGGCTCCGCGCAGCCCACAGGGCCTCCTCGGCGCGGCGGACTACCCCGCAGTCCCTGGAATGGACTCCGACAGCAGTCTCCTAGTGCGGCCACTCGTCGACACGCATCTGGGGATCGTGGTTGCCAGTCCGACCGAGCTGGCGACCGCGCTGCGACACTTCATCATCGTCGCCGCCCACCAACACGACTGCGCCGAGCAGTTGGTGCAAGCACTGATGGCTACAGTCGTCGAGGACGTCGAGTTCCTGTTCACTGCGATGCTGGACGAACCCCTTCGGCCGGTAGAGCCGACGGACGTGCTCGGATTCACGCGCATGACGGCGCCACTTGACGGCGACAAGCTGCTCGACCTCAGGGTGTCAGTCGACACCCTGGACGAGTACGACGTGACATCCGTCTGGGGCGCGGCAACACATACCTGTGTCGACACGCAACCTCTTGATCATGAACCAAGCCGGGTCCTCGTCATCGACCTGCGCCAAGGCGTCGGTCGTGACGACATGTACCTCGGTGAATTCTCGGCAAGCCCGACGATATTCTTGACCGTGGACGGTCTTCGCACGATATTCACCGCACCAGGAACCGACCGGTTGACGCTCTGGTACTTCGCTCAAGCGCGCGCCAGGCTAGGCGAAACCACCAGGATCCTCTCGTTCTCCGAGGTGGACACGTACGCGCTGTTCCGAGACTCACACGACAGCTTCTATCTCTCGGACGATCCACCGCCAAGTGTTCTGAGCGTGACCCCCGGCTACGGGCAGAACCTACGAGATGAGGCGGCCCGTGCGGCCGGGCCAGCCTTCGCCCCGTATGGGCCTGGACTCGCCAGATCGCTCGCGCTGCACGGAGACGCGAGTCCTGTTCGCGGCTTCTTCGGCGACCGGACGGTCTGCTTCGCAAGGCTGGGCGACACGACCGTCTGGGCCCGTGGGCTCCTCCAGCCCGGGGCCGACAGCGAAGGCCAGCCAGAGCGCACTCTCCCGGAGTCCATCGTGTACTGGCTCTGGCAACTCCACAGCGCAGAGCCGTCGCTTCTCGAGGTCGACGCTGGCGTCACCGAGCTGCTCGTCACCCTGCAAATCCGCTCGCAACGCGACCGCGCGGGTCCCGTCGAAGGCCGCGACGCCGGAGCGCTTGCCTGGGTGTGGTGCGAGGGGGCGACGGCGGATCCTGAACCTCCAGTGCGCAGCGCTCCCACCGTCGGCTTCACACTCGCCAGCCACGCACCCTGGGCAACTCCCCCGGACGCTGCCCCCAATGAGGTCGATCGACAACTCGTCGCCGAACTCATCGCCGGGCTGGTGACTCTTGGCTCACGGGAACCCGAGTGGCCGGAGAATCGCCGCAGCGCACTGCGCGACCGCGTCTGTCCCCCCGGGCAGAAGATCATGACGCAGATCGTTCGCGCGGACGACGACCTCCTGCTCTGGCCTGGGCATCTTCCACCCGCACGCCGGGTCAACGACGCGGCTATCGCCATCGTTCTCGACGGCCTCGGTGGCCACCTTGTGGCTGCAGGGTTCCACGAGGGGACCGTGCCCGACGCGGAACGCACTGCGTTCCTGAACGACCATGTCACGGCCTTCCTGAGAGCCTGGTTGGAGAGAGAACTCGATGACCTCGACGGAACGGCTGCACTTCGCGAGCTTGCCGAGTTGCACGAGGCGCTCCTCCATGAAGTCGCGGCCGACGAGAGGCGCTTGCCGGTTCGCATCGCGTGCTTCGGTGACGCCGCGAGCGACGTCCAGCGGATCAAGCGTCAGCGACGAGGCGCTACGACCTCGAGCATCGCGCTCCGCTTCCTCATCGAGCGCCTGTCCGCCGAGCCCGCGAGGGGTTCGAACGCACTGACGCACGAGCGCTACGACCTACTGATGGCGCTAGCCGCTGAAATAGTGAACAAGGGGATGCTCTCCGACACCCTGCACGGAGGACTCGCAGACCACGAGATCAGCATTCTTCCGTCGGGTCGACTGGGCATCTCGCGCGAGCAGGAGGCGTACACCAAGGCGACGGCCGAGTTCGTCGAGCGCCTCACGGCCCAGACGGTCGCCGAGGCGTCGGCCGTTGCGGCAGCCACGGACACCATCGAGTCCGTTCCGGATGCGGACCTGCCATCGAACGCACCCTCTTCCTCCGAAGGTCCCCTTGGTGCGCTCGACCCGCTCGCCATGGCCGAGTACGGCTTCACGTACACGCAACTTGTTGCGGCGTGTGGGGCTGTGATCGACGCTTCCCGCGATCGCGGGCAAGACGACGTCGGCGACCTCACCGAATCCGAGGTGCTGCTCGCCCTGACGACGTCGTCCGGCTTGAGTGAAGACGTCGCGTGGAAGATACTCGCGGCCCTCACGCTCGGGCCGATGACCGACTACTGGGCGGGGGTGGCGGACGTGTACCCGTGGAGGTTCAACCGGGACCGCTCCCTTCTGGTGCGGCCAGTGATCCGTGTGGCCGACGAGGCGTCCGGAGACACTCGAGTCTTGTTCGGGCACCGCAGCCTCTGGCTTGCACCACGCCGTTGGCTGGACCGGCACCTGGCCGGAAGGCTCAGGGCGAATTCGAAGGCGATGCGGAGCGCGCTAGCCGCTCAGCGAGATCGAAAGGGTTCGGCGTTCGAACGCCGCATCGAGGCCGATTCGCGGACGCTCGGCATGCTCGCCGTTCGTCGAGGCTTCACCAGGGCCGGAACGCTGAACCTCAAGGACGTAGAAGGTGAGGACCTAGGCGACATCGACGTTCTTGTGGCGACACCGGCTGGAGTGCTGGTCGCAATCGAGGCGAAAGACCTTGAGACGGCGCGTACGCCGAGCGAACTGGTTCGAGAGGTCGCTTCCCTCTCGACAGGACCCAAGGCGGCCACAGAGCGCCTCTCGCGTCGGGTCGCCCAGGTCTCGGCACACTTGCGGGAAGTGGAGGACGCGCTAGGTCTCGCGCACACGCCCGGCCGCCGGGTCGTCCCATTGGTCGTGACGAACGCGCCACTGCTGGGCAGCTACCTGAGCGATTCACCAGTGGCAATCGTGGCCGTGGATGAGTTGTCGTCGGCCATCGACGCGATCGAACGATCAGAGCGTCGCCGCGGCCACTAGCCATGCGGCGCACGCGGTGTTCCCTGCCGTCAGGAGGGTTGAGCCACTCCTGGCCCTGGCGCCCCGGGCATCCGACACTGCGCCCCACCCGGCGCTGTTCGCACGGAGTGCAAGACGAGTATTCGCGTGGTCAGAGCCTTGGCATGAGCGCCGAGCGGAGGTCGCTGCTGCAGCTCAGGTGCGGTTCAGGGTGCGGGGTGGTCGTCGGCGTCGAGGTCAGTCAGGAGTGCGTGGCAGGCGTCGCGTAGGCGCTCGAGGGCCTGGCCGATGGTGGCGTGGACGATCTGGGCGTCGAGCTTGTAGTAGTGGTGGCCGATCAGGTCGCGCATGCGGGCGCCGGTCGTGAACACGTGGAACTGGAACGCGGCGAGCACGACGGCGGTCGCGTCGGGATCGCTGGACAGGCGTTATCCCGCGGCCTGGGCCCGGTCGATCGCCTCGATGGCTCTGAGATTGTCGCGCAGTCGCTCGCTGTCACCCCGGCTCACAGCGGGACCGCCTCGGTCAGCGCGGAGGCCGCCACGTGCGGGGCGAGGGCGTCTGCGGGTGCGACGTCGACCCGTTCGCCGAGCAGGGCGCTGAGTTCGTCGGCGATCGCGGCGAGGGGCAGCAGGCCGTGGGTGCGCACGTCGAGGTCGACCAGCAGGTCGATGTCCGAGTCGGGCCGGTCCTGGCCCCGGGCGACGGAACCGAAGACCCGCACGTTGCTGGCGCCGTGGCGCTGGGCGATCTTGAGGATCTGGTCACGGTTCGCCCGGAGCTTGGTCATCCGCGCGGTCCGCACGTCCAGGTGCCGTGGTGCGTCCGTGACGGCCAGCTCGAGCCGGGCCCCCATCACCGCGAGCAGCCGGTCCAAGGTCGCCACAGAGGGTGACGCGGCGCCCGCCTCGTAGCGAGAGACCGCCGGCTGTGAGGTGCCGGCGCGCTGGGCCAGGGCGGCCTGCGACAACCCGGCACGTTGGCGGGTCGAGCGGATCAGTGTCGCGGCGTCCACGCGAGCACCATACCGGTACCGATATGCCCTGCAGGGGCGCGAGGTGAGATCGGCGCCTGACGCGGCTTCGATCCTGCCTGACGCGTTGTCCGGATGCCTGACGCGGCCCGGGTGGCGTGTGCGTCGCGTCTTCTCCCGTGTGCCGCACCCCAGTCCTGCAAGGGGTCGGTGCGGTGGCGTCCCCTCATGTTGGTCGTCTTCGTGCACCCGTACATGTAGGGGCCTCTCACCTCGGGGAGGGGGTCGTTGTCGGTGATGGGGATGCACAAGCTGGTGGCCGGGGCCGGGTATGCCTACCTGACCCGGCAGGTCGCGGCCGGTGACGCGTTCCTGGGCGCCGGTGAGCCGTTGGTGGCCTACTACGAGGCCACGGGCACCCCGCCGGGCCGGTGGCTCGGGTCGGGCCTGCGCGGCCTCGGGGGCGACGGCGCCCGGGTGCGGGTCGGGGACGTGGTCTCCGAGGCGGGGATGGTCGCGGTGTTCCGTGACGGGCACGACCCGGTCACCGGGACCGCGTTGGGGCGCTCGTTCGTGGGGCAGGTGCGTCCGGTGGTGGGATTCGATCTGACGTTCACCGTGCCGAAGTCCGCCGCGGTGGTGTGGGCGCTGGGCGACGAACGGACCAGGGCCGCGGTCGTGGGCGCGCATCACGCGGCGCTGACCCAGGCGTTGGGGTTCGTCGAGCACGCGGTGGTCCGCACCCGGGTCGGTGCTGCAGGGTGCCGTCAGATCCGGACCCGGGGGATGGTCGCGGCGGGGTTTGATCACTACGACACCCGTGCGGGGGATCCGGGGCTGCATACCCATGTGGTGCTGGCCAACAAGGTCCAGGGCCCCGACCGGGTCTGGCGGTCCCTGGATGGCAGGACCGTCCACGCCGCGACCGTGACGGTCTCTGAGCTCTACGACGGACTGGTCGCCGATGAGCTGCACCGACGCCTGGGCGTGTCCTGGTCCCACCGGCCACGCGGGGCCGGGCGCAACGACGCCTTCGAGATCAACGGCATCGACGACAAGCTGTTGCGCGAGTTCTCCTCGCGGGCCGACCGGATCCACGAAGCCGAGCTCGACTGGGCTCAGACCTTCACCTCGACCCACGGGCGGGCACCGAACCGGGTCGAGACGATCAAGGCCCGGGCACACCTGACCCGGGCCACCCGCCCAGCCAAGATCATCCGCCCGCTGGCGGACCTGTTCACCGACTGGGCCAACCGCGCCCGGGCCTGCACCGGCCTAGAACCCCGTGACCTGGCTGCCCGGGCCCTGGTCGGGGACTACACCCGGGGGCTGCACGCCCACGACATCGGCCCGCTGATCCGCGACGCCCTGATCACCCAGGTCCTCAAAGACGCGGGCGAGCACCGCTCGGTCTGGTCGACCTGGAACCTGGGGGCAGCCGCGGCCCGGGTCACCAAGGCCCTGCGCATGACCTCGCCTCGCCACCGCCAGCTCCTGCTGGACCAGCTGACCAAGGCCGCCGCCGGACGGTGCGTGCACCTCGATGCCGGCCGCGACCCGACCACAGCCCGGGTCGGTGAGGCGCTGTTCACCACCGTCGAGCTGCTCGGGGCCGAACGGGTCCTGCTCGAGGCCGCCGAGGCCACCGACTACCCCCACCCGCTGTATGGGTGGGACGCCGAGGCCCTACCCCGCTCGCCCCACCTGGCCGGCCTGACCCCCGACCAGTCCGCCGCGGTCCAGGCGGTCATGACCTCCCCGCACCGTCTGGACGTCCTGGTCGGCCCGGCCGGGACCGGCAAGACCACCACCCTGGCCGCCCTGACCCAGATCGCCCGCGATCACGGACGCAAGGTCATCGGCCTGGCCCCCTCCGCCTCCGCCGCCCACACCCTGCATCGGGCCCTGGGCATCGCGACCGAGACGACCGCGAAGTGGCTACACGAGGCCTGCGGGCCCGGCGCGGCGGCCCGCGCGGTCGTCCACGAGCAGGCCGTGGCCACTTTGACCCAGCCTGATCTGGACCGAGCCGCGGTGCTCGAGGCCACGAACCAGATGTGGCAGGCCAGGATCGAGCAGGACACCTGGCGGTTCACCATGGGCCAGATCGTGGTGGTCGATGAGGCGTCGCTGGCCGACACCCCGACCCTGGCGATCCTGGTTCAGCTCGCCGAGCAGGCCGACGCCAAGGTGGTGCTGGTCGGGGATCACCGCCAGCGCGGTCCGGTCGGGGCCGGTGGTGCGTTCGGGATGCTCGCCCGCCGCGGCCCCACCGCCGAGCTCACCACCCTGCACAGGTTCACCCACCCCTGGGAAGCCCGCGCCACCCTGGAGCTACGTCACGGCCAACCCCGCGCCCTGGACACCTACCAAGCCCACGGCGCCATCCACGACGGCGACCTGGACACCATCATCGACATGGCCCTGGACGCCGCCGACACCGCAGCATCAGCTGGCCGGGTCGCGTTGCTGCAGGCCGCGGACCTGCGCACCGTGCGCGAGCTCAACACCCAAGCCCGCCAACGCGCCATCCTGACCGGCCACGCCCACCCCGACGGCATCACCCTGCACGACGGGCTGGTCGCCGGCGTCGGGGACCGCATCATCACCCGCCGCAACGACCGGCGACTGCGCACCGAGGACGGGTACGTCCGCAACGGCGCCCTGTGGCACGTCACCGCCACCCACCCCGACGGATCCCTCACCGTCGACGCCGCGCAGCCGCGGCGGGCGAGCCACGCCCGGCTCGGCAACCGGGACGCACACTCCGGTGCTCGGGGCGACGGGCAGGCCGTATACGGAAGCCGGTCGGTGCGCCTGCCAGCGCCCTACGTCGCCGAGCACGTCGAGCTCGGCTACGCCATCACCACCGCCCGCTCCCAAGGCATGACCGTCGATGAGTCCCACACCATCGCCACCCCGACCATGGCCCGCGAAGACCTCTACGTCGCACTGACCCGCGGCCACCACGCCAACCACGTCTACGTCCCCACCGACCTGACCGACCACTGCCCACCCGACATCCCCGGCACCAGCCACCACGATCGACCCACCGCCCGCCAGATCCTGAACCAGATCCTGGCCACCAGCCACGCCGAGCTCTCCGCCACCGAGACCTGGGCGGCCTTCCACCCCCTGGACCGCGCCCCCGTGCCCCCACCCGGGCGACCGGCCAACCAGAACCCCCGCTACATCGAACGACTCCAAGCCGACGGCCTCCTGCCCCGCGCCCGCCCCCGCACGTCCTCGTTCTCCGGCCCGGCCTACAGCCCAGTCGCGCCCGCCCGCGTCATCGACAGGCTCGGCCCATGACCGTCGACGCCAACCACGCCCGCACATCTCGACCGCCCTTGGAGGACCCCATGGCCATCACCACCACCGACCCCCGCACCCCGTTCCTCACCGTCGCCCAAGCCGCCGACGAGCTCGCCGTCACCCAACGCTTCATCCGCAAGCTCATCGCCGACGGCCAGCTCCGCGCTGTGAAGGTCGGCGCCCGCGTCGTCCGCATCCGCAGGACCGACCTGGAGGACCTGCTCCGACCCGCGCGCGTGATCCCGCGTCTCGGACGGCGGTAGCCGCATCACGTGACGACGGGCTCGGGGAGAGGTCGTGAGACGTACGGTTGTCATGCGAGTAGTTGATAGGATCAAACTTATGCATGACGTCGACCATGACCTGCTCTATGCGACCGCGGAGAGTCAGAGCGGATACTTCACCGCGGGCCAGGCGCTCGAGGCGGGGATGGACCGCAGCACCCTGAGCCATCACGCGCGGCCCGGCGGCCGGTACGAGCGCATCGGTCGCGGCGTCTACCGCCTGCGCCACTTCCCGACGAGCCCGCTCGAACACGTCGTCGCAGCCTGGCTCCCGCTCCGGCCTGCTGGCGGCGTCGTGTCGCACGAGAGCGCACTCGAGCTGTACGACCTGGCTGACGTCATCCCCGACACCGTCCATATCTCGGTCCCACGTACCCAGCGAGGACAGCGCCCGCGCCCCGGAGTGCGACTGCACACCCTGACCCGCCCGCTCACGGGCGAGGAGGTCCGCGAGATGTCCAGCGTGACAGCGACAAGCCCGGAGCGGACGATCGTCGACTGCATCGACGGTGGCACCCAGCCCGAACAGGTCGAGCTCGCGATCCACCAAGCCCTACGTCGGGGCCTGACGACGACGCGCCGGCTGACGGTCGCGGCCGCACTGTCACGTCGAGCCCGTGACCTCGTGGACGCCGTCGGACGTCAGGTCACCCCGTGACCAATTCATGACCTGCAAGGCAATAGGCACAGATCTCTGCAGAGTCTCTTTTGCCCATCACTCCGGCGCCTGTCGGCGCTCCATGCGCTCCACCAGGCCACGGATCTCCTGCTCGTGGTGATGGCGGAGGCGTGTGATCGCCTCTCTGGCCTCCGGGGTTGCCAGCCGCTCGAGACTGTATGTGGCCTTCTTGGCCGACGAGGTGGAGCCGTCGTAGTTCTGGAACTCCGGCCCGGCTCAGGCGAGGAACTCCAAATCGTCGACTACGTCGGCGCCGCCCAGCTCCTCGAGAGAAGCGCGCCGATGTCCTCGTGCGAGAGCGACCGACGACGAAGAGGCTGTTGAAGGCATTCGGAGCGCGTGACGGCCAGCTGCTGCGCCGGGAGCTCCTGACGACGGCCGCCTTGGAGCGCTCGGCCATGGATGTCGAGCTCACCCCATTGATGTCCCACACGCTTGGTCTGGATCGCTCGTCACCGCCCGTCCTTCAGCAGCTGGCACGAGAGCCGCGGCACGCCAGCGAGGTGGCCGCCTGCGGTCTTGCCACGCGTGGGCTCATCCGCTGTACGGTCCGCTGTCACGTACGACCCGTGAGCACTCACCGCGTCCCTCCCCTGGTTCTGCTTGTGCGCCTTCATCTCCGAAGGCGCGACGCGGCCGTCAGGAGGTCACAGTGGGCACAGGCTCGACCTCGACGTCGTGGATGAGGCGATACGTTTCCACCCGTTCCCACAACGACACCACCGTGCTCGAGGAGCACCGCACCCGGGTGCTGGTCGCCGAACCGGGCGCACGGGCGGAGCAGTCCGGTGACGGCTGGTGCCGGGGCCAACGACGCGGGTGCCGAGAGGTCCGTTCGGCTGCAGTCGTCTCTTAGGTGGTTTGCACAGGTGGCCGGGCCAGCACACGTTCGCGGGCGCGATCGCGGATCAGCTCGCGCAGTCTCGCGCGAACTTCGTCGTGGATCGTCGTCGAGGTCTCCACGGCGGTCTCGACGGAGACGACAAGTGAGTAGCGGACCGACTCTCTCGCTCTCAGGCGCTGGGCGTCGTCCATGCACTCCACGTGGATCGGGAAGGTGCTGCCCTCGCCGAACACCATCGCCTTGGTGCCCTGGATGATTTCGTGTTGAAGGCTCCCCCGTCTGACGCTTGCGTGCTCGGCCTCGATCCGATCCCCACCGGCCAGATCCGTGTTGGGCGTCGCGAAGTAGACCTTGACGCCGCGATAGCGCGCCAGTTGGCCGGCGGTGGGCGCCGTGAAGGCGAGGGTGATCGTGAAGCGGTGCCAGTCGGCGCGGGCGCGCAACGACGGCGGGAGCGGGAGCTCGTAGGTGTGACGCTGGTCCCGAGCGATCTGGCCTCCGGCAATGAGCAGCGCGTGGTTTGTCGCACCCGTCCCGAGTCGATCGGTGTCGAGTCGCCCGTAGCCGAGCATCGCGGTGAGCTGACGGCGAGCGGTCTGATTGTCGAGGCCGAGTTCCCGGCGTAGCCGCGCCTCCCATGGACCCCAGCTGCTCGCATGCGCGAGAAGCGCCCGCACGATCAAGGGATGGTAAAGGGCGTCTGGGAACGGGGTGTCGTCCCCGCTTGCTGTTCCGGCTTCAAGAATGTCGAACAGTCGGCTCGCTTCGCGCGTGACTAGCGCCGTGGCGTTGCTGGTCCCAGTCGTGAAGACCGTCGCGTTCGTCGCCCCTGCCCGTCCTGGGGCTGCCACCCGCAATCCCGGTCCAGCGGTAGCGGTTGGTGCGAGAGCGACAGCGACCGAGTCCTTGCCCGGTTCGATGACCGGCCGGGCGTAGAGCGCCCTGCCCCCGCTGTGGTGAACATCCGGCTTCACCGAGCGGTCGACGCCTGGACCTGTTGCGCTGTAGTGGGCAGGCGCGCCGGGTTCGGTGATATCCCAAACGGTGTCCGGTACGTCCATCTCGCCGAGCCCGTCGTCGTGAGTCGCGCCAACCGTCAAGACGTTGAGGGCATCGCCAGGCGGCAAGATGCCCCGGAGCAGGGATGCGCCGTACGCCGCGAGCGTTGCCGCCGAGCGTGCGGAGTCGGCGTCACCTGCGCTTGCTGCGGGGATCACGACGGGGTCGAGGTGGTTGCCCGCGCTGACGACGAACAGCAGGTTGTATGACTGAGCCAGCCAGTCGAGCAGCCGTCCGATCGGGCTCATCCTTCGCACCAGCGACCTGGCCTGCGCCCCGATGGACAAGTTGATGATCCGGACGCTCGGAGCTACGGCATCCCGGTCGCCCTCACGGTCCACGATCCGCTTGATCGCCCGGTGGAGAAGATCGGTCAGCAGCTGGTCCGGGAGTACCTGTTCATGCCCGACGGCGAACTCGTGGGGACGCATGATCGGGCGCACGTACAGCGGCCGGTCGAGCGGTTCCGCACCGGCGGAGAGGTCGCCCTGCACGATGAGCGAGGCCATCGCGGTTCCATGATTGCGTGCCGACACCGGGTAGTCCACGCCCAGATCATCGGGGTCGTCGACGATCAGCCGCCCTGCGAGAGCGTCGTGGTTCTGAAAGGGAAGTCCGTCCAGCAGCGCGACGCGAGGCAACCCCTCCACCCGCTGGCCGGGCGGCAGTCGGATTTGGGCGACGGGGTCGAGCGTCGCTGGCGCAACGCTCATTGGCGTGAACGGGCTGACGAACATGACGTCGTCGGTCGTAAGGAGCCGGATCGACTCTGCTCCGTGGGTCAGGACCGAGCTGACCTGCTGGATGGGTAGCTCGGCCAGGACTGCGTGGTAGCCGATTTGGTCGATCTGGGAGCGATCGAGGATGCGCCCCCCGGTGCCGATGACGACCCGTTCGACATGAGACTCGGCCGCGGCGCGCGCCTCCGCGGCGCGTCGATACCACAGTTCGACCTCGACCTTCACGAGGCTGACCGATTGGCCGACGAGGTCCAGGGTCTCCCGCCAGCGATCCCGCAGTCCGGTCTCACGGATGCGGTCCTCCGGCCCCCACCGGCGGATCGCGGCCAACTGCCCAAACGCGGCCTTGAACTTGTTCAGCCCGTGCTCGAAGGTCACTGACGGGTCCTGCTGCCACAGCCCGAACAAGCGGATCAGCTCGTCGATCGCTCTGGCGTTGGACATCACGAGGTAGAGCGAGTGCTGCACGGGCTTGTCGGTGCGCCCTCGGGTCCGGTCCGTCATGTGGAAGTCGTCATCGGGGTCCGCGGGCTCACCGAGCAGTTCCGACAGGAACTCCAGGCCCTCAATACGGTCGATCGCGTTGCAGAAGTCCTTGACGCTGCCGGCGAGGTCGAACACCACCACCAGGGCGGGATCGACTTCGTCGGGCGAACCGTCGGCGAACCGTGCTCGCTCTCCGTCGAACGCCCCGGCGAGCTCGCGGAACTGCGGTGTGAGTCGCTCTCCCTGCCGCCCGCCGCCAGGCCCCGACAGCCGGGGTAGGTCCCGGCTGGACTGAGTGGGACGGTCAACGACGACCGGCGGACCAAAGGCGAGTAGCGGCCGGGGTTCTCCGGTCATTCCGCCGCCTGATCGCGTCTGTGCTCAAGGCGTTCCTGAACGATCCGCCTCATGTTGCTCTCTGGCAGCTCCAGGATCGCCCGACGTCGCACGTCGAGTGCGAACTCCTCCAGCTCGGCGAAGCTCGCGCCGGCCAACTTGTCGGCCAGAGTGCGCGGAGCGAAGCCTAGGTCGCCGCCCAGTCGACCTGCCAGCCGCTCTAGGAACCGGGCGGCCTGCCCACGGGTAGGAGACTCAAGCTCGGCCCGGATCTGGAAACGCCGCCACGCGGCACGGTCCAGCAGCTCGCTGTGGTTGGTAGCGCCAACGAAGATCACGTGCGCCGGGAGCTTGTCGATCTGGAGCAGCAGCGTCGACACGACTCGCTTGATCTCACCGGTCTCGTGCTCGTCCGACCGCTCCTTCGCGATGGTGTCGAGCTCGTCAAAGAACAACACACAGCGGCGGGTGCGAGCAAACTCGAAGGCCTCGTCGAGCCGTGACGCGGTCTCGCCGAGGAAGCTCGACACAACACCCTCGTAACGGATCACGTAGAACGGCAGCATCAACTCCGAGGCGACGGCCTCCGCAACGCTTGTCTTTCCGTTGCCGGGCGGCCCAGACAGCAGGAGCCGGTTGCGCGGCTCGATGCCATAGCTCCGCAACAGATCTGCGCGCTTCTGTTCCTCGACCAGTTCGGCGATCACCCGCTGCGGAACCGTTGCAAGCTCCAGGTCGTCCAGCCGCCGGTTCGGCACGACTTCCTGCACCAGATCACGGATCGCCTTGGCGCGATCATCCCGGACGACGCCTTGCCCCGTCGTCGTGATGATCTCGGACAGTCGGTCAGCGACGAGATGGTGCTGGTTGGCACGCTCCTCGGCGATGACAGCCTCAACGAGGACACGGAACCGTTCCCGATCACCACGACGTTCCGCATCCACGAGGTCGAGGAGCAGGTCTGCGCGCGCCATGTCCTGCCTCCCTCAGTCGCGTACCGCCATCCGCGGCGACTCTATCGCCGAGCACCCTCTCACGGCCGAGCCTCGCCGAAGCCTTGTCCCTGCGGCGTGCAACGGTGACCGGCAGGGCTGGCCGGTCACGAGCCGGGCCGGTCACGACTTGGGGCCGTGCCGTCGTCCCGCACGTTGACCGCCTCGGCCGGCGCGCCCAGGGGTTGCAGGGCATACGGCCCGTCGACATAAGCCTGCCTAGCGCGGACCGTGGCGCGACAGTTTCATGCCGCTCAGTAGAACGGGCTGGCATGCCGATGCAGCACGTATGACCAGCGCCGACTTCGCCCCTGCCGCCGACAAGACCATGCGGTTGCGCTACGCGGGCACGTGCCGGCTGTGTGGTGCCGAGCTCCGCGCGCGCGAGCTGGGCGTGTACGAACGAGCCACCAAGGCGGTGCGATGCGTGCTGTGCCCGGTGAGCGACGCGCACTCGCCGATCGTGGCCATTCGCGAGGCGCCGCAGCAGGAGACAGCTGCGACCGCGATCGATTCCGGCATCGCGGGAGCCTCGGCGAAGCGAGAGCACGAGCGTCGCTCCTCCAAGCGTGAGGATCGGATCCGGACCGCGCACCCGAAACTTGGAGGCTTGATCCTCGCGCTGTCCGCCGACCCCCAGAGCACTCGGGCATGGAGCACCGGAGCGGTGGGTGAGCAGATGGTGGCCCGCAGCCTGGAGAAGTGGGCCAATGAGCACGTCCGCGTGCTGCACGACCGCCGGATCCCGGGCACGCGGGCAAACATCGATCACATCGCCGTCACGCCCAGCGGCGTCTATGTCATCGACGCGAAGCGCTACAAGGGCCGTCCCGACCTGCGGATCCAGGGCGGCATCCTGCGGCCGCGCACAGCCACCCTCATCGTCGGCGGCCGCGACTGCACCAAGCTCTTGGTCGGCATGCACCAGCAGGTCGACCTCGTGCGCGGAGCACTCGAGCCGAGCCATTCCGACATCCGTGTCCGCGGGATGCTGTGCTTCGTCGACGCGGACTGGCCCCTGATCGGCGGCGCCTTCTCGGTGGACCAGGTCGACGTAGTCTGGCCGAAGAAGGCCGCCCAGATCCTCAACGGCGTTGGGCCCCTCAACGGGGAGCAGGTCGCCGCCCTCCATCAGCGCCTGGCCACCGCGTTCCCCGTCGCGTAGACCGCCGTCGCCGAACGCGCCACTACGCGACGGGAGGCTCGGCCACACCGCTCGGCGTCTCGTCTGGCGCGAGGGTTGACGCGTCGATCTCGAGCGGCAACTGCAGTCGAAGCGAGCCGAGGCGCGACGCCTGCTCGATGAGCACCATCCGCAGATTGGGCTCCGGCGATAGACCCTGTCTTCGCAAACCAAAAGAGTCAGCCCCCAGTGGCATGCCATAACGTGCCATAAGGGGGTTCAGATCGAGTCCTCTCAGTGCATCTCCGTGTAGGCTCGCAAGCGTCTGACCAGCACTTTTATCAGGTCACCAGGGTCTGGAAACCAGACAGAGTCGGATTCCCAAGCTGATAGCGCGGGTTCGATTCCCGTCACCCGCTCCAGAGCTGGTTCCGGTTTCTGGGCCGTCGTGGTTCCGGTTTCTCCGGCAGACCGCCTGAACCGGCCGTCTGCCGCCCTCGATCCTCGCCCCTCGCGGTCAGATCCCCCTTGGCACCGGCATACGGCAGGTCGTGAGACTGCCTGAAGGTGAGCGAAGCCTGTGTCCGGGTACGCCGAGCAGCCTCACGTCCAGTGTGGACGTGAGGCTGCGGGTCAGCCGTGGCAGTGGGTGGGTGGTGGATGCTCGCTGAGTGCTACGTGCGCAGGGGACTCGGTGTTCGCGGTCTCCTTGTGCCCGGCCTGCTTCGCTGAGGCTTCGCGACCCTGCTCGGGGGCGCGGTCGGCGCCGAGCGGTGCGTCGTCGTGGTCGCGTTCGTGCTCGCGGAGCACTCGACCTCGGCGCTGCTGCGTGCGACGAGGCCCGCACGCGTCGCCTCGAACTTGCGCAGGCGCCGGCGGTGCCCGGGCTCGTCGGCCTGCTTGGCACGCCACGCCCGCACGATCCGGCGGTTGATGCCGGCAATGAGGAACGCGAGGGCGAACTTACGTTTGGCCAGTCCCATGAGCTTGGTGTACGCGCGATTCAGGGTGGCGTACTTGTCCTTGATGAGCGAGTTCCCTGTCTCGACGAGGACACGCGGGCCATAGGCCATCGTCCAGGCCGTGGTCTGGAAGAGGAGCGCCTGCGCCTGGGCGAGCTTGAGGAACTCCGGTGCGGCGGTGACGATCCCGCTGCAGCACTTGTCGACTCCGTCGGGCAGCGTCACCAGGGGTGCGCTCTTCGATGCCTTTCCCTGCGGCAGGTTGGTGGCCCGCAGGCGCCCAGCGTGGAACGGGCAGATCAAGCGGACGAAGCCATCTGCGTCAGGCAGCCCGTGGTGAGAGAACCGCCAGCGAGCCCGCTCGTCGTAGAGGGAACGCAGCCGGACGCGCTCGTCCCAGGTGTCGTTGCGGCCCTCGCGTGGCAGGTCCCGCAGGTGGGACGGTGTGTGCTTGCTGAACGGGGCACCGTCGAGCCAGTCGATGTCGACCATCACCTGAATCTGCTCGCGCTGTGCGGTTGTCAGGTCGAAGGTCGGCTGGATCCCCGCCATCCACAGGGGTCCGTGGGCGTTCTCGTAGGCGAGTAAGGAGTAGCCGCGGTCCCAGACCACGGCGCTCAAGGAGGTTCCCGCACGGTCCGGTGTCGCGCGCTGTCCGGCGTCCGGAACCCGCTCCGCGAGCAGCATTGGGACCGCCGCGTGACCGCGATGTGCCCCCGCCTCCGTCAGGCGTAGAGCGGTGATGACGTTGGGCACCTCTGGGCCGAACGTCAGCTCGCCAGGGCGGCCACGGTAGGTGAAGTCGCGGGTCTGAACCGAGAGGTGCCCCTCGTAGCCGTTGTACATCCCGGCGTTGTGCTGGTTGTTCGCGCTGCGATGCCCAGCCCGGGCGCCAGAGTCGTTGGTGTAGATCCCGCGACCGTCCGGCCCTAGCGGAACCCGTCCCTTCAGCCGTGCGCGAGTCTTGGCCAGCGTCTTGGCGTGCTCCTCGAGCGGTGTATCGGTGTCCGGCGGTGTCGCACCGTCGTACTCGGCGTCAGGCTGAACGAAAGTCCCGCAGGTCTCCCAGTCCGTCCCGTCGACGGCACGCGTGCGGCTGCGCGGCAGGTCCGCGGGGATGGAACCCTGGGCGAGGGCGTCGCACCACCAGTCCAGGTCGACATGCACCTTCGAGCCCTTGATCGCGAAGTCAAAGCCTTCTTCCAGGGCCTCGTGGATCCGCGTGGTCTTGTCCCAGATCCGGGCGTAAGCCCGGTGAGGGGGCAACCGACTCATGCCCAGGGCTGCTAGCTGGGTGTCGGAGCACGCGACGATCTGCGAAGCGACGTCGGTGTGCTCGGCGCGCGATCCCTCCTGGAAGGCGTTGAGCGTCCAGGCCACCAGGACGGCTCGAGCCGGTACGGAGCCGGGTCGGCCCTTACCCTCCCCGATCGCTTCGCGCAGGGCGGCGTGGAACTCGGGACCGAGCCAGTCGATGAGGTCGCAGGCGTCAGCGAACTCCGCATCCGTCGGCTGCCTTTCCTGAGTGACGTCGATGGGCGCCCGCCGACGTGGAGCCTTCGGAAGCTTCACGCTGTCACTCATCGGGTCACCACACCAGCACCGCGCAGCATCGCCCGGGCCGCCGCAACACACCTGGCCGGCGAGGGGTCCAGGGGCGGCACGAACTCGGCCATGTCGCTGATCGGAGTCATCGACTCCAATCCGGCCGCCGCCATGAGCTCGGGCACCCGGGTTCCCATAGTCAGGTGGGTGACGATCCACGTCGAACGCAACCGCCCCAGCTCGAGCTGCGGCCCGCCGGGATCGACCCGCACACGGGCGACAGCGTCGCTCGCCGCTCCCTTGTGGGTCGCCGTGCCACCGAACAGGAGCCCTCCCTCGGGGGTCTGGGCGACCAGTGCCCGCAGACGAGCCTCGTAGGCATGCAGCACCGGGACCGCGCGGCCCGGCACCTGGACGACCAACCCGTCGGCGCCGAGGTCCTGCACGTGCTCGGGGCTCACACGGGCCGACCAACGCCCGTCCAGACCCGCGCCCAGGCCCAGAACAAGGAACGCCTCCCCATTACGGCGTGCGAGCCCGGCGTTCCGGGCGATCTGGTCCTCGAGCAACCCGAGCTCGGTGAGGCAGTAGGGCAAGGAGAAGTAGCGGTGGCGGCGCTCGCTGGCCATCGGCCAACCACCCCGCGGATTCAACGCCTGCGCCACCCTGCGCGCGCTACCGACCTGACTCGCGACGGACGACCTGCCCGCGGCGTCGGCCAGCCTGCGGTCGCCTGCCGACAGGTTCTTGAGACGGGCGCGCAGCGCCGCTGTCAACGCCTCGTCGAACTGCTGGACGGTCCAGTGCGTCAGCACCGCTGACGCCGAGATTGTCGTGCCCTGCTCGGCCGCGAACAGCACCAGTTCAACGACGGTTCGCGTCAGCACCCGGGCCGTGAACACACTGACCGGCCCGTGGGCCTCGACGTAGCGCCCGACCATGTCGCGGACGAAGGCCGAGACCCCTTCCCATCCCTCGAAGCCCCGCGGCTCCGACGGCGTGGAACGCCACGAGGAGCCACGCGGCTCGTAGGCCGCCAACCACGAGACGATGTCGCACATGGGCGCCTCGCGCGGCTGCACGGCGGTGGAGCCGAGACCCACACGATCGGCGCCGGCGCCGCTGCGGACCACGCGCGCCCTGCGGTTGCTCACCACCCGCCCCTTGGGGTGAGTCGAGCCGCGGGAGGACATTGACCTACTCGTGTTCGTTGCCATACGGCGTCACCGTGTGCAGCGTGCGGAGCGAGGCAACGGCCGCACGCACCCACCTCGCGGCTTGAGGCCGACCGGTCATCCACGAGCACAGGGACCCACCTCCGGCAGCGGAACCCACGTCCCGCAACGCCGAGACCGTGCCCACGTCGGTCCGTCTGACAGTGGCCTGTGCCCTTCCCTTGCGCTCGGTGCAGAGGCGCCAAGGAGTGCCTCTGAGCGCTCGAGCGCTCCGCGTCACCAGGTGGCACCCAGTCACCCAGGGGCGTCCACGACCCGGGAGGGTCGCATGTCCACAACCCATCACCACCGCTCCAACGCCAGCGACGCACGTCAGCGCGCACACCAGCGCGACCTGTTGCACCTGCTGGCCAACCGCGACCTGCTCGTTCGGACCATCCGCGACGCGCCCCTCACCGACGACGAGGATGCCGTCGGGTACCTGCACCTACTCGCCGCGGTCGAGGCGGAGATCGAGGAACACTTCCCCGACATCTACGCCCGCGAGCTACCCCACTGGCTCCTCGCCGAGGCGGGCATGGCTACGGAGACAGCCCTACCCCGGTGCCGGCTGTGCCGCGAAGCACGACGACGCAGAAGCACCGCCCGCGCCTGACCCACGGCTGCCGCCGCCCGAACCGGGTGGCGGCAGCCGCCCGGCTCTGACGGTGGACTTCACTACGCTGCTCTGAGACGTGCGTCCGATGACGGACCTGCCCTCAGCAAGGAGCACCGCCCGGTGAACAGCAGCACCCATTCCAAGATCGTCTCGTTCATCTGGGGCATCGCCGACGACGTGCTGCGCGATCTGTACGTGCGGGGCAAGTACCGCGACGTCATCCTTCCCTTCACCGTGCTGCGGCGACTGGACAGCGTCTTGGAGCCGACGAAGAAGGCCGTCCTGACGATGAAGTCCGCGCTGGACACCAGCGGCATCGACAACCAGGACGCCGCCCTGCGCCAGGCAGCCGAGCAGGACTTCTACAACACCTCGCCGTTCACCCTGCGCGACCTGCGAGCAGCCCGGTCTCAGGCCCAGCTCCGGGCCGACTTCGAGGCGTACCTGGACGGCTTCTCCCCGAACGTCCAGGAGATCCTCGACAACTTCGAGTTCCGCAACCAGATCCCGCGCCTGACCAAGGCCGACGGCTTGGGCGCACTCATCGAGAAGTTCCTCGATCCCTCCCTGGACGTCTCCCCGCGCACCGCAGCCAACCCCGGCGGGCTGGACAACCACGGCATGGGCTCGGTCTTCGAGGAACTGGTGCGCCGGTTCAACGAGGAGAACAACGAGGAGGCCGGCGAGCACTGGACTCCGCGTGACGCGGTACGCCTGATGACTCGGCTGATGTTCGAGCCGATCGCCGACCAGATCCCCTCGGGCACCTACCTGCTGTACGACGGCGCGATGGGCACCGGCGGCATGCTCACCGTGGCCGAGGAGACCCTCGAAGGGCTCACCGCGAAGCGTGGCACCCAGGTCTCCACCCACCTGTACGGCCAGGAGATCAACGCCGAGACCTACGCCATCGCCAAGGCCGACCTCATTCTCAAGGGCAAGGGGAAGGCCGCTGACGACGTCGTCGGCGGGCCAGAGTGGTCAACCCTGTCGAACGACGCCTACCCGAGCATGGAGTTCGACTTCATGCTCTCCAACCCCCCGTACGGCAAGTCCTGGAAGACCGACCTGGACCGCATGGGCGGCAAGACCGGCATCCGCGACCCCCGCTTCATCGTCACCCACGACGGCGACCCCGAGTACTCATTGCTCACCCGATCCAGCGACGGCCAGCTGCTCTTCCTGGCCAACCTGGTCTCGAAGATGAAGCACAAGACCCCGCTCGGCAGCCGCATCGCCGAGGTCCACAACGGCTCGTCGCTGTTCACCGGCGACGCCGGCCAGGGCGAGTCCAACATCCGCCGCTGGATCATCGAGAACGACTGGCTCGAGGCCATCGTCGCTCTGCCGTTGAACATGTTTTACAACACCGGCATCGCCACCTACGTCTGGGTCCTGACCAACCGGAAGCCCGAGAACCGCAAGGGCAAGGTCCAGCTCATCGACGCGAGCGGCTGGTCCACCCCACTGCGCAAGAACCTCGGCAAGAAGAACTGCGAGCTGTCCACTGCGGACATCGACCGCGTGCTCGCGAGCTTCCTATCCTTCGACGGCGCGGACGACGAAGAGCACTCCAAGGTCTTCGACAACGCCGACTTCGGGTACTCCAAGGTGGTCGTCGAGCGACCGCTCCGGCTCGCCGGCGTGGATGCCAGCCGGGTCTACACCGCCGCCGATATCCGCAAGCTCAAGGAGTCCGCTGAGCCCGACGAGACGGCGCCCCCGGTCGTCAAGAAGCTCCACCGGGCCGGGACGCCCGCCGACCCGTTGCTCGGCCGCTTTGCGGCGCTGGTCGACGGGCAGACTCGGGTGGTCGAGTACGAGCCCGACACGGACCTGCGCGACACAGAGCAGATCCCCCTCACCGAACCCGCAGGTGAGTGGCGCGACGGCATTGAGGCGTTCGTCCGACGCGAGGTGCTGCCCTACGCCCCGGACGCGTGGGTCGACGAGACCAAGACGAAGATCGGCTACGAGATCAGCTTCACCAAGCACTTCTACAAGCCAACACCGCTCCGGACACTGGACGAGATCAGGGCCGACATCCGCGCCCTCGAAGCCGAGACCGACACCCTGCTCAGCGAGATCGTCGGCTGATGTTCATCGACCTCAAGCCGTATGACGCATACAGCCCGCTCGGCCGATCTGGACTCGTCGAGGCACCACGGGGTTGGAAGGTCAAGCCCATGCGAACGATCCTGCGGCCACGCTCAGAGCGCAACGGGTCCGACCTTCCGCTTCTGTCTGTGGCACGCGAACGGGGTGTGTTCGTCCGGACGGCCGGTGACGACAACCACAACGCAATTCCCGAGGACCTCACGAACTACAAGGTTGCGCGCGCTGGCGACTTGGTGATCAACAAGATGAAGGCATGGCAGGGCTCTCTTGGCCTTGCCCCGTGCGACGGATTGGTGAGCCCTGCGTACTTTGTGTACGGAGTGGACTTCGATGATCGCTACTACCTCCAGGCCCTTCTCCGCAGCCGCCGCTATGTAGACCTGTTCGCTGCTGCATCGGACGGCGTTCGGATCGGGCAGTGGGACCTCTCGATCAACCGATTCCGCGGTCTACCCGTTCTCATCCCGAGCAGCGACGAGCAGGCGGCGATCGTCAAGTACCTCTCTTACGCCCACCACCGCATCGACCGCGCAATCGCCGCCAAACGCAAGCTCATCGCCCTGCTCGACGAGCAGAAGAAGTCCATCATCAACCACGCCGTCACCCGCGGCCTCGACCCGACAGTCCCCCTCCAGGACTCGGGCGTCCCCTCCCTTGGCCACATCCCGGAAGCGTGGTCACTCACGACCGTTGGACGTCTGCAGGTTCTTGTCACATCTGGGTCTCGCGGCTGGAGCGAGCACTACAGCGACACCGGACCACTCTTCATCCAGAGTGGCAACCTCGGGCGCGACATCTCCCTCAACTTCGCGCGCACGCAGCGCGTGGACCTGCCGCCCGCCGCTGAAGGTGTGCGGACCGCGGTACGCGAGGACGATGTCCTTGTTTGCATTACCGGCGCCCTAACGGGCAACGTCGTCCACGTTCGCGGAGCTCTCGGTGAGCCCGCGTACGTGAACCAGCACGTCGCCCTGATCAGGCTCCATCCCCATGTGGCTCATGCTCGTTTCGTCGCATACGTCATGCACTCCGTCAGTGGGCAGCAGCAGTTTGGCGCAGCTGAGTACGGCGGCACCAAGCAGGGGCTCGGCCTCGCGGACGTCAAGAGGGTCGCGATTCCCATGCCTTCACTGGACGAACAGCACGCAATCGTCGCGCACATTGACCGGGAGACCGGCACTGTCGGCGCTGCGATCTACCGCTGCCGCCGCGAGATCGACCTGCTCCGCGAGTTCCGCACCCGTCTCAGCTCGGACGTCGTGACCGGGCAGTTCGATGTCCGGCAGATCGCTGCGATGCTCCCGGACCTGGATCCAACGGAGCTCGCGGCCGATGTCGGAACCACCGAGGATGATCTTGTCGATGAGACATCGGGGCTCTTGGAGGATGTCGACGCGTGAGCGAGCCTGGACCGGTGCGCAAGGTCAGGGGGCCGATCGTGGCGGAGCGGTACACCGACTGGGATGCTCACCGTCGCGATCTGAAGTCCGTGCGCGCAACGGCCGATGAGACTAGTGACCTTGATGCGTTGCTCGAGGTCGAGCGGCACCTGAGTCAGGGGGAGCAGGGCGATGGTCACCAGCCTCAATGAGGAGAGCCTCGAAGCACTGATCGTCGCCCAGATGACCGGCGACACTGCTAGTGATGCGGTGCGGTGGGTCAAGGGCGACCCGGGCGACTATGACCGTGCGCACGCAGTCGACCTCACTCAGCTCACGGCGTTCCTGGAGGCCACCCAGCCCAGCACCGCCGAGGCCCTCGACCTAGGGCAGGACTCGACCACCCGGCGGGCATTCCTGGCCCGGCTCCAGGGCGAAGTGACCAAGCACGGTGGGGTGGCCGCCCTACGCAACGGCATCCAGCACGGCCCGCACACGGTCGACCTGTACTACCCGACGCCCACCCCGGGGAACACGCGCGCAGCGGACCGGTTCGCTCTCAACCGGTTCACCATCACCCGCCAACTGCGCTACAGCCCGACCGACACCGGCAGGGCCCTGGACCTGGCGGTGTTCGTCAACGGACTACCCCTGCTGACGTTCGAGTTGAAGAACTCCATCACCAAGCAGACAGTCGAGGAGGCAGTCGAGCAGTACAAGCGCGACCGCGACCCGCGAGAGCTGCTTTTCGCGTTCGGCCGCTGCATGGCACACCTCGCCGTTGATGACCACCGGGCGCGGTTCTGCACGCGCCTGGCGGGCAAGGCGTCGTGGTTCCTGCCCTTCGACCAGGGCTTCAACGACGGTGCCGGCAATCCGCCCAACCCCGACGGCCTCGCCACCGACTACCTTTGGCGGCGCATCCTCGCGCCGGATTCACTGTCGAACATCATCGAGAACTACGCCCAGATCGTCACGGTCAAGAACCCGCAGACCGGCAAGAAGACCAGTGCCCAGATCTTCCCGCGCTACCACCAGCTCGATGTTGTGCGGCGGCTGTTGGCAGACGTGGAGACCAACGGTGCGGGGCAGCGGTACCTGATCGAGCACTCGGCTGGCAGCGGCAAGTCGAACTCGATCGCGTGGCTCGCCCATCAGCTCACCACCGCTCGCCACGAGGGTGGGGCTGCGTTCGACTCGGTGATCGTCGTGACCGACCGCAAGATCCTCGACCGGCAGATCGAGGCCACCATCAAGGGCTTCACCCAGGTGGGGTCCACCGTCGTGCACGCTGACCGGTCCGCCGACCTGCGCACCGCGATCGAGGCGGGCAAGAAGGTCATCGTCACCACGGTGCAGAAGTTCCCCTACATCGTGGCCAACCTCGGCACCGCTCACCGGGACCGCCGCTTCGCGATCATCATCGACGAGGCCCACTCCAGCCAGGGCGGCAAGGCCACCGCGGCGCTGGCCACGTCCCTGTCCGCAGCGGGGCTGCCCGTGGTGGAGGGTGAGGAAGTCGAGGACCAGCTCAACCGGCTCATGGCGGCGAAGAAGATGCCGGCCAACGCCTCGTACTTCGCGTTCACCGCCACCCCGAAGAACAAGACCCTGGAGACCTTCGGAGAGCCGTTCCCGCAGCCCGACGGGCAGACGGGGCACCGTCCGTTCCACGCCTACACGATGAAGCAGGCCATCGGCGAGGGCTTCATCCTCGACGTCCTGGCCAACTACGTCCCGGTCGACAGCTACTACAAGCTCATCAAGACCGTCGAGGACGACCCCGAGTTCGACGCGAGCCGCGCCTCCAAGAAGCTGCGCCATTACGTCGAGTCCAACCGCCACGCGATCCGCCTCAAGGCCGAGATCATGGTCGATCACTTCCACACCCAGGTCCTGGCCAAGCAGAAGATCAAGGGCCAGGCACGGGCGATGGTCGTGACCTCGAGCATCGACCGGGCGATCGACTACTACGAAGCGATCAGCGCCTACCTGACCGAACGCAAGAGCCCCTACCGGGCGATCGTGGCGTTTTCCGACACCGAACGCGACGGCGTCAAAGTCACCGAGTCCGACTACAACGGCTTCCCCAGCAAGGAGATCCCCGACCGGATCCGCGAAGACCCCTACCGGATCCTGGTCTGCGCGGACAAGTTCCAGACCGGCTACGACGAGCCGCTGCTGCACACCATGTACGTGGACAAGACTCTCTCCGGGGTCAAGGCCGTGCAGACTCTCTCGCGGCTCAACCGCGCCCACCCCGACAAGCGCGACGTAGCGATCCTGGACTTTGCCAACGATGCCGACGCGATCGAGGTGTCCTTCGCGCCCTACTACCGCACCACCGTCCTGGCCGAGGAGACCGACCCGAACAAGCTCCACGACCTGGCGGGCGAGCTGCGCGTGTCGGGCGTGTTCACCCCTGAGCACGTCGACACCTTCGTCGAGAGGTACCTGGCCGGGGTGGACCGCGACCAACTCGACCCGCTGCTGGACGCGTGTGCCGCCGAGTACATCGAGCACCTCGACGAGGACGACCAGATCGCCTTCAAGGGCTCAGCGAAGGCGTTCCTTCGAACCTACGGGTTCCTCTCAGCGATCCTGCCGTACTCCAACGTCGAGTGGGAGAAGCTGTCGATCTTCCTGGACCACCTCGTGCCCAAGCTCCCCGCCCCCAAGGAGGACGACCTCGCCGCCGGGATCCTGGAGACCGTCGACATGGACTCCTACCGGGTGGAGAAGCGCACCACCATGGCCATCGCCCTGGCCGACGAAGACGGCGAGCTCGACCCAGTCCCGGCCGCCGGCGGCGGCATGAAGCCCGACCCCGACCTCGAGCGGCTCTCGCTGATCCTGGCGTCCTTCAACGACCAGTTCGGCAACATCGAGTGGGACGACGCCGACCGCGTCCGCAAGCGCATCACCGAGGAGATCCCCGCCAGAGTCGCCGAAGACGTCGCCTACCAGAACGCCCAGAAGAACAATGACCCGGTCAACGCCCGGATCGAGCTCGACAAGGCCCTCGGGCGCGTCGTGCTGTCGATGATGCGAGACGAGACCCAGCTGTTCAAGCAGTTCAGTGACAACGACAGCTTCCGCGCCTGGCTGGCGGATGCTGTGTTCCGCCAGACGTACGGAAAGAGCGCATGACCAGCGCGGCGCGGATCGGATCACGGCTGTGACGCGCGAAGTTGCGCCTGAGGTGCCGTCCGAACGCGGCCTCTCCCGGGCACCCCAAGGAGACTCGGCACCCGCGGCGATCTTCGACGTAGACGGGACACTCTGCGATGTGCGACCGATACGCAAGTACGTTGTTTCCCCAGACAACGAGCCAGGCTTCAAGCGGGACTTCCAACGCTTCCACAGCGAGTCTCTCCACTGCGATCCATACCCGAAGGTCGTGAGAGCGGCATCACTACTCCACGACGCGGGTCTCAGGATTCTCATTGTCAGCGGCAGGGAGAACCGCTTTTCCGAACTGACTCAGCAGTGGCTGAAAGCATGGCGCGTCCCCTTCGATCGCCTGTATTTTCGCCCAGACAAGGACTACCGGCCCGACCGCGAGACCAAATGGGAGATCGGTACCCAGATCTGGAAGGAGTACACCCCGTTGGTGGCGTTTGACGACCGGGACGGCATCATCAACGTGTGGCAACAGCTCGGGATCGCCACCATCAAGGTGGGCGAGGGCGGCGACCTGGGCCGCCTGGCCAATAGTGCTCCCTCAGCCGCGAAACAAGTCGCCGAACTCCTGGCCGGGGAGATGTGGACGTGATGACCTCCACCGGTGGCGATGGACTGGGCGGTAGGAGCGCGCCACGGACACCCGGAGACGAAGCACCCCGGGACTCGCGACCTGACGCGCTCAAAGTAGCCTCGATCACGCTGGACGGATTCCGCGGAGTGCCAGGCCAGCTCAAGGTCAATTTCGCCGGGCGCAACGGACAACCCCAGTCCGCCATCGTGTTTGGTGAAAACGGCTCCGGGAAGTCCTCCATCGTCGACGCCGTCGAGTGGGCCTGCCAGGGCAAGGTCGGGCGCGCGGCGGTCACTGGTGGCTCGGGCCCACTCCTGCTCAACGTCAAGGCCGGCAGCTGCAGCGTCGAGGCGGTCCTCGCCGACGACATCCACCTCCACCGGCGGCTACTGCCCGCCGAGGACGGAGCGTTCCGAGTCGAGGGAACGTCGACGCCGGAGTCGCTTCGCGGCGCTCCGATGTCGCTCAAGCGGTCAGACATCCTTCGCTTCCTAGACAGTCCCGCCATACGCAGAGGCACGCTGTTCTTTGACCACGCCCTTGACGGAGGCGCCGCCGCCGTCCCCCAGCACCTCAACGCGGCGCAGGAGGCCCTCGAGGAAGATCGGCACCAGATCAAGGTGCGGCTTAGGGAGGCCGGTGCACGCCTTGCCGGGCGCCTCGAGGTCGAGCCGCCGCCGCGCGACAGCGAGGCGATCATGCTCATGATCAAGAATGAGGTCTACCTGGGCCTAGGCAACCACGACTGGGGACGGATCACCGTTCCGCGTGACGTGAGGCAACACCTCGACGAAATTGACGCGATCCGCCGAGAGATGAAGGCTGCGAACCATAGGGCCAAGGTGCTCGGGCTCAGTCCTGGCGCGGCGGAGGCCCTGCGGAGGATGCAGCTGTTCCTCGGCGATGTAAGCGAGTGGATGACGACCGCGTTCCGGAGCGTGACGGGCGCCTCCCACGTGGACGCCATCACCGTGCAGTTCGGTCGTCTGAGCGAAGTCAGCCTAGAGGTCGAGGTCGCCCTATCGAACGGATCGGTAGCGACGCCGCGGCAGGTGTTCAGCGAGGGCTACCAGGACCTGGTCGCATTGCTCTACTTCCTTGCGGTGAGCCGTGCCGCCGGCCAGCGAGGCCAGTCACCCGTGCTCATCCTGGACGACGTACTGCAAAGCGTTGACGCCAGCATTCGCGTGGCGCTCATGGATCTAGTCGTCCGCGAGTTCCGGGGCTGGCAGCTCCTGGTCACCGTGCACGATCGCATGTGGCGCACGCAACTGCGGGACATATTTCAGCGAGCCGGACACCCCGTCACTGAGATCGACATCCGCCGCTGGGAGTTCGCCGACGGTCCACACATCGCTGCCGCATCCAGTGGAAGCGGCGACATCGACCAGCCCTTATGGGTTGCCCTAGGCGCCGGTGACCCTGCGACCGTCTGCGGCGTCGCTGGGCGCTTGCTGGAGCAGATCTGCGACCGCATGAGCTGGACGATTCCGATTAGTGTCCAGCGTAAGCGCGGCGACGCGTACACCCTCGGCGACCTGTGGCCCGGCACAGTCAAGGAGATGAAGGGCACGACGGCAGCGTCAGCGTTCGCGGAGGTTGACAGGTGGCTGCACCTCCGGAATGCCCTCGGTGCTCATTACAACGAGTGGGCCGAGAGCGCGACGTGGAGTGAGGCAGAGGCGTTCGGGCTCGGGGTCTTGGACATCGCTGCGCGAATGCACTGCGGCCGCTGCAAGGCATGGGTTGAACGTCGAGGTATCAGGAGCTACCAGTGCCGGTGCGGTGAAACGTCGGTCGTGCCGACCTGAAAGTGTGAGTTGTCCTGCCCCCGCGTGTCGCCTCGGCTACCACCTCGAAGATCGATCCCGGGTCGTCACCGAGGGTCCGGCTGGCGTCAGCCCGCACCCTGGCCGAGGCCGGGTTCAAACGTGCAGCACGCCGGGAACTGTGGAGAAGTCTGTGGGGACGCCCGCTCGACGTGACGGCCTTGCGCCGGTATGCCGACCTCCGGCCCCGAGGACCGTCAGCCCTCGAGTGACGTCGACCGCACCCGAAGCAGACCCGCCGACCGCGCCCAAGCCACTACGTTCGTGCGGTGACCTTCCAGGCGCTCGGGCGCATGCAGCAGCGCATTCTGCACACCAGGGCGGACTGCGACGACACAACGCTCTTCCTCGAACTCATGTATCTAGGCGAGCTGGCGATGAAGCTGATGGTGGCCGGGATGGTCGCCGCCGTCGATGACGACCGAGATCGGCACCGCTACCGCCTGGAGCACGGCTTGGTCCGCGCGAGCGGTGTCGGCGACTGGGCCAGCACGCTTGACGACCTGCTCACCGGCCCTGCGGCGGCCACGCTGGCGCCCTCCGCACGAACCCTGAGCGGCGAGCTGACCAAGAACTATGACCTGGCGTTGGACAGCTGTTGGCAGACCGAAGCCGTTGCCGGCATCCTCGATGCCTGCAGGGTGCTGGACCCGAGTTACGCCTCGGACGCCAAGAGGGTCTCTGCTCGAGCGTGGGCACGGCACTTCGCCTGGCTCCGCAACAAGACTCGAGGGCACGGCGCAACGACTGCCACGAACTGCGGGCTGATGGCTGTGCCACTGGAACGGTCAGTGTCCGCCGTTATTGCCGGCTTCGGGCTATTTCAGGCGGACTGGGCGTACCTGCACCGCAACCTTTCTGGCAAGTACCGCGTCATTCCGATCACGGACACTGCCGAGAGCCTCGAGCACCTCAAGCGCTCTAACGATGCGTCACTGTCTGATGGGATCCACGTCGTTTTTGACACCCCCCGGCCGGTCCGTCTCGTGACCAGCGACGTCGAGCTGTCGGACTTCTTCGTATGCAATGGCGCCTACAACGACGCAACCTACGAGGTGCTGTCCTACGTCACAGACCAGCGCAAGCACGTCGATGCCGCCGACTTCCGGTTCCCGCCAACGCCCCTGCCAGATAGCGAGACTCAAGGTCAGCGCACGTTGGAGCCGCAGGGTGGGTTGTTCGGGAATCTTCCCCCACGTCGAAGCGATTACGTAGGGCGTCCGCAACTGGAGGAAGAACTCACGAAGGTCCTACTCAATGACCGCCACGCGGTCATCACACTTGTCGGCCGTGGTGGCATTGGTAAAACCTCCCTCGCCCTAGAGGTTCTCTACGGACTTGCGGGCGGGGCGCTCGCCGAGCGGTTCCTTGCTGTGTTGTGGTTCTCCGCCCGCGACGTCGATCTGACCGAAATGGGTCCGAAGCTCGTTCGCCCAAGGGTCGTCAGCATCCCGGACATCGCTGATCAGCTTGTAGAACTGCTACGCCCGACCGCAGCTCAAGACAAAGGCTTCCGCAAGGTGGACTTCTTGACTGAACAACTAGGAGCCAACCACGACGAACCGCTGTTGTTCGTCTTCGACAACTTCGAGACAGTCCTTGACCCACAGCAGATGTACGAGTGGCTAGACAACTACGTCAGGCCGCCGAACAAGATTTTGATCACGACCAGACTGCGCGACTTCAAGGGCGACTATCCCGTAGAAGTTGGTGGCATGCGCCGCGGAGAGTTCGACGAGCTCGTCGCGCAAACGGCGAGGCACCTCGGCATCGGTTCGATGATGACTCCCGCCCTCGAGGACGATCTTTTCGACCAGTCAGACGGTCACCCTTACGTTTCGAAGCTCCTTCTCGGTGACCTGGCTAACCTGGGCAAACCCGCCAACTTCCGGGATCTAGTCGCGAATCGGGACGACGTGCTTCAGGCCCTGTTCGAACGCACCTACAACCAGCTCACACCCCTTGGCCAGCGCTTGTTCCTCACCCTCTGCGGCTGGCGCTCGGCCGTCCCCCGTCTCGCGCTTGAGGCAGCGCTGCTTCGTGCGGCTGAAGAGCCGCTCGACACGGGTCGGGCAGTTGATCACCTCATCCGCAGCTCGATGGTCGAGGCGACGCGCACGCCCGACAACGACGAGTTCCTTACGGTCCCGCTCGCCGCGGCGTTGTTCGGCCGCAAGAAGCTGCAGGTCAGTGCCCTCCGCAGCGCCATCGACTCCGACCTGGACTTCCTGCGACTCTTCGGCGCAGCGCGCGAAGCGGATGTCCGACAAGGTTTGATGCCTCGCCTCAGACGCCTCGTTAGGGCAATCGCCGTGAAGGCGCAGGGTGACGCCGAGGTCTTGGAAACGAACCGGGCCGTGCTTGAACATATCGCACGGCAGCACGCTCCCGCATGGCTGCTTCTGGGAGATCTCTACGAGGAGCAGCAGGACGCGCGGTGGCTGGGCGAGGCCAGCGAGGCCGTCAGGCACTACCTGGAGGAACGGCCGGAGGACTCTTCTGCGTGGACCCGCCTGTCGTTGCTTTGCCGCAGACAGGGCGCCTTTCATGCCGAAGCGCAGGCCCTCGTCAGCCGTAGTACCCAGCCGACCTCGTCGTACGAACTTACGAGCGAGGCGGCATACCGGCTGAATCAGCTTTACGCCGACAACCAGCTTCAAACGATGCCCGACGACGACCGCACCATCCTGTGTGAGACCCTTCTCGATGTCCTCGATCGCGCGCCGAAGGGCGAGCTCACAGCTACGGATCTGTCGAGAATGGCTTGGCTCGCGCTCCGAGTCAAAGACGATGCGCGCGCGAAGCGATACATCGCTAGCGGAATCGACCGAGACCCGGAGAACATCCACATCAAGAGGCTCGCGGAGCGCTTCCACACACACTGAGGGTCGGCATAATTGGGCGCTGTTCAACCGGCTCATCGCAAAGGATGGTGTGGTCGTGTTCTGAAGCCGCCGGTCTCCGGCAGGCTTCAAGCGGTGTAGTGGTGAGCTTTCGGAAACCCGGGGCGGTGCCGCGTAGGTGCTCGAGGCGGCCGTTGATCGCCTCGGAGGGCCCGTTGGACGGCCCGGGGTGGTCGCCTCGCTCAGCGCGGCCGGGACGCCGTGACGCACGCCCGCGATCAACGTGGTCCTCATCGCCCGGCCCCTGGCCCGGTCGGGGTCGCGATAGGCGGCGATCACAACCTGGTAGATGCCCCAGGTCCTCGACCTCGACGTGCTGCTCGGTCGCGAACAGGGCAGTGATGGGTCCGGGCTGTCGTTCGGTGAGCAGGTCGACGCCTGGTGCCCGACTTCCTGCGATGACCGACCCGCGAGGGTGCCGAAGTTCGGGCGCCTCGCGCCTCGCACCGTCGTCGCCCGGAACTGAGCCGGGCCGCGTGGCACGGCGAGCTCCCGGCCCGCACGGCCCACCTCCGGGCGCCGTCGACTAGCTCGCCCGCTGCCGGCTCACCCACCGCCAGCCAGCCCCTCCCTTGCCGTGCTCCTGTAGCCGCCAACCACCAGTAGTGGCTGCCTGGTGCACTCCGCCAAACGTGCCCCTGACCTGCGCCTGTAGAACGAGCACCCCTTCGCCTGTAGAGAGGATCTCGCAGGGCGCTCATCCCCGCAGGTCAGACCCTTTCCGGAACCAGCTTCCAGTATTTGCGCAGGTCAGGGCGATCTTGTGGCCTGATCGGACCTCGCTGAGACCCTTGCTCGGCGGAACGCTCGGCCCGCCGAGGTCGTCCCGGACCTCCCCGCCACCATCCAGTGCTGTGCGACCGCCTCGTGCCGGGATCACCGCACTGTGCCCGAGCTGCCTCCTGAGCCGCCGCTCACCCTGCCCACCGCCCACGAATCGATCTCCTTGAGCACGATCGAGGTGACACCCGCCGGGGGAAGGTGCGGACGGTGACGATCGCGAGCACCGGGAAGCCCTTCGTGACCGCTCGTGGGGGCCACAGCCTGGTCTACGTGACACCGGTCGAGTCCGACGCCCCACCCCTGCCGGGCGAAGCTGGGGCGTCCCGACGTGTACGCGATGTCTGGCCGGCGAGGTGATCTGCATACCTAGAGCGACGATTCCTTCGGCGGTTCGCTCGACGTCGGGGAGGCGCTCCCTCGCTGGCTCACCCGCTGGCCGACGAACACGCCGATGACCGTTGCGACGGGGATGATCCAGATCATGTTGGCGTCCTGGACAGGCTTGGGCAGGAGGGCGACGACGATGGCGACGACCACCCCCAGCAGCAATGCAACGCCTGCCATGCGCAGCACACGCGCGCTCACGGGCTCGTGCAGCTTGCTGTGCGGAACCCCGGGGGGAGCCCGGTGCACCAGACCCGGATCGCGATCCAGGGCTTGTTCCTGACGGCCCTCTGGGTCTCGAACGTGAGGCTGCCGGAGTTGGCAGCGACGTAACCCACGCACGCCGCCTTGGTCGCGAGCAGGTAGCCGGCCACCTGTCTCCCCCTTGATCACTTGTGGTTGGTGGCCCACACCGTACTGGCGCGGCCCTGTACTGACGGAGACCGATGACAGGAGTCGCAGGCGGCCATGACGGCGCGGTGAGCTGGCTCGGCGGAGCTCTGATCCGCCGGGCGTTGTCGTCGTGGGGCGGCTCTCGACGTTTCGTAATCGGGGTTGCGGGAGGGCGCGTGGTGGCCCGGTCGTGGTGATCCTCTCCCATAGCCCGGCCCAGACGTTGGCCCAGGGCCCGCGTCGAGGTGTAGGCGCAGGTGCTGGCTTCCTCACACGGCTCCTCTGGTTCACCTACCTGCGCCGTCAGCGGTCCAAGACGCACACGAGCGGACCCGTCACGGCCCTCCCGCGCGGACGGTAGCCGACAACAAGGTCAGCCTGCGGGCCCCGACAAGCACCGACCAGGCCCGCAAGAACTGGCGATCTGACTCACGCGAGCACCTGAGCGCCAGATCGGAGTCTCGTTTGACGAGTGATAACATGCGCCATATGAGGACGTCTGCTCCCGCGCTCGTGCCGATCTTCCGGTCTGCGCTCCAGGCGCGCCTGTTGCTGCGCGTCCTGACCGGCGATGGGGGGCTCACCGCGGCGGACCTGGCGCGCGCCCTCGGTGAACCCGAGCCGACGGTCTACCGCGAGACCCGTCGACTCCTGGACGCCGGGCTGCTGATGGGCGAGCACGTGGGGCGCGCCCAGGTCCTGCTCCCGGCCGAGGGCAACCCCGCGACCGCGCCGCTACGCCAGCTGCTCGTGGTGACCTACGGGCCCAGCCACCTGGTCGGGCGGGCATTGGCTGGGATCACGGGTATCGAGGAGGCCTACCTGCACGGCTCCTGGGCGGCACGCTTCCACGGTGAGCCCGGCGGGCCACCGGGGGACATCGACGTGCTCCTGGTCGGCGCGCCCGATCGCCGCACGGTCGACGCCGCCCTCGAAGGCCTCGAGCCTGAGCTCGGCCGCGAGGTCAACGTCACCTACGTCAGCCCGGAGCGATGGCGCAGTACGGACGACCCGTTCGTCACGACCGTCCGCGCCCGCCCGCTCGTGCCGCTCGAGCTGTCGGACCACCCTGACAGGCTGACGTCATGAACCCGTGGGGACAAGGACGTGCCGTCATCGACCAGATGCTCGCGTCCGGACAGCTCGAGCGCGTGCCGCCCCACCGCGACGCAGCCGACGCCCTGCTCGACAAGGCCCGCACCCACCTGCAGTCCGCGGCCACGCTCGCCGCGACCGATGTCGAGCTCGCCTACGACGCGATGCACGCAGCCAACCGCAAGGGCCTGACCGCGATCCTGCTCGTCCAGGGGATGCGGCCCACTCGCGACGCCGGACACACCGGTGTCTTCGACGCAGCGCGCGCCCAGCTCCACCCGCCCCTCGGGCCAACGCTCGCGCCGTACACGCGGATCCGCCGAGCCAGGAACGCCGGCGACTACCTCGACGAGCTTCCCGCGACCGCCGACGACGTCGCGGCCGACCTTCCGCTGTGTCAGGCGATCGTCGACATGGCCGCCAAGGTCGTCGACCAGATGCCGCCGTACTGATCACAGCGCGTCCGCTACGGAGTTGCCTGCGCGGTGAACCCATGTGCCATGCGAATGGTCGACAGAATCACACTCATGCATGACGTCAACCACGACCTGCCCTACGTGACTGCCTCTGACACCTACCTGTCAGGCCCTGCCTCGGGCTCGACGACAACACGCCGCCTCGCGGATGCGGCCACGCGGTCGAGCCGAGTCCCTGTCGTCTTGGACGCCGTCGGGAGTCAGGTCGACGCATGAAGTACCCGAGCGCCGCCGACTTCCGCCGTGCACTCGAGGACAGCGTCGTCACGGCCGCTGGTGCGACGCTCGTCCTGGCTCTCCTCACCGGATGCTCCTTCGTACCCGAGGTCGCCGACCCTGAGCCCGACGCTCCGGTGTCGCTGGGTCCGGCCCCCGACCGGACCGCGTACGAACCCGCACATCTGAGGTGGCCCGACGGGTCGGTCGCCGAGGTGGTCACGCTCGACCTGAAAAACGCGCGGCAGGCGAAGGAGGGCGTCGACTACACCGTGGTCAGCGTGTCGTCGCCCGCGGACGGCAACCTGTTGACACTGGGTCTCCTCGGCTCGGGCGACCTGGTCGCAGCAGAAATCCCCGAGGGCCAGTACGACGGGGGCGACCAGCTCGAGGCCTCGTCACAGATGGGCACGTTCGACGGCGCGATCTTCGATGCCTGGCAGGACACATCAACCATCCTGGCCGATGCGCACCCCCGGCAGGCGTACGCCGCATCGGTGCAGGACGAGGTGGTGGCCTGGGCCGAGACCGAGAGCCTGTCGCTCGACCGGTCGAACTGGCGGTTGTTCTCCCGCGACGATCAGGGTGCCGTGAGGGTCGTGGCGCGCTCCGAAGAGGTCCTGGACGGTCCGTTGCCCATCATCAACGGCGACACGACTCCCCTCGTCGCCGAGGGGCGGGTGTACTGGGCAACTGCCGCTCCGGTTGACACCCCTGCGTCCGGGGCGGGGGGCGCGGTGTACGAGATGCAGGTCATGTCCCGGGCGGCCGACGGGGCCGGGCCGATCCGGCTCGAGGTAGCGGCGGCGTCGATGCCAGCGGTCGGCGACGACGGCCTCCTGGTGTCGCGCACCGCGCGCGACGGGGCAGACGTCAAGGACGGTGAGGCGTGGATCGAACAGGCTGACGGTGCCGGTGGCTCAACACCGGTGGTACACCTCGTCGGCGCCGAGGGCTCGTCGGTGGTTTCGCTCGTCGCGGACGGCCCACGACTGGCCCTGGCCACGGCAGTCCCAGGTCAGTCCGGAGGAGCCATCCACGTCGTCACGCCGGACGATCGGGCTGTGGTCGAGATTCCCCTGGCGGGCCACGGCCGGTCGACACTGCTCACCCTGTGCGGGGACCGCGTGGTGTGGACCTCGGCCGACGGGTCCGGGATGGAACCCGATGAACCGCAGTACGTCCTTGATCTCGTCACCGGCGACCTGGCGCGTATCGACGTGGAGCGCAACTACGGAGGGGCGTACTGCGCCGGTGACCTCATCGGATGGCGTGCGCTCGAGACACCGCAGTCCACCGCGGCGACGACAGTCGTCCGATGGACCACGGATCGGCCCCGCTGATCGTCGTGGGCTGCGCCGTGCTCGTCGAGGCGGCGATGAGGTTCCATCCGTTCTGGCTCTCCAGCGCCGCCCACCTCTACGTCCTCGCGACCTCAGGGCTGCCCTCGGCGCTTCTCCCCCTGGCCACCTTCCTGGTGCTGTGGCTCGTGATGCGGGCACGTCGGTCCCGATCCGGGCTCGGGACGGGACGTCAGGGATACGGCGTCGTGGTGCTCGTGACGCTCGCGCTCCTCGTGCTGGCGCCGGTCGTCACCTTCTTCCTCGGCCCACTGCTGGTCATCGGCCTGGGGCTGGTCGTCCTGGGATGGCGGGGGCGGGACAGGGCGCTGTGGGTCACCGGACTGGTGCTCGGCGTCGTGTCCCCGCTCGCGGCCCTCTACACCTTCGAGAACCGCGCCCGCTTCCTCGGACCCGCCCCGACATCCCTCGTCCTGGTCCTGAGTGCACTGACGATCCTCAGCCTCGGCATCTGGCGTCTCCGCGCCGAGCGCTCGGTCCTGGCCCAGACCCCGGCCCCATGACCGATCCGCACGACGAGCAGCACCCCGCCTCGGGCCTGGACGACGTCGTCCACCAACGAGCACGGCTCGGCATCCTGACCATCCTGACCGAGGCAAGAGAGGCGGACTTCAGCTACCTCAAGCGCACGCTGCACCTCACCGACGGCAACCTGGGGCGCCACCTCGAGGTCCTGGTCGGTGCCGGCTACGTCACCGTCGAGAAGACCTACGACGGCAGGCGCGGGCGGACGTGGGTCCGCATCACCGGCCCTGGTCGGCAAGCCCTCTGGACCGAGGTCCGCGCCTTGGAGGCGCTGATCGCCGACGTGCGCCGCGCGGGCGGAGCCCGAACGTCGGCAGAACCTGACGAGTCAGCCCCGAGTGGCATGCCATGACGTGCCATGAGGGGGTGCAGATCCAGCCCTCTCGGTACATCTCCGTGCAGGCTCGCAAGCGTCTGATGTCGCGGTCCTGTCGGACCTCCCCTTGAGAGCTCTTCTGGTCGACTCGCGCCTCGAGGCAGGTCTTCGGCCATGGCCACCGCGGCGCCTCCGGCGCCGTGCGCAGGCTCCCCTCCGGCCGGGCAGGCCCGCTGACCCCGGCCCACCACCCGACGGTTGGTAGCGTGCGTGGGCAATGCCCCCCACCTCTGCGCCCCCTGCCACGGACGACGGCGTCCTCGACCTCCTGCGCGCGGCACTCTCGCCCGAGCAGGTCCGGACCGGCGCGATCGACGTGGCCGCCATGGCGCACGACGCGTCTCACTACCTGCTGACCCCGCGAGCGGTGGTCACCCCGCGCACCGCCGCGGAGGTCGCGAGCCTGCTGCGGGTCGCGGCGGGGTCCGGGACCCCGGTGACCTTCCGGTCCGGTGGCACCAGCCTGTCCGGGCAGGCCTCGACCGCCGGGCTGCTGGTCGACACCCGCCGACGCTTCACCGAGGTCGAGGTTCTCGACGACGGGAGGCGCGTCCGGTGCCAGCCCGGTGTCACCCTGCGCCAGGTGAACGCGCGGCTGGCCCGGTACGGGCGCCGCCTCGGCCCGGACCCGGCCAGCGAGCTCGCGTGCACCATCGGCGGGGTGGTGGCGAACAACTCGAGCGGGATGACCGCCGGGACCACGCAGACCGCCTACCGCACGGTGGACTCCCTGGTCCTCGTGCTGCCCAGCGGCACCGTCCTGGACACCGCCGCCCCCGGCGCCGACGACCGGCTGCGCCGGCTCGAGCCCGACCTGTGGACCGGTCTGCTGCGGCTGCGGGACCGGGTGCGCGACGACGCCGCGCTGCGGGCCGAGATCGAGCGGCAGTTCGCGATGAAGAACACGATGGGCTACGGCCTGAACGCCCTCCTCGACCACGACACCGCGGTCGAGATGCTCGCCCACCTGGTGATCGGCAGCGAGGGGACCCTCGCGTTCGTGGCCGAGGTGACCTTCGCGACCGTCCCGGCACTGCCTTTCGCGGCGACCGGGCTGCTGGTGTTCGACGACGTCGCCACGGCCACCGGGGCGCTCGCCCCGCTCGTCGACTCCGGGGCGCACGCCGTCGAGCTGCTCGACGCCGCCTCCCTGCGGGTCGCGCAGGCCGATCCGCAGGCGGCCGACGTCCTGAGGTCGATCGCCGTCGACCGGCACACCGCCCTGCTGGTCGAGTACCAGGCCGGGCAGGCGGCCGAGCTCGCCGATGCCGTCGTCGGCGCGGACCCGGTGCTCGCGGCCCTGCGCACCAGCGCTCCGGTCGCCCCGCTCACCCGGGACCCGGCCGCCCGTGCCAGCCTGTGGCGCACCCGCAAGGGGCTCTACACCGCGGTCGCCGGAGCCCGGGCCCCGGGGACGACGGCCCTGCTCGAGGACGTCGTCGTGCCGCCGGACGCACTGCCGGCGACGGTCGCGGACCTGACCCGCCTGTTCGACGTCCACGGGTACGACGAAGCCGTCGTCTTCGGCCACGCCAAGGACGCCAACCTCCACTTCATGATCACCCCGCATCTCGACGACCGCGCCGAGGTCGAGCGGTACGCGCGCTTCACCGACGACCTCGTGGACCTGGTGCTCGGGAGGGGCGGGTCGCTCAAGGCCGAGCACGGGACGGGCAGGATCATGGCGCCGTTCGTCCGGCGGCAGTACGGGGACGCGCTCTACGAGGTGATGGTCGAGCTCAAGCGGCTGTGCGACCCCCGCGGGGTGCTCAATCCCGGCGTCCTGCTCGACGAGGACCCGGACGCCCACCTGCGCGACCTCAAGCCCAGCCCCCCGGTGCACCCCGAGCTGGACCGGTGCGTCGAGTGCGGCTACTGCGAACCCACCTGCCCGAGCCGGGACGTGACCACCACCCCGCGCCAGCGCATCGTCCTGCTGCGGGAGATCGCCGTGTCCTCCCCCGAGCGGCGGGCCGAGCTGACCCGGGACTTCGACTACTCCGCGGTGCAGACCTGCGCGGCGGACTCGCTGTGCGTCGCCGCGTGCCCGGTGGGCATCGACACCGGGAAGGTGATGAAGGAGCTCCGCGCCGACGCGCACGGGCCCTTTGCGCAGCGGGCCGGCGCGGCGGTCGCGCGGCACTTCGGCGGGGTGTCGACCGGGCTGCGCGCCGGGCTCGGGCTCGCCGCGACCCTGCCGGCCCCGCTGACCGCCGCCGCGTCGGCCCTGGGCCGCGCGGTGCTCGGGACCGACCTCGTCCCGTCGGTGGGTCCCGACCTCCCAGGACCCGGTCCGCGCCGGCCCGCCGGGCGCGCTCCCGCGGGGTCGGCCGTGGTGCTCTTCCCCTCGTGCACGGGGTCGCTGTTCGAGGCCGCGCCGTCCGCCGGCCCCGGTGCAGGTGGGGCGGACGACGTCGGCCTCGGCGCCACAGCGGCGTTCCTCGCGCTGTGCGAGCGTGCCGGGCTGCCGGTCGCGGTGCCCGAGGGGGTCGACGCCCTGTGCTGCGGCACGCCCTGGGCGTCCAAGGGGTTCACGGTCGGCCACGACGCGATGGCGGGGCGCACGTTCGAGGCGCTCTGGACGGCGAGCGGCGGAGGGGCGCTACCCGTGGTGTGCGACGCGTCGTCGTGCAGCCACGGCCTGCAAGGGCTGCGGCCGCACCTGACGGCCGAGGCAGGCGAGAGGTTCGACCAGCTCCTGGTGCTCGACGCCGTCACCTACGTGCGCCGCGAGGTCCTGCCGCGGCTCACGCCGGCGCGGCAGGTCGGGTCGATGGTCGTGCACCCGACCTGCTCGACCGTGCACCTGGACGGCATGGACGACCTGATGGTGGTCGCCGCCGCAGCGGCCGAGGAGGTCACCGTGCCGGTCGACTGGGGCTGCTGCGGGTTCGCCGGCGACCGGGGCATGCTGCACCCCGAGCTCACCGCGGCCGCGACCGCACCCGAGGCGGCCGAGGTCGCCGGGCACGACGCCGACGCCTACGTCTCGGCCAACCGGACGTGCGAGATGGGCATGTCCCGGGCCACCGGCCGGACGTACCGCCACGTGCTCGAGGTGCTCGAGGTCGCCACCCGGGTCTGACCCGGGATCCGGGCGGCGACCCGTGGGGGCGTTCGCCGCCGTCCGGTCGGTGCTGGTCGGTCAGTCCTGCTCGGGGACGACCGCGACCACGTCGATCTCCACCAGGATGTTCGCCAGGTCCGAGCCGACCGTGGTCCGCACGGGGTACGGAGCCGGCATCAGCTCGGTGTACGCGGCGTTGTACGCGGCGACGTCCCGGTGCAGGTGCTGCAGGTGCGCGGTGACCTTCACGACGTCGCCCAGGCCGAGCCCGGCCGCACCCAGGGCCGCCTCGACGTTGCGCAGCACCTGGCGGGTCTGCGCGTCGGCGCCCTCGGGCACCAGGCCGGTCGCCGGGTCCTGCGGGCCGAAGCCCGCCGAGAACGCGAAGCCGTTCGCGACGACCAGCTGGTTGTACGGGCCCGCCGGGCGCGGGGCGGCGTCGGTGGTGATGACCTTCTTCATGGTGCTCCTCCAGGGGTGGTGATCGGTAGACGTCAGGGGGTCGGTCGCCCGGGGCGGGACCGGCGCAGCGGCGCCCCGGCGAGGTGCGACGTCAGGGCACCGCCGGTCAGCACGGGTGTCCCGGCGACCAGGACGTCGTCGATCCCGGTGGCGAGGGTGGTCGGGTGCTCGGGGGTGGCATGGTCGGCGAGGGCCGCCGGGTCGACCAGCACGAGGTCGGCGACGGCTCCCCCGGTGACCCGGCCGCGCGCACCGAGGCCGAACCGCTCGACCGGTCGCAGCGACAGGAGGTCGGCGAGCCGCGGCCACGCACCCTCCTCCCGGCCCTGCGCGCCGGTGGCGAGCAGCCGGGCGAACGCACCCCAGGCGCGCGGGTGCGGGTGGCCGCCGAGGTAGATGCCGTCCGACCCGCCCATCGCCTCGGGGTGCCGGAAGGTCCGGGCCAGCTCGGCGTCGGTGCGTGGGCTCGGCGGGTCCAGCACCACGGTGACCCGCAGGGCCGACTCGCCCAGCATCCGCAGCGCGAGGTCCGTGGCGTCGAGGTCGGTCGCGGCGGGGTCACGGGAGGCGGCGGCCTCGGTGAGGGTTCGTCCCTCGGTCCAGGCGTAGGCCGCCGACCCGGCCGATGCGACGCGCATCCGGGACGGCCAGCCCGCAGCGAGGTGGTCCCCGGCGCCGGGCGTGGCCGCGAGCCGGGCGAGCTGCGCGCGGACCTGCTCCCGACCGTCGGCGGTGCGTAGCCGGCTGGTGACGACCTGCGCCCCCTGCGCGACGAGGTCGGCGGGCAGCACCGCCATGCTGAGCAGGGTGAACCCGCGGGCGTACGGGTAGGCGTCGAAGGTGAGGTCCAGGCCCCGGTCGCGGGCCCCCGCGAGGAGCCCGTCGAGGAGGTCGGCGCGGGCGTGCAGGTGCGAGACGTGCGCGGCCACCCCGCTGCGCCGGCAGATGTCCTCGACCTCGGCCAGCCCGCGCGGGGCGGACTCCTCGTACCCGCGCATGTGCGTGACGTAGAGCGCCCCCGCCGCAGTGACCGGCGCGCACAGGGCCGCGAGCTCGGCCGCGTCCGCGAAGCAGCCGGGCACGTAGTCCAGCCCCGAGGACAGGCCGAGCGCGCCCTCGGCCAGTCCGGCCTCGACCGCACGGACCATCGCGGCCAGCTGGGCCGCGTTCGGCCGGTCCCGACCGGCGCCCATGACCTCGTGCCGCACGGTGCCCGCCGGCACCAGGTAGCCGACGTTGACCCGCGTGGTGCCGGCGTACCCGTCGAGCAGCGCGCCCACCCCGCCGCCGCGGTAGGTGGGGTGCGGGCCGTTGATCGGGCCGAAGTAGTCCGTCGCATAGGCGCCGTCCCCGGGCGCGAAGGACACGCCGTCCTGCCCGGCGAGCACCGAGGTGACCCCCTGGCGCAGGAGCGCGAGCTGCACGTCCTCGTCGAGCACCCGGGCGTCGGCGTGGGAGTGGGCATCGACCAGCCCGGGCAGCACGAGACGGCCATCGGCGTCCAGGACGGTGCCGCCCCGCAGCCGCGCGCTCTCCGCCAGGCCCTCACCCACCGCCACGACGCGGCCGCCGTCGATCGCGACGTCGGCGGTCCACAGCCCGTCCACCGGGTCGACAACGGTCCCACCGCGGATCGTCAGAACCATGTGCGCAGCACCCCACGGACGGTCGGGACCCTCAGGTCGCCTGCCGCTGCAGCCGCGTCGGCAGGCTCGGTGGGCTCGGCAGGCTCGGTGGGCTCGACGAGGACCACCGTGCGCCACTTGTCGAACATGGTGCACGGGTGGGAGAGCCCCAGGCGGACGACGTCGCCGACGGCGAGCGACCCCGGCTCCTCGAGCCGGACGTAGCTGTGCTGGTCGTTGGTCCCGGTGATCGTGCCGGCGGGAGCGGCCACCGCCTCGGCGGTCCCGGTGCGGACCACGCGCTGCAGCTCGGGCAGGCCGGCGTCGTAGGGCAGGTCGCGCTTCCCGGCGTCGAGCAGGGCCAGGTGCGGCTCGGGGACGGACAGCACCCGGCTCCACACGTGTGCGGCCGCCTCGAGGATCGGCCCGGAGCGGGTTGCCGCCGGGGTCGAGCCACGGTAGAGCCCGTCGTCGTGCACGAGGTAGGCGCCCGAGCGGAGCACCAGCCGGGCCCCGGGGACCGTGGCCGCAACGGTGGAGAGCTCGTCGGCCACCAGGTCGAAGTAGGCGCTGCCCCCGGCGGTGAGGATCGGCTCAGGCGTCTCGAGGAGGTCGGCGAGCGCGACGAAGGTCCGGCCGGTGCGGGCGAGGAAGGCCCGGACCCCGGCAGCCTTGTCCTCCTCGTCCCGGCCCGGGACGCTGCCCTCGTACGCGGCGACCCCGCGCAGCTCGAGCTGGTCGGAGTCGCGCGCGGCGTGGGCCACCGCGTGGGCGAGCTCGTCGGTGCGCGCTCCGGTGCGACCGCCGTCGACCCCGATCTCGACGCACACACCGACTGCCCGCCGGGCCCCGACGGCGGCCAGGGCGCGCGTCATCTGGTGCACGGCCTCGACCGAGTCGACCCAGCAGGTCACGTCGAGGTCCGGATCGGCGTCGAGCTCGCCGGCGAGCCAGGCGAGACCGGTGGGAGAGAGCAGCTCGTTGGCGACCAGGACCCGGCGGACACCGGCCACCCGGGCGACCCGCAGCTGGGCCTCGGTCGCGACGGTGATCGCCCAGGCCCCGGCGGCGAGCTGCCAGTGCCACAGGGCCGGGGTCATCGTCGTCTTGCCGTGCGGAGCCAGCACCGCGCCCCGGAGGTCGGTCCACTCCTGCATGGCCAGCAGGTTGCGCTCGGCGACCGCCACGTCGAGCGTGAGTACCGGCGTCGAGGCCTCGCTCAGCGGCACGGGGGCGTCGGCGACCGCAGTCAGCGCCGGGCTCCAGCCCTTGTCGGTGACGTCGAGGCCGACCAGGTGCGGGGCCAGCGCCGCCCAGGCGGCGGGCGAGGCCCCGCTCACCGGTACAGCCCGCTCACCGGTACAGCCCGCTCACCGGTACAGCAGCGAGTCGGCGACGGCCTCGGCCCACTGCGGGACGTCGAAGCGCGACGGGTCGTCCCACTGGCCCGAGGAGATCTCGGCGAACGCGTCCACCTGACCGAAGAGCTTCTCGAGGGCGGTTCGCGGCGACTCCCCGGGCATGTGCGGCGCGGTGCGCTCCTCGAGCCGGTCGCCGTGCAGCTCGGCCACCACCGACAGGATCCGCACGACCGAGCGCACCGGTCGTAGCGCGGCGGCGTCGGTCACCGCGAGCAGCACGCCCTGGCAGGCCTCGCCCGCGTGGTCGCGGGTCAACGGGGTGAACGGGTAGGGCGTGGCGAGCAGGCCGGGGAGCTGCAGGTCGCGGATGCGCCGCACCATCTCCTCGGCGTCCAGCCACGGGGCGCCGAGCACGCGGAACGGGACGGCGGTGCTGCGGCCCTCGGCGAGGTTGACGCCCTCGAACAAGCAGGTGCCTGGGTACAGCAGGGCCGTCAACCCGCTCGGCATCGCGGGGGACGGCGGGGTCCAGTGCGCCGCACCGTCGAGGGCGGTACGGTCCCGCGTCCATCCCTCGACCGGCACGACCTCGAGCTCGACGTCGATCCCGCGCGACCTCACCCACCACCGGGCGAGCTCACCGATGGTCAGGGAGTGCCGGATCGGCATCGACCAGCGCCCGACGAACGACTGGCACCGCTCCTCGTCGAGCATCGGTCCCTCGGCCAGGGCGAGGTCCCCGCCGATCGGGTTCGGGCGGTCGAGCACCACGAGTCGCGTACCGGCCGCGGCGCACGCCTCGAGGACGTGGCTGAGGGTCCACATGTAGGTGTAGAACCGGCTCCCGACGTCGGGCAGGTCGTACAGGACGGCGTCGAGCCCGGCGAGGTCCGTGCCCGACGGCGCGAGCGTGTCCCCGTAGAGCGAGCGCACCGGCAGCCCGGTGACGGGGTCGACCTCGTCGCCCATCAGCGCGCCCTCGCGGGCCAGTCCGGTCAGGCCGTGCTCGGGGGTGAACAGCAGGCGCAGGTCCAGACCCGCGGCGACGAGCGCCTCGCGCCCCCGCCGCAGGTCCGAGGTGAGGGTGACGTCGTTGGTGACCAGGCCCAGGCGCAGGCCGGTCAGGTCGGGGCCCCGGCCTGCGCCGACCAGGTCGAGCCCGGTCCGGGGGACGGCCTGGCGGGAGAGGGTGCTGGCGGTCATGGGCGGGTCCTTCTCAGTCGAGGCGGTGGCTTCGGACGGCGTCGAACGTGAGGCGCAGGTTGGTGGACATGCGGTCGTAGAGGCGCTGGGAGACCCGGACGAAGACGAAGTCCACGACGGCCAGCTGGGCGATCCGGCTCGACATCGCGCCCGAGCGGTACTTGGTCTCGTTGGCCGAGGTCGCCAGCACGATGTCCGCCTGGGCGGCGAGCGGGGAGTCGGGGAAGTTCGTGATGGCGATCGTCGTGGCGCCGGTGGCCCGCGCGACGTCGAGCGCCTGCACGATCTCCAGGGTGCGGCCCGAGTGGGAGAACGCGATCGCGACGTCGTCGGGGGAGAGCAGCGCGGCGCTGGTCAGGGCCAGGTGCTGGTCGGTCCACGCCTGGCTGAACAGCCCGATCCGGTGCAGCTTGAGGTGCAGGTCCTGCCCGGTGAGGCCGCTGGACGCGGTGCCGTAGATGTCGACCCGGCGGGCTGCGACGATCCGCTCGGCGACGGCGTCGAGGGCGACCAGGTCGAGGTCGCGGGCGGTCTGCTCGATCGTGGCGGCCTCGTGGTACGCGACCTTCGAGACGACGTCGCTGACGCCGTCGGCCGGGTCCACGTCGCCGTCGCTGATCTGGAACCGCTCGCGGGACTGCGCCTCACGACCGAGGTCGGCGGCGAGCGACATCCGGAACTCGGGGTAGCCGTCGAAGCCGAGGGTCCGGCAGAACCGGGCGACCGAGGAGATGGACACACCGGCGGCGTGCGCGAGGTCGGTGATGGTCAGCGTCCGGATGGCCCCGGGCTCTGCCACGACGTGGGCGGCGACCCGCCTCTCGGTCGGCGTCATCGCGGGCATGCGCTGGTGGAGCGTGGTCAGGACGCTGCTCGACATGGCTCTCCGCGGGTCGACGGGGTGTGACGGCGCCCACTCTGCCACGGATCGGAGTCCGCGTGTAAATATTGCCAGAGGGGCTGGACAACGCGAGAAATCTTGCCAATAGTGTGCGGATCGCTCCTGCACCCGGCAGTGGCGCGAGGACGGACAGGAACCCATGACCACCACCGCTGGCATCTGGCCCACGGGCGTCGCACGCACCGAGGAACGGCTCGCGGACTCGGCCGGACTCGACGAGATGACGTCCCTCGAGGTGCTGATCCTGCTCAACCGCCAGGACGCGACCGTGCCTGCCGCCGTCGCGCGGCAGCTCCCGACGGTCGCCCGGCTGGTCGACGCAGCAGACGCCGCACTGGCGGCCGGGGGCGCGATCCACTACTTCGGCGCCGGCACCTCGGGCCGGCTGGCGGTGCTCGACGCCGTCGAGCTGCTCCCCACGTTCAACCTGGGCGCAGGTACCGTGATCCCGCACATCGCCGGGGGCGACACCGCCCTGGTGCGGGCGGTGGAGAACTCGGAGGACTCCGAGGACGAGGGCGCCGCGGCCGCGGCCGGCCTCGGCCCGCACGACGTCGCGATCGGGCTGACTGCCTCCGGACGCACGCCCTACGTGGGCGCGGCCCTGCGCGCGGCCCGCCGGGCCGGCGCGGTCACCGCGCTGATCACCAACAACCCCGGTGCGGCGCTCTCGGCAGACGTCGACCTCGCCATCGAGGTCGACACCGGCCCCGAGGCGCTCACCGGCTCGACCCGGCTCAAGGCCGGGACGGCGCAGAAGCTGGTCCTCAACGGCTTCTCGACCGCACTGATGGTGCGCCGGGGCCGGGTCTGGTCCAACCTCATGGTCTCGCTGGTCGCCACCAACGCGAAGCTGCGCGACCGCACGGTACGTATCCTCGCCGAGGCCACCGGCCGGAACCTCGACCTCTCGCACGAGGCCCTGGTCCGTGCCGACGGCGACCTCAAGAAGGCCCTGGTCGCCACCCTGTGCGACGTCGACGTCGACGTCGCCCACCGCGCGCTCACGGAGTCCTCCGGCTCCGTGCGCGAGGCGATCCGGGCACTCACGCCGTGACCCCACGGCCGCGGCCCACCGCCGAAACCCCATCCACCCGCAACCGAGCACGGAGACACACAGCCATGACGACTCGCAAGCACCTGGTCCTCGCCGGACTCACCGTCGGTGCCCTGGCACTGACCGCCTGTGCCCCCGCCTCGGACGCGCCCGCGTCGGGCGAGCAGCCCGCGGACGGCGGTGAGGAGGTCACCCTGACCGTCTGGTCGTGGCAGGCCGCGACCGCCCCCGCGTGGGAGGCGATCTTCGACGTGTACGAGGAGGAGAACCCCGGCGTCACCATCCAGTTCGAGGGCTTCCAGCCGACCGAGTACAACCAGATCCTCGCCACCGGCATGGAGGGCAGCGACGGCCCCGACATCCCGATGCTGCGCGCCTACGGCGGTGTGCAGAACGCGATCCGCGCCGGGCAGCTCGACCCGATCGGGGACGACATCGACGGGCTCGACCAGTTCGAGCCGACCGTGCTGCGAGCGTCCGAGGGCCAGGAGGACGGCCTGACCTACGGCGTCCCCTTCGCGTACCAGACCATGCAGATGTTCTACAACAAGACGATGTTCGACGAGATGGGCCTCGAGGAGCCCACCACGTGGGACGAGTTCATCGACCTCCAGGAGGCGCTGCTCGCCGAGGGCGTCACGCCGATGGCGCTCGGAGCCCGCGAGGACTGGGTGCTCCCGATGTTCCACGACATCGTCGGCTCGGCCCGCTACGGCGGCGCCGAGTTCGAGGCAGCCGTCCTGTCCGGAGAGAAGGACTTCACCGACCCGGACTACGTCGCCTCCCTCGAGATGGTCGAGCAGATGCAGCAGTACCTCGACCCGGACGTCAGCGCGATCGCCGTCGCAGACGCCTCCCTGCAGTTCACCGCGGGTCTGGCCGCGCAGTGGCCGGGCGGCTCGTTCGACCTGCCGACCTTCCGCGACGGCGCCCCGGACACCGAGTGGGGCGTCTACCAGGTCCCGCCGCCCCCCGGCTCGGTCCTCGACACCCCGGTGACCCCCGGGTACGCGGACGGTAGCTTCGGTCTCAACGCCTCCTCGGCCAACAAGGAGGAGGCGCTCGCGCTCCTCAGCTGGATGGCCACCCCCGAGTTCGGTCAGATCTTCGCCGACGAGGCCCAGCAGTTCTCCCCGCTGCCGGGGGTCGAGTACTCCGACCCGCTCATGCAGGAGATGAACGAGCAGTACACGGAGAACCCGGCGCCTTACCTGCTGCTGGTGAACTTCCGCTACGGCGACCCGGCGGGCACCGCGGTGCTCGGGCCGGACATCCAGAGCCTGTTCCTGGGACAGGCCACGCCCGAGGACCTCGCCACCAACCTGCAGACCGGCGTCTCGACCTGGTTCACGCCGAGCCCCTGATCCCCACCCGGCCGCCGGGGGTGCCCTCCCCCCGGCGGCCGGCCCACCGCTCGCCGAGGAAGGACCGACATGACAGCCCCCGCAACAACGGTCGGCCGCACGGCGCGACCGCGCAGCAAGAACACGGGCATCCACCTGCCCTTCGGCGTCGGGCTCGCGTTCGTGCTCCCCGCAGCCCTGCTGTTCGGGGTCTTCATCCTCTACCCGATGGTCGCGGCGCTCAGCTACTCGTTCTTCGACTGGGCCGGCACCCGTCAGGCGGGCTTCGCCGGGTTCAGCAACTACGTCACGCTGCTGACCCAGGCGCCCTACGCGCACGACCTGCGCAACGCCTTCCTGCACAACCTGCTGCTCTTCGGCGGTGCGGTGCTCTTCCAGAACACCCTCGGCCTGGGCATCGCCGCGCTGCTGCACCGCCGCAAGCGCACCAAGCGGATGTTCCAGACGATCTTCGCCCTGCCGTACCTGGTCAGCCCCATGGTCATCGGCTACCTGTGGTCGCTCATGCTGTCGCCGCTGTTCGGCCCGGTGAACGCGATCCTGCGCGGCGTAGGCCTCGACTCGCTCGCCCAGCCATGGCTCGGCGACCCGAACCTGGCCATCTGGGTCGTCGTCGGCGTCACCGCCTGGCAGTGGATCGGGTTCCCGATCCTGCTCTACGGGGCCGCGATGGGCGGCATCGCCCCGGAGATCGACGAGGCCGCCTCGCTCGACGGTGCGACGTCGTGGAAGAGGTTCCGGTACGTCACCCTGCCGATGCTCACCCCGACCATCGGGATCATCACCGTCCTGACCTTCATCGGCGCCATGGAGTCGATGGCGATACCGTTCGCGCTCGGCGGCTCCTCCGGGAGTCCGGCGCGGTCCACCGACGTGATGATGCTGCTCTTCTACCGCACCGCGTTCGAGAGCGGGAACGCCAACTCGATCGGGATCTCGTCCGCGCTGGCCACGGTCCTGTTCCTGTTCATCCTCGTCGTGTCCGTGGTGATCACCCGGTTCATGCGCCGGGCCGAGCGGAGGCTCTTCTGATGACGACCGTCCAGCACGTCCCGGCCGAGCTGCCGCGCACCGAGGCCTCCCAGGACGCCCGCATCACCCCGCCCGGACCTGCACGACGCCGTCCGGCCCGCCGCGAGGGCGGCCGGGTGGGTGCCCTCCTGACCAACATCTTCCTGTGGGGCTACGCGGTCGTGGCGATCGGCCCGCTGCTGCTCATGGTGAACAACTCGTTGCGGTCCCAGCAGCAGATCGCCACCGAGCCGCTCGGTCTGCCGTTGGAGCCGACCCTCGACAGCTACCGGGAGGCGTGGCTCACCGCGTCCTTCGAGACGTACTTCATCAACTCCGCGATCGTGACCGTCGGGTCGGTCGCCCTGGGCACCGTCGTCTCGGTGCTCGCCGCCTACGCCTTCGCCCGCAGCCGCAGCCGGTTCCTGGCCGGCACGGAGATGGTGTTCCTGTCCGGGCTGATGCTCCCGGTGCACCTGGCGATCCTGCCGCTGTTCTACATGCTCGACGCCCTGGGCATGACCAGCAGCCGGCTCAGCCTGATCCTGGTGTACGCGGCGCTCGGGATCCCGTTCAGCACCTTCGTGCTCGCGGTGTTCTTCCGCCAGATGCCCGTCGAGCTCGAGGAGGCCGCGCGCCTGGACGGGGCCGGACCGTTCCAGACCTTCGTCCGCGTGCTGCTCCCGCTGGTCCGCCCGGCCCTGGCCACGGTGATCGTCTTCCGCTTCGTGCCGGTCTGGAACGACTTCTTCTACCCGCTGATCCTGCTGCGCGACCGCGACACCTACACCCTGCCCGTGGGGCTGACCCGCTTCTTCGGGGAGTACTCGACCGACTGGCCGCAGCTGTTCGCGGGCCTGACCATCGCGACGGTCCCGCTGGTGATCATCTTCCTCATCGCGACCAAGCAGATCATCAACGGCCTCACCGCCGGCATGAGCAAGTGACTCCGGGCGTGCTGGTCGCGGTCGACGTCGGCGGCAGCAGCAGCCGCGCGGTCGCCGTCCGCGACGACGGCACGACGATCGCCTCGGTCGTGGCGCCGGGAGCGGCGAAGACGGGCGCGGCGATCGAGGCCGCGGTCCTCGGAGTGGTCCGCACGGTGCTGGGGGATGTCCGGGCCGCTGCCGGGGGCGGCGGAGCGGTCGCCTCGATCGCGGTCGGCGCCACGGGCATGTCCTCGCTCGCCGCCGAGCACGGCCGGTTCGCCGCGCGGCTCGTCGAGGTGAGCGGGACCACCCGGGTCGCCCTGGCTGCCGACGCGCTCACCGCGCACCTCGGCGCCCTCGGCGACGGTCCGGGCGCGGTGCTGGCCGTGGGGACCGGGTCGGTCGCTCTCGGCCGGACCGACGACGGGCACTGGTACCGCGCCGACGGCTGGGGGCACCTGCTGGGGGACGACGGCGGTGCCGCGTGGCTGGGTGCGCAAGGACTGCGGCGGGCACTCGCCGAGCACGACGGCCGGGCAGTCGACGGCGCTGCGGTCGACGGCGGCACGGGGGCCGGTGCAGACGGCGCGACCCTGCTCGCTGCCGGTCGCGACCTGCTCGGCGACCCCTCCGGGTGGCCGCGTGCGGTGCACGGCCGGGACGATCCGGCGACCCTCTTCGCCTCCTTCGCGCCGGCCGTCACGGCGCTCGCCGCGGCGGGTGACCGGGCGGCCACGGAGCTCGTCGACCGCGCCGGTCGCGCGCTCGCAGCCACCGCCTCCGCGGTGCTGCGCGACGGGGTGCCGCCCGTGCTGTCCGGGGTCGGCGGGGTGCTCGACGTCCCCACCGTGAGCACTGCGTTCCGGCGTCACCTGGCCACCGCACGACCCGAGGTTCGGCTGGTCGACCCGGCCGGTGACCCGCTCGCCGGGGCCGTCGCCCTGGCCCGTGCCCTGGCGGCCGGTGATCCGCCGGTCGAGGCGGTGAGCGGGCTGCTATGGACCTGAGCACCACGCAGCCCTCCGCTGTCCCCGAGGCCCGAGCGGCGGACGACGCACTCGAGCGGGCGGTCACCCGCGTCTTCGACGAGGCCCATGCCGCAGGAGTGCCGGGCACTGCGGTATCGGTCGCCGTGCACGCACCGGGCGGGCCGCCCGTGCGGCTCCTGCAGGGGCGGGCCGCCGAGGGCGGCGCGGAGCTCACGGCGGGCGACCGGTTCGACCTCGCCTCGTTGACCAAGGTCGTCGTCGCCGTCGCGGCACTGTCCCTCGTCGAGGAGGGCGTGGTCGAGCTGGACGCCCCGGTCGCGCAGACCCTGCAGGTCGGCACGGGCGAGGGTGCCGACGAGATCACGCTGCGACACCTGCTCACGCACACCGCAGGGCTGCCGCCGACGTCGACGCTGTGGCAGGCCGAGCGTGGGCAGCGGCTGCTCGACCGCGTGCTCACCACCCCGCTCGAGGCGCCGCCCGGCACCCGCCCGGACTACTCCTGCCTGGGGTTCGTCGCCGTCGGCCGCTTGCTCGAGCTGGTGACAGGGGCCCGTCTCGACGAGATCCTCCGCGATCGCGCGCTCGTCCCGCTCGGCGCCGGCTCGATGGCGTTCGGACCGGTCGACCTGCCGGCTGCTGTCGCCACCGAGACCCAACCGCACCGCGGGAGCATCCGAGGCGAGGTCCACGACGAGCTCGCCCACGCCCTCGGCCGACCGGTCGGCAACGCCGGACTCTTCGGCACAGCCGACGACGTCCTCGCCGTCGGGCAGATGGTGCTGCGGTCCGGCGAGGGCCGGGCCGGGCGTGTGCTCGACGCCGCGTCCGTCGAGCTCCTGGTGCACCCTGCTGTCGCCTCACCCGCCGGCTACGGGCAGGCAGCCGGCTTCCGGGTCGCCGACGCGACCTTCATGGGCTCGGTATGCGGGATCGGCCACACCGGGTTCACCGGCACATCCCTCGTCGTCGACCCCGTGGGGGGGACGGTGACCGTCCTGCTGACGAACAGGGTGCACCCCACGCGCGTGGGCACGGACGTCGGACCGCTCCGACGCGCGCTCGCGGAGGCCGTTGCCGCGGTCGCGACGCCGCACGCGAGCTCCTGACGCCCGACGACTCCACCGGGCTCACCCCACCGTCAACCTGATCTGCAGTGTCACCGGCGTCGGGCGCAGCACAGCGTTCGGCAGCACACCGGGGCCGCACGCCGCCGACCCGAGCCCGTGCTGGGCAGCGTCGACGTGCAGCCACAGCACGCCGTCGGGGGCGAGCTCGTGCGGGTGGGCGGCGGCGTCGAGCGCGGTGTCCGACCAGGGTCGGGCGGTGAGCTCGACGCCGTGCACGGGACGCCCACCGACCCGCACCTCGACCGCGCGCAACGTGAGCGGACCGGCCGCGAGGTCCAGGCGTGCCCGGGTCACCCCGCGGCGAGCACCGTTCTCCTGCGGGTGGGTGTATCGGGTCTGCCAGTCGTCGACGGTGTGCCGCCACCGGCCCGCGAGGGCGGCCCGGGCGGAGTCGGCGTAGGACTCGTGCGGCCCGAGGCCGGTCCAGTCCACGGTCACGTCACCAGCGCTGGGCTGCTCGAGCGCCAGGAGCCACCCGAGCCGCGGTACCGAGCCCGGCCAGCTCCCCTCGGGGGTGAGCCGGAGGACGAGGTCGGCGGTCGTGTCGTCGACGGTCCGCCACTCGTACCGCACGGTGAAGCCGCAGTCGCTGGCCGCACCCGCGGTGCGTGCGGTCACGACGAGCGTGTCGCCCTCGAGCTCCACACGGTCCACGCGCTCGTGGAGTCGGTCCAGCCCGGCCCGCCGCCAGGCCTCGCCGTCCCCGATCGGATCACCCCAGGCGCGCCGGGCGTCGTTGTCGGTGAGCGCGCGCCAGGCGTCCATACGTGCGAGCCGCACCGGGGTCGCCCCGACGCGCAGGAGACGACCTGTGGCATCGAGCACCACCGGGCCGACGGCGTGGTGGCCGTCCGCGGTCCGGGTGAGGGGACCGCGCGCCGGGGCCAGCGGTGCCGCCTGCCGGACCAGCACCTGCCCGGCGCCGAGGTCGAAGGCCTCCGGCGCCCACGACGGCGCCTCGCGCGGCACCGCCCGGACCAGCCACCACAGCCCGCCGTCGCCGGCCGACTCGATGAGCGCGTCGCCGACGACCTCCGCTGCACCGACCACCCGCGACTCACCGGGCGCGAGGATCTCCTCCAGCTCTCCCTGCCCGACGACGCCGTCCTCCCCCATCAGGGTCCACTCGAGGCGGGCGCCCTCGGTGCTCGTGAACGCGTACCGGTTGCGCAGCTCGAGTGCCCCCGGACGCGCGGCGGCCGGCCGCACCTGCAACGGCGCGTACGCCGCAGCGAGCTCGACGAGCCCCGGAGACGGGGTCCGGTCGGGCAGGAGCAGGCCGTCGGCGATGAACGTGCCGTCGTGCAGCTCCTCGCCGAAGTCGCCCCCGTAGGCGTAGAACGGTGTGCCGTCGGCGTCCCGCCGCACGATGCCATGGTCGATCCACTCCCAGACGAACCCGCCCATCAGTCGCGGGTGGGCGTCGATCAGATCGAGGTAGTCGGTGTACCCGCCGGGGCCGTTGCCCATCGCGTGCGCGTACTCGCACAGCACGAACGGCAGGCCGCGTCGGTGACTGTCCAACGCTCCGTCGGGCAGTGCGGTCTCCTCACCGCGGCCGATGAGGGCGACCTCCGGGCTCGCGGCGTACATCCGCGAGTACATGTCGACCTCGCCGCTCGCCCAGTCCCCCTCGTAGTGCAGCGGGCGCGAGCCGTCGAGACTGCGCACCGCCTGGGCCATGGCGGCGAGGTTCTGGCCACGCCCGGCCTCGTTGCCGAGCGACCACACGACGACGCTCGGGTGGTGGGCGTCGCGTCGAACCATCCGCACGACCCGATCCACCAGCAGCGGCGCCCACGCCTGGTCGTCGGTCGGGTTGCCGCGCCAACCGAGCGGCTCGAAGCCGTGCGTCTCGAGGTCGTTCTCGTCGACGACGTACAGCCCGTGCTCGTCGCACAGGTCGAGGAAGTGGGGGTGCGGCGGGTAGTGGCTGGTCCGCACGGCGTTGACGTGGTGCTGCTTCATCAGCAGCACGTCCGCGAGCATCGTCTCGGGGGTGACGGCACGGCCGCGGGTGGGCTCGAACTCGTGGCGGTTGACGCCGTAGAGCTTCACGGCCCTGCCGTTGACGCGGAACACGCCATCCTCGGTGGTGACGGTTCGGAAGCCGACGCGCAGGGTGACCGTCTCGGCAGGAGTGGAGACGGCGACGTCGTACAGCCGCGGGCTCTCGGCGCTCCACGGCTCGACCGGCACCCGGACCGTCTCGCCGTCCCGCGCCTCCACGCCGAGCTCGGCCACCCGGACGACGGCGGAGCCCGCGCCGGTCTCCACGTCGACGCGCAGCTCGCCCGCTCCTGTGCGGTGGTCGTACCCGGCCGTCACCGAGACGTGCTCGAGGCCGCCGACGGGCCGGTGCTCGAGGCTGACGCTGCGGAAGATGCCGGACAGCCACCACTGGTCCTGGTCCTCGACGTAGGTCTGTGCCGACCACTGCGTGACGCGCGCCGCGAGCAGGTTCTCCCCGTCGACCAGGGCATCGGTGACGTCCACCTCGGTGGGCAGTCGCGACCCGTGGGACTGCGCCAGCACCTGACCGTTGACCGCGACCTCGAACCACGAGTCCACGCCCTCGAACCGCAGGACCACGCGGCCCTGGCTGCGCCACGCCGGAGGGACGGCAAACGTGCGCCGGTACTCACCGGTGGGGTTGGCGCGCGGCACCCGCGGTGGGTCCACCGGGATCGGGAACTGCACGTTGGTGTAGGCAGGAGTCCCGTACGGCCACGCGTCGGGCGCCCCGGCGAGCTGCCAGTGCCCAGGGACGTCGAGGGTGGCCCAGTCGGACCCGGCGTCGGCGGGATCGGCTCCCGTCGTCGCCTCGGGGTAGAGACGGAAGCGCCAGGGACCGTCGAGGCTCTGGCTGGCGGTGCTCGACGCGCCGGCCGGCGGGCGGAACCGCGGCGCTCGCACCCCCTGGGGGAGGACGACCGACTCGTGGGTGTGCTGTGCCGTCATGACTGCGGGTCCTTCCGTTGCGGGCTCATCCCTTGACACCGCCGGCGACCAGGCCGCTGACGATGAAGCGCTGCATCGTGACGAAGAAGATCACCATCGGGATCAGCACGATCACGGTCAGGGTCATGAACATCGGCCAGTTGACGGAGAACTGCCCGACGGCGGAGTAGACGAGCAGCACGAGGGTCCGGTTGCCGGTCGAGCTGATGAACACGTTGGGGATGATGAAGTCGTTCCACACCCACATGGTCTGGAAGACGCCGACGGTGATGAGGATTGGTCGGATGAGCGGCATGACCACGTTCCAGAAGATCCGGAGCGGCCCGGCGCCATCCAGACGCGCAGCCTCGATGATCTCCGTCGGCACCGTGCGCATGTACCCGAGGATGAGGAAGTAGCAGAAGATCGCCCCCGTGGCGTAGAGCACCACCAGACCCTGGAGCGTGTCCACGAGCCGGGCGGTCACAAGCATCCGGTACAGCGGCAGCAGGGTGGCCTGGAAGGGCACCAGGAAGGCGAGCACCATCAGGGCGCCGAACCACGTGTTGAACCGGGTGCTGCGGATGATCATGCCGAAGGCGCCCATCGCGCCGATCAGCAGCATCGTGGTCACCGAGGCGGCCGTCACGATGACGGTGTTGAGGAGGTTCTGCAGCACCGGGAGGGTCTCGAACACCTCGACGTAGTTGTCGAGGCGGAGCCCGCTCGGAAGCGCGAGCGGGGAGGTCGCCGTCTCCTGGTGCGTCTTGAAGGTGTTGACCACGATGTAGTAGAAGGGCACGGCCACCAGTGCCGCGAGCGGCACCATGACCAGGCTCGTGAGGACGTGACGGCTCTTGTTCACTGGATGCGCCTCTCCAGTCGTCGGGCGACGGCGAGCTGCGCGGCGACGATCAGGCCGATGACGAGCATGAAGACGACGGCCAGCGCCGAGGCCTGCCCGAACTCGGACTGGGCGATGCCGCGCTGGATGATCGCCTGGGTGAGGGTGAAGGTCGAGTAGCCCGGTCCCCCGCCCGTCAGGGTGACGGGTAGGTCGTACACCTTGAGCCCTCCGGTCAGCAGGAGGAGCTGGCTGACGGTCATGGCCGGCGCGAGCATCGGCAGGGTGATGTGGAAGAACCGTTGACGGCCGTTGGCCCCGTCGATGATGGCCACCTCGGTCAGCTCCTCCGGGATGGCCTGCAGGTAGGCGAGGTAGAGGATCGCGTGCCAACCGACCTGGCTCCACACGCCCACGAGGATCACCGAGAAGCGCGCGAGGCCAGGAGTCGACAACCAGGGGACCGACGCGCCGCCGAACGTCTCGATGACGCGGTTGATCACACCGCTTCCCAACGGCGACAGGATGAAGCCCCACACGAGGCCGAGCACCGCGATGCTGGGGATCGCGGGGAAGAAGAAGGCCGACCGGACGAAGTTGCGTCCGATGAACTTCCGGTTGAGGACGACGGCGAGCGGGATCGCCAGGCAGGTCACGACGAGGGTCGTCGCCACGGTGTAGAGCAGCGTGAAGACGAAGCCGGAGACCATCGCGGTGTCGGAGAACAGCCGGCCGTAGTTCGCCAGCCCCACGAAGTCGTAGTCCGGTGTGTAGCCGTTGTAGTTGGTCAGGCTCCACCACCCTGACCGGATGACGGGGATGAGGAAGAGAACGACGAAGACGACGCCGACCGGTAGCAGGAACAGCCGGTCGGCAACCGCCGCGCGGTCCCATCGTCGCCCTCGAGCCCGGGGCTCGGTCCCGGTCCCCTCACCCGGTCCGACGCGATCGCCCACCGCGAGGGGAGCTGGTGCTTGCTGTGACATGGCGCCTCCTTCCGATACGGAGCCTGACCGCCCGCGCCCGGCCGGTCGTCCGGCGGGGCGCGGGCGAGTGGTCAGCTCTGCTGCTCCAGCACCTCGTCGAGGGCGGTGGCCACATCGGCGGGCTCACGCTGGCCGAGGATGACCTGCTGCAGGCTCGCGACGGCAGTGGTCATCAGCACGTCCTCGTAGCGAGGCCAGGAGATCTGGGCCAGGTAGACGCGGCCTTCCCGGATGGGCTCCACGACGTCCTCCAGGACCGGGTCGACGGTCGGCTCGAAGTCTCCCGTGGTCGTGATGGCGGAGCTGGACTCGTTGTAGAGCTGGACGCCCTCGGGGCTGGCCAGGAAGGCGAGGAAGGTCTTGGCAGCCTCCTCGTTGTCCGTGGCCGAGTTGATGGCGTACCCGGGGGACGCCGCACCCGGGAGGTAGGCCTCCTGGCCGGCCGGCGCTGGGAACGGCATGAACCCGAAGTCCATGTCGGGTGCGGTCTCGCGGATGGTCGGCAGGCTCCACGGCCCGGTGGCCATCATCGCGACGCGACCGTTGGCGAACTCGTCCAGGATCTGGTCGCCGCTGAGCCCGACGACGTCCGGAGACATCAGGCCGTCCTCGAACAGCGCCGCCCAGGTCTGCAGGGGCTCGGTCCACTCCGCCTCGAAGGTCGTCTCTCCGTCGAAGATGCGCTGATCGACGGTGAAGTCGCTCTCGTAGGAGCCACCCACGAGTGCCTGGAGGGACATCGGGATCTCCTGCAGGTTCTCGTAGAACGCAGCGACCCCGGTGTCCTCCAGGTCAGCGAGCAGGTCACGGAAGGCGTCCCAGTCCGTCGGCGGATCGCTCATCCCGACGGCATCGGTGTGCTCGCGGTTGTAGACGATCCCGCCGCCCCAGGACGACAACGACATCGCGTACACCTCGCCGTCGGCGCCGTACGTCTGCTGGTTGAACTCGGCGATGTTCTCCATGAACGGCTCACCGGTGAGCGGCACGACGAACTCGCCCTCGATGAGGTTGGTCTTGTTCTCCGCGGCCATGATGAAGACGTCTGCCGCGGTGCCGGACGAGATGCGGGTCTGGAGCGTGGAGATGTACTCCTGGACCGGTGGAGCGCTCGAGAACTCGATCTGGATGTCCTGGTGCTGCTCCTCGAACGCCTCGATGACGGGCGCCATCACCGGTTCGCCGTCCCACGAGAAGAAGCTCAGGGTCGTCGTCCCGCCTGCGTCCTGCTCGCCGTCCGTGCTGCAGGCCGAGAGAGCGAGGAGGGAGCCGGCGACCGCTGCTGCGATGCCGACGCGGGCTGGAGCACGCCGCACACCCGACGTCGGGCTCGGACGGTTCGTGAGGATGGACATGTCAGCTTCTCTCTACTGGGTGGCGAATCGGGTCAGGGGGTACGTGAAGGCGTCCGGGCTGTTCCGCACCGGTTCCAGGAGCCCGTCGGGCCGGTGTCTGAGCTCGTCGAAGACGAGCTCGCGGTGATAGCCGTCGCCGTCCGGGACGGCGAAGCGGTGGTAGGCGATGAGCCATGCGTCCAGGCCGGGAAGGCGCAGGATCGCGTGGTGCCCCGTCCCGCGGATCCCACGGCTGAGCTCCTTCTCGAGCAGGACACCGCGGTGGGTCCACGGCCCGAACGGACCTGGGCCGGTCGCATATCGGACCCGGTAGTCCTCTTCGCGGGTGTCGTTCTCGGACCAGGACAGGTAGTAGATGGCTCCACGGCGGTGGACCCAGCCTGCTTCCCGGAAGCCTGGCGGCTCCCAGCTCCGAACCTCGGCGGGGTCGAACGACACCAGGTCGTCCGCCAGGCGTACGCCGTGCAGGACACCGTTCCCCCAGTACAGGTAGGCGGCCCCGTCGTCGTCGACGAACACCGCCGGGTCGATCGTCGTCCCGGGGAACTGCCCGCGCTCGACCAGGGGATGCCCGATGTCCTGGAACGGTCCGGTCGGGTGGTCGGCGACCGCGACACCGATGTTCTCGTCGGCGGTGAAGTACAGGTACACCTTCCCGCCGTGGACCAGGGCCGCGGGAGCCCAGGCCCGACGGTCTGCCCACTGGACCTCTCGCCCGAGGCGAAGGACCTCTCCGTGGTCCTCCCACTCGATCAGGTCGACCGACGACAGGACGCGGAAGGCGTCCGCGCCCCAGTCGGCGCGCCCATCGGTCGTCGGGTAGACGTAGTACCGGCCGTCTGACATGACGACTGCCGGATCGGCGTAGCTGCCGGAGATGGTCGACGGACCGGCCGGACGTGTGCCCTGGCCGGTCGAGGGAGGTCTCGTCATCGAGTGCTCCAGTGTCAGGAGGGGGAGGCGTCCGATCCACAGCGATCGGTCGACGCCCGGAGGCTCGCGTCCACGGCGCCGGGTGTGCGCGTCCGGCGGCTCTCATGCTGGGGTGCCGGTAGGCGCCCTCAGCACGACTCCGTCGTCGCGACCCCGATGTCTGCGTCAGCGACTTTAACGTTACATCGCGATCTGCAGCCTGCGCAAGCGCTGCGACCTGGGTCTTTGTTCAACCAGCCCCTCACGAGGGCTGAACTCATGTAGCGTTACATGTGCGAGATGCTGGGCGTACCCCGAAGAACCGATGGCGCAGAGGTGCTCTCCGATGCCCCGGTTCCCGCCTCCGGCGCCTGCGCAGCTGCCGCCGGCCGCCCCCTGAGGGAGCGACAGACGTGACGATGGGAGGCTCGCCGTGGTGACGATGCAGGACGTGGCGCGCGCGAGCGGGGTCTCCGTGATGACCGTGTCCAACGTGATCAACGGCCGCAACGTCAGCCCCGAGACGCGAGGCCGGGTGCTCGAGGCGATCGACACCCTGGGATATCGGGTCAACCTCGCCGCCCGCAACCTGCGCAAGGGCCGCACCGGGACGATCGGCCTCGCTGTGCCCGAGGTCGACAGCCCCTACTTCGCCCAGCTGGCCGCACGGATCATCACCCACGCCGAGGCAGCCGGGTTCCGCGTGGCGATCGAGCAGACCGGCCTGAGCCGGGAGAAGGAGCTGACCACACTCGCGCAGTCGCGCAACTACCAGTACGACGGCGTGATCCTCAGCGTGGTGGGCCTCGGCAAGGAGGACGCAGCACTGCTCCAGGTGGACTTCCCTGCAGTGATCCTGGGGGAGCGGATCTTCGACGGTCCGCTGGATCACCTCGCCATGGCCAACGTCGAAGGGGCGAGGGCAGCGACCGAGCACCTCCTGGGCGCCGGGCGACGTCGCATCGCCATGATCGCCGAGGTGGAGGCCGAGCCCGACTCCGGTGTCGCCAGCCTGCGGTTCCACGGCTACCGCGACGCACTCCTGGGCGCCGGCATCGCGGTCGACCCCGATCTGGTCGTCGCACCGCGGAACGTCACCATGCCGGCGGGCCGTGACGCCGTGCGCGAGCTCCTGGACCGAGGGCACGACATCGACGCGGTGTTCTGCCTCACCGACACCTTGGCCATCGGGGCGATGCGAGGGCTTGCGGATGCCGGTCTGCGGGTGCCGGACGACGTGATGGTCATCGGCTTCGATGACATCATCGAGGCCCGGTTCACCATCCCGTCACTGTCCACGGTGGATCCCGGCCACGACTTCATGGCCCGCACCGCTGTCGAGATGCTGATCGAACGGATCGAGCGCAAGGGCACCGCCGGGCCACCGCGGGAGGTCATCTCCCCAGCCCGCGTGGTGGCCCGCGAGTCAACCCGACCGGCCGCGGACCGCGCCTGACCGCGGCGGGTCTTGCGGTCCGACCTAGGCCACCGCCCCGGTGCGCGAGCAGCTCGAAGGTCGCTGATCACGGCTTCGGCTCCGGCTGCGCGTACCGCCGGATCGTCACAGGATGCAGATGCAGCCCCACTCCCTCACGCGATGGAAGCGCGTGGACGGTGTCAGTGCTGGCTGGCGAAGCGGGAGATGTCGCTGTGGAGGGTCTCGGCAAGGTCGGACAGGCCTTGGTTCCCACCGGCCGCCTGTGCGATGGCCACGACCTGGTCGTTCATCTCGTGGATGGCTCCTGCGACGCGGTCGATGGCCTGGACGGCGACCTCGGTCGCAGCGCGGGAAGCCGCGACCTGTGCAGTGATGTCGTCGGACGAACGGGCGGACTCGTCGGCCAACGTCTTGACCTCCGCGGCGACGACCGCGAAGCCTCGGCCGAACTCGCCTGCGCGGGCGGCCTCGATGGTCGCATTCAAGGCGAGAAGTCGGGTCTGTGACGCGACGTTCTTGATCATCAAGACTGCCTGCTGGATCTCCTTCGCCGACAGCTCAAGTGCCTGCACGGTGCTCAGTGCGGCGTTCGCCTCGTCCACGCCGGACTGCGCTGACGCTGCCAGGACCTGGGCAGAGGCGCCGAGCTCGGTCGAGGCGGACGCGACGTGCACCGAGACCTCGATGGCCTTGTCGACCATGAGCTGGCGGGTCGCGTTCTGCTCCTCGAGGGAGCGGGCGCCGTCGCGCATGGAGTCCCGCGCGGTGTTGATGCGCTGCGCACCATCGCGGAAGGTGCCGGGCATGCCCCGGACGAGGAACTGGCGGTGGAAACGGCCTTGTGCGGCGGCGGTCAGGGAGGCCCCGGACTCACGGACGAACGCGTCCATCACGTCGAGGCTGAGATTCACGTCATCGCGCAGCGCGGCGAGCGCCGACGGCCCGGCCAGCGGCGGGATGCGGACCTCAAGATCCCCACCGGCCACGCTGACGAACGCCTGCGCGAGCACGTCGACCGCGCGACGGTAGCTCTCGAGCTCGGCGAGGCTCCACACATACTCGTCGTAGGTCATCTCGAGCGTCGCGAGCTCGTGCTCCAGGAGCAGCCCCGAGGCATTCATCGCGTCCGCGGGCCGGCTGTGCTTGCCCTCCTCGGCACTGAGCCGACGGTACAAGCTGTCAACCGCCTGGACCGCGCCACGACCCGGGCTGCGGCGGTTGGAGTGATAGCCGACGGGAGTTCCGTTGCTTGCTGTCGAGGGTGTGATGTGGGCGAAGACCCAGTAGTGCGCGCCGTCGGAGGCGAGGTTGTTCACGTACGCGAACATCTCCTGGCCGTCCTGGATGGTCTCCCACATCACCTTGGAGATGATCCTGGGCATCTCGGGGTGGCGGATCTTGCTGTGAGGTTGGCCGATCAGGTCGGCCTCGTCGTACTCGGACACCCGCAGGAGGTCCGCGTTGGCATAGGTGAAGCGACCCTTGGCGTCAATCTTGGACACGATGATCTCGTCGTCTCCGAAGGTGCGCTCGACACCGGTCGGGAGAACGCTCGTTGCACGCACGCAGTCCTACTTCTCCTCGGAACGGCAGACCATCGGATCTGATATCGGCGGCCTCACGGCCCATGTGAGGTGCCCAGGGGGTGAAGACGTGGTCCGCGCGTCTCACGCGCGCGGACAGGTGCTCGTCGAGGTTGTCTACGGGGCACTGATCAGCTTCACCCTTGCGCCCTTGCGCTGGTGGAGCCCCGCCCACGCCGGCCTTCTCGTCGTCTTCGCGATCCTGCCGTTGGCGTCTTGACCGACACCCGCGCAGAACACCAACGCTACGAGTAGCGACGCGAGGACCACGAGCGCTGCCGCCGAGCACTCGCGGAGAGCCCCGAGGCCGCTCCACCAACCTGCCGGTGTATGGCAGCGCGGCGGGCCTCGAGGGCGTACACACCGATCTAGGCGAACCGACCCGATGTGCCTCTGACGCCCGCCACCTCACCACCCGCATGGTCCCGCAGCAGCTCCCGATACCGGCCAGGCCTGTCGAGGAGCTGCGCGTGCGTCCCCTGCTGGACGATCCGGCCACGGTCGAGCACGAGGACCTGGTCGGCGTGGACGACGGTGTCAAGGTGGTGGGCGATCACCAGCACGCTGCTCGTCCGGGCGAGCTCACGGGCCGCCGCGCTGACCAGGCGCGCGTTCTCAGGGTCGAGGGCCGAGGTGGCCTCGTCCATGATCGTGAGCGGGGCGGCCTTGAGGAGCGCCCGGGCGATCGACACCCGTTGGCGCTGCCCCCCGGACAGGCGGGAACCGCCGGGTCCGTTGGGGGTGTCGAGCCCCGCCGGGAGCTCGACGATGGTCGAGTCCAGTCCCGCGGCGTGGACGGCGTGGTCGAGCTCTGCCTGTGTCGCGCCCGGGTTGGCGGCACGGATGTTCTGCCCGATGGTGCCGTCGGGCAGGTAGTCGTCCTGGAGGACCATCGCGATGCCGGCGTAGAGCGCGTCGGGCTCGAGGGTGCGCAGGTCCGCCCCTGCCAGCAGGACACGGCCCGCGCGGGGGTCCCAGAAGCGGGCGAGCAGCCGGCTGATGGTCGTCTTGCCCGAGCCCGACGGCCCGACCAGCGCGGTCAGGCCACGTCGCGGCAGGGTGAAGCTGACGTCGTCGATCACCGTGGTGTCGTCGTAGCCGAAGGTCACGCCCTGGACCTCCACGAGCACCTCGTCCCGTGGTTCGGGTTGCGCGCCCGGCACGTCGAGCACCTCGAGGGGCTGCACGCCCAGCACGTCACCGATGCGGTCGAGGGCACCGCGCTGCAGGCACAGACCGGCGGCGAGCTCGGCACCGGCCGCGACCAGCGAGATCAGCCGCGCCGTGGTCACGAGCAGCCCGACGAACGCGGCGGCCGAGAGGGTCGCGTCGGTGACCCAGAGGACCCCCACCGCGATGAGCGCGGCAAACAGGGCGTTGAGCGTGAAGCTGAACAGCAGCAGCCCGGGCAGCACCGTGACCGTCGACCGACGAGACTCACGGGCGGCCTCGTGGAGGGCGCGCTCGAGCACGTCGTCGTCCTCGGGGCGCAGGTCGGTACGGATCACCGGCTGCCGGACGGCGTACTCGAGGATGCGGTGGGCAGCCTCGGCGTCGGTCCGGTGGCCTCGGTCATCGACGGTCTGCGCGAGGTGCCGGCTCAACGTGCTGACGTACCAGGCCACGACGCACGCGGCGAGCACCGCGAGGCTGAAGCGCCAGTCCAGGACGGCCAGGGTCGCCGCGGCGGCGACCGGGGTGACCGCGGCGGTGATCGCGGGTCGCAGCAGGATCGCCGGGTAGGACATCAGCTGGGGAACACCCGTGGTCGCGGTGTCGACGAGCTCGGCCTGCCTGGCGGGGGTGAACCACCCCAGCGGGACCCGCGCGACGTGCTCACCGAGCGAGAGGTGCAGGGCACGGGCAGTCTGGCTACCGGTGCGGAAGGCGATCATCTGCGCCACCCACTGCACGACGACGAAGGCGGCCGCGGTGACCGCGAGCGCGACCAGCCAGGGCCGCGCGCCCTGGTAGCCGGTGTCCACGAGAGCGGCGACGGCGACCCCCGCCACTCCCAGCACGACGCCCTGCAGGACGGCCGAGGCGACCAGCCACGCGGTGAGGACGGACAGCGCCCGGGCGTCGGCGGCGGGGAGCAGGCGGTGCAGTGCGCGGAGCATCAGACGTCCTTCGGGGTGGCGGCGACGGGGGTCCGGTACCGCTCCGGGGGCGGGGGCGGCTCGGTCTCCCAGAGGGTCCGGTAGGCCGCGCAACCTTCGAGCAGCTCGTGGTGGGTCCCGACCCCGGCCAGCCGTCCGGACTCGAGCACGACCACCTGGTCCGCCCGGGTCACCGTGGCCAGCTGATGGGTCAGGAGCAGGACCGTCCGCTCGGTCGCCTCACGGGTGAGGGTCTCCATCACGACCGCGCGGGTGGTGGGGTCCAGCGCCGAGGTCGCCTCGTCGAGCACGAGCACGGTTGGACGACGCAGCAGGGCGCGCGCCAGGCACAGGCGTTGACGTTGCCCACCGGACAGGTCGGTGTCCTGGCCCAGGACGGTGTCGTATCCCCGCGACAGGGCGAGGACGTCGTCGTGGATCGCCGCCGCGACCGCAGCCCAGACGACGTCCCGCTCGGGGGTGGGCCGGCCCCCGGTCAGGACGTCACGGATGCTGGCCTGGCGCAGCCCGGTGTCCTGGAAGACGAACCCGACCTGCTGGTACAGGGTCTCCTCGCTCAGCTCGCGCAGGTCCACGCCACCGAGCCGGACGCTGCCCTGGGTGGGGTCGATGAAGCGCGCGAGCAGCCCGGCCAGGGTGCTCTTGCCGCTGCCGGACTCCCCGACGACGGCGACCAGGCCCGTGGCGGGCAGCTCGAGGGTCACGTCGACCAGTGCCGCCTGCTCGTCGCCGTAGGCGTAGCTGACGTGGTCGAGGCGCAGCACGCCCGTCCCACCCGGCGTACCGCCGTCCCCCCAGACCAGACGGGGTTGCGCCAAGAAGGCGTTGATGGACCCCACCGCGGACAGCCCCGTGCGGATCGCCTGGATCCGTGGCCCGACGACGGCCACGGGCGCGCAGACCGCAGGCCCGAGGAGCACCCCGGCGACCAGCGCGGTCGGGGTCACCCAGCCGAACCGCAGGCCGACGGCGCCCGCAAGGGTGAGCAGGGCGACTGCCACCGCCGGCGTCACCACGAGCCACGACGCGGTCGTCGCCGGGGCGGTGCCCCGGGACCACGCCCGGAAGAAGTCGTGGAAGTCGGTGACCGCCGAGCGGAAGCGGGCCTGCGCGCTGCCGGGGCCGCCGTAGACCTTCGCCACGGGCAGCCCGCGCACGAAGTCCACGATCGCGGTGCTGATCCGCTGCTGCTGGGTCGCGTACTGGACGAAGTTCGCGGCCGAGCCGCGCATCGCCCGGACGAAGCACCCGGTACCGACAACGAGCGGCAGCAGGGCCAGCAGGGCCAGGCGCCAGTCGATCAGGGCGAGCGCGACCAGCCCCGCGAGGGGGGTCACGACGAGCGCGGTCAGGTCCAGCAGGGTGTGGGCCACCAGGTAGTGCAGCGCACCGGTGTCGTCGTGCAGCACCTTCTTGATCCGACCCGCACCGTGCCCGGTCACCACGGGGACGGGCAGGTGTCGGATGGTCCTGGCCAGGCGGGTGCGCAGCTGCCAGGTGAGGTCGGCGTCGGCCCGGTGCGTCAGCACGGTCGCCAGGGCCGCAGCCCCCAGGCTCCCGAGCGCCCCGCCCACCGCTGCCAGGACGACCCCCGGACCAGGGGCCGGGTCACCCTCGAGCCAGGCACCGGTGAACGCGATCAGCGCGAGCAACGGAACCAGGGTCAGCGCTGCGGCAACGGCCTGGAACGCGGCAGCGAGGATCAGCAGCCCACGGACGGGGCGGAGCAGGTCGAGCTGGTTCATCGCAGGAGTCCTTCGCTGAGGGTGAGGGTGCGGTCGCAGCGCGTCGCGACGTGGTCGCGGTGGGTGATGAGCAGCACCGGGGTGCCGCGGTCGCGGCGGAGGTGGTCGAGGGCGTCGAGCACACGCTGCTCGGTGCGCGCGTCGAGCGAGGCCGTGGTCTCGTCGCACAGCAGCACCGCAGGTGCGGCGGTGATCGCACGAGCGAGGGCGACCCGGTGCCGTTGCCCGCCGCTGAGCCGGTCGGGTGTCCGCTCGAGCTGCTGCGGGTCGAGCTCGAGCCGCTCGAGCACCTCCTCGAGGCTCCAGCCACGGGTGCGGCCCGTGCGGGCTGCGGAGGCCAGGGCCCGGTGCAGGGTCCGGCGCACGGGCTCGTGCGGGTTGAGGGTCGCGCGAGCGTCCTGGCCGACGTAGGCCAGGAACGGTCCACCGGCCCGTGCCCGGGCGGCCGCGTCCCACCCGACCGGCGAGCCGTGCAGGTGCAGACGTCCGGCGGTCGGTGCCGCGAGGCCGGCCAGGGCGCGGGCGAGCGAGGTCTTGCCGCTCCCGGAGTCCCCCCGTAGCGCGACTAACTCACCCAGGTCGACGGCGAAGCTCGCCCCGTCGATGATCCGCTGGTCACCGTGCCGGATGCGCAGGCCCGCCACGGACAGCATCGCGTCCCGCGACGCGACGCGACGGCGCAGCGGCGCCGGGGCCGGTGCCGGGGTTGCAGCGGTGCCCGTGGCCCGCGGCGCGCGTGAGAGGCGGCCCGCGTCCACCTCGAAGGTGCGGTCGGCCATCCGGGCGACGACCCCCGCGTCATGGCTGATGAGCAGGACCGCGGGCCGCCAGGGCAGGTCGACGAACGCGGCGGCCACCGCGAGTGCGGTCTGGGGGTCCAGCCCGCTCGTGGGCTCGTCCAGCACGATCAGTCGTGGCCGGCTGACGAGCATCCAGGCCAGCACAGCCCGCTGCGCCTGCCCTCCCGAGAGCCGTCCCGGGTGCCGGCGCAGCAGGTTCTCGTCGAGCGAGGCGGCGCGGGCGGCTGCGGCGACCCGTTCGGCCCGGTCACGGCGGCGCGCCCCGGGGTGGGCGATCCTGTCGGCCGTGCCGAGCTGGGTGAGGATGCGTTGCCGGGGGTTGAGGGCGCTGGCGGGGTCCTGCGGCACGTATCCCGTGAGGCGGCCACGCAACGCACGTCGGCCATCAGGGGTGAACGGATCGAGGCCCGCGACCTGCACGGTGCCCGCCGTGCGGCGCAGCCCAGGGGCGAGGTGCCCCAGCAGGGCGCACGCGAGGGTGGTCTTGCCCGCCCCCGAGGGTCCGACGAGCCCAGTCACGGTTCCGGCGGGGAGCTCGAGGTCGACCCCCTCGAGGATCGCGGTGCCGCCAGGAGTCAGCACGGTCAGACCGCTGATGCTCGCGACGACGGTCATGCCGCTCGCTCGATCCGCTCGGGCGCGAGGCGGGTGGACACCGAGGTGCGGTCGATCAGGACGGTCACGCTGACCGCGAGCACGACCAGCAGCGCGGCCGGGACGATCACGGGCAGCGGGTTCATCGCGGCGCCGGTGCTGTTCTCGCGCACCATCCGACCCCAGTTCGCCACGGGTGCCCCGGCGCCGAGCCCCAGGAAGCCCGCGGTCGCGGCGAGCTGGGTCGCCGCCACGAACCGGATGCCGGCCTCGGCGAGAGCGACCGGGACCAGGCCCGGCAGGATGTCGGAGCGTGTCCGCGTGAGCAGTCCCTCGCCGCGGGCCTCGGCGTGACGCGCGTAGTCGGTCGCAGCCAGACGGGCCGCGCTCTCGTGAAGCACCCGGACCGAGAAGGGCGCGCTCACGATCGCGATCCCCGCCGCGACCGCGACGTCGTTGCCGGGCATCCCCGTGGCCAGCAGCATCAGCAGCAGCAACGCCGGGAGCGCGGCGAGGCCGTCCACGACCCGCATGAGGGACCGCCCGACGGCCCGGTGGTGGGTCACGCCTGCCCAGACACCCACGGTGAGTCCCACCAGACTGCCGAGCAGGGTCGCGGCGACGGCCTGGGCGACCAGCACCCGGCCCCCGGCCAGGGCCCGCGCGAAGACGTCGCGGCCCAGGACGTCGGTGCCCAGGGGGTGCTCGGCGGTGGGCGGGGCGAACGAGGCGCCGATCGGTGCCGTCACGCTTCCTGCCGGGACCCATGGACCAGCCAGGGCGACGGTCAGCACGAGCAGCACCGGGACGGCGAGAACCCAGCGGCGCGCGGTCACCGGTGGCCACCCGAGGTGGCCGGGGCGTGACGGTGCAGCAGTTTGGCAGCGACGTCACCGACGAGCAGGAGCAGCAGCGTCATCGTGCCGAGCACGAGGCTCAGTCCCTGGACGAGAGGCACGTCGCGGCCCGCGACCGCCTGGGTGAGCTCGGAGCCCATTCCGGGCACGTTGAACAGGGTCTCCACGACGATCGCCCCGCCCAGGAGCCCAGCGGTCATCACCGCCAGGGCCATGACAGCCGGGGCCAGGGCGTTCGAGACCACGACCCCCCACACGTAGCGGTGCCCGCGCACCCCGTTGAGCCGCGCGAACTCGGCGAAGGGGGTGGTGACGGTCTGCGCGACCGAGGCGCGCAGCAGCCGCATCGTGGAGCCGAACCCGCCGAGCGCGAGGGCCACGGCGGGCAGGACGACCAGCTCGGGATGGCTCCACAGGGACTGCCCGGGCGGGATGAGCGCGACGGCGGGCAGGACCGGCCACCAGGCGGTGAGCAGCACGAGCAGGGCGGTCGCGATCAGGAAGTCCGGGGTGCCGATGAGCCCGAGGGTCGTGCCGCTGAGCCACCGGTCCAGCCGGCCCCCGTGACGGAGTCCCGCGGCGGTGCCGAGCGTCCCGGCGAGCGTCACGATCAGCAGCACGGCAGGCACGAGGACGGCCAGGCTCGTGGACAGCCGGGCGCCGACGAGCGGGGCGACCTCGCGACCGGAGACCAGGGATGTGCCGAGGTCACCCCGCAGCGCGCCCCCGATCCACTCGAGGTACCGCTCGAGGGCCGGACGGTCCAGGCCGAGGGCGAGTCGGACGGCCTCCCTCTCGGCGTCGGTCGCGGTCGGCCCGGACAGCACGCCGACCGCGTCACCCGGGAGCACCTCGGTCGCCCAGAACACGATCACGGTGAGCACGGCGAGGGTCGCCGCAGCGGTGACGACCCTCGCCGTGATCCAGACGTCGACGCGCACCGGTCAGCGGGTGACCGTCGCCTGGGAGAGATCGGGGAACTGCAGCTCCCGGACGCCGCCCACCGCGGTCGAGGCCGCGCTGATCGCCGGCACGAACACCGGGGCGATCTGGTTGCCCTGCTCCCACAGCAGCCGTTGTGCCGCGTGCGAGGCCTCGAGCCTCTCCTGGGCGGTGGGCGCGCTGCGCGCGGTCTGCACGAGCACGTCGACCTCGGGGAAGGTGCCGGGTGTGTAGTTCGGCTCGAACAGCGCCGGGGGGCTGTAGCCGACCTTGAACGGCAGGGCGAGGTAGGCCGGGTAGTCGGCGAAGAGCTGGCCAGGGGCGAGCTCGCGCAGGGTCGCGTCGACCCCCACGGCCTTGAGGTCCTCGACCAGGAGCGTCGCGGTCTCGACCATTCCCGGGAGCTCGGGCCCAGCAGTCAGCTCGACGCTCATGCCCTCCTGGCCGGCGTCGGCGAGCAGCTCGCGCGCCCGGTCGGGGTCGTAGGCACGTTGCTCGAGGGTCGTGTCGTAGCTCCTGAACCCCAGGGCCGGGACGTCGTTGCCCTCGAACGCGTGCCCGAAGTAGACGTTCTCGATGATCTGCTCCCGGTTGACGGCGAGCTTGAACGCCTCCCGCACCCGCGGGTCGGCGAAGGGCTCGACGTCGAGGTTCATCGAGAAGAACTGGTACGAGGCGTAGGGGAGGTCGCTCGTCACGACGGTGACCTCGCTCTCGCCCTCGAGGGTCTGCGCCTGCGCGGGCGAGAGTCCGCTGACGTAGTCCACCTGCCCCTGGCGCAGGGCGTTGACCCGGGCCGTGCCGTCCGCGATCGAGACGAGCGCGATCTCGTCGAGGGTCGGGGCCGGTCCGTAGAAGTCGTCGTTGCGCTCGAGCAGCGTGGACTGACCTGGCTCGAATGCGGCGATGGTGAACGGCCCTGACGACGGGGTCTGCGGGGTGAACTCGGTCGTGCCGTCCTTGATCGCGAGCATGCTCTGGCAGATCAGCTCGCGGCCGTCCGCGACGGGGGCGAGCGTGGGCAGCACGACCGTCGAGGGGTCGGTCACCGTGGCGGCGTCCAGGTCGAAGCTTCGCGCCACGAGCCTCGTGAACGGCAGGCCCTCGAGCAGGACCGGCGCGCGCAGCGAGTACAGCACGTCCTGCGCGCTCAGCGCGGTCCCGTCGGTGAAGGTCACCCCGTCCCGGATGTGCAGGGTGTACTGCGCGAGGTCCTCGCTCACGTCGATCTGCTCGACCACCCCGTAGGCGACCCCCTCGGGGGCGCTCGGGTCGAGCTCGCACAACGGTGCGTGGACCAGACGTGCGCGCACGTAGTCCAGGGCCGTCGGGCCCTTCAGGTAGTTCAGCGTCTCGGTCGACCCACCGGCGAAGGCTGCGCGCAGCGCACCGCCGGTCGTGGTCACGGGGGCTGCCGCCTGCTCCGGCCCGGGCCCCGGCTCGGGTCCGGCGGAGCACCCCACCAGGACCAGCGACACCGCCACTGGTGCGATTCCTGCGGCGGTGAGCCTACGCATCGTGCTCCAAGCCATGCGGCACCTTCCCTCACGGTCGTCCCACCAACCCGATGTCGGTGTTTACTGCGTATACTACCAGCAATTGAGAACCAGTCTCATTCACCCGACGCTCGATAGGATCGTGCGATGGCGGCCGTGGCGACGTTGGGCAGGGAGGCCATCGTCGATGCCGCGGTCGACATCACCCGGCACGGTGGCCTCTCGGCGCTGACCATGCGCGCCGTCGGAGCCCGGTTCGACGTGACCGCGATGGCGCTCTACCGCCACGTGTCCAACCGCGAGGACCTGGTGCGTCTCGTCGCGAACCAGATCGGCGCGCAGGTCCGCCCCGAGGTGACAGCCGACGGCGACTGGCAGGACCGGGCGCGCGCGTGGGCGGTGGCCCAACGACGGGTGCTTCGTCAGTACCCCGGCGTCGCGACCTGGCTCATGGAGAACGGACCGGCAGGACCCGAGGCGTACCGGCTCCTGGAGCTGTTGACCTCGGCCCTGGCCGAGGCGGAGCTCGACGACGCCACCGTCGCCCGCGGGTCGGCGCTCATCATGAGCTGGACATTCTCCCGGATCAGCATCGAGGACGGTGCCGATGCCCGGCGGATCGCCGAGCGACCCAGCCGCGCGAAGGCTTTCGTGTCAGGCCTCGAGGCGATCGACCCGTCCGAGCACCCGACCGCAGCCCGCGTCGGACCGGCCTTCTTCACCCTGGGCATGGACGAGATCTTCGACACGGGCCTCGACTGGATCCTGGCCGGGATCGCCGCCACACCCCGACCCGCGCGCCCCGTCCCCCGAACGGCGTAACGCCAGGTCACGGTCCGGCCACGAGTCGGCTCCCTGGGACACGGAACGGTGATCATTTCGATCACATCCCGGCAACTCCGCCACGAACGAACAGCCCGCCTCCTAGCGTGTGGCCCACGCCACGCCTCGAGATGGGGACTCAGATGATGATCTACCGCCGCAGGATGATCGGTCTTGCCGGAGCCACGCTCGCTGCCGTGGTGGTCCTGACCGGCTGCACAGCGGGCGACAGCCAGTGGGACGGGTCCGGCACCATCGAGCCCGGGCCGGACCGCGCCGAGGCGCCCTATCCCGACCCTGTTCCCTCGGAGCTCGCACCCGACCTCGGGATGACCGACCCGGCGCGGGACGCCCTGTCGACGTTCGCGCTCGACATCGACACCGGCTCCTACACCCGGTTCCGCGACGCCGTCGCCAACGGGAGGTCGATCGACCCGAGCGAGGTCCGCACCGAGGAGTTCGTCAACTACTTCGCCCAGGACTACCCGACCCCCGAGCGGGGGCTCGGCGTCAGCATCGACGCCACCGTGCTGCCCTTCCGCCCCGAGCACCGGCTCGTCCGCGTGGGCATCAGCAGCACGCCGGCCTCGAGCATCACCCGGGTCGACGCCGACCTCGCACTCGTCGTCGACTGCTCGGGGTCGATGGACGAGGCCGGGAAGATGGAGACGACCAAGTCGGCCCTCCGGACGCTGGTCTCCTCGCTGCGGCCCACCGACCGGGTGGCCATGGTCTGCTACTCCACCGAGGCCGACGTGGTTCTCGAGCCGACGCCGGCGTCCGAGCGTGACGGCATCCTCGCGGCCATCGACGAGCTGGCGCCCCGGGACTCGACGAACGCTGCGGCCGGCCTCGCGCTCGGCTACGACGTGGCCATGTCGATGCGCACCGAAGGTCGGATGACCCGCGTCATCCTCATCAGCGACGGGGTGGCGAACGTCGGCGAGACCGACCCCGAGGGGATCCTGGCGCGGATCAGCACCCAGGCCAAGGCCGGGATCAACCTCATCTCGGTCGGCGTCGGCATCACGACCTACAACGACCACCTGCTCGAGCAGCTGGCCAACCAGGGCGACGGGTGGCACGTCTACATCGACACCGCCGCCGAGGCCGAGCGGGTGTTCGCCACAGGACTGACCGGCTCGCTCGTCGTGGCCGCCACGGACGCCAGGGCCCAGGTCGAGTTCGACCCCGCCCAGGTCTCCGGCTACCGGCTCCTGGGGTACGAGAACCGCGCCATCGCCGACGAGGACTTCCGCAACGACGCCATCGACGGTGGGGAGGTCTTCGCGGGCCACGCGACCACGGCGCTCTACGAGGTCGCCCTCCGCGAGGGCTGGTCCCAGGAACCGTTCGTCACGGCGACGGTGCGCTACCTCGACGACACGGGCCGAGCCGTCGAGGCCTCCGCAACCCTGGCCGGTTCCGCCTGTGCCACCTCACCTCGCGAGGCCTCGCCCCGTCTGCGTCAGGACCTCGTGGTCGCGCTGCTGACCGATCGCCTCGTCGGCGGGCCGTGGTCCGCGATCGTCAGCGCCGCGGACCTTCGCGCCGAGGCCGAGGGCCTGCCTGCAGCTCTCGACGGGGACCCCGACGTGACGCAGCTCGTCGACCTTGTCAACCGGGCGACCGCCTGACCGGCAGCGCGAGCGCCCGTCGAGCACTGGTCCATCGGTCGATACGACGGTCGTCGCCTCGGGAGCCGTCGCCGCGACAGGCTGGCGGGGCGGTCCCTCGGCCTCCGTCCTCTGTCAGCCGTCAGCCGTCTCGCAAATCACCGCGGTGCACTCCTTCTGCAGCGCCTCGTCGGCCCACATGGCGTGGTGCGGTGCGGCGTTGGAGCAGACCACCGCACCCCAGGCGCCGACGCGGGCGGCGTGGGCGACCGCGTCCCGGCAGATCTGCGCTCCCACGGGGCCCTCCTCGAACCTGCAGTCGCGAGGGGTGTAGCCGACCCACCCCTCACCGAGCACCAGCGGGACGCCGAGGCGCTGGGCGTTGTCCGCGGCGATGCCGATCCACTCCTCGAGCCGCACCGCCATCGCGACCCGGTGCGCGCCGTAGCGCTCGTAGAGCCATCGGTCGACGGCCGCGGGGTCGCACCAGTGGTGCAGGTAGATCTCGGCGTGCCCGACGATCGACGCGTGCCGCTTCCACTCCTCGTCCGCGGGTGGCGCCCAGTCGGCCAGGCGTGGTGCGCCCGGTCGGAGCAGCTCGGCGTCGGCGCGGTCCTGCGGGAAGTCGGCGGGGTCGCCGCGCAGGGCGAACTCGCGCACCAGGTCGTCCAGGACGCCGTAGACGTAGGGGTGGAACACCAGGACGCCCACGTTGCGCGGAAGCCCACGCATGGCCGTCACCGGGACCGCGGCGTAGCTCGGGCCGCACAGGATCTCGGGGTGCCGGGCGCTGAACGCCGCGATACCCGCCTCGAGCCGGTCACGCAGCTCGACCACGGGATCGTCGCGACCGGGCAGGCCTGCGGTGAGGTGCCCGGCCTGCACCTCGTTGTGCGGCTCGACGAAGGCCAGGACGTGAGCCAGTCCGTGCTCGGAGAGCAGGTCGACGAGGTCCGCGAGCGCCTCCCCGAGGACGACCATCCGATCGTCCGGCTCGACGGCGTGCAGCGCGTCGTACCAGGCCCGGTCCGCCGCGAACGCCGGGCTCTGCTGGTACTCCCAGGACGACGCGATGACCACCATGCCGTGCCGGTCGGCCGTCCGGAAGAGGTGCAGCAGGTGCTCGCGGGCGTCGATCGTCGTGGGCCGGCCGACGTCGTACCACCGCACCCGCCCGGCGTAGTCGCCCCCGATCGGCCCCAGCCGCAGCGCGGTCGTGTCCAGCCCGGAGCGGAACAGCAGGAACGGCATCGCGCAGATCCGGACCGCGTTGTACCCCAGCTCGCCGGCTCGGGCGAAGGCCGCGTCCAGGTCCTCGAACGGCTCCCCGGGGCCGGTGCGGACGTACCAGGAGAAGTCCCACAGGGTGATCGCCAGACGGTCCGGCAGGTGCCGGCTCCCCCGCGTCACGTCCGGACGGTTCAGCCCCATGGCTCTGCCTCCTCGAGCTCGAGGCGGACCCGGGCGACCCGGACCACCTCGACGTCGTCGACCACGACGCCGTCCTGGATGCCCCGGACCGTGGGATCGACCCACACCCCCGCGTCGCCGTCCCAGGGCAGCAGCTCGAGGCGGACCCCCTGCTCGACGACCTCGTCGCGCAGGGGCGTGAGGTCGAGGTCCCAGGGGCGACCGTGCCAGAAGTGGTCGCTGATCATCCGGTCCCCGACGTAGGCCCGCCCGACGTCGCCGCGCCAGCGCACCCGCAGCAGCACCCTGTCGACGCCGTCGAGCATCTCGCGGGGCACGTCGAGACGAACCTGCGCGGCACCGGACCAGTCCGTGGGCGTGCTCAGGCGGTCCATCGGTCCCCCGTGGACGGGCTCGGGCGCGGTCGCGTCGAGGGCACGCGGCCCGTCGAGCAGGGAACGGTGCCCCGCCGCCGGCACGTCCAGCGACCAGCTGTGCCACGGGGCCTCGTCGCGCGGTGGCCCCGCCTGCCCGCCGAAGGCCCGCAGCCCTGCAGGCGCGGGAAGCAGCGACACGGTCACCTGCTCGCTGTCCGTGTGCACGACCAGCGCACCGTCCTGGACGTACAGGGGGGCGTCGGACAGCACCAGGCGGTCACGCCCGCCGACCTCGAGACGGTAGAGACGGTCGGCAGCAGCCTCGTCGAGCACCATGATCCGCACCCCGGGCAGGTCGACGACGCACCCAGGCCCCGGCGCTGCGCGCAGGTGGACCACCGTCGCGCCGTCGCGGTGCTCGCCGTGCCCGGCGCCGGTCACCCCGACGTCTCCCTCGAGGACCAGCTCCACGGGCACGCCCGCGGTCGCGACGAGCACCACGACCTCGTGGTCGGCGACCGCGAGACGGGTCAGCACCTGCGCGGTGGCGCTGCGCAGAACCAGGCCCGGGGTCAGCGCGTAGCGCAGGGGCCAGGCCACCGACACCCCCGCCGGGACGTCGACGGGCACCGTCGGGACCCTCACCTCGACGTCGTCGTCGAACGCTACGGTCACCTGGACCCCGTGCTGCGCGGCAAGGGGCTGCCGCGCCGGCTGGTAGGTGGTCAGGAACAGGTAGCCGCTGCGTCCGTCGCCCCGCACGGCCCACCGCAGGTCGTCGGGGTGCTCGCTCCCGCCACCGGTCGTGCTCGTCATGGTCGCGAGACGCTCCCCCTCGGCCGCCAGCCACAGGTGCTGGCGCCGCAGCAGGTGGTGGTGCGGCCTGATCTGACCGTGCTCGCCGATCGGGGCGTGGAAGTCGTAGGTGAGCTCGGGGACGTCGTTGGGGTACCCGGTGGCGTGCGACTCCTGCTCACCCCCGACCTGCCCGGCCCGCACCGCGGTGCGCTGCGTCCCGCCCGCGTACATGTAGTAGCCCTGCCAGACCGAGCCGCTGCCGATCTTCGCCAGGGTCAGCGCGGCCACGTCCTGCGGGGTGACCAGGGGCCGCCGGTGGTAGGCGACGTGCATCCCGCCGCCCAGCTCGCACGTCGCGAACGGCACGACGTCGTCGTCGGCGAGCGGCACGAGGTCGTCGTCGAGCGGTCCCGTCCCCGGGTCAGCGCCCGGCCCGTCGAGCACCACGTTTCCGTCGAGCACCACGTGCCCGTCGAGCACCTCGCGGACGTCGGCCCCGACGGACAGGTCGTCGCGGACGGCGTCGTAGCGGAAATGGGTCGCGGCGAACCGGGGCCACGGCGTGAGCGAGTCCTCCCAGAAGCCGTCCGCGTAGGCGCCGTAGACCGGCAGGAGCGTGCGCGGAACCTTCGCCCCGCCCCACCCTGTCGCCGTCCACAGGGGGACCCGCAGCCCGAGGTCCTCGGCGATCTCCCGCAGGGTCGCGAGGTGCCCGGGCTGGTCGTAGAGCTCGTTGTCCATCTGCGCGGCGACGACCGGCCCACCCTCGGCGTGACCCAGACCGCTGAGCTGGGTGACCGTCGCGGCGAAGAACGCCCGCACGAGCTCGAGGTAGGCGGGGTCGTCGGTGCGGGTGTCCAGCCGACGCTCCACCAGCCAGTCCGGGAAGCCTCCGTGACGGGCCTCGCCGTGCGCCCACGGCCCCATCCGGACGACGACGTCGAGCCCGTGCGAGGCCGCGAGCTCGACGAAGGCGCGCAGGTCGAGGTTGCCGTCCCAGCGGAAGTCACCCGGCTCGGGCTCGTGCGCACGCCACAGCACGTAGGCCGCCACCGAGTCCAGCCCACCGGCCCGCGCGTGCCCGAGCACCTCGGACCAGCGGTCCCGTGGGACCCGGGAGTAGTGCACCTCGCCCGAGACGGGGAACCACGGTCGGCCGTCGCGCTCGACCCATCGGCTCGTGACCTCGAGGCGATCGGCCGTGCCGGCCGGCTCTCCGAGCGGGAGGTGATCCCGCAGCGGCACCGGCGGAGCGGTGACCCGGAGCCGTCGGGGGGCAGGTCGGGGAGGGGTCCGTGACGCGTCGCTGGGCACCCGCCGACCCTAGGCCAGCACCGGGTGCCGGGCCGATGGGTGATCCGCCGCCGTGCATGGACGAAACCCCGGCGGCGCGCGTGTCGGACCCCGGCCATACGCTGCACTGAACGACCTCGACGACCCGACGGGGCCGCCCGGCTGAGGGGAGACAGCAGTGGCGCACGGAGACATCACCCACACCGAGATCCCGTTCGACGACATGCAGCGCGCGATGGACTTCTACCGCGCGGTCGCCGGCTGGGACGTCCAGGAGTCACCCGAGTACGAGGGCTACCCGATGTGGCGGGCACCCAACCAGGTGAGCGGCGGCGGGATGGGCCGTCGCGAGGAGGGGTTCAGCACGCCCCGCTTCTACGTCGAGGTGGGGTCGGTCGACGACGTCGCCGCGCGGGCGACCGAGCTCGGGGGCCGCCTGCTGCAGGACAAGGACCCGATCAGCGACACCAGCTGGGTCGCGGTGATCGCCGACCCCGAGGGCAACCAGATCGGCCTGTACGAGGGCAGCATGCCCGAGCCCGTGCGGGACACGGTGACCATGTCCCACGGCGACATCACCCACGTGGACATCCCCGTGACGGACACCCGGCGCGCCCAGGCCTTCTACGGCGACCTGTTCGGGTGGGACATCCGCGAGGTCGCGGGGTTCGAGGGCTACCCGATGTGGCAGGCGCCGAACGGTGCGCTCAGCGGAGGTCTCGCGCCACGGGACGCATCCTTCACGCAGCCGCGCAGCTACATCCACGTGGACTCGATCGACGAGGCGCTCACGATCGCCGAGGCGAACGGCGGCAGGGTGGTGCAGCCCCGGCAGGCGATCGACGGGTCCAGCGGGTGGGCGGTCCTCGAGGACACCGAGGGCAACGAGATGGGGGTCTACGAGCAGACCCCGGCCACGGACCGGTAGGGACGAGACGTGCCACGCGTGGTCCACGCCGCGGAACGGTCCCGGTACGAGCTGGTGGTCGACGACGCAGTCGTCGGGCACCTCGAGTACTCCGAGCGGCGTGGCGGGGACGTTGCGCTGCTCCACACCGAGGTCGACGAGCGACGTCAGGAGAAGGGACTGGGCTCGGCCCTGGTCCGTGGGGTGCTCGACGACCTGCGTGCACGCGAGGTGCGGATCGTGCCGCTGTGCCCGTTCGTCCGTGCCTTCCTCGAGCGGCACCCCGAGTACCGGGACCTGGTGGCCACGGACGCCTGAGCCCGCGGACGCCTGAACCCGCCGGCGTCCGCACCGGCCGACGCCTGAGCTACCGACGCCCGGCCCCGGGTCAGGGCGTGGGTGGCCGGTAGGGCGCCGTCATCGCGCCGTTCGGGTCGAGGCGGGTCAGGAGTGCCGCGGAGATCTCACCGAGGGCCTGGACCTGGTGGGGGGTGAGGGCGTCCAGCACGGCCTCACGGACCGCCATGACGTGTCCCGGTGCGGCCTGCCGGACGGCCTCCCACCCGGCCTCGGTGAGGGCGACGTCGATGGCGCGGCGGTCCTCGGCGCAGGGCGTGCGACGCACGAGGTCACGCGCCTCCAGCCGGCTGACCACGTGGGAGAGCCTCGGCAGCGTCGCGTTGGTCCGCGAGGCGAGGTCGGTCATCCGCAGGGTGCGCCCGGGCACCTCGGAGAGCATCGCGAGGGTGTAGTACTCGAAGTGCCACAGGTTGGAGTCCCGACGCAGCTGGGTCTCCAGGGCCCGGGGCAACAGCTCGACGACCGCCACGAAGCTCGTCCAGGCCCGGAGCTCGTCGGGCGTCAGCCACCGCGTCGTCATGCGCCCACGCTACCAAAAGGTTGACGCTACAAGTTTCCGTGCCTAGAGTGTGGTTGTCGCTTCAACTAATTTCCGGTCCGCCGGAGGCAGGAGAGCACCATGACCCACGTGAGGCTGACATGACCGACCTCCTTCCCGCCGTCACCGACGTCGACGCCGTCGCCCTCCACGTGGAGGACCTGACCGGCATGGCCGCGTACTACCGCGAGGCGCTCGGGCTGACCACCGTGACCGAGGGCGACGGCTCGGTCGTCCTGGGTCGCGGGCGCACCGCCGTCGTCGTCCTGCAGCACACGCCCGGCCTGCCGCGGCCCGCCCGCCACCAGGCCGGCCTGTTCCACACCGCGGTGCTGTTCCCGACCGCGGCCGACCTCGCGGCCGCCGTGCTGACCGCCTCCCGGCACCCGCGCTCGCAGTTCGTCGGGAGCGCCGACCACCTGGTGAGCAACGCGTTCTACTTCACCGACCCCGAGGGCAACGGCATCGAGCTGTACCACGACCGTGACCGCTCGGGCTGGCGCTGGGACGGCGGGCAGGTCGCCATGGACACCATCGCCCTGGACCCGCGGACCTACCTCGAGCAGCACCTCACCGAGGACGCGCTGAGCGGCATCACGGCCGCCCGGGCCAAGGTCGGCCACGTCCACCTGCAGGTCGGCGACATCGACCTCGCACGTGGCTTCTACGTCGACACCCTCGGCTTCGAGACCACGTTCGCGATGCCCAGCGCGCTGTTCGTCAGTGCGGGCGGGTACCACCACCACCTCGCGGTCAACACCTGGAACAGCAGGGGCGCCGGCCCCCGGGCCTCGACCCTGGGGCTCGGCGAGGTCACCATCACCGTCCCCGACCGCGAGGACCTGGACGCCGTGAGCGACCGCCTGCGCCTGGCCGGGTTCGCGGTCGCCGACGACGGTGCGACGGTGCGCACCCAGGACCCGTGGCTCAACAGCATCGCGCTGACCACGCAGCCCGCCTGACCGCGCAGCCCGCCTGACCACGCGCTACGCGGCCGGCGAGTCGATCCCGAACGCCCCGATGATCACCGCGATGACGAGGAACGTCACGAGCTCGTGCGCGACGTTCATCAGCGTGAGCCGCCAGGGGCGGTTCTCGAAGGCGTCGTGCGTGATGAACCGGGCGGCGGTCAGGCCCGCCCAGAGGATCACCGCGGTCACCACGGCGTTCGTGAAGAAGGACCCGCCGTAGAAGTACCACGCGATCGCGGACGCCCCCGCCAGGACCCACGAGGTGAGGAGGCTGACCAGGAGCGTCACGCCGATCGCGACAGAGGCGTTCGCGGGGCTCTCGATCTTCGCCAGACGCTCCCAGCGGGAGCCGAACACCTTCGGTGCGTACCAGATCGAGCCGACCACCATGGTCGACACGGTGGCGACCACCACCGCCCACCAGTTGATCTCCGGAACCATGATGATCGCCGCCTCCCCGTCGAGGCACCCCGGCACGGGCGCTGAGCCGGGATGCTACGCCCGGCGCCAGCTCGACGGCGAGCCCTCCAGCACCGTCGGCACCGGCGCTCAGTACCGGCGCTCAGGCTCCCGCGCCCGGTGCGGTGCTGAGCCGGGCATGCAGGTGCATGTCGTGCCAGCCGTCGGCGTGCAGGCCCCGCGCCAGCGCGGTCCCCTCGACGTGGAACCCCGCCTTCGTCGCGACACGGCACGAGGCGTGGTTGCGCGTGGAGTGGTCCAGCTCGGCGCGGTGCACGCCCAGGGCGAAGGCCCACTGCGTGACGGCGGTCAGGGATGCGGTCGCCAGCCCCCTGCCGCGGGCCGGAGGCAGCACCCAGTAGGACAGCTCCACGCACGCCTCGTGCAGGTGGACCCGGCGCAGGCTCACCTGCCCCGCGACCCGACCGCCGTCCTCGACGGCCCAGCCGGCGCCACTCTCGTGCGACCAGCGGTCGGGCCAGTCCGCGATCCACGCCTGCGCCTCGGGCAGGCTCAAGGTGCGCGCGTGCCACTGCTGGATGCTCGGGTCGGCATATGCCGCGACGACAGCGGCGGCGTCGGTAGGGGCCCATGGTCGGAGCACCGCCGCGCCGGCGTCGAGCACCGGCTGGTCCCTCCGTGCGAGGCTGCCGACGGGCAGTGCGGGCGTGGTGAGGATCGGCACCAGGCCATCCTGCCCGGTGGGCCGTCGCGCGACCACACACCTCCCTCATCGGCTCGACGACGTCGCGCAGCGCCTCGACCTGGTCGCCGAGGTCCGCGACCGCGACGGAGCAGCCAGCCCCCCGAGGACCTCTACGAGCCGTGGACCGAGGCCACGCGCGACCGTCTGCGCCTGCGGTACCTCGAGCTGCTGCGCGAGGAGACGCCGTCGCCCTCGCGCTCGCCGAGCCCTCACCCTCCCACGAGGCGATCATGGACGGACGGACGGCGGTCACCTAGCGTCAGGAGCACGCCGGGCGCCGGCGTCGGACGAGGAGGTCGCCGTGGTCAGCGGTTCATCAGGAGGACGGACCTCGGGCGTGCTCCGGCTGCTCGGGGCGGTCGCGCTGGGGTACTCCGGGTACCTGCACCTGCGTCTCGCGCTCGAACGCCCCCCGCTGCTCGCCGACGGCGGGATCACGCTCAGCGGGCTCTTCCTGGCGCAGGCGGCCGCGGTCGCCGTGGTGGTCCTGTGGGTCGCGGTCCGCGGGAGCCGTGCGGCATGGGTGGGTTTCGCCGCGGTCGCGGTGGGTTCGCTGCTCGCGGTGCTGCTCAGCGTCTACGTGCAGATCCCGGCGATCGGCCCGATCCCGTCCCTGTACGAGCCGCTGTGGTACTTCGAGAAGACCTGGTCGGCGATCTCGGCGGGGGTCGCCGTCCTCGTCGCGGTCATCGCGCTGGTCGTGCTGCGGCGACCTTCCGGACCGCCTCCAGGGTCAGGTCCCGGTCGAAGGGCTCGTCGTCCAGCGCGCGGTGCAGGGCGAGCCCCTCGATGAGCGCGTCGATCTGCCGGGTCACCCGCGGGTCGAAGTGCCGCTCGAGCTCCTGGCGGCTGCGGCGCATCCACGAGGTCGTGATCCTGCGGTACCGCGGGTCGCGGGCGGCGAGCGTGTAGAGCTCGTAGCTGACCATCTGGTCGCGGCTGCTCGCAGGGTCGGACAGCTCGTGCACCAGGTCCGCGACCGCCTCGAGGGCCTGGTCGACGTCATCGGCCGCGCGCAGACGCACCTCGAAGGACGCCGCGATGCGCTCCGCGAAGCGGGTGAACGCCTCGTGCAGGAGCTGGTCCATGCCCTCGAAGTGGTAGGTCATGGAGCCCAGCGGCACGTCGGCGCGTGCGGCGATCCTGCGGTGGGAGATGCCGGCGACGCCGACCTCGGCGATGAGGTCGATGGTTACGTCGATCAGCCGGTCGCGGCGGTCGGGGTCGGCACGGCGAGCTCTCACGGGCTGCCCTCGTCTCAGATGGTGCGGATCACCCTGGCCGGGTTCCCCACGGCCACGCTGTTGGCGGGGACGTCGCGGGTCACCACGGCGCCGGCGCCGATGACGCTGTTCTCGCCGATCGTGACCCCGGGGCAGATGATCGCTCCCCCGCCGAGCCACACGTTGTCCTCGATGGTGATCGGTCTGGCCGCCTCGAGCTTGTCGCGTCGCGGCTGCGGCTCGACGGGGTGGGTGGGGGTGAGCAGCTGGACGTGCGGCCCGATCTGGCAGTCGGCACCGATGCGGATCTCGGCGACGTCGAGCGCGGTCAGCCCCATGTTGACGAAGGTCCGGGGACCGATGGTGATGCGGCTGCCGTAGTCGACGTGGACGGGGGCGCGCACGAACGCGGTCTCGTCGAGGTGGCCGAAGAGCTGCCGTGCCACGACCTGGCCCTCGTCGGGGTCCTGGTCGTACACGGCCAGGAACCGCGCGGCGAGCCGCACGGCCGTCTTCTGGGCCTCGAGGATCGTCGGGTCGTCGGAGATGTAGAGGTCCCCGGCGAGCATCCGCTCGTGGTTGCTCCGGGGGTCACCGGCGAAGTAGTCGGTCGGGGTCGGGGAGTCGGTCATGTGGACGATCGTACGCATGTCGACCGGGGTGTCACGGTGTCCACGGTCTCAGCGCCGACGGCGACCCTCGACGGCGTCCTCGTACCAGGCCACCAGCGCCTCACCCGGTGCACCCGTGCGACGCCGCATCGCCGACCGCGGCAGTCGCACCGGACGGGTGCTCACCCAGCTGGTCCGACTCAGCCCGGGGATGCCGTCCGGCACCCGCACGTGGTCTCCCCGCACGCCCTGGTCCTGCGAGGTGAACGACGCGACCGTGCACCGGCGTCCGCCGACGGCCAGCACCAGGACGGGACGGTCCTTCCTCCCGGTGCCGTCGCGGTACGGCACCCGGGCGAACCAGATCTCGCCGACCGCCGGCCGGGGACCACGGCGACGGCGGGCCCCGAGGACCGTCAGGAGCAGGAGGAGTCCGAGCACTCCCGCCACGAGCGCCGGCGACGACACGAGCTCCCGTCCACGCTCACCGAGCAGGACGACGACCTCGGACCAGTCGTCGGTACCCATCATCACCTGCCCTCCCGGCCCGGCGGCTCGGAGCCGTCGACCCGAGCACTCTCCCACCTACCGCGCGCGCCCGTGCCGCGCGATCCTGGACGCATGGCCACCCACGAGCAGGCAGGAACCGACCCCGGGCGACCACTCCTCCGACTGACCTCGGTCACCGTCGGGACCGACGACCCGCACGGGCTGGCGCACTTCTACGCGCGGCTCCTGGGATGGCCGGTCGGTGTGGACGAGCCGCCCGGCCCGGACGAGCCCGGGGGCTCCGCGCAGATCGGGCCACCGCGGGGACAACCCGGGCCCACCCTGAGCTTCGAGTACGAGCAGCACTTCGCCCGTCCGGTGTGGCCCGCCGTCGCAGGCGAGCAGGTCGCCTCCCAGCACCTCGACATCCAGGTCGAGGACCTCGACGCGGCGACCGCGTGGGCCGTGGCCCAGGGCGCGACGCTCGCCGACGCCCAGCCGCAGGCCGACGTGCGGGTGCTCCGTGACCCCTCGGGTCACCCGTTCTGCCTGTTCCGCTGACCGGCTACGGCCGCAGCGCCATCGTCGAGGCCGTGACCGGCACGGGAAGCGCCGAGCTGCCCGTCAGGTAGGCGTCGACCGCCGCGGCGGCCGCCCGTCCCTCGGCGATCGCCCACACGATCAGCGACTGCCCTCGGCCCGCGTCACCGGCGACGAACACCCCGGGGACGTCCGTCGCGTACTCGTCGCTGCGCACGATGGTGCCCCGACCGGTCAGGCTCACCCCGAGCTGGTCGAGCAGCGGACCCTGCTCGGGACCGATGAACCCCATCGCGAGCAGCACGAGCTGGGCCGGGATGTCACGCTCGGTGCCCTCGACCGGCGTCGGCCGGCCCTCGATCATCTCCACGTCGACCAGCCGCAGCGCCGCGACCTGACCGTCCTGGTCGCCCGTGAACTGCTGGGTGCTGACCGCGTAGACACGCTCGCCACCCTCCTCGTGGGCGCTGGTGACCTTGTAGAGCGTCGGGAAGGTCGGCCAGGGCTGGTGGCCGGGGCGGTCCTGCGGAGGCTGAGGAAGGATCTCCAGCTGGGTGACCGAGCGCGCACCCTGCCGCACCGCGGTGCCCAGGCAGTCCGCGCCCGTGTCGCCACCGCCGATGACGATGACGTCCTTCCCGGTCGCCACGACCTGACCGGTGACCTCGTCCCCGACGGCCACGTGGTTGGCGGGCGGGAGGAACTCCATCGCCTGCAGGATCCCGCCCAGCTCGCGGCCGGGCACCGGGAGGTCACGCGGGGTGGTCGAGCCGACGGCGAGCACGATCGCGTCGTAGCTCTCCCGGAGGTCCTGCCCGGTGAGGTCCCCGCCGACGTCGACCCCGGGGCGGAAGCGGGTGCCCTCGGCCTCCATCTGCTCCAGACGCCGGTCGATGTGGTGCTTCTCCATCTTGAACTCGGGGATGCCGTAGCGCAGCAGCCCGCCGATCCTGTCGGCCCGCTCGTAGACGGCCACGGTGTGGCCGGCCCGGGTGAGCTGCTGCGCGACGGCCAGGCCGGCGGGTCCCGAGCCCACCACGGCCACCGTCTTGCCGGTCAGCCACTGCGGCACCTGGGGTGTGACGAGGCCACGCGACCACGCCTCGTCGGCGATCGCGACCTCGACGTTCTTGATGGTGATCGCGGGCTGGTTGATGCCCAGCACGCACGACGCCTCGCACGGGGCCGGGCACAGCCGCCCGGTGAACTCCGGGAAGTTGTTGGTGGTGTGCATGCGCTCGCTGGCCTCGGCCCACTGGCCGCGCCAGACCAGGTCGTTCCACTCCGGGATGAGGTTCCCCAGCGGGCACGCGCTGTGGCAGAACGGGATCCCGCAGTCCATGCAGCGCCCGGCCTGGCGGTTCAGCACGGCGAGGTCCTCGGGGTGCCCGGCGCGGTGCTCGTGCACCTCGCGCCAGTCGAGGATGCGGACGTCGACCGGGCGGTTGGCCGGCAGCTCGCGCTCGCGGTTCTTCAGGAAGCCGCGGGGATCAGCCACGTGCCACCTCCAGGTTCGGGTCGCGCCCACCGTGTACCGCAGGGTCGAGGAGGTCGACGCGGGTCACGCAGGCGCACTGCGGGGGACTGGCGCGCCCGGCCCGCGGGTCTCGCGGCATCCGGACGACGGTCGCACGGGGATCTGCGTGCGTGAACCGCAGCCTAAGCCCTCGGGCTTCCGGGCCGCCCGGACCGAACGTCCCTCGGACAGCTCACGGCGCCCGACTCTCCGAGGGCGGGTGTCCTGACCCGGGAGTAACGTCCCGGGTCATCCGTCGTGCCCGTCCTCTGGAGGAGATCCCATGCGTCGACCTCGACTCTTCGTCGGTCTGGCTGCCCTGGCGCTGGCAGTTGTCGGAACCGCATCACCCGCATCGGCCATCCGCTACGGCGAGCCGGACGCCGGCGAGCACCCCTACGTCGGGCTGATGATCGCCGACGTCGACGGCGCACCCGCCTGGCGGTGCAGCGGCACCCTCGTCTCGCCGACCATCTTCCTGACGGCCGGTCACTGCACCTTCGGGGCCGACGGGGCCCGGGTGTGGTTCGAGGAGGACCTCACCGACCGCGCGGCGGTCGGGTACCCCACCGGTGGTGAGACCTCGATCGAGGGCACCGCCTCCACGCACCCCGACTACGACGACGACGCGTTCTACCTCAACGACCTGGGTCTGGTCGTGCTGGACGAGCCGGTGCTGCTGGACGAGTACGGCGCCCTGCCCGACCTCGCCTACTTCGACGCCTTCTTCGTCAAGAGAGGTCAGAACAGGCAGGTGTTCACCGCAGTGGGATACGGGCTGCAGCGCAGCATGCCGGCGCAGACCGGCCTGACCGAGGCCGAGCTCGTCCGACTGCAGGCAACACTGAAGATCATCAACCAGGACGCCGCCTTCGGCGAGAAGAAGGCCGGCAACTCGGTGCTCTTCACCAACAACGCCTCGACCGGCGGCACGTGCAGCGGCGACTCCGGCGGTCCGATCTTCGTCGCGGGCAGCAACGTGATCGCCGCTGTGACCTCCTACGGCATCAACGCGCGCTGCGCCGGGACCGGGGGCGGGTACCGGGTCGACACCGCCGACGACCTCGAGTGGCTGGCCACCTTCGGCCTCGTCCCTGGCGAGAACGGGTGACCCGGAGCTCCTGAGCGACGCTGACGACGGCCCGCTCCCGTGACGGAGGGGCCGTCGTCAGGCGCGGGGCAGCAGCCGGTGGTGGGGCAGCACCGGTGCGGGCAGCGCAGGCGCGGGGTGACCGACCACCTGGCCGAAGCGTGAGCCACCCCCGACCGCGATGGCGTCGGGCGCCCCGATCTCGGCCTGCCAGGCGGCACGTGCCTGCTCGACCTGCTCGTGCGAGCTGCCGATGAAGTTCCACCACATGACGATCCGCTCACCCAGGGGGACCCCGCCCAGGAGGACGACCCGCAGGTCGGCGTCGCCCGCGGCCCGGACCGTCACGGTGGTCGTCCCGACCGGGAGGTAGAGCAGCTCACCGCGGTCGGCCGAGACGCCGCCGACCTCGAGCCCTCCGGTGTCGACCAGGAACCCGTGCTCGAACCGGGCGTCGAGGACGAGCACCTGCTCGTGGCCCGCACGCAGCCTCACCTCGGCCCCGACCAGGGGCGAGAAGGTCCCCACGGGGGACGTCGAACCGGCCAGGCTGCCCAGGAACACCCGCACCTCACCGGCCGGCAGCGGCTGGACGGGGGGCACGTAGCTCTCGAAGGCCGGCAGTGCGCCCCGGTCCTTCTCGGGCAGCGCCAACCACAGCTGGACGCCGTGCAGCACCGCGGTGTCGGCGGTGGAGTCCTCGGAGTGGCTGATCCCCCGGCCGGCGGTCATCAGGTTGAGCTCGCCCGGGCGTACCAGGGCGTGGGTGCCGAGGCTGTCGCGGTGCTCGATCTGCCCGCTGAACAGCCAGCTCACCGTCTGCAGCCCGGTGTGCGGGTGCGGGGGCACCCGCATCCCTCCGGTGACGGCGACGTCGTCGGGGCCGTAGTGGTCCACGAAGCACCAGGCACCGATGAACGACCTGCGACGCTGCGGCAGGGTCCGGCGCACCGACATCGCCCGGATGCCTCCCAGCGGGACCTCCCGCGGGAGCAGCACCTCGGGGGCGGGCACCCGCTCGGCGTCGTCGCAGACGAGCTCGGTCGGGGCCGTCTCCAGGTTTGTCATCGCCACTCCTCGCACGGGGGGTCGCACCTCTCCCCCGGTCCAACACCGGCGAGCGGCCTGACCTTCCCCCGACCGTCGCGTGTCGCTCACAGGGTGTTCACCGAGGGCGATCTACCCTGGACACAGCGAAGGCCCCTCGGAGTAAGCGTCCGAGGGGCCTTGCTGTGACCGTCTGCTGTGAGTTCCGGTTGCCCGGTCCTCACCGCCCCGCTCTGGCGATGCGGTCGATCCCTCGCTCTGCGGTCTCCCGCGAGCGGTCAGGTTCGCTGACGATCCACCGTCCGGTCCGTGCGAACACCTGCGCCACCATCCGCAGCCCGTCGGGTTGCCCCGACGAGATGGTCCGTCGTTCTCCGGTCGATCACGACTCCGTCGGTTCTGCTCCCGGTCCGGGTCTCCCCGTCCTGGGCGCCGTTCCTGTGGTGCCGTAGGTCAATTTCTAGACCTCTCCCGACCGCCCCGCAAGGACTTCTGGGGGCGACTTTCGGGACATCCTCTGTGCACAGAGTCATCCACAGGCGGCCCGGCTCACGCACGAGTCCACGCACAGGGCTGTGGACAAAAGATGTGGACCGCGATCGGTCGGCGACGGGCGTGACGTCACCCGAACGGCCTATCGGTGGCTCGTCTCAGCCCTGCACGTCGTGCAGGTGGTGGACGACGTCGTGCACGAAGTACTTCGCGAGGGACTCGACCGTGAAGACCGATCCGTTGCTGCGGAAGCCCCGGCGTGCCCACTGGTCCGCCTGCACCGAGGCGAAGGTCGCGGCCGCGCCGTCGGCCGTGGCCGCCAGGTCCACCGCCACCTGTCCCGGGTCCTGCTCGGCGTAGCGCTCGGCGAGCGCCGTGGCGTCCTGGTCCCAGTTGGCGAAGGTGGGGCCGTCCTGCGCGAGCATCAGGGCGGCCCGCTCGTCGAAGACCCGGAACACGTCGCGCACGTGGCAGGCGTACTCGAGCGGTGACCACACGTCCGGTGCCGGACGGGTGGCCACGTCCGGCCGGGTCAGCACCCGCTCCCACCGGACGGCGCACTCGGCGACCAGTGCCGGGACCTGCGGTCCGTCGACCTCCTCGGCACGGAAGCCGCACTCCGCGCAGGGCTGCTCGAGCACCCAGGTCCAGTCCTTGGTGTCCGGGATGATCGCGTCGTCAGCCATGGACCGAGCGTAGTGACCGCAGGTGGGAGAATGGTCGGATGCCGAAGATCATCGGTGGATCCCTCACCGAGCACCGTGAGCAGACGCGCCAGAAGCTGTTCGCCGCGCTGACCTCCCTCATGTCCGAGCGAGGGTTCGACGCGATCACCCTGGCGGACATCGCGAGCGCCGCGGGCATCGGCCGCACCGCGGTCTACAACCACTTCCCCGACAAGGAGTCCCTGCTCATCGCGTTCATCACGCATGAGACGGAGCAGTACGTCGCGACCCTGGAACGAGCGCTGGACGGTGTGGACGACCCGGTCGAGCAGCTGCGCACCTACGTGCGTCAGCAGGCCCAGCTCAAGCGGGTGTTCCACCTCGCCCCGGGCCCCGACCTGCGCAGCGTGCTGTCCCGCGGGACCATCGCCCGCCTGCGTGAGCACGCCGAGGTCGTCGAGGACATCCTGCGACGCATCCTGACCGCCGGGATCGACTCCGGCGCCCTGCCGGCCCAACCCATCGAGACCACCGTCCCGCTGGTCAACGCGTGCCTGTCGAGCCGCGGGATCCCCGACGAGGGCCGCGGGCGCGAGGCGGCGATCCTCGCGACCGAGACGTTCGTGCTGCGGGCGGTCGGCGCGCTCTGAGGGTCGCCTCGCGCACCCCGAGGCTCCTTGGCAGGCTGGCTCCATGTCACACCTGAGCAGGGCGGTCGGGCAGACGGCCGACGCGGCCGAGGATCACACGAAGGAGCTGGTCGAGGCCCTCGGCCGCCGGGGGTGGGGGGTCGCCACGGCCGAGTCGCTCACCGGTGGGACGATCGCGACGGTCCTCGCGGCGGCGCCGTCGTCCGGGGACTGGTTGCGCGGAGGTGTCGTGGCCTACTCCCCCGAGGTGAAGTTCGGGCTGCTCGAGGTGCCGCGCGGTTCAGTCGTGACCCAGGAGTGCGCGCGCACCATGGCCGAGTCCACGGCGCGCCTGCTGGGGGCCGACCTGTGCGTCGCGGTCACCGGGGTCGGCGGTCCTGACCCGGACGAGGGCGAGCCGGCGGGGACGGTGTGGTTCGCGGTGCGGTCTCCGTCGGGCGTACGCACGCAGAAGGCCCGTTTCGAGGGCTCGCCCCCCGAGGTGATCGTCGCGACGACCCAGCGGGCGATCGCCCTGCTACGGGAGGCGGCGCAGGGGTAGGGCGCCCGCCGGTACCGCTCCGCGCTCGCACCGCACCACCCGTGAGCCGGCCGTCACGGCGGTGCACGCGGGGCCTCAGCCGTGCAGCGGCAGGCTCAGCTCGGCCGGACCCCCGCTGACCACCCGCACCGGCACACCCCAGTCCTGCTGGTTGAGGTGGCACGCGGGGAACTCGATCGCAGGGTCGGCGTCGCAGGACGCCGCCTGGGCCGTGACGTGCAGCACGCCTTCGGCGACCTCGGGGTTGATCCGCAGGGTGCGGGTCAGCGGGACGTCGTCCCCCGCGCCGTCGAGCAGCAGCCCGGGCGGGGTCGAGGAGACCTGCAGCCGCGTCGAGGCGCCGTATCGGTCGTCGTACTTCTGCCCGGTCGCGGGGGTGAAGACGACGTCGAGCGTCACCGCGCCCGAGCCGATCTCCGCGACGGGCCGCTGCGTGCGGTGCGCCCCGCCGTCGAGGATCTCGCCCGCGAGCCTTGCCGGCAGCCGCAGTCGGGTGATCCGGTGCGCGGCCGACTCGACGACCAGCAGGTCGAGCGCTCCGTCGTCGTGCGCCTCGACGAGCAGCCCGCTCGGCTCGGCCAGGTCCCGCGCCAGGGTGGTGACCTGCGGGCCGCCGTCGGCCGCCGGGTCGTAGCGGCGCACCGCGCCGTTGTAGGTGTCGGCGATCACGACGGACCCGTCGGGCAGCACGGCGACCCCCAGCGGGTGCTGGAGCAGCGCCTGGTCGGCCGGGCCGTCCCGGTGACCGAAGTCGAAGAGCCCGGCGCCCACGGCCGTGCCCACCACGCCACCCTCGGTCCCCAGGTCGAGGTGACGCAGGGCGGAGACCTCGGAGTCCGCGAGCCAGACGCGGCCCCCGGCGTCGACCGCGAGGCCCGAGGTCTGGGCGAACCAGGCGTCGGCGAGCGGACCGTCCACGAGCCCCTCGTTCATGGTCCCGGCGAGCCGGGTGAGCTGGTTCTGCAGCAGGTCCAGGGTCCACAGCGTGTGGTTGCCGGCCATCGCGACCACGAAGGCCGCGGCCGCCGGGGACCAGACGATGTCCCACGGTGAGGACAGCCGCAGCTGCCGGGGGTCGCTGCTGTAGCCCACGCCCGACCGGTCGTCGACGGGGGCCGTGCCGTCGGGGTAGAGGTCGACGTTCTCCCCGCCACCCACCATGTACTGCTCCCCGGTGCCCGCGACGGTCGTCACCTGCCCGTCGGCCAGCCGGACGCCCCGGATCGTGTGGTTGACGGTGTCCGCGACCAGCACGTCGACGTCGAGCTCGTGGTCGACCAGCTCGCGCGGGACCAGGCACAGGCCGTTGGGCTCGCTGAACCGGGCCTGGTCAGGTCCGCCGTCGACCAGGCCACGGGTCCCCGACCCGATGCGCCGCACGAGGGTCTCGCCGTCGGGCGCCAGCTCGGCCAGGGAGTGGTGGCCCGCGTCGGCGACCAGGAGGTTCCCGTTGGGCAGTCGGATCGCCTTGGCCGGGAAGCGCAGGGTCGACGAGGTCACGGGCGGCGGGACGTACGGACCGTCGCCGCGGTTCAGGGTGCCCTTGGCCTCGTGCTCGGCGACCAGCTCCCGGACCAGCACCGCGACGTTGTTCTTGTGCCCCTCACCGGCCATGTGCGCCACGATGTAGCCCTCGGGGTCGATCACGACCAGGGTCGGCCAGGCGCGGGCGCTGTACGCCGACCAGGTGGTCAGGTCCGGGTCGTCCAGCACGGGGTGGTGCACCTCGTAGCGATCCACGGCCGCGGCCAGCGCGACCGGGTCGGCCTCGTGGACGAACTTGGGCGAGTGCACCCCGACGATCACCAGGACGTCACGGTGCTGCTCCTCGAGCTCGCGCAGCTCGTCCAGGACGTGCAGGCAGTTGACGCAGCAGAACGTCCAGAAGTCTAGGAGCACAAGACGACCTCGGAGGTCCTTCAGCGTGAGGTCCTTGCCGCCCGTGTTGAGCCAGCCGCGTCCGGTGAGTTCGGATGCGCGGACGCGGGGCAGGCGGCTGCTGCTGGTCTGGGTCACGGAGGTAGTCAACCGGAAATGCCTGTCGTCTTATGCCCAGGTCCGGCCAGCGAGGTCGCCCATCGTCGTTCCGGACGTCAGAAGAGGGTGACGATCCAGCGGACCACAGTCCAGAGACCGACGAGAGCGAGCGCGATCACCAGCACGATGCCGGGGACCAGAAGCGCGTCGAAGACTCGGTCTCCGCGGGAAGGTGTCAGGAGCGCGACCGGCTCTGGGGCAGGCAGCGGACCGGCAAGCCACTGCGAGGCGTGCTCCTGGCTGCAGAAGATCGCGTTGAGATAGTCGAAGCCGACGACTGACGACTCCGCGGGACGCGCGCGATCTACCTCAACGGTCAACCATGCGTCGTCGGGAACTGGCGCACCGCAGAGGTCACACAGCGGCTGAGCGTCGACCGGTTCCTGGATCATTGCTCGTCCGATCCGGCTCCGAGTGGCGCCGACAGCGAGTTGCTCTTGGGGAAGCAGAACGTCCAGAAGTCGAGCAGCACGATCTTGCCGCGCAGGTCCGCGAGGGTCACGTCGCGCCCACCCGTGTTGAGCCAGCCGCGACCGACCAGCTCGGAGGCGCGGACCTTGGGGAGGCGGGGGCTGCTGCTCTGGGGGTCGCTGCTCGAGGTCACACCGGTAGTGAACACGAGGTGCGCGAGGTCTATGCCGGTCGTCCGCGCAGCGACCCGCCCGCGTGCTGCCAGCGCGCCTCACCACTGTCCGTGCGACGCGCTCCGCCCTACGGTGCAGGGGTCCGCCCTCGACACCGGAGCCCCGATGCACCTCGCCCTGCCGTTCACCGAAGCCCTCGCCCTGGCGACCGCCCGGGAGCCGCTGCCGCCGCTGGTGCGCTCGGTGCGGGCCGAGGGGTCGGTCGTGCACGCGCAGATCGACCTGCGCGAGATCCCCGACCCCTCGACGGCCCTGCGGTTCGCGGCCGCAGCGGTCGGCATGGTGGACGTGACCGTGCGCTTCACCGGGTACGACGACGGCGTCGCGACCGCGGAGATCACCGCGCACGCGCGGGCGTTGCCGGCCCACAAGCTGGTCACCTTCCTGATCGGCCCGATCAACGCGGCCCTGGTCGACGCGGGGCTCCCCGAAGGGCTGGTCGAGGTGCGCAGGGGCTCGGGCGACCCGGTCGTGGCGGTACGCGTCCAGGACGCGGTGGACACCAGGGTCGCCGGGGTCACCGTGGTGACCCTGGACCTGCACGACGCCGTGCTGCACGTGAGCGCCGTCATCGGCACCGTGCGCGTCCTCTGAGGCTCCCGGAGGCGGCCGGGTGCGACCCGGGCCATCGGCCCCCGGCGGCAGGCTCTGCGACCCCGGGCGACAGCTCCGGGTGGCGGCTCAGCCGCTGGCGCGGATCGGTCCGACGACACGGACCCGGACGTCCACCCCGTCGATCGTGTCCGGCACCGCCTCCCGGTCGCCCTCGTCGCTGACGTTGACCTGCAGGCAGTACCCGTCCGCGGTGGGGGCCACCCCCACCGCACCGATGCCGTGGCACCCCTGCAGCGCGGTGCGCAGGTGCGCCTTGGCGACACGCGCCTGCTCAAGGTCGGTCATCGCCACCTCGCCTCGTCGGCGGCAGTCCGGGGGAGGGCCTGCCCGGCCGACCCACGACCACTCGCTCAGATCGCGAGCTGTGCGCCCAGCAGCGCGAGCACCGGTCCGATCGGGTTGAGGTAGGTCAGCCCGGTGCCATTCTCCCCTCCCGTCTCGCTCCCGGCAAAGAGCAGCCCGACCGCTGCCCCGTCGGCAGCCCGGTAGACGAGCGAGCCGCTGTCCCCGCCGCGCGAGAACGGCGCCCGGCCCAGCCCCTCCACCTCGATCTGGTCGTCGAAGGCCAGCTCGCCGAGCTCCTCGCCGTAACCGACCACGACGTCGTCGAGCTCGATGGCGGTGACCCGCCCACGGGTGATGCCCGTGGTCCGCCCGATCTTCTCGACCTCGACCGCGTCGGTGACCTCGGCGGTCCGCGTGACCCGGCCCACCGGGTAGTCCAGGTCCACCTCGGGCTGGTCGAGACGCGCGACCGCGGCGTCCACCAGGGCCCGCTGCCCGCGCTCGAGGGCGACCAGGCCGGCCAGGCTGCCGACCCGGTCGTCGGGGTCCCAGCCGCCGTCGGCCGGGCCGGGCTGCAGCACGGCGTCGCCGATCGACGCCGTGGGGGAACCGACCAGCACGTGGTAGTTCGACAACGCGTGCAGCACGCCGTCGACGTGGACGAACGCCCCCAGGGTGCCGGCGCTGACGTCCACGTGGGCGATGGACACCCCGGGTCGCAACGGGCGGGCCCGGCCGGTCTCCCCGACGGCCAGGGCCGAGACGACCGGAGGTCGCGGTGCGGTGCCCCCGTGCCCGGGTGCGACCGCGCGGATCCGTCCCGTACGGCGCACGTCCACCCCCGGACCCACCTGCTGGGCGACGCGGCGCGCGACCATCCGTGCGGTGGGCACGCCGAGCCGGTAGCGCACGGCGACCGAGAAGCCGCCGTCGGGCTGCGGGGCCAGGCCCAGCGAGATCGCGGGGGGCGCCGTCGTGAGCGCCCGGGTCTCGACCTTCTGCTCGAGGAGGTCGTGCACGTAGGCACTGACCTCCTGCTTGGTACGACGTGCCTCGGCGTGGTCCATGTCTCCCCCTGCGTGCTCGGTGACCCGAGTGTGCCGTTCGGTGCTGACACGCGCACGGCGCCGCCCGTCAGTCGTCCCCGCCGACCGCGGTCGCCCCCGCGGGGGGCGCACCGGCCTCGCTCACGTCGCGGGCGGGGTGCTGCTCACGGGTCAGGTCGGCACGCTCGATCCGGGAGAGCCGGAACCAGCGGATCGCCTGGCGCGAGCGGCACCAGGCGATCAGGTACCAGGCCCCCTCGGCACGGCCCAGGATCACCGGCTCGACGCTGCGCCTGGTGACCTCCCCCGCGGCGGAGCGGTAGGTCAGGGCCAGCACGAGCCGTCGGGTCAAGGCGGTCTCGATCGCCCGGAGGACCGGTGGCGGCACCGCCCCACCCGGTGCGCCCGTGGTCCCGTCAACGGCGGGGGCGGTGCGATCGTCCGGGGACCGGGATCCGGCGTCGAACCAGATCCGCGCGGCCAGGTCGCGGGCCCTGTCGCGGTCGGCCGGTCCCAGGGCGTCCCAGACCTTGCCGCGGGCCGAGGCGCCGTCGGCCGAGAACGGGCTGCCCGGGGGCAGCGCCGCGAGCGCCACGGCGACCGCGACCGCCTGCGCCGGGGTGAAGTTGACCGGCGGGAGGCTCGCCGAGGCCTCGAGCACGTAGCCGCCACCGGGACCCGGGCGGGCACCGATCGGGGCGCCGGCCTGCTGCAACGCGGAGACGTCCCGCTTGATGGTGCGCTCGCTGACCTCGAGCAGCCGCGCAAGCCGCGCGCCGGTGGCTCCTCGCCGGCCAGCGCGACGCAGCTCCTCGGAGACGGCGTACAGGCGATCGGTCCGGTTCACGGTGCCTCCTTCGGCCCGACCCGCGAGCACCTCGCGGATCCTGGACGGACTCCTGAGAATAGGTGACAGACCGGTGTCATCGACAGTGCCGCACCGTGGTCTCATGAGCACACAGACAGCACCCCAGCAGCCCTCCTGCTCCTCGGCGCCCGGCACGGTGCACGTCGTCCTCGTCCCCGGCTTCTGGCTCGGTGCGTGGGCGTGGGACGACGTCCTGCCCGGCCTGCGCGCAGCCGGTCTCGTCCCCCACCCGGTCACCCTGCCGGGGCTCGGCTCCCCTGCGGAGGACCGATCCGGCCTGACCCTCGAGGATCATGTGGAGGCCGTGACCGCCCTCGTCGACGACCTCGACGGCGACGTCGTGCTCGTGGGCCACAGCGGTGGGGCGGTAGTCGTGCAGAGCGTCGTGGACCGCCACCCAGAACGCGTGCGCCGGGTGGTCTACGTCGACAGCGGACCGCTGCGGGACGGCGTCGCGCTGCAGCCCGGGGTGCAGAGCGACGGTCCCGACCTGCCGCTGCCCACCTGGGAAGAGCTCGAGGCCGAGGGCAACAGCATCGAAGGGCTGGGCCCGGAGGACCGCGCCACCCTGCGTGACCGCGCCGTCCCGCACCCGAGCGGCGTCGCCGGCTCGCCTGTCCTGCTGGGCGACCCACGACGCCTGCAGGTGCCCGTGACCCTGATCTGCACGAGCATCCCCGCGGCGCTGCTGCACGAGCTGGTCGCCGCGGGTCAGATCCCGGCCGAGCTGCCCGACCTGCACGACGTGACCTCGGTGGACCTGCCGACCGGCCACTGGCCGATGTTCTCCCGACCCGCCGACCTGGCCGCCGCGATCGCCGCGGCCGCGACCTCCTGACGCCCATCCCCCTCCCGGCGCGCGCCGCGACGACCCGCTCCGCATGGGCGTCGCGGCGCGCACCACCGGGCCGCGCAGAAAACTCCTCCGCATCTGCTGCATCCGAACCCGCCCCTCGCCGGGTAGTAGAGGTGTCAAGCAGTTCACGTGCCCCTCGGGGCAGCCACTTGGAGGAACCATGCGCACTCGACTTCTCGCAGCCGGCACCGCCGGCGCAGCAGGCCTCGCCCTCGCCCTGGTCGGCGCCGCCCCGGCGCTCGCCGACAACCACGAGGCCAAGCTCTCCGTGCTGCACGGGGTCCCGGGCCTGACCGTCGACGTCTACGTCAACGGCGACCTGACCCTCGACGACTTCGCCCCCGGCGACCTGGCCGGCCCGCTCGACCTCCCGGCCGGGACCTACACCGTGGCGATCACCGCGTCCGACGCGGCCGACGACAGCGAGCCCGCCATCGGCCCCATCGACCTTCCCCTCGAGGGCGGGATGAACTACACCGCGGTCGCCCACCTCGACGCCGACGGCGCCCCGACGGCCAGCCTGTTCACCAACGACATCTCCACCACGGCCGCCGGTGAGGGTCGACTGACCGTCCGCCACACCGCAGCCGCCCCCGCAGTGGACGTCCTGGCCGGTGACACCGCCGTGATCACCAACCTGTCCAACCCCGACGAGGAGGTCCTGAACCTCCCGGCCGGCACCGTCCCGGCCGCCGTGGCCGCGACCGGAACCACCGAGCCGGTCATCGGGCCGGTCGACGTGGCCGTGACCGAGGGCGTCAACACGATCGTCTACGCGTGGGGAAGCCTGGCTGACGACAACCTGGACGTCGCCGTCCAGACCATCGAGGGCCTGCACTCCGCCCCCGCGGGCGTTCCCTCGGGTGAGCTCGGCCTCGCTGCCGGCTCGTCCACCGGCACCGCCTGGATGGTCGGCGCGGCCCTGCTCGCCGCCGCCGGTGGCGCCGCCCTGGTCGCCCGTCGCCAGACGGCCGTGACCGCGAACCGCTGAGCCTGCCCGAACCTGGACAGCTGAGCACCTGAACGACCGGTCGGCCGGGTGGTTCCTCCGGCACAGCGGAGCTGACAGCCCCGTTGTCAGGTCCGCTGACAACGCGGCCGGCCGGTCCCAGGGGTGCGGCGCCTCTCCTTCCCGAGGGCGCCGCACCCCGTCCGCGTCTGACCAGCACCACCCCGCCGAGCACCATCCCGCGCACGACCCCGAGCACGACCGATCCGACCGGAGCCCCGCATGTCGACGACCCACCGCCGCCGCGAGACCGCCCGCACCCTCGGGCTGGCCCTCGTCGTCGCAGCGCTGGCCGCCTGCGGCTCCACCCCCGAGCCGCCCGTCGACCCCGTACCCGCGGCGAGCTCAGCCCCTGCTGAGCAGCCCGCCCCGGCAGCACCCCCGACGCCCGTGGTCGACGTCCCGGTGCGCAGCTCGAGCCTCGCCGCCCTCGAGGCCTCGGCCCCCGTCCCCCCGGTCTCCGTCTCGGTGCCGGCGCTGGGGATCGACCTGCCGATCGACCCCGTCGGGGTTCAGGACGACGGCCAGATGGAGATCCCCCCGCTGGCCGAGCGCGCCGGCTGGTACCGGTTCGGCGCGGCCCCCGGCCAGCAGGAAGGCACCTCGGTGATCGCCGCCCACGTCGACTCGGTCGCCTCGGCCGGCCTGGGCCCCTTCGCCCGGCTCAAGGACCTCGCGCAGGGCGACCTGGTGGACGTGACCCTCGAGGACGGCACGACCCACCGGTACGCGGTGACCTCGGTCGTCGCCCTGGCCAAGCCCGAGGTCACCTGGGACGACATCTTCACGCGCGAGGGCGGCCACCGCCTCACGCTGATCACCTGCGGTGGTAGTTTCCAGCGCGAGGCACGGAGCTACACCGACAACGTGATCGTCACCGCCGAGCCAGTCGGTGGATGATGGTCGCACTGACCCTGACCCGACCGCCGGCATCCCCCGGCCCGACACGGCAGAGGAGGAGCCCGCTGTCCACGCCCCCGCGCACCTCCTCGCTGCGCGCGCCGGTCACCTGGGAGGACGACGTCCTGGGACAGGCCTTCCGTGCCGGCGACGAGACGGCCCTCGCCGAGGCGTACCGTCGCTGGTCGGCCTTCGTGCACACCCTCGCCCTGCGTTCGCTGCGTGACGTGACCGACGCCGAGGACGTCACCCAGCAGGTGTTCGTCAGCGCCTGGCGCGGTCGCCACGGCTTCGACCCCGACCGGTCCCCGCTGCCTGCCTGGCTCACCGGCATCGCCCGGAACGCCATCGCGGACGTGCACGCGCGGCGGGCGCGCGACCGACGCAACGAGCTCGCGGTGGCCACGACGACCGGCCCCGCACCCGAGCCCGAGACGGCGTCCGTCGCCGACCGGCTGACGGTGACCGACGAGCTGACCCGGCTGGGGGAACCCCAGCGCACGATCATGGCCCTCGCCTTCTACGAGGACCTCACGCACGACCAGATCTCCCAGCGGCTCGAGCTGCCGCTCGGGACCGTCAAGAGCCACATCAGACGCAGCCTGCTGCGCCTGCGAGACCGGTTGGAGGTGGATGGTGGAACACGTTGACCCGGAGGCCCTCGCGCTGACCGCGCTGGGCGAACCCCTGAGCGACACCGATCGTGAGCACCTCGCCCTCTGCGCCGCGTGCTCCGACGAGGTGGCGACCCTGACGGCAGCGGTGGCCGTCGGCCGGTCGGCGACCGCCGCCGACAGCCTGGTCACGCCGCCCCTGGCCGTCTGGGAGCGGATCCGCGCCGAGCTCGACCTGACCCCGGGGCTCCTTCCCGACGGCGGGTCCACGGGCCCCCACCTCGCGGAGGTCCCCACCACGGACCCGGCCACGGTCGAGGCGACCCCTGGACGACACCGGGCCCCCGGGCCTGACGACCTCTCCACGGGTGCCGGCTCCGCGCCGAGCAGCGCACCGGAGGTGGACGGCGCACCGGGCGGCCTGGCCCCCGTGGTGCCGCTGCGTCGCCGCCGGGGACCGTGGGTCGCCTCGGCGGCAGCCGCCGGGCTCGTGCTGGGCGGGGTCGGTGGGGCGTGGTGGGCCGGTCAGGACGACCCGGACACCAGCCAGGTGCTCGCCAGCACGACCCTGGACCCGCTGCCCGGCTGGGCGGCCACCGGTGAGGCCACCGTCGTGGAGGCCGCCGACGGCACCCGCGAGCTCGTGCTGAGCCTCGAGGGCGGTGAGGACCTCGAGGGGTATCGCGAGGTGTGGCTCATCGACCGCGAGGTGACCCGCCTCGTCAGCCTCGGGGTGCTCGAGGGGGCCGAGGGCCGGTTCAGCATCCCGACGGACCTCGACCTGGCGGACTTCGCCGTCGTCGACGTCTCCGACGAGCCCTACGACGGCGACCCGGCCCACTCGGGGGACAGCATCATCCGCGGCATCCTCGACGCCTGACCGCCCGCGCACACGCCCGATCTCGGCGCCGCGATGCCCTCCTGGGCGGTGACGCGCATGCCTTGACAACATTTCTTGTCAATGGCACGGTGGCGTCATGCAGGACGTCGAGGTCATCGAGAGCGTGGAGGCGTCCGCCGCCGCGCTGGATCCGGTCCGGGCACGGCTGCTCGGCGAGCTGGCCGTCCCGGCCTCCGCCGCCGGTCTCTCCGCCCGGGTCGGCATCGCGCGTCAGAAGGTCAACTACCACCTCAAGGCGCTCGAGGCGCACGGCCTGGTGGAGCTGTCCGAGGAGCGTCGGCACGGCGGGCTGACCGAGCGGGTGCTCCAGGCGTCGGCGGCGTCGTACGTCGTCTCCCCCGCGGCGGTCAGCGCGTCCGCGGCCGACCCGGACGCCAACGCCGACCACCTGTCGGCGGGCTACCTCGTCGCGCTGGCCGGCCGTCTGGTGCGCGAGGTCGGCACCCTGGCACGCCGCGCAGGCACCTCGGGCAAGCGTCTGCCGACGCTGACCATCGACACCCAGATCGGCTTCCGTTCGGCGGCCGACCGGGCTGCCTTCGCGGACGACCTGACCGCTGCGGTGCTCGACCTGGCCGCTCGCTACCACCACGACGACGGGCGCCCCCACCGGCTCGTCGTCGCCGCCCACCCACTTCCTGAGGAGAGCTCATGAGCGCGACACCGAACGTCCCGTACCGCCTGGAGTTCAGCGTCGAGGTACCGGGAACCCCCGAGCAGGTCTGGCAGGCCGTCGCCACCGCCACCGGCATGAGCGCCTGGTTCCTGCCGACCGAGATGGAGGAGCGCGAGGGCGGCGCCCTGCACTTCTCCATGGGCCCCGAGATGGGCTCGGACGGCCAGGTCACCGGCTGGGACCCGCCGCGCCGCATCGCCTACCAGGAGGACTGGGCCGCCCTCATGGGCAAGGACCCGGACTCGCTCAGCCCGCTGACCTCGGAGTTCGTCGTCGAGGCGCAGTCCGGTGGCACCTGCGTCGTGCGTGTCACCAGCAGCGGGTTCGGGACCGGCGCCGACTGGGAGCAGGAGTGGTGGGACGACATGGGCTCCAGCTGGATGCCGTTCTTCGACAACCTGCGCCTCTACCTGTCGCACTTCCCCGGCCAGCAGGCCACACAGCTCGAGGCGAGCGCCTCCTACCCCGGCACCCCCGAGGCACTCTGGTCGACCCTGCGTGACACGCTCGGGCTCGACGACGAGGGCACGACGGTCGAGGCACGCGGTGTCACCGGCACGCTCGAACGGGTCGGCGAGCGGCAGGCGCTGGTCCGGCTCACCGCCCCGGTGCCCGGGATGCTCACCGTCTACACGTACGGCGAGGGCGAGGGCACGACGACGGCCGGCGTGCGGGCGTACCTGTTCTCGGCCGACGCCGCGGACTACGTGCGACGCGAGGAGCCCGCGTGGCAGACCTGGCTGCAGGGGCTCTCCGTCCCGGCCTGAACCTCGGCACGGGACCAGCTGCGTGCGCGCGGCGCCGGTGACACGACGGACCGCCCGCACCCAGGTGGGTGCGGGCGGTCCGTGACGTGCGAGGTGCGGGCGCTGCTCAGACGGCGGGCGGGGGCCGGCGGTCGTCGTAGTGCTCGGTGACCTCACGGTGGCTCGTGTTCGCACGCTGCTGGTTGTAGATCAGGCCCAGGATGAGGGCGAGGATCCCGGCGCCGATGCAGATGTAGCCCACCACGTTGAGGTTCACCACCTCCCAGGTGTCGGGTGCGATGGCGAACGCGAGGATCGCGCCGATCACGATCAGGAAGATTCCGCTTCCGATTCCCATGGTCGTGTCTCCTTCTCCAGGGACGGGTGAACCGTCCGATACGCCCCGAGCATGGCGAAGATCGACCGGTCCCGCCTGTTGAGAGGGGGTGAAGGCGGGCCGACGGCGGTCAGGCGTCCCGGTCACCGAGGCGGGTCAGCATCGCGTTGTACTCGGTGAGGTCCGCGTCGCCGTCCCGGTCGGCGGCCCGGTCACGCCGCCGTGCGGTGCGCTCGTCGTCACGGGTCCACGCGAGGGCCAGCACGATCGCCAGGGCGAGCATCGGCAGCTCGCTGATCCCCCAAGCGATCGCCCCGCCGGTCTGCTGGTCGGCGATCGCCGAGGGGCCCCACGGGCGACCCAGCAGCCCGAACCACTCGGGGACCAGCAGGGTCTCGGCGCTCACCAGCGCGACCCCGAAGAAGGCGTGGAAGGCCATGGTCGCGAAGAGCAGGAGCATGCGCACGGGGTAGCCGGGACGCTGGGGCCCCGGGTCGATGCCGACCAGGGCGTTGACGAACAGGTACCCGGCCACCGAGAAGTGCGCGATCATTCCCAGGTGCCCGATGTACGTCGTCAGGGACAGCTCGAACAGCACCGTGTAGTAGAAGACGATCATCGAGCCGGCGAAGTTCACCGCGGCGACCACGGGGTGGGCGAAGAACATGGCCCACCGCGAGTGGACCAGCCCGAGGATCCACTCGCGTGGTCCGCGCGAGCCGTCCAGCCGAGCGGGCAGGGCGCGCGCCGCGAGGGTCACCGGCGCCGAGAGCACGATGAAGATCGGCACGATCATCACCAGCACCATGTGCTGGATCATGTGGGCGCTGAACAGGACGTGCCCGTAGACCGCCGGCCCGCCCGACGTGGTCCACGCCAGCAGCACCAGACCGGTCAGCGCCGACAGCGTGCGACCCACCGGCCACCGGTCGCCGCGCCGCCGCAGCCGCCGCACCCAGCGCAGGTAGACCACCGCACCAGCCAGGCAGCCCAGGGCCGGGATCAGGTCCCAGCGGAAGCTCGTCAGCCACAGCTCGACGGTCGGCGCCGGGGGCAGCGGGTGCCCGGTGACGATCTCCGCAGGGGTCAGCTCACCCACGGGGAGCTGCGGAACGGGCGGGGCGGTGCTGGACAGTGCGACCGCGACCCCCGAGACGGCGCCCATCAGGGCCAGCTCGACCGCGACCAGCCGCCAGAACAGCCACGGTGCGCGGGTGGCCGCACCCGGCTCGAGCGAGCCGGTCCGTGCCACCAGCCGGGGGATGACGGCACGTCGGTGCGCCAGCCCCAGCAGCCCGAGCCCGCAGAACAGCACGACCTTGACCACCACGAGGGAGCCGTAGGTCGTCGTCAGGCCCTCGAGCCCACCGACCCGGATCGCGGCGTTGACCGTCCCCGAGACCGCCACGGCCACGAAGCACCAGGCCGCCACGGGCGAGTAGCGGGCCACCGCGGGCGCGAGGTCGGGCCCCAGCCGGTGGGCGACCAGGGCTAGGGCCGCGAGGCCACCGATCCAGGTCGCGGCGCCCCCCAGGTGCAGGAACATCGAGGAGATGCTGAGGTCGTGACTCACGCTGCCCGCGGCGTGCCCGGTCTGGGACTGCATCGCGAGCGCGACCCCGGCGAACAGCGCGGTGCCCAGGGCCCCGACCGGCGAGGTCACCAGCAGTGCGAGGGCACACGTGACGGCGGCCACGACGATGATCCCCAGCAGCGTGCGCCCCAGCGACACCGACGCCACGAACAGGCCGAGCTCCGAGCCGAACGTCGGGCCGCCGACGGCGCTGCCGGTGACGCTGCCGTAGGTCAGCACCAGGTGCACCACCCCGGTGACCGCCCACGTGCCCGCGGCAACCGAGGCCACGACCATCACCGCAGGCCAGGCACGCCCGTCCGACGGGGTGCGTCCGGTGCCACGCGGCAGGACGAACGCGGCCAGCACGAGGGCGCCCAGGCTCACCGAGGCGGCGAGCTCGGCGACGACCGTCACCACCGGGAGCCCCCAGCGCACCACGCCCCCGGGGTCCAGGATCACCGAGGGCAGCGCCGCCCCGGAGTACGCGACCCCGGCCACGGCCGCCAGGACACCGACGACCACCACGCCCACGACCGCTGCGACCGCGAGCGGGCGGGGGGTGGTCACGCTCTGCTCGGGCACCGACCCAGCCTACGGCGACGCGCAGGTCGGTCCCGGACGAGGTCGGTCCCGGACGACATGGTCCCGGGCCAGCAGGGGGCGGCCTCAGACCAGGCGGTGCAGCCGCATCCGCGGCTCGGGCTGCGCCGGCATGGGCAACGAGGTCACCCAGGGCCCGGCGAACTTGCCGACCAGGCGAACCGGGACGGGATCGTCGTCGCCCGCGTTGTGGATCGCGCGGGTGACCCGGCGCACGACCTCCTCGACCGTGGTGCCCCATGCCACCGGAGGGTGGATCACCCCGGTCACGTCGAGCTCCTCGAGGATCCTCACCTCGAGGTCGGGGTCCCGCAGGCGCAGGGTGGTCAGCGGACGCCAGACCGAGCCCGGTCGCAGCACGACCTCCTGCTCGTCGGGATGAGGCGAGAAGGAGGAGATGTCCCGGCCCGAGCGGTTGAGCACCGCCAGGACCGTGGAGCAGGTGAAGTTCTCGGTCGCCACCCGGGCGCTGTGGGAGCTGGCCATCACCCCGGCGGCCGCGGCGACCATCGAGGGTGCCGGTTCGCTGCGCGCGAGCCCACGGAAGGTGATGCCGTCGTAGGGCGGAAGCTTGTGCAGGGCGGCCAGGAACCCGGCGTTGTCGAGCCTCGTCTGGTCGATCATGTCGTCTCCCCTGCGGGTGACCTGCACGGCGGGGAGGTCACGGAGAACTGTCACGGGGGCACAGTAGCGTCGACCGCGGGTGCTATGGGAGGGTTCGCCCGGTTTTCTCGCACACCCGAGGCCGGCGGCCGTCGGCGTCGCGGCCCGGCGACCTCAGCTCCAGACCAGGCCCTGGCCCGGCTCCTCCAGGACCGCTGCGACGTCCGCCAGCAGCCGTGAGCCCAGCCCGCCGTCGATCAGCCGGTGGTCGAAGGAGAGCGCGAGCTGGGTGACGTGACGCACCCGGATCTTGCCCTTGTGCACCCAGGGCTGCTGCCGGATCGCCCCGAAGGCCAGGATCGCCGACTCCCCGGGGTTGAGGATCGGGGTGCCGGTGTCGATGCCGAACACCCCCACGTTGGTCACCGTGATGGTGCCGTCGGTCATGTCCGACGGCGTGGTGCGGCCCGCGCGGGCGGTGGCCGTCAGGTCGGCGAGCGCGACGGCGAGGTCGTGCAGCGAGCGGCGGTGGGCGTCCTTGATGTTCGGCACGATCAGACCTCGCGGGGTCTGCGCCGCGATCCCCAGGTTCACGTAGTGCTTGTAGACGATCTCCTGGGTCTCGTCCTGCCAGCTCGCGTTGACCTCGGGGTGCCGGTTGACCGCGATGAGCAACGCCTTCATCGCGATCAGCAGCGGGGTGACCCGGACGTCGGCGAACTCCCGGTCCTCGCGCAGCCGCGCGACCAGACGCATCGTCTTGGTCACGTCGACGGTGTGGAACACCGAGACGTGCGGGGCGGTGAAGGCGCTCGCGACCATCGCCTCGGCGGTCCGCTTGCGCACCGACTTGACCGGGACGCGGGTGGTGCGTCCGTCGTCGGCGACGGTGCCCGAGGCGAGCCAGGGCTGGTCGTCCCCGACGTAGGTGGCCAGGGCCTGCGGCTGGTTGTCCCGCGAGCGGGCCACGACGTCCTCGCGGGTCACGATGCCGCCGGGTCCGCTCGGCGAGACGGTGTCCAGGTCGACCCCGAGGTCCTTGGCGAGCTTGCGGACCGGCGGCTTGGCCAGCACCGGTGTGGTGGCGCGCGCGGGCTGCCCCGCGGGGGACGTGGCGGCGGGGGCCGGCGCGGAGGCGGCTCTCGGGGCGGGTGCCGGTGTCGCGGGCGCCGGTGCGGGCGTGTCGCGCGGGGGAGCCTCCTGCGCGGGAGCCTCCTGGACGGCGACCGGGACGTCGGCGGCCCGGCGGGGACGGCGGCTCGCGCTGTGGCCCGCGACCCCGTAGCCGACGAGCACCGCACCGCTGGGCTCGTCGTCGGCCGAGGGAGCGCCGTCGGACGAGGTGCCGGTGCCGGCGGACGACGCCGCCCCGGACGTGCCACCCGGCTCGGCGGGGTCCCCGCCGGGGTCGGTGTCGATGGTGATGATCGCCGTGCCGACCTCGACCGTGGTGCCGGGCTCGGCGAGCAGCTCGGTGACCACCCCGGCGAAGGGGCAGGGCAGCTCGACCAGTGACTTGGCGGTCTCGATCTCCAGGATCGGCTGGTTGATCTCCACGGTGTCGCCCACCGCCACGTGCCACGCGACGATCTCGGCCTCGGTCAGGCCTTCACCGGCGTCGGGGAGGCGGAACTGCTCGAACCTGGGCACGGGATGCTCCTGCGTGGTCGGGGGCGGGGGGCCTGCGGTCGGGACGGGCGATCACGGACGGCGGGAGATCACGGACGGGTGGTGCGCTGCGCACCCGTCACGTGCGCACCAGCCCCTGAGGACGACCGCTCACGTTGCCAGGGCGCGGTCGACCGCGTCCAGCACGCGGTCCATGCTCGGCAGGTACTCGTGCTCGAGCCGCGCGACCGGGTACGGCGCGTGGAACCCGCCGACCCGCAGCACCGGGGCCTCGAGGTGGAAGAAGCACTCCTCGGTGATGCGGGCCGCGACCTCGGCGCCGGTGCCGTAGAGCACCGGCGCCTCGTGCACGACGACGCAACGCCCCGTCTTGCGCACCGAGGTCGCGACCGTCGCGGTGTCCAGCGGGGAGATGCTGCGCAGGTCGATGACCTCGAGGCTGATGCCGTCGGCCGCCGCGGCCTGCGCGGCGCGCAGCGCGGTCGCGACCGTGGGGCCGTGGGCGACCAGGGTCAGGTCGGTGCCGACCCGCGCGACCCGGGCGGTGTCCAGCCCGCCGCCCGCCGCACCCGCGGTGTCCACGTCGCCCTTGTCCCAGTACCGACCCTTGGGCTCGAAGAAGAGCACCGGGTCGGGGGAGGCGATGGCCTCCTGGATCATCGTGAAGGCGTCCCCCGGGGTGGCGGGGGTGACCACCCGCAGGCCCGCGGTGTGGGCGAACAGGACCTCGGGGGACTCGCTGTGGTGCTCGACCGCCCCGATGCCACCGCCGTAGGGCACCCGGATGACCACGGGGAGGGTGAGCCGCCCACGCGACCGGTAGTGCATCTTGGCGAGCTGGGTCGTGATCTGGTCGAAGGCCGGGAAGATGAAGCCGTCGAACTGGATCTCGCACACCGGCCGGTAGCCGCGCAGCGCGAGGCCGATCGCCGTCCCGACGATCCCGGACTCGGCGAGCGGGGTGTCGACCACGCGGTCCGGTCCGAAGTCCTTCTGCAGGCCGTCGGTCACCCGGAAGACCCCGCCCAGGAGGCCGATGTCCTCGCCCATGAGCATGACCTTGGGGTCGCGCTCGAGGGATCGGCGCAGCCCGGTGTTGATCGCCTTGGCGAGGGTCAGCCGCTCGGTCGTCGCTGTCCCGTCCGTGCCGTCGCGGCCGATGTCGGTGCCGGTCATCGGGTCGCCTCCTGCGCGCCGTCGGTGAACGAGGCCTCGTAGGCCGTGAACCACTCCCGCTCGGCGTCGACCACCGAGTGCGGCGTGGCGTAGACGTCGGCGAACAGGGTCGAGGTGTCGGGGGCCTGCATGGCCCGCACCGTCTCGCGCAGGCGGGCGCCCAGCGCGTCGCCCTCGGCCGCGAGCTCGTCCAGGAAGTCCTGGCCGAGCTCGCCGTCGGCGACCAGCAGAGCACGCAGGCGGTCGATCGGGTCGCGCTGGCGCCAGTGCTCCTCCTCGGCGGCCGAGCGGTAGCGGGTCGGGTCGTCGGAGGTGGTGTGCGCGCCCATCCGGTAGGTGTAGGCCTCGATGAAGGTCGGGCCGCCCCCGGTGCGGGCACGCTCGAGGGCCTCCTGGGTCACCGCGTAGCAGGCCAGGACGTCGTTGCCGTCGACCCGGACGCTGGGCACCCCGAAGCCGCGACCCCGCTCGACGATCGGCACGCGGGACTGGCGGTCGGTGGGCTCGGAGATCGCCCACTGGTTGTTCTGGCAGAACAGCACCAGGGGGGCGTTGTTGACCGCGGCGAAGATGAACGCCTCGTTGGTGTCTCCCTGCGAGGTCGCACCGTCACCGAAGTAGGTGATGACGGCCGTGTCCCTGGCCGGGTCGCCCGACCCGACCAGCCCGTCACGCTGGACGCCCATCGCGTACCCCGTGGCGTGCAGCGTGTGCGAGCCGATGACCAGGGTGTAGAGGTGGAAGTTGTGGGCCTCGGTGTCCCACCCGCCGTGGTCGATGCCGCGGAACTGACGCAGCACGTCGGCCAGGTCCACGCCGCGGGTGTGCGCGACACCGTGCTCGCGGTACGAGGGGAACGCGTAGTCCTGGGGCGCGAGGGCCCGGCCGGAGCCGACCTGGGCGGCCTCCTGCCCGAGTGCCGGCGGGAACAGGCCGAGCTCGCCCTGCCGCTGGAGCGCGGTGGCCTCGGTGTCGAAGCGCCGCACCAGCACCATGTCGCGGTAGAGACCCCGCAGGGCGTCGGCGTCGAGATGGGCGATGCGTGGGGAGTAGTCAGGGTGGTCCACCCGCTGCCCGGTGGGGCTCAGGAGCTGGACGAGGTCGGGCTCGGTCACGCAGGGGGTCCTTCCAGGGCGATGGCCGGCTAACTTACGTCAGCGTAGGCTACGCGACCGTAGGTTAGGTCTGCAGGACTTTCACAAACCTGTGCGCACGGCCCTGTGCCGACCCGCCAACCATGCCTCATCCCCCGCGCCCCCGGCCACCCTCGCCCACCACCGCCTGCACCGGCGCTACTTCGCCGAAGTCGCACATCCGCACCGAGGACGCACGGGCGATCGTGCGTCCTCGGTGCGGACGTGCGACCTCGCGGGGGAGGGCGGGGTGTGGTGGGCGGCGGCGGCGCGTGCGGCCCGGGTTACCTGCGTGTCGTCGCCAGGGCGGGTTCCTCCGCGTCGGCTCCGGCGGACGCGGGGGACTCGGTGCGGCCGGCCTGGTCGCCGTGCGCGCTGGCACCGTGCGCGCTGACGCCGTCGTGCCTACTGTCACCGTCGTGCACGCCGTCAGTCACCACCGAGCGGGCGACGTCCGAGCGGGCGAGGGCGACCGAGAGCACCGTGAGCGCCGCGAGTCCGGCCAGCGCGGCCCAACCGGCGGTCGCGCTCGTGCTCCACCGGCCCTCGAGCAGGAACAGGGCCGAGACGGTGCACGTCGGGATGCCCAGCCACACCAGGAACCAGCCGGTGAACCGACCGAGCTCGAGCGTCCCCACGTGGGTGAGCCCCAGACCCATGAGCAGGAAGAACAGTGTCCACATGATCGCCCAGGTGGCCCAGATGACAGCGAACACCGGGTCGCTGCCGACCGAGGTCACCGCATGGAACGCCGCGACGGCCGCCACGAAGGAGCTGTACCAGCCGAACCCCTGCGGCTCGATGCCGTGGATGATCTGGAACCCGTACCAGAGGTACGTGATGCCGAAGAGGTAGCTCGGCCAGGTCGCGGCCAGGACTGCCGGGTCCGAGCCGCTCTGGACCAGGACGAGGGTCGGCAGGACGACCTGCGCGGTACCGACGAAGAAGTTCAGCGGTGCCGCACTGCGGGCCGGCACGACCCCGAGCGCCGCCAGACCGTTGACGAAGAGGACGACGCCCACCAGGAGCAGACCGACGTCGCCCATCAGTGGCTCAGCAGGTCGACGAAGGTCTGCGAGGAGATCACCGGTGCGAAGAAGCTGTTGATCCGCTCGAAGGCCGCGGGCTCCTGGTCGGGGCGCTGGGCACCCGTCGCGTCACCGATGACGATGGGCAGCAGGCCGTGGTCACGGGCTGCCCGTGCGTTGCCCTCGATGCACCAGTCCAGGTGGATCCCGGTGATCACCACGACCTCGACACGCTTGCGGGCCAGCTCGAGGGGCAGGTCCGTGCCCACGAACGCCGTCTGCAGCGCCTTCTCGTACAGCTCGTTGTCCCCCGGGCGCACCAGCTCACGCAGCTCGGGAGCGAGCTCGTCGTCCCAGGCGATCTGCTCGGGGGTCGCGTCGAGGTGACCCGTCCACGACGCGTACTGCGCACGGTCGAAGTCGGACTGCGGGTACCGGTCACGGAACACCGAGTAGCCGATCCAGTTGAAGGACACGAAGCTGGGTGCCCGCCGAGCCGCCTGCACCGCGGTCACGGTCGCCGGCAGGCTCCCCCGGAACGCGTGCCCCTCGGCGTACTGCACCCCACCGGGCCGGTACAGCGAGTTGGACTGGCTGACCGAGAGGAAGGCCGCGGGGCGGGAGAGGATCTCGCGCAGGTCCAGGGACCTCCAGTGGTCGGCGAGCGGAGGGATGGACGCGACGTTGGTCGCCGGGTACCCCAGGGTCGCCGGGTCGAGCGGGACGGGGTCGAGGGGGGTGGTGCGGTCGGTGCGCAGGTCGAGGGTGGTCATGGTCGCTCCTGGTGGTGCTCGCGATGGTCGGGTGGGGCCCGCCGGTCCCGCGTGGGGACGGCTCACGACCCGGCGGTCGGCCGGGCAGCAGCAGGTCGGGCGAGGTGAGACGGGTCGGACGGGTGGGGACGAGGACTGCACACGCCGTCGTCCCGGCACGCTGCGGCGTGCACGACGGCGGTGGCCCGCACGAGGGCGGGACTCAGCTGGGCATTCGGCCCGCGGGGCAGGGCAGGTGCCTCGTGCGGGGACAGGTTCCCGCGCCCAGGGCGCCGGGCACGACAGCGACGCGGAAGGCGTCGAGGGTCGCTCCTGTGGTCGTCACACCGGTGAAGGTACCCCCGCGCGGGGACCGTCGACACCCGGCTTCTCGCTCACTGAGACCAGCGGCCGCAGGATCAGCGCCAGGTGCCGGTCAGCGCGAGGACCCGCTCCACGGACTCCTCCTCCCCGACGCTGATCCGCAGACCCTCGCCGGCGAACGGCCGGACGAGCAGTCCTGCCCGGGCCGCCTCCGCAGCGCGCTCGGCCGTGCGATCACCCGTCGCGAGCCACACGAAGTTCGCCTGGCTCTCGGGGACGGACCAGCCCTGGCCGCGCAGGCCGGCGAGCAGCGCGGCCCGACGCTCGACGATCACCTCCACGCGCTCGAGCAGCTCGTCCGTGGCCCGCAACGAGGCCAGGGCGGCGACCTGCGCGAGGTGCGAGACCCCGAACGGTGTCGCGGCGGTGCGGACCCCCCGGGCGAGGTCGGGATGGGTCACGGCGTAGCCGACCCTCAGCCCGGCGAGCCCGTAGGCCTTGGAGAACGTCCGCAGCAGCACGACGTTCGGGTGGTCGGCGAGGATCCGGTCGCCTGCTGGCGCGAGCGGGTCGCGGACGAACTCGACGTAGGCCTCGTCCAGCACCACCAGCACCTCGGGCGGGACGGCCGCCAGGAAGGTCCGCAGCTCGTCGTCGCGTACCGCCGGCCCGGTCGGGTTGTTGGGCGAGCACACCAGGACCACCCGGGTGCGTGGCGTGATCGCGGCAGCCATGGCTGCCAGGTCGTGCCGCCCGTCGGCCCTGAGCGGCACGGTCACCGCGACGGCGCCGGTCAGCCGGACGGCGATCGGGTAGGCCTCGAAGGACCGCCACACGTGGACGACCTCGTCACCGGCGTCGCAGAAGGCCTGGAGCACGTGACCGAGCACGGCGACCGACCCGCAGCCCGGCACGACCGCCTGCGGCACGACACCGTGGCGCTCGGCGATCGCCTCGCCGAGCTCGGTGGCGAACATGTCCGGGTAGCGGTTGATCTCCACCGCGGCCCGGGCGACCGCCTCGCGGACGCTCTCGAGCGGCGGGAAGGGATTCTCGTTCGAGGACAGCTTGATGACGTCGGGCTGCGCCGCGGCACGCGCACCCGGCACGTAGGCGGGCAGCGTGCGGATCGCGTCGCGCAACGGCACCTGGGGGGAGCTCACCGGGTCAGCATGCCACCCGGCCGTGCTGCCGGATTGCGCTGTGCGGGACCACCCGACCATGGAACGATGTGACCATGAGCTTCCTGCTGCGAGTGATCATCAACGCCGTCGCGATCTGGCTCGCGACACAGCTCCTGTCCGGCCTGACGGTCGTGGGCGGGGACGACACGACCGGCCGCATCCTGGTGCTGGTCGTGGTCGCGCTCGTCTTCGGCCTGGTCAACGCCGTGGTCAAGCCGATCGTCAAGCTGATCTCCCTGCCGCTCTACATCATCACGCTGGGCCTGTTCACGCTGGTCGTCAACGCGCTGATGCTGATGCTGACCGGCTGGCTCTCCGAGCTCACCGACTACGGCCTGCGGGTCTCCGACTTCGGCACGGCCGTGCTGGGTGCGCTGATCATCTCGATCGTCAGCTTCCTGCTCAGCATCGTCATCCCGGGGGCACGGGACCGCGACTGACCTCGGCCGCACCGGACGCGCGACCGGTCGAGCCGCCGGACCCCTCGACCGGGACACGCACCCCTGTGAACTGCTGCGTCACGGCCGTCGTCCCGGCACCGCCGAGCACCTCGGCGAGCCGGGCGTGCTGGGCGGCCAGGGACGGGTGAGCCGCGTTCTCGTAGAGCTCGCCCGAGCGCTCGTACGCGGCGCAGCTGTGCGACGCACTCGCACTGAGGGCGAGCATCCGTTCGGCCGGGTCGCTCGACGACGCCAGCTTGCGCACCACCGTCGTCCGGTTCCTCTCATCCGGGCTCGGTACGCCGTCGATCGCGTGGACCGGGTCCTCCTCGTGCTGGAGGTTCATCACCTGGGTCTCCGGGGGGACCTCGACGTGACCCACGGGTGACCCCGCGGTGATCACGGTGTCGATCGTGTACCGGTCCCGCACCGACGGGTCGGACGCGAGCTGCATCGCCACCATGCCGCCCTGGCTGTGACCGGTGAGGACGACCTTCTCGTCCGGACCGACACCGGCCTGCGCCATCGCCTCGAGGACCAGCGCCGAGCCGTCGTCGGGCAGCCCTGCCATGAGCCGCAGGTTCGTGGTCAGGTCCAGCGGGTTGGGGCCCCCGCCCGGTCCCCACTCCTGGGTCCCGGGGATGGCCACCGACCAGGCCCTGGTCCCGTCGGGGTGGTCGAGCCGTTGGATCTCGACCGTCCCGGGAGGGCCACCCGCACCGGGGTAGGTCACCGTGACCCGCCCCAGCGCGTCGGACGCCGAGCGCACCGGGGCGGGGGCGCCACCTGCCCTGCCCGACGCTGGGGTCTGCACCACGGGGCTCACCACGAGCTGTGTGGGGCCGGTGGTCACGGCCGACGCGACACCCAGCGTCGAGGCGAGCGCGCGGGCGGCGACCGGTACCGGGTTCGTGCCGTTCAGCTGCGGTCCGGGCTGCAGGCTCACGACCATCGCCGCCATCCCGGGCACCATCACCTCGACGACCTGTGCGCTCGGTCGATGACGCTCGGCGAGGGTCAGCGCGCCGGCGCCCACCGCGCGCGCACCCCTGCCCATGACGGTCTGGCCGACCGTGAGGGCTGTCCGTGCACCCAGACCCATGGACCCCGGGGCCCGACCCAGCAGTGCCAGACCACCGGCCGTCACACCGACGACGACGAGCGGCGCCGCGACGTGGGCCACCAACGGCAGGGAGAGCACCGCGAGCAGCAGCGGCGAGCCGCCCGCGATCCCGCCCACCGCGATGCTCAGGCCGCGCAGCAGAGCCCCCGAGCCGCGGTCGGCCTCGGCGTACCCCTGGGCGGCGCCCAGCAGACCGAGGACCAGGCTCTGCAGCTCCTGCACCTGTGCCCCGAGCCCGTCCGTCGGGGAGGTCAGGGGCGCGGTCGCGGTGCGAGCCCAGTGACCCGTCGACGGGGAGATCCGCGAGGCCTGCTCGACGAGCTCGGTCACGACCCGGGCGTGCTCGGCCGCCACGCCGAGGTGCCCTGCGGCGCACTGCAACGTCCCGGCCGCGGCGTCCAGCGAGCCCAGCAGGGCGCGCGTCCCGCCCACACCCCCGACGACCTCGACCCCCTGGGGCAGGTCGCGACCGCCGCCACCGGCCCAGCCGTCCCAGGCACGCGCGTCCCCGTCCGGCCGCACGGCGGTGCTCACCGGAGCTCCGGCATGGCCAGGCAGAACTCCTCCTGGGCGAGCAGACCGTCCGCGGCGCGGGTGTGGACGCGCACCGCCTGGTAGGCGACGTCCAGGCAGGAGGTCAGCCGGACCAGCCTGGCGTGGAGCTCCTCGATGCGCGCGCCGTACGCGGTCGCCGCAGGCGAGAGCCAGTCGACGTCCTGCGCGGCGACCACCCGCAGGCGGGCGAGCCGCAGCTCCTCGGCCACGACCGCCAGGGTGGCCTCGGCCTGGCGTGCCGTGCGCCGCTGGTCCTTCTCGCAGTCGACCACCCAGGTCATCGCGCCCTCCGCCCGAGATGTCGGACCCCTGCGGTGCCGACCCGGCAGACGTTAGGGACCGGCGGCCACCCCGCTGCTGCCCTGCCTGCTCGAGGGGTGGGGACGCAGCGCGACCGCGGCGCTGTGGACGCGCAGCGGGTCGATGGGACACAGTCGGCGCGTGCGCGAGCCTCGACCCGGACGGCGGCCCCACCTCGGGGGTGCACCCTCGACCGGCCCGCGCCCGGTACCCACCCCCCGCACGGCTGCCCTCGGCGCGCTGGCGGTGCTCGTGGCGGCGCTGCTCTTCTCCGTCAACGGCACCGTCTCCAAGATCGCGCTGCAGTCGGGGCTGAGCACCATGCGTCTGGTCGAGCTGCGCTCGCTCGGGTCGGCGGTGATCCTCATGGCGGCGGTGCTGGTCGTGGCACCGGGCCGGCTGCGGGTGCGCGGCAAGGAGCTCGCCGCGATCGGCATCCTCGGGGTGGTCGGCATGGCGCTGGTGCAGTGGCTGTACTTCGTGGCGATCTCCCGGCTCCCCGTGGGGGTCGCGCTGCTCCTGGAGTTCACCGCCCCGCTGCTGGTCGCGCTGTGGGCCCGGTTCGTGCTCCGCGAGTCCGTGCGCGCCCGGGTGTGGTGGGCCCTGGCCGCCTGCCTGAGCGGCCTGGCCCTGGTCGCCCGGGTGGGCCAGGGCATCACCCTGGACGCGGTGGGCGTCGCCGCCGGGCTGGGTGCCGCCGTGTGCCTCGCGACGTACTTCCTGCTGGGTGACCGGCTCGTGCGGGCCCGCGACCCGCTGTCCACCCAGGCCGTCTCGATGGTTTTCGCGGCAGCGTTCTGGATCGTCCTGCAGCCGCTGTGGACCTTCGACACCCGGGTGCTGACCGCCGAGGTCGCGCTGCCCGGGATCCTCGCCGGCCAGACCCCACCCCTGTGGGCGCTGGTCACCTGGATCGTGGTTCTCGGGACGGTGGTGCCCTACGTCCTCGTGCTCGCCGGCCTCGCGCGCATCGGACCCGCCCGGGCCGGGGTGATCGGCATGGTCGAGCCCGTGGGGGCGGGAGCCGTGGCCTGGGTGGTGCTCGGGGAGTCGATGACCGCGACCCAGCTCGCCGGCGGCGCGGTGGTCCTGGCCGGTGTCCTGCTCGCCGAGACCGCGCGGACCCGGCCCGTCTCGCCGCCGGCTCCCGTGTCGGACGCCGTCCTGCCCTGAGGGCCGCTACTGCGCCGACCATCCCCGCAGCCGACGACGACGCCACCAGTCGCGCGGCACCACGAGCACCATCGCGGCCACGACCGCCGCGACCACCACCACCCGCAGCCACCCCTGGCCCACCAGGACCCCGCCCAGCCCCCCACGGACCCACACGACCGCGAGCACGAGCGTCTGCGCGAGGAGCTGTGGGCCGACCATCGACCGGGCCACCGCGCCGAGCACAGGCCCCTCGACCAGACCACCCCACGGAACGTGGGCCGCGAGCGCCGCGGCCCGCACCATCAGGTGCAGACCCAGCACCAGGGCCATCGCGGGGACCAGCCGTACCGCAGGGGCCTCGGCCCCCGGTGGGCCGAGCAGGTCGTCACCGGCCAGCACCCACAGCCCCACCAGCAGCAGCACGCCCGGGGCGACCGGCCACGACGGTCGCCAGACGGCGAGGCCCGCCGCACCGACGACCAGCACCGCACCGGTCGCGCCCCGGGCCGCCAGCGCGCCGCAGCCGACCATGAGGACGGCCACGGCGACCCGCACCGCCCAGCCGGGCACCGGGGCGACGAGCCGCACCTCGACGCGGGTGGTCATCGCCCGCCCCCCGAGCCGGGACGGCGGTGCGACCGACGCGCGAGCTGCTGCAGCCGGGCGGAGGCCCGGGAGGTGTCCGACCAGACCACCACCTCGGCCCCGGCGGAGGTGAGGTCGGCGAGCCGGTCCTCCCGCTCGATCATCACGATCCGCAGCGCGAGACGCTCGCGTGCGGTCGTCCCCCTCACCCGGACCGGTGGGAGCACGTCGACGGCGACCACCCGGTGGCCCGACCTGCGCCACACGACCGCGAGCCGCGCGGCCTCGGGGTCCAGGAAGGTCGAGAAGACGTAGACGATCGACCCCGAGGGCAGCACGGGTGGGCGCACCCGCCGGGTGGGCTCACCGAGGGGTCGCAGCACCGCGAGCTGGTGGACCACCCGGTCGAGCTGACGGCGCCCGGCGCCCGGGCGCAGCGCGCGCAGCCGCACCCCCAGGTCCTCGAGCCCCACCCGGTCACCGGTCGCCAGGCTCGCCTGGGCGATGCTCGCCGCGGCCTGGCGGGCCAGGTCCAGGGAGGTCGCGTCGTCGGGCCGCACCGGAAGCATGCCGCTCCAGGTCGCCGGGTCGGGGCCGACGTCGTCCCGCGAGTCCACCACGAGGGTCACCATCGCCTCGGCCAGCGCCACCGTGCGACGCACGTACAGCTGCTCCAGACCGGGCGAGCGGCGGGCCGTGGTGCGCCAGTCGACCCGGCGCAGGCTGTCGCCCGGCGCGAACGGGTGGATGTCGCGCAGCCCCCCTCCTTCTCCCGGGCGCCGGGACTCGTGGTGCCCGGTCAGGCCGCGCAGCCGCGCGGGCAGCGGCAGGTCGGCCAACGGGCGGGCGCGCGGGAGCACCAGCACCTGGTCGGCCGTCGAGGTGCCGGCCGGGCCGGTCACGTGCGACCCCCGCCCCAGCCCCTGGTGGTCGATGCTGAACAGCGGCTGGGGCCCGGTCCGCACCGACCGGGCCGCGACCTCGATCTGGCGGGTGACCGGCACGTGGACCAGCGCCTCGACGGGCGTGTGGCCGGGGCGTCCGACACGGACCCGCACGGCCTCGGTCCCGGGGGGTGCAGCCAGGTGCAGCCGGGCGGTGAGCGACCCGCTGTCAGGGGCACCGTCGGGGCCGGGCACGCGGGTGCGCTCGGCGTCCACCCACACCTCGCCCCGGGGGCGGCTCCCCCATGCCCACAGGGAGGCGACGACGGGCGCGACCCCCAGCAGCGCCACGTCGGGCCGACCCGCCAGGACGCCGAGCACGAGCAGCACCATCCCGGCACCCAGGGTCCACGCGAGCCGCTCGTCGACGACCCACGGCTCCCCCGGCCCGCGACCCCCGCCCTGCCCCGCGGCCATCAGCTCACCAGCTCGTGCCGTCGCCGTCGCGGGAGGGCACCGTCGAGGGGCCCGGGACCAGGTGCAGGACCTCACGCACCACGGCCTCCGGCGCGACCCCCGAGGCCCAGCTCGCCGGGGTCAGGGTCATCCGGTGGGCGAGGGCGGGCTCGGCGACCGCCTTGACGTCCTCAGGCGTCACGAACCGGCGCCCGGACAGGACCGCGAGAGCACGGGCCACGAGCACCAGGGCCTGGGAGCCCCGCGGCGAGGCGCCGACCTCGACCGCGTCGTGACGGCGGGTCGCTGCGGCGAGGTCCACGCAGTAGCCCACGACGTCGGGGTCCACCCGTACCTCCTCGACGCCCGCCTGCATCGCGAGCACCGTGGTCGCGTCGACCACCCGAGAGACCGGTGCGGCCTCCTGGCGGCGCGACAGCCGGCGACCCAGGACGTCGACCTCGGCGGCGTGGTCGGGGTAGCCCACGGCCAGCCGCACCATGAAGCGGTCGAGCTGCGCCTCGGGCAACGGGTAGGTGCCTTCGTACTCGACCGGGTTGGAGGTGGCCATCACGTGGAACGGGCTGGCCATCGGGTACGTGGTCCCGTCCACAGTGACCTGCCGCTCGGCCATCGCCTCGAGCAGCGCGGACTGGGTCTTGGGTGCGGTGCGGTTGATCTCGTCGGCGAGCAGCAGACCGGTGAACACCGGCCCCGGCCGGAAGGTGAAGGCCGAGCGCTGCGGGTCGTAGACCGCCGAGCCGGTGATGTCCGAGGGGAGCAGGTCCGGCGTGCACTGGACCCGCTGGAAGTCCAGACCCAGGGCGGTGGCCAGGCTGCGCGCCGCGAGGGTCTTGCCCAGACCGGGCACGTCCTCGAACAGCACGTGGCCCCCCGCGAGGATCGCCGCCAGGGCGATGCGCAGGGGCTCGCGCATGCCGACCACCGCTGTCCCGACCTCGGTCAGCACCGCCTGGGCGAGGGTCGCGACCTGCGCGGGCGGGAGGGGTCGGGCCGGCGACGTGCCGCCTGGGGGGGACGACGGCGTGCCGCCTGGGGGTTGGGTCACGGCCGGGGCCTCTCGGTGGTGGGGACGGGTCCGAGCATCTCGAGGATCTCGACGCAGTGGGTGATCTCACGCAGCGAGGGCAGCCCGCCGGTGGGCATGAGCGTGCGCCAGGCCCGCTCACCCAGCAGCTCACGGGCCGCCGCCACCTGCTGCGGGTCCATCTGGTCGGGGCGCAGCTGGGCCCCCGCGCGACCGGTCTCCAGGTGCACGCCGTGACGGGCCAGCCGCCGCGCGGCCACCAGGCGGAGGCGGCGCACGGCGGCCTCCGAGACCCGCCCGTCCCGACCGACGAAGGTCCAGGTGAGCGCGGCGACGTCGCGTCGCACGCCGTCGGTGGCCTCGGGGTCGTGCTCGGGCCAGTCGTGCTCGGCCCCGGCGGTCAGGATCACCGCCGCGGTGACCAGCACGAAGGTCGCCCCGCCCAGCACGAGGCCGTCGCGCAGCGGTATGCCCACGAGCACCGTGCCCAGCCCGACGACGGCGCCCGTGAGAGCCGGGCGCGGGTCGGCGTCGGGCAGCCGGTCCAGGACCCGTGCGACCAGGGTGCGCGGTCGGTCCCACCGGCTCATCGGCGGGGCCCCTCTCCGGGCACGTCGCTGTCGGGGGCGTCGCCGTCGGGAACGTCACCTCCGGGCACGTCGCCGTCGGGGGCAGGGCCGCCGGGCACACCTCCCGACGGCCTCGAAGGCCGGTCGGCGAGGGACGAGGAGAGTGCGTCGAGGGCCGTGGTCGCGTCGATCACGTCCTGGGCGGTGAGCGGCTCGTCGCCGAAGCGTGCCTGGAGGTAGAGCCCGAGCAGCACCCGGGTGGCCGTCCGGTCGGCGGGGGTGCGGTCCAGCACCTCGACGGTGAACTCGGTCGGGGTCGCTGCAGGGTGACGGGTCACCCCCGACCCGCCGGCGGCCGCCTCGAGGGCGACCCAGGCGGCGATGATCACGTCGGCGGGGTCACGTCGCGCGCGGATCTGCGTGTCGGCGTCGGCGAGGCCCCGGCGCAGGGCCGGCAGGTCCGGCAGCTCCCCGGCGGTCGCCGGGCCGACCATCTCCCCCGGTTCGACGTCGAAGGCGTCCCCCGGCCCGTCGACCGCACGTCGCGGCTCGAGCCGTCGCAGCCAGAGGACGGCCGCGGTCACCACCGCCGCCAGGACGAGCAGCAGCAGAGAGGTCCACAGCCAGCGCAGGTCCCACGGCTCGACCTCGATCTGCCGCAGGGCCTCGACCAGCGGATCGGGCTCGGGCGTCGGCGTGAGGCCCTCGGCCGGTCCGGGCGTGACCTCGACCGGCGCGGTGGACTCGCTCACCTCGATGCTCCACGGACCGATCAGCCCCGAGACCACCACCGCCAGGGACAGCAGCGAGACCACCCAGACGCTGCGCCGCACGTGGGCGACGTCGGTGTCGGGGCGCAGCACAGCGGGCCGCGGTGGGGCGTCGGCACCCCCGCGCGACCCCGGTGCGCGTTCCTCGCCCGGCCGGTCCACACCAACCATCATCCCTGCCAGGGGATCGGGCAGCAGGTCCGCGTCCCTCTCGGCGACACCCGAGACCTGTCACCGACACCCGAGACCTGTCAGCGGCACCCCGAGGTCGGGCAGCGGCACCCCGAGGTCAGGCAGCCTCCGGCAGGGGGGCGAAGAGGTCCACCGCCAGCCCGTCGGGATCCCGCACCACGGCGTACCTCTGCCCCCAGAAGGCGTCCCAGGGCTCCTGGTGACCCACGTACCCGGCCGTGACGAGCTCGGCGTACAGCGCGTCGACGTGGGCGGGGGAGTCGCAGCGGAAGGCGAGAGCCGTGCGGCTGCCACCCGCCGGCAGCTCCCACCCGGGGTCGAAGGTGCGGATCACCTCAACCGTGTCCCAGGCCAGGCGCAACCCACCGGGCAGGGTGATCTCGACGTGGGGCTCGGCGTCGGCCGAGGCGGGGACGTCCAGACCCAGACGGCGGTAGAAGGCCAGCGAGGCCGCCATGTCCGCCACCACGATCCCCAGCTGGTCCAGGTGCGGTGTCATGCCCGCCACGCTAGCCACGGGCACCGACACGGCGCGTCGGGGCGGCGTGGAAGGATTGCCGCATGCCGCGCAACGAGCCCGACACGTCCCGTCCCGCCCCGCTCGACGACCGGCGGACCCTGGCCGACGTCGTCCCGGCGATCGCCCTCGGCCCGCTCGACGGGCGGTACCGGTCGGCCGTCGCACCGCTCGTCGACCACCTCTCCGAGGCCGCGCTCAACCGCGAGCGCGTCCACGTCGAGGTCGAGTGGCTGATCCACCTGACCTCGCACCACGTGGTCCCGGGTGCGCCCACGCTGGCCAACGAGGAGCGGGACTACCTGCGCGACGTCGTCGCGACCTTCGACGCCGACACGGTCGCCGAGCTCGCCGCGACCGAGAAGATCACCGTGCACGACGTCAAGGCGGTCGAGTACCTGCTCAAGAAGCGGCTCGCCGACGCGCGCGCCGTGCTGGGCGAGGACACCGTGCTGCCCGAGGTCGGCGAGCTGGTGCACTTCGCCGCGACCAGCGAGGACATCAACAACCTGTCCTACGCCCTGATGGTGCAGGGCGCCGTCCGCCAGGTGTGGTTGCCCGCGGCCAGGGCGCTGGTGGGCGAGATCGCGGCACTGGCCCGTGAGCACGCCGCCGTCCCCATGCTGGCCCGCACCCACGGTCAGCCGGCCACCCCCACGACCATCGGCAAGGAGCTCGCGGTGCTGGCCCACCGGCTGGACCGCCAGCTGCGCCGGATCGAGGCGGCCGAGTACCTGGGCAAGATCAACGGCGCGACCGGCACCTACGGCGCGCACCTCGCGGCGGTCCCCGGTGCGGACTGGGTCGCGGTCTCGCGGTCCTTCGTCGAGCACCTGGGTCTGACGTGGAACCCGTTGACCACCCAGATCGAGTCCCACGACTGGCAGGCCGAGCTGTACGCCGACGTCGCGCGGTTCAACCGGATCCTGCACAACCTGGCGACCGACGTGTGGACGTACATCTCGCTGGGCTACTTCGCGCAGGTCCGCGGGCAGGGCACGGTCGGCTCCTCGACCATGCCGCACAAGGTCAACCCGATCCGCTTCGAGAACGCCGAGGCCAACCTCGAGCTGTCCAGCGCCCTGCTGGACACCCTGGGCTCGACCCTGGTGACCAGCCGCATGCAGCGCGACCTCACCGACTCGACCACGCAGCGCAACATCGGCCCGGCCTTCGGCCACTCGCTCCTGGCGATCGACAACGTGCGCCGCGGGCTGGCCGGGCTCGACGTCGACGCCGCCGCCATGGAACGTGACCTCGACGCCAACTGGGAGGTGCTCGGCGAGGCCGTCCAGTCCGCGATGCGCGCCGCCGGGGTGGCCGGGGTACCGGGCATGGACGAGCCCTACGAGCGGCTCAAGGAGCTGACCCGCGGGCGACGGATCACCGGCGAGGACCTCCGGGCCTTCGTCACCTCGCTCGGGCTGCCCGACGACGTCGCGGCCCGCCTCGCGGCGATGACCCCCGCCTCCTACACCGGCGCGGCGGCGGACCTGGTGCGCTTCCTCGACGTCTGAGGGCCCCGCGGCCTGCGACGCGCGGACACCTCGGCCCCTCGACCCCAGAACTCACCCGGCCCCGGTCCGGCCGGCTCTCTCACGGCGGGTCCGCCGCGGTCGATGAGACACCCATGAGCCCCTCGACGCCGAGCGCTGCCTCCGCACCCCCGCACGTCGGTCGCCGCTCGGTGATCCCGCGCGGCGTCACCCTGACCGAGGAGATGTTCCGGCCGCGGCACGACGCGCTGACCTGGATCCTGCTGCTGCACGTCCCGGTGCTGGCCGGGCTGGCCCTGTGGTGGGCACCCGGGCTGAGCAGCCCGCACACCGTGGGCCACGGCGACGGCGCCACCGAGTCCGTGGGTGGCGCGAGCGCCGACGGCGCTGCGGTCACCGAGACCGTCAGCGCGGTGGCGGACACCTCGCACCTGTGGATGGCGTGGGTGGGCCTCGCGGCGATCGTCGTCCTGGTCGTCGTCGGCCGGGTCGCCCGCGGCCAGGCCGTCCGGTCGGCTGCGGTGAGCACCGGGCTGGTGCTGTCGAGCGTCGTCCTCGTGCACGTCTCGGGTGGCATGACGGACATGCACCTGCACTTCTTCGTCACGGTGGCCCTCGTGGCGCTCTACCAGTCGTGGACCCCGTTCCTGCTGGCCATCGCCATCGTCGCGGTGCACCACGTCGGGATGAGCGTGCTCGACCCGAACCTGGTGTTCTCCGAGCCCCGTGCCCAGGCCAACCCCATCGCGTTCGCGCTGCTGCACGCCGTCCTGCTCCTCGGCGAGTGCGCGGCCCTCGCGGCCAGCTGGCGCTTCACCGAGCAGGCCGACGACGCCCGCCGGGTCGAGCAGGGACGCGCCGAGCAGAACGCCCGCGAGCAGATGGCCACGCAGTCCGCGCTGGCCGACGAGCAGCACCGGGCCGCCGAGACCGCCCAGACCGAGCTCGCCCAGCGTCAGGAGCGGGCCGCGCAGCTCGACTCCCGGCTGATCGGCCTGAACGCCGCGGGCGTGCGGCTGCGGGACGGCGCCGAGTCCGCGCAGGAGGTGATGGACGGTCTCGTGGGTGCCGCGACGGACATCGGCCAGGCCGCCTCGCAGGCCTCCCGCTCGGCCCAGCAGGCCGCCCTCAAGGTCACTGCCTCGGCCACGACCATGCGCTCCCTGGACGACGCGACGCAGCAGATCGCCGCGATCGCCCGCACCATCACCTCGATCGCCGAGCAGACGAACCTGCTGGCCCTCAACGCCACGATCGAGGCCGCCCGGGCCGGTGAGGCCGGCAAGGGCTTCAGCGTCGTGGCCCAGGAGGTCAAGGAGCTCGCCGGGCAGACGGCCCGCGCCACCGACGAGATCGAGGCGGTCGTGGCGACCGTGCAGGCCGGCACCCAGGAGGCGCTGGTCGGCACCGCGGGGATCGACGAGGCGATCGGCGACGTCGTGCACGCGCAGACGACCATCGCGGCGGCCGTCGAGGAGCAGGGCGCGGCCACCAGCCAGGCCCGTGCGTCGATCGTCGCGATGGCCGACGAGGTGCAGCGCGTCACCGACGAGGTCGCCCGGATGGCGCAGGACGTCGGCTGAGCCCGAACAGCAGATCTGCGGAAAACGTCGCCAGAACGACACCTGACCGTCAATAATCGTGCCCATGGAGCGCATCACCCACTGGATCGACGGCAAGCCCTGGGACCAGGCCACGGTGAGCACCCGCACCGCACCGGTCCACGACCCGGCGACCGGGCAGGTGACGGCCCACGTGGACCTCGCCGACGACGACGTCGTGCAGCGCGCGGTCGCGAGCGCCAGAGCGGCCTCCCTGACGTGGCGGCGCAGCTCGTTGTCCCAACGGACCCAGGTCCTCTTCGCCTTCCGGCACCTGCTCGCAGCGGCCACGCACGAGCTCGCCGACGTCATCACGGCCGAGCACGGCAAGGTGCTGTCCGACGCCGCCGGGGAGGTCACCCGGGGTCTGGAGGTCGCCGAGTTCGCCTGCGGCATCCCGCACCTGCTCAAGGGGTCGTTCTCCGAGGGGGTGTCCACCGGGGTCGACGTGCACTCGATCCGGCAGCCCCTGGGCGTCGTCGCGGTGATCTCCCCCTTCAACTTCCCCGCGATGGTCCCGCTGTGGTTCGTGCCGTTGGCGATCGCCGCAGGCAACGCGGTCGTGCTCAAGCCCAGCGAGAAGGACCCCTCCGCGTCGCTGGTCCTGGCCCGGCTGTGGGCGCAGGCCGGTCTGCCCGAAGGGGTCTTCACGGTGCTGCAGGGTGACCGGGTCGCGGTCGACGGGCTGCTCACCCACCCGGACGTCAAGGCCGTGTCCTTCGTGGGGTCGACCCCCGTGGCCCGGCACGTCTACGAGACCGGCACCGCGCACGGCAAGCGGGTGCAGGCCCTGGGCGGCGCGAAGAACCACATGCTCGTGCTGCCCGACGCCGACCTCGACCTGGCCGCCGACGCCGCGGTCAACGCGGGCTTCGGCTCGGCCGGCGAGCGGTGCATGGCGATCTCGGCCCTGGTCGTGGTCGAGCCGGTCGCCGACGCGCTGGTCGCACGGATCGCCGAACGGATCTCCCGGCTGCGCACCGGCGACGGGCGACGCGGCTGCGACATGGGCCCGCTGGTCACCGCTGAGCACCGCGACCGGGTGGTGGGGTTCGTCGAGCAGGGGGTCGCGGCCGGCGCCGAGCTCGTGGTCGACGGGCGCCTGGTCGAGCCGGACGGTGACGCAGGCGGGTACTGGCTGGGGCCGACGCTCTTCGACCGGGTCACCCCGCAGATGACGGTCTACACGCAGGAGATCTTCGGACCCGTCCTGTCGGTGCTGCGCGTCTCGACCTACGACGAGGGCCTGGCGCTGGTCAACGACCACCCGTACGGTAACGGCACGGCCATCTTCACCCATGACGGTGGCGCCGCACGACGCTTCCAGTACGACGTCGAGGTCGGGATGGTCGGGGTCAACGTGCCCATCCCCGTGCCGATGGCCTACTACTCCTTCGGAGGGTGGAAGTCCTCGCTGTTCGGGGACTCGCACGCGCACGGGGCCGAGGGGATCCAGTTCTTCACCCGCGGCAAGGTCGTCACGACCCGCTGGCCCGACCCGAGCCACGGCGGCCTCAACCTGGGCTTCCCCACCCACGAGTGACCACGACACCGCCTGCGCACGATCGAGAAGGGGCCGGCGTGACGAGCTCCCCACGCATCCCCGCGCCCGCCAAGGTGCTCTTCCTGCTGACCGCCCTGGCCGCCGTCGCCTCGGTCGTCCTCTCCGGGAGCACCCTGCCCGGCCCCGCGTCCTGGGCGTGGTGGTTCGCCGCTCTCGCCGTCCCGGTCCTCTACCGGTTCCCCGTGGTGGTGACCCGAGGCTCGCGGGGGATCGAGATCGGGTTCGAGTCGGTCGTGGCGATCTTCCTGGCCTTCGCGGTGCCCGAGCACGCCCTGATGCTGTGGACGGTCGGCTGGGCCCTGGCCCAGGTGCCCTGGCCGGTGGGCCGTCCGCTGCGCAGGACCCCTCCGTGGATCACCCTGCACAACGTGGCGATGACCGTCCTGGGCGGCGCGGCGACGGTGTGGGTCGTGACCCACCTGGTCGACGGGGCCCTGCGACCCGGCCCGTGGGCCCTCGTCGCTGTGGTGCTCGGCGCGACCGCCTACTTCCTGGTGGACTACGCGCTCTCGGCGGTGGCCCTGCCGCTGCTCAAGCGCGCGTCGTTCCGCGAGGCGTGGCTCTACGACGACCTGTCGGTCACCTTGGCCTGCTACTCGGGGGTGGCATCCCTCGGCTACCTCGGTGCCGTCGTGCTGCGGGCCGACCAGTGGGCGCTGCCGCTCCTGGCGTTCCCGCTCGCGACCTTCGTCATCGCCTCACGCAGCTACGCCCGCGCCTCGCTCGAGCGCTCCCGGGTGACCGCGCTGCTCGCGGTCGCCTCCCGGCTCCACCATGCGACGACCCCGCAGCAGGCCGAGCAGATCGTCCTGGAGGAGGGTCGGCACGCGATGCGCGCCGAGGAGCTCTTCCTGCGCCAGGACCCCGGTGACGCGCTCATCCGCTCGGCGGTGGTCAGCGACACCGGGCAGGCATGGCTCGTCCCGGCACCCCGGCACAGCAGCGACCAGTTCGGGCCAGGTGACCAGCCGACCCTGGACCTGCTGGCCTCACTCACCGCCGACACCCTGAACCGGCTGTCGTTGCACCACGACCTGGCCGCGCTCGCCTCGCAGGACACGCTCACCGGGCTGGCCAACCGGGCGACCCTGCAGGCCGCGCTCGAGACCGCCCTGGTGGCCTCCGACGGACGGCCCACCGCCATCCTCTTCTGCGACCTGGACGGGTTCAAGGCCGTCAACGACCGGCACGGGCACGCCGTCGGTGACGAGCTGCTGACGGTCGTGGCCGAGCGGATGCGGCAGTCGGTGCGCGACGGCGACCTGGTCGCCCGGGTGGGCGGTGACGAGTTCGTCGTCCTCCTGCCACGCACCACCCACGAGGCCGCCCTGCGGGTGGCCGACCGCATCCTGGAGGCCGTGCGCCTGCCCAGCGACCTCAGCACGGGCCCGGCGCGCGTGGGGATCAGCATCGGAGCGGTGCTCTCCGGGCCGGCCGCGACGGCCGACGGGTTGCTCCGACGCGCCGATGCCGCGATGTACCTGGCCAAGGCCGAGGGCAAGGACCAGGTCCGGGTCGCCGAGAGCGTGGGACCCCTCGGCGACTGACCCGACACCACCAGGGCGACGAGCACCACCCTCCGACAGGGCGAGGTCAGGTGGGAGAAGGCCCCTGGAGGCGGGTCTCGTCACGCCGAGCGTCGTCGGGGGGCACGTCGTCAGGGGCCACGTCGTCGGGCACCTCGATGCCGAAGACGACCTCGACGGCCTCGCGGTACTCGGTGTGCCGTCCGCCGCGGGCGTGCTCACGGGCCCGCACCGCCGGGGTGTGCAGCATCGTCGCGGCGAACCGGCGCAGCGCGCGCTCGACGTCGTCGGAGCCCTCCCCACCACGGCTCCTGGTCCGGTCGAGCTCGGCCTCGAGCACCGCCTGGACGTGCTCGCGCAGCGCGACGACTGCAGGGGTCACGGACAGCTCGGCCAGCGCGGCCTCGAACTCCTCGGCCCGGTCCGCGACGATGCGCAGACCCGCGTCGACGGCCGGGCTCACGGTCGAGGGCGAGTGCTGCTGCACACACGCGAGGTCGATCAGCCGCACCCCGGGCAGGTGGCCGACCGTCGGGTCGATGTCGTGCCGCAGCGCCAGGTCCACCAGGACGGTGGGGCGCGGCGTCCCGCCCTCGCCGCCGGACCGGGCACGGGCGGCCGCGACCATCGGGGCGTCGACCACCGGACCGAGCGCCCCGCTGCACGAGACGACGACGTCGGCGCGGGCGAGCTGGGCGTCCAGGTCACCCGGGGCCACGGCCTCCAGGCCACGGTCAGCCGCGAAGGCCTGCGCCCGGCCGGAGGGGGAGTGGACGGCGACGTCCCGCACCCCGCGGGCCCGCAGCGCCGTCAGGCTCGCCCCCGCGTACGAGCCGGTGCCGATCAGCAGCACCCGCGCGCTGGGCAGGTCCACCTCGTGACCCACCAGGTCGAGCGCGACCCCCACCACCGAGCGCCCGGTGGCCCCCAGGGCCGTCCCGGCGCCCACGGCACGCGAGGTGCGCGAGGCGGTCTGGAACAGCCGCTCCAGGGCCGCCGACGTGGTGCCGTCGGTCCGTGCGGTCTGCAGGGCGCGGCGCACCTGCCCCGCGACCTCGCGCTCCCCCACGACCATCGAGTCCAGACCCGAGGCGACGGTGAACAGGTGCCGGGTGACGTCCGGGCCGACCCGGGGCTGCAGGGACGCCTCGACGTCGGCGACCGACATCCCGCTGGTCCGGGCGACCGCACCGGTGACCGCGCGCCGGACCCGGTCCAGAGCGCCCTCGGTCGGGCCTGCGCCGGTCGGGCCGGTGGGCGTCGAGGTGCTGACGTACACCTCGAACCGGTTGCACGTCGCCAGGACGACACAACCGGTGATCTCGGGGCTGTCCTCCACGACCGTCGACCCCAGCGAGTGCGCGCCGCTGGCGAGCTGCTCCAGGACGTCGAGGTCGAGATCGCGGTGGCTGGCCGTCAGGGTCATCAACACCACAATGGCCCGATTGAACCAGCACGAAGAATGTTCGGCACAATCACAGGGTGAACCTTCCTGCGAACCATCCCCTGATCGACGGCCGAACCTCCGGGTCCCCGCTGGTCCGAGCATTCCGCGGCCACCGTGAACCGCCCTCAGGTGATGAAGCACACACCCGCACACCGGTGTGGTTCATGCGTCAGGCGGGACGCTCGCTGCCCGAGTACCGCGAGCTGCGTCAGGGCACCGCGATGCTCGACGCGTGCCTCGACCCCGCGATGTCCAGCGAGATCACCCTGCAGCCGGTGCGCCGGCACGGGGTGGACGCGGGCATCTTCTTCAGCGACATCGTGGTGCCGCTGCTGCTGGCCGGGGTCGCCGTCGACATCGTCCCCGGCACGGGTCCGGTCTTCGCCGACCCGGTCCGCACCGCCCAGGACGTCGCCCGCCTCGCCCCGCTGGCCGACGACGCCCTCGCCCCGATCACCGACGGCGTGGCTCGCACGGTCGCCGCGCTGGGCGAGACGCCGCTCATCGGCTTCGCCGGTGCGCCCTTCACGCTGGCCTCGTACCTGGTCGAGGGGGGACCGTCCAAGGACCAGCTGCGCGCCCGCACCCTGATGCACGCCGAGCCGCAGACCTGGCAGGCCCTGATGGACTGGGCGGCCGACGTCACCGGGGCCTTCCTGCGCGCTCAGGTGCTCGCGGGAGCCAGCGCCGCGCAGCTCTTCGACTCGTGGGCGGGCTCGCTGTCCCTGGCCGACTACGACCAGCACGTCGCGCCGGCCTCCCGCCGCGCGCTGTCGCACGTCACCGACCTCGACGTCCCGGTGATCCACTTCGGCACGGGCACCGGCGAGCTGCTGGCCGCGATGCGCGACGTGGGGGCCGACGTCGTGGGCGTGGACCACCGGATCGGCCTCGACGAGGCCAACCGCCGCCTGGGCGGCCGCACCGTGCTGCAGGGCAACATCGACCCGGCGCTGCTCGGCGCCCCCTGGCCCGTGCTCGAGGCGCACGTCCGGGACGTCATCGCGCGCGGCGCGCAGGCACCCGCCCATGTGCTCAACCTGGGCCACGGCGTGCCGCCCGGCACCGACCCGGACGTGCTGACGCGGATCGTGCGACTGGCCCACGGGGAGATCTGAGTGCCCGCCGTGGACGTCGTCGTGGTGGGGGCCGGGATCGCCGGGCTGGTGCTGGCGCGGGACCTCGCGCTGCAGGGACGGCGCGTCGTCGTGCTCGAGGCCGAGGACGTCCCCGGGGGATGCGTGGCCTCGCACGTGGTCGCCGGGCTGCGGCTGGACGCCGGGGCCGAGTCCTTCGCGACCCGCTCCCCGGCGGTGCGTGACCTGGTCGAGGAGCTCGGCCTGGGTGACGACGTCGTGCTGCCGCGTCCCCTCGGGGCGTGGACGCACCTGCCGGGCCGCACGCCGCCGTCGTACCCGCTGCCCCGTGCGGGGATGCTCGGGATCCCCGCTTCGCCGTGGGCACCGGACGTCCGCGCCGTCATCGGGCTCCTCGGAGCGTTGCGGGCCTCGGCGGACCGGCTCCTGCCGGCTCGCGTGGGGCTCGGCGACGGCGCGGGGTCTGCGGCGACCGCGGGGTCGGCGGGCTCTGCGGTGGGTGCGGGCTCTGCGGCGTTCGCCGGCTCTGCAGCGTCACCCGGCCCGTGGGCGTCGTCGGCTCGGCACGGCTCGCCAGGAAGCCTGGGGCGCCTCGTGCGGGTGCGGCTCGGCCGGCGGGTGCTCGAACGGCTGGTCGCACCGGTCGTCAGCGGCGTGCACTCGGCCCACCCGGACGAGGTGGACCTGGACACCGTGGTGCCGGGCCTGCGCGCCGAGGTGCTGCGGCGCGGGTCGTTGGGCGGGGCGGTCACCCGGATGCGCGCCGCCGCCCCCGCTGGGGCCGCGGTCGCGGGTCTGCGAGGCGGCATGAACCGCCTGGTCAGCGCCCTCGTGGACGACCTGACGGCACGAGACGTCGAGATCCGGACCGGGTGCCGGGTCGAGGGGGTCGAGCGAGCGGACCTGGCTGTCGACGTAGCGCCGGGGCATGCCGCCGACCGGTGGCGGGTGACCTTCGAGCACGGCGGGAGCCTCACCGCACCGACGGTCGTCCTGGCCGTCCCCGGTCCGGCTGCTGTCTGGCTGCTGCGCGGGACCGGGACCGCCGACGCAGTGGCGCCGGTCGAGACCGATGTCATCCTGGCCACGCTCGTGCTCGACGCCCCGGCCCTGGACGCGGCACCCCGGGGCACCGGGCTGCTGGTCGCCGAGGAGCGGTCCGTGAGCCCCGCCGTCGAGGCCGGTCCGCGCAGCACGCAGCCCCGGGTGCAGGCCAAGGCCCTCACCCACGGCACCGCGAAGTGGGACTGGCTCGACGAGGCGGCCGGGGCCGGGCGCCACGTGCTGCGACTGTCCTACGGGAGGGCCGGGGAGCAGCGCGCCGCCGAGAGCCGGGCCGCCGTCCTGCGGTCGCCCGCCGTCCGGGCCGCAGAGCGGCAGGCCGCTGCGCAACGGCAGGCCGAGCGGCTGGTGGACGAGCTCTGGACCTCCGACGGGGGCCCCACGAGAACCCCCGCACCGGCCGCGAGCACGACGGCACGTGCGGGGGTCCACGACGCGGGGCTCGGGGTCCACGAGGCGGGGCCGGAGGTCCGCGAGGCCGGGGTCACCCCCGAGCACCTGTCCGACGCCGAGCTGCAGTCGCTGGCCCTGACCGACGCGAGCCTGCTGCTGGGTGTCCCGCTGGACGGGTCCCAGGTGGTCGGCTTCGCCCGGACCCGCTGGGCCACCGGCCTGCCGCACGCCCGTCCCGGGCATCGCGAGCGGGTCGCCGCCGTGCGCTCCTCGCTGGCCGCAGCCGAGGGTCTGTGGGCCTGCGGGGCGTGGCTGGCCGGGACCGGGCTGTCCGCGGTCATCGCCGACTCCCGGCAGCTGGCCCGGCAGATCGCCGAAGCGAGCGATGCGACGTGACACCCGTCACTCCGGTCGGCCGACCGCATTCCTGGTCGGTGCTCGGCGGCGCTTTCCCGCACCCCGGCTGACGCATTGTCAGAATGTGGTGACAGTACGTCAGAACGGTCGTCGACGTCGTCCTGATTTCCGCATTCCGGCAGCGTCACGCAGACTCCTTTCATGACCACCGACGCACCCGATGCACGTCCTGCCGTCGCGTACGACGCCGCGGTGCCAGACCCCGACAGCGGCGCCTGGACCCTGTGGACCGTCCTGCGCCGTCCGACCACCGCGACCGCGCCGTTCGGCGACGGCCCCGCGCTGGCCACCGCCGCCGAGGAGCTCCCCGAGGACGTCGTCCTGCGCGGGGTGTACGACGTCTCGGGCCTGCGCGCCGACGCCGACCTCATGCTCTGGCTGCACGGCGACCACGCCGAGGGTCTGCAGCACGCGGTGCGCAGCCTGCGCCGCAGCGCCGAGCTCGCGCCGCTGCTGCCCACCTGGTCGGCGATGGGCGTCCACCGCCCGGCCGAGTTCAGCGCCAACCACGCCCCGGCCTACATGCGCGACACCGAGCCGCTCGAGTGGCTGACGGTCTACCCCTTCGTGCGCTCCTACGAGTGGTACCTGCTGCCCTCCGACGAGCGGCGTGCGATGCTCGGCGAGCACGGGCGCAAGGGCCGGGCGTACACCAAGGTGCTGTCCAACACGGTGGCGTCGTTCGCCCTGGGCGACTACGAGTGGATCCTGGGCCTCGAGGCCGACGACCTGACCGAGCTCGTCGACCTCATGCGTGACCTGCGCCAGACCGAGGCGCGGCGTCACGTGCGCGAGGAGGTCCCCTTCTTCACCGGCCGACGCATCGGCCTCGACCAGGTAGCGGAGGTCCTGCGATGAGCGCCACGGAGAGCACGGTCCACGACCCGGGCACGCTTCCCGACCCGAGCACGCTGCCCGACCGCGACCCCCAGCCTCCGGCGCCCTACGACGCCGTGCTGCTCGTCTCCTTCGGCGGGCCCGAGGGTCAGGACGACGTGCTGCCCTTCCTGCGCAACGTGACACGCGGGCGCGGCATCCCCGACGAGCGCCTCGAAGAGGTCGCCCACCACTACCGGGCCTTCGGCGGCGTCAGCCCGATCAACGCCCAGAACCGCGAGCTCCAGGCCGCCCTGCGGGCCGAGCTCGACGCCCGCGGCATGGACCTGCCCGTGCTCTGGGGCAACCGCAACTGGGACCCGTTCCTCACCGACGCGCTCCGTGAGGCGCACGCGGCCGGTCACCGGCGTCTGCTCGCCGTGGTCACCAGCGCCTACTCCTCGTACTCGGGCTGCCGGCAGTACCGCGAGGACCTCGCCGCGGCCCTCGAGGAGACGGGCCTGGCGGGCGAGGTCACCATCGACAAGGTGCGCAACTACTTCGACCACCCGGGTTTCGTCACCCCCTTCGTCGAGGGGGTCCGCGACGCGCTGCTCCGCACCCGTGCCGCCCTGCCCGGGATCGACCTGGTCCGCGAGTCGCACGTCCTGTTCGTCACGCACTCGATCCCCACGTCCACGGCCGTGACCTCAGGCCCTCCCGACGCTCGGCTCGGCCCCGAGGGCGCCTACTCGGCGCAGCACCGCGCCGTGGCCGACGTCGTCATGGCGAGCGTGGGCGGGGTGAGCGACGTCGGTACCGGCAGCGCGGCCGCGCAGCTCGCGTCCGTCCCGTGGTCGTTGGTCTACCAGTCCCGCAGCGGCGCCCCGAGCACCCCGTGGCTCGAGCCCGACATCAACGACGCCATCACCGAGCTCGCCGGCCAGGGCGTCAAGGCCGTGGTGATCGTGCCGATCGGCTTCGTCTCGGACCACATGGAGGTCATGTGGGACCTCGACGAAGAGGCCCTGACCACCGCGCGCGAGGCCGGCCTCCACGGTGAGCGGGTGCCGACCCCTGGTGTGCACCCGGCCTTCGTCACCGGTCTGGTCGACCTCGTCGGCGAGCGGGTGGCCCGTGCCGACGGCACCGCGGGCACCGCGACCGGCGCCGTGTCCCGTCCCGCCCTGAGCCCGCTCGGGCCCTGGTACGACGTGTGCCGTCCCGGCTGCTGCGCGAACCCCCGAGGCCCCCGACCCGCCGTGGCAGGTCTCGCGCCGTGACCGCGGTGCGCATCGGGACCCGGGGGAGCACGCTCGCGCTGACCCAGACGGGCATCGTCGCCGACCAGGTCCGCCGGCTGGGTGGCCTGGCCCCCGAGGAGGTCGAGCTCGTCCGGATCCGCACCGAGGGGGACCTCTACACCGGGTCGCTCGCGGCGCTGGGTGGGGCGGGGGTGTTCGTCGCAGCCCTGCGCGAGGCGGTGCTCGCAGGTCGCTGCGACCTCGCGGTGCACTCCCTCAAGGACCTCCCGGTGGTCCCGGCGCACGGCCTGGTGATCGCAGCGGTGCCCGAGCGGGTCGACCCTCGCGACGCGCTGTGCGCACGGGACGGCCTGACCCTGGCCGACCTGCCGCACGGTGCGCGGGTGGGCACCGGCTCGCCGCGTCGCGCCGCCCAGCTGCTCGCCCACCGGCCCGACCTGGAGGTCGTGGACATCCGCGGCAACGTCGAGACACGGCTCGGCCGGGTGCGGGGGTCGACCACCGGCCCCGGTGACCTGGACGCCGTCGTGCTCGCGGCCGCGGGCCTGTCCCGACTGGGACGCACGTCCGCGGTGACCGAGCTGCTCGACACCACCGTGATGTCCCCGGCCCCCGGGCAGGGCGCCCTCGCCGTCGAGTGCCGGTCGGTGCTCGACGGCCCGACCCCGCGCGGTGTCGCTCCCGGTCCGGACCTCGACGACCCCTCCGCCCCGCTGGCCCGTGCGCTGACCGCTCTCGACCACCTGCCGAGCCATGTCGCGGTGCACGCCGAGCGGGCCCTGCTCGCCACCCTGGAGGCCGGGTGCGCGGCGCCCGTCGGCGCACTGGGGCGCCTCGAGCACGGCACCCTGCGGCTCGACGCCGTGGTCAGCCGCGGCGACGGCACCGAGCAGGTGCGCTCGAGCGCCGCGGTGACGCTGCCGGCCGGCCGCGCCGAGCAGCTCGCCTCGGCGGACGCGCTCGGCCGCCAGGTCGCGCTCCAGCTGCTGGACGACGGCGCGGCACGGCTCGCCCCCCTCGGACCCGTGGCTCTGCGCTCGGGCGACGTGGGATCCAGCCACCTGCTGGGCCCCGGGGGCACCCGGTGACCCCGGGCGCCCTGGACGGGTGGCAGGTGCTGGTCCCACGAGGCGGCGAGTGGGGTGAGCGGGTCGCCGCGGCCCTCGACACCCACGGCGCACGCTGCGTCGTCGTCCCGCTGATCGACTTCGCCCCGCCCGAGGACCTCACCGGCCTGGACTCGGGCCTGGCGAACCTGTCCCGCGGGTCGTACGACTGGGTGACGATCACCAGCGGCACCACGGTGCCCTATCTCGCGGCCCGGGCGGGGACGCTGGTCGACCCCGCCTCGCCCGCCGCCGTGTCGGGCTTCACGGCCCTCGCCGCGCTCCTCTCCTCGGCCCGGGTGGCCGCCGTCGGCCCCGGGACGGCCTCGGCCCTGGACCGCATCGGGGTGACGCCCGACCTCGTGCCGCAGGGGGAGCGATCCGCGCGCGGGCTGCTCGCCGAGTTCCCCGCCCCGCCGGTCGGCACCGATCCGGCCGCGACCGGCGGGCGTGGGCGGGTGCTCGTCCCCCACTCCGACCTGGCCGAACCCACGCTCGCCGACGGCCTGCGCTCAGCCGGGTGGACGGTCGACGACGTCGTCGCGTACCGCACGCTGAGCGGTCCCGAACCCACCGAGGAGCTGCGCCAGGACGTCCGCGCCGGGGTGTTCCACGCGGTGCTGCTGAGCTCGGCGAGCACCGTGACCAACCTTGTCGAGCTGGTCGGGACGCCGCCGCCCACGACGGTGGTGTGCTGCATCGGCCCGCGCACCGAACGCGCCGCCCGCGACCATGGCCTGCCCGTGCACGTGGTGCCGGACTCCGCCTCGGCCGAGGCGCTGGTCGAGGCTCTCGTCGACCACGCGCGCCGGCACGGACATCCCACCGACGTTGCCCGCAGCCCTGTCCGGACTCCCGGGGCTACGGCTCCAGTCGCAGCGCCGGCTCCCGCGCCCGCCCAGGGGCCCGCTCCTGCCCCCGCCCCCACGCCCGCCCACGGCTCCGCCCCTGACACTGCCGCTGACACGGCCCCTCACGCTGCCCCGGAGGGCACCTCATGACCGGTTTCCCGCACGTGCGTCCCCGCCGCCTGCGCACCCCGGCGATGCGGCGGGTCGCCGCCGAGCACCACCTGGCGCCGTCGCAGCTGGTGCTGCCGCTGTTCGTGCGGGAGGGTGCGACCGAGCCGGTCCCGATCTCCTCGATGCCGGGTCAGGTCCAGCACAGCCGGTCGAGCCTGCGCGAGATCGTGGCCCGCGCGGCCGACGCCGGGCTCGGGGGCGTGATGCTCTTCGGCGTGCCGTCGACGCGTGATGCGACGGGTTCGGGGGCGTGCGACCCGGCGGGGGTGCTCAACCAGGCGATCGGGGACGTCGTGGACGTGGTCGGCGACCGGCTGGCGGTGATGGCCGACCTCTGCCTCGACGAGTTCACCGACCACGGGCACTGCGGGGTGCTGGACGACCGCGGCCGGGTGGACAACGACGCGAGCCTCGCCCAGTACCGCGCGATGGCCCTCGCGCAGGCCGACGCCGGGGCGCACCTGCTGGGCCTCAGCGGGATGATGGACGGTCAGGTCGCCGCGGTGCGTGACGCCCTGGACGGGGCGGGTCACCAGGGCGTCGCGCTGCTCGCGTACGCCGCGAAGTACGCGTCGGCCTTCTACGGCCCGTTCCGCGAGGCGGTCGAGTCCACGCTCGTGGGTGACCGCAGGACCTACCAGCTGGACCCGGCGAACCGCCGCGAGGGCGTGCGCGAGGCGCGCCTGGACGTCGCCGAGGGCGCGGACGTCGTCATGGTCAAGCCGGCGATGAGCTACCTGGACGTCCTGTCCGACGTCGCCGCCGGCAGCGAGGTCCCCGTGTGGGCGTACCAGGTGTCCGGCGAGTACGCGATGGTCGAGGCGGCCGCCGCGAACGGCTGGGTGGACCGCCGCCGCACCATCCAGGAGTCGGTCCTGGGGATCCGCCGCGCGGGGGCGGACGCCGTCCTGACCTACTGGGCACTCGAGCTGGCCGGATGGCTGCGGGAGGACTACTGATGCAGACCCACCACTCCGAGGCGCTGTTCGCTGCGGCGCAGGACGTCATGCCGGGCGGGGTGAGCTCGCCGGTGCGCGCCTTCGGGTCGGTCGGCGGCACACCACGGTTCATGGCCTCGGCCCGCGGCCCGTACCTGACCGACGTCGACGGCAGCACCTACGTCGACCTCGTCGGTTCGTGGGGGCCGGCGATCCTGGGTCACGCGCACCCCGCGGTCGTGCAGGCCGTGCAGGAAGCCGCTGCGCTCGGCCTGACCTTCGGTGCACCGACCGCCCGGGAGACCGAGCTGGCGCTCGAGGTCCGGCGGCGCGTCCCGGCGGTCGAGCGGCTGCGCTTCGTGTCCACCGGGACCGAGGCGACGATGACGGCGATCCGGCTGGCCCGCGGCGTGACCGGCAGGCCCCTGGTCGTGAAGTTCGCCGGGTGCTACCACGGGCACCTGGACGCCCTGCTCGCCCAGGCCGGGTCGGGACTGGCGACGCTGGCGATGCCCGCGTCCTCGGGGGTCACCGAGGCCACGGCCGCCGAGACCCTGGTGCTGCCCTACAACGACGTCGCCGCGGTGCAGGCGGCCTTCGCCGCCCACGGCGACCGGATCGCCGCGGTGATCACCGAGGCCGCGCCCGCGAACATGGGGGTGGTTCCCCCGCTGCCCGGGTTCAACCGGTCGCTCCGGGAGATCACGACCACCCATGGCGCCCTGCTGATCATGGACGAGGTGCTGACCGGCTTCCGTGCGGGACCCGCTGGCTGGTGGGGCCTGGAGGGTGCGGTCGAGGGGTGGGTGCCCGACCTGCTGACCTTCGGCAAGGTCGTGGGCGGCGGCCTGCCGGTCGCCGCGATCGGCGGACGCCGTGACGTGATGGAGCACCTGGCGCCGCTCGGTCCGGTCTACCAGGCGGGAACCCTGTCCGGGAACCCGGTCGCGACGGCCGCCGGACTGGCAACGTTGCGGGCCTGTGACGCGGACGTCTACGCCAGGGTCCAGGCCGCGGCGGACGCGGTGTCGGAGGGCTTGTCGCAGGCCCTCGCGGCCGAGGGCGTCGCCCACTCCGTCCAGCGCGCCGGCACCCTGTTCAGCGCCGCGTTCGTGGACCCGGCTGACGGTCCGGTCACCGACTACGCACGCGCTCAGCAGCAGGACACCTTCCGCTACCCGGCCCTGTTCCACTCGCTGCTGGCCGACGGCGTCCACGCCCCGCCGAGTGTCTACGAGGCGTGGTTCCTCTCCGCCGCGCACGACGACGTCGCGATCAACCGGATCCTGGAGGCCTTCCCGGCCGCAGCCAAGGCCGCGGCGAACGCCACCACCCCGCACCGCTAGACCGCGAGCGGCGAGGTCACGCGTCGGGGTGCACCGATGTCGGTACCCGACGGCGACGGCGACCGCGACCGCGACCGCGACACGCTGTCAGCACCCGGCAGCGACGGCGCACCGATGAGGGTCCCCTCCCGAGGACTCGTCACGTGCCCCGCTCGGCCGGTGTCGCGCAACGCGGCGCCGTCCGCCCGGCAGATCTCCCACCCTCCTCCCGGACTGGCGTGGATCTGCAGGTGTCGTCGATGGACCAGCTCATGGTGGTACCAGCACAGCAGGATCCCGTTCGCGACCGACGTCGGCCCGCCGTGGATCCAGTGCTTCACGTGGTGGACCTCGCCCCTGCTGGGCGGGGCTGAGCAGCCCGGGTACCGACAGGTCCGGTCGCGGGCGACGACCGCGCGACGCAGCTGGCCGCTGTAGGTCCGGTGGGCGCGTCCGACGTCGAGCACCTGGCTGTCCGGGCCGAACACGACGCGACTGACCTCACCGTCGCAGGCGAGCCGTTCCAGGACGGACCGCGGCAGAGGCTCACCGTCCTCGAGCTCCGCGGGGGTCAGCGCGGCGGAACCGCCGTCGGCCCCTACTCCGCCGTCGGTTCCCACTCCGCAGGCCCCTACCCCGCCGTCGGTCCCCACTCCGCCGGCCCCCGCGCCCACCGCACCCGCCCCTGCGGCACGCAGCCCCTGCAACGTCTCCCACGACACGTGGACGGTCAGGTGCGGGCGGACCTGCGCGCCGCCCCCGGCCAGTCCCTTGTCGAGCACCAGCCTTGCCAGTGCACCCAGGGCGGATCCGTCACGCTCCTGCGGGGTGCGCTCGTCGTCAGCGGAGGGCACGCCTCCGACGGCGCGCAGCGCGGTGATCAGGGCGGCGCCGTGCTCGTGGTTCAGGAACCCCTGCAGCGCGACCCCGTCGTCACGACGCGACACGGTCAGGAACTCCTTGGCCGTGGCCCGCTCGTGCTCACGCTCGGCTGCGTCGGCATCGACCCGGGCAGCCCAGCGGCGGGCCTCACGCCGGAAGTCGTCGACCCCGACGGCGCGCGCCCGGGTCAGCAGGAAGGTCTCGTTGCGGTCGGTCTGGACGCCGGCGAGGGCCGCCTGGCGGGCAGGAGACGTCGGCGCGATCCGGGCGAGGACCTCGGCGTGCTCGAGCGTGATCTCCCCCGAGGCCACAGCGGCACGCATCTGGGGCAGGTCCCGCTCGACCGCCTGCCCGAGGGTGAGCTCACGACGCGCGGCGCCGACCGACGAGCCCTGACGCTGCGCCGCCCACTCGGGGAAGGTCCGCGCGCTGCCCGACGCGGCCCACGCGCCGTCGGCCTCGACCCGGGCGAGCAGACGCGCCGCCGCCAGGCCGAGCTGGTCGGTCGAGGTCCGCAGGTCACGGTGCAACGACTGGGCACGGCGGGGGTCGACCCCGGTGAGATCGGCCACCGCGAGGGCAGCCGCCTCGGCGCGCAGCCTCGCCACCCTGGACTCGAGCTCGTCCGCCGTACCCATGTCACCCCCTGCCGAAGACCCCGCCTCTTCGAACAAGTGTACGAGTGGCCACCGACATCAGGGGGTTGTCCCCAGGGGCAGGGTCAGACCCGGCCCAGCACGGCCCACCCGTGCGCACCGACCTCGACCGCACCGCCCGAGCCCGCGCCGTCGTCGACCCACGCCCCGGCAGCCGCGAGGACCTGCATCCCCGCCTCGCCATCCCCGCCCTCGACCCGCAGAACCTCGTCGGACAGGTTGAGCGCGACGACCAACGCGTCGTCCCCCGCGGCCACCCGGTAGACCAGCTGGGTGTTGGTGCAGGTCAGCACCTCGGTGCGGGCGCGGTGCAGCCAGGGGTTGCGGCGACGCAGCCCGATGAGCTCGGTGTGCAGGTGGTAGGTGGGCCAGCCCTCGGGGGGCAGGTCGGCCGGGGTCGGCGGGAACGTCGGCCGGATCGCGTCGTCGCCGCCGACCCGCTCCTCCTTGAGGCCCCGCATGGCCACCTCGTCACCCGCGTACACCGCGGGGGTGCCTCCGAGGGTGAGGAGCAGCACGAACGCGTGGGGCAGGTGGCGCTCGTCGGTGATCCGGGTCGCGATGCGCGTGACGTCGTGGTTGCCCACGAAGGTCACGGGCGCGAAGGCCTCGAGGAAGGTGTTGTGCCGTTCGAGCCCCCAGGACAGCTCGAAGAAGTTGGCGTCGTTGATCGAGCTCCAGACGGCCTTCCACAGCTCGTACTGGGTCACGGCGTCGAAGCCGGCCTCCTGGACGGCCGCGACGTAGTCGCCGTGCAGCACCTCGCCGAAGACGTACGCCTGCGGATGACGTTCGCGCACGCGGGGCAGCACCTGCGCCCAGAACGACGTGGGCACCGCGTAGGCCGCGTCCAGGCGCCACCCGTCGAACCCCCGGTCGAGCCAGTGGTTCATCACCGTGACCACGTGGTCGACGACCTGGGGCGAGTCGTGGTTGAGCGCGACCAGCGCGTGGTGCCCCTCGAAGTCGACGTACCCGGGTTCGGTGCCCGGTGCGGCGCCGTCGGGCCAGGTGAGGTGGAACCAGTCCTCCGTGGGACCGCCGGGGCCGTGCTCGAGCACCTGCTGGAAGGCCGGGAAGCCCCGCCCGACGTGGTTGAACACGCCGTCCAGCACCACGCGCAGCCCGCGGGCGTGCGCCTGCTCGACCAGGTGCGCGAGGTCGTCGCCGTCCCCCAGGCGCGGGTCGGTGCGCAGGTGGTCGACGGTGTCGTAGCCGTGGGTCTGCGAGGCGAAGACCGGCCCGAGCATCAGGCCCGACAGTCCGAGCCCGACGGCGTGGTCGAGCCAGGCGACCAGGTGCGGCAGCCGGTGCTCGACGGCGGCCCCCGGAGCGAGGGCCTGCGGCTCGGCGCCGACGAAGCCCAACGGGTACACGTGCCACCAGATCGCGTGCTCCACCCAGTCCGGCATGCCATCCCTCCGACCAGCGCCCCGCAGCTCGGGGTCGCTCCTCACCGTAGCCCGCACCCCGGGGACCATGGACCTGCGACCTCGTCCGGTGCCGGTCGTACGGTCCAGAGCATGAACGCCCTGCACCGGCTCGTCCGTGACCACACCCTGGTGGTCGTGGTCCTGAGCGCCCTGGTGGCGACCGCCGGGTCACTGGCCCGGGACCACGTGCGCGAGGTTCGGCACGCTGCCGGGGCGGGCATGGGCCTGACGGGCTGGGAGCTCGGCTGGCTCGCGGTGACGGTCGTGGCCGGGCTGGTGGCGCTGCACGCCCTGACCCTGCTGACCCTCGACCGCCGTCGGGCCACGCCGCCGGGCGGGCTCACCACTCCGCCGCGCGGGCTCACCGCGCCACGGCACGGCTGACCGTCCCGCGCCGCGCACCAGCGACGGCTGACCGGTCGACGGGCGCGCACCGGACCGTCGCGGTCCCCCCGACCTACCGGAGGTCCCAGAGCCGAAATACCCACCGGGGGTATGGTGTTGTCTCTGGCAAGACCATAGGAGGGCACATGGCCGGGTACAGCGGCAGCAAGGACGACTACCTCAAGCGGCTGCGCCGCATCGAGGGCCAGGTGCGCGGCATCGCGCGGATGGTCGACGAGGACGTGTACTGCATCGACATCCTCACGCAGGTCTCCGCGGTCACCAAGGCCCTCCAGGCCGTCAGCCTCGGCCTGGTCGAGGACCACCTGGGCCACTGCGTGGTCGACGCGGCGCGCTCCTCCCAGGACGAGGGCGACGCCAAGGTCCGCGAGGCAGCCGACGCGATCGCCCGCCTCGTCCGCAGCTGACCGCGCACGAGCCCTGCGCACCACCTCGAGCACCACTCCCGAGCACCACTCCCGAGCACGACCCCCGAGCACCACCCAGAGGAAGGCACTTCCCATGAGCACCCAGTCCGTCACGATCGACGTCTCCGGCATGACCTGCGGCCACTGCGTCCGGTCGGTCACCGAGGAGCTCACCGCGCTGCCCGGCGTGACCGACGTCGCGGTCGACCTCCAGACCACCGGCACCTCGCGGGTCACGATCACCGCGACCGAGCCGCTCTCGGACGAGGACATCGCCGCGGCGATCGACGAGGCGGGCTACGCGATCGCACCGCCGCGCTCGCTCCTGTGACCGACCTCCTCTGACCGACCCGGTCCGCACCACCCCGTTCCACCGAGACGACGGATCCACCGATGAACCGTGAGCAGCAGCCCACCGTGACCCCTCGACCGACGCCGACCACCCCGGCCGCCCCATCCGGCGCCGGGACGCCCGCCATCCCGGACGGTCGCGCCGCCGTCGGCACCCTCGAGATCGCCGTCGGCGGCATGACCTGCGCGTCGTGCGTGGCGCGGGTCGAGAAGAAGATCAACCGGGTCGAGGGTGCGACGGCGACGGTGAACCTGGCGACCGAGTCGGCTCACGTCGAGCTCACCGGGGACGTCGACACGGCCCTGGTGGTCAAGGCGGTCGAGGCCGCGGGGTACTCCGCGACGATCCTGCGCGACAGCTCCGCGACGTCCCCCGCAGGCGGCGCCGCGTCCTCGGGCGACGGCACCCTCGACGCGACCGGCGCCGACGGCGAACCGGTCGAGGACACCAGCGCCCCCGAGCGCGACCGCGGGGCCGACCTTCGCCGACGACTGATCGTCGCGGCGATCCTCACCGTCCCGGTGACGGTGCTCTCGATGATCCCGCCGCTGCAGTTCCCGGGGTGGCAGTGGGTCGTCACCGTGCTCGCGCTGCCCGTGGTGACGTGGTCCGCATGGCCCTTCCACCGGGCCGCCTTCCGGGCCGGCCGCCACGGCTCCTCGACGATGGACACCCTGGTCTCGCTGGGTGTCACCTCGGCGACCCTGTGGTCGCTGTGGGCCGTCCTGCTGGGCGGGGCGGGCGAGATCGGCATGCGCATGCAGCCCACGCTGTTCCCGCGGGCCGGGGCGCACGGTGCCATGGAGACCCCCGAGCTGTACTTCGAGGTCGCGGCCGTTGTCGCCACCTTCCTGCTGGCCGGGCGCTACGCCGAGCACAAGTCACGACGACGGGCCGGTGACGCGCTGCGCACCCTGCTCTCGCTCGGCGCCACCGACGTCGCGCTGCTCAGCGTCGGAGATGACGGGCGGCGCACCGAGTCCCGCGTCCCGGTCTCACGGCTGACCGTCGGGTCGGTCTTCGCGGTGCGCCCCGGGGAGAAGGTCGCGACCGACGGCGTCGTCCTGGAGGGCACGAGCGCGCTGGACACCTCGCTGCTCACCGGTGAGCCGGTGCCGGTCGACGTCGGCCCGGGGGACCAGGTGACCGGGGCGACGGTCAACACCTCGGGGTACCTGGTGGTCGAGGCCACCCGGGTCGGCGAGGAGACGATGCTCGCGCAGATCGGCCGGCTGGTCGCGCGGGCGCAGACCGGCAAGGCACCCGTCCAGCGCCTCGCCGACCGGATCTCGGCGGTCTTCGTGCCGATCGCAACCCTGATCGCCCTGGGCACCCTGGTGGTCTGGCTGCTGGTCGGCGGCGGGGTCCAGGCGGCGTTCACCGCGGCGGTCGCGGTGCTGATCATCGCCTGCCCGTGCGCCCTGGGCCTGGCCACCCCCACGGCGCTGCTGGTCGGCACGGGGCGTGGTGCGCAGCTGGGCATCCTCATCAAGGGCCCGGAGATCCTGGAGTCCACGCGCCGGGTCGACACCGTGGTGCTCGACAAGACCGGGACGGTGACCGAGGGCCGGATGCAGCTCGTGGACGTGCTGGTCGCCGACGGCGGCCCGACGCAGGACGAGGTGCTGCGCTTCGCGGGGGCCGTCGAGGGTCTCAGCGAGCACCCGATCGCCCGCGCGATCGCCGCGACGGCCGACGAGCTCGACCCGACCCGACCCGGTGCACCCGTGGGTGAGGACGGCGTGGTGATCGGCTCGGAGCAGGTGACCGAGTTCGCCAACGAGCCCGGGCGTGGGGTGGTCGGCGTGGTGCGGACCGCGCACAGCGGGATCGACCTGGGCCGACGCGTCATGGTCGGGCGCCCCACCTGGCTGCGCGAGCAGGGTGTCGACACGACGCCGCTCGACGGGCCGTTCGAGGCCGCCGAGGCGGACGGCGCGACGGCGGTGATGGCCGCGTGGAACGGCGCCGCCCGTGGGGTCCTGGTGCTGCGCGACCCGGTCAAGGCGACCTCGGGCGAGGCCATCGACGAGCTCCGCCGGCTCGGGCTGCGCCCCGTGCTGCTCACCGGCGACAACGAGGGGGCGGCCCGCGCGGTCGCGGCCCAGGTGGGGATCGACGAGGTCATCGCCCAGGTGCTGCCGGCCGACAAGGTGCGCGCGGTCGAGCGGCTCCAGGCCGAGGGCCGGGTCGTGGCCATGGTCGGTGACGGCGTGAACGACGCCGCCGCGCTGGCCCAGGCGGGCACCCGCGGTCTGGGTCTGGCGATGGGCACCGGAACCGACGTCGCGATGCAGGCCGCCGACATCACCCTGGTCCGCGGTGACCTGCGGTCGGCGGGTCAGGCGATCCGGCTGTCCCGGTGGACGCTGCGGGTGATCAAGCAGAACCTGTTCTGGGCCTTCTTCTACAACGTCGCGGCGATCCCGCTCGCGGCGCTGGGCCTGCTCAACCCGATGATCGCGGGGGCCGCGATGGCGTTCAGCTCGGTGCTGGTGGTGAGCAACTCCCTGCGGCTGCGCCGCTTCACCTGAGGGCGCGCCCTCGCCGCTTCACCTGAGGGCGCGCCCTCGCCTCGTCAGTGGAACCGCCGCCCCTCGTCACGGCGGTAGGCGGTGACCGCGAGCGCAGCGAGGACCACGGTCCAGGCCACGAGCATGACGACGTCGAACACCGTGGCGCCCGACCCGGTGGTCACGTGCACCAGGACGTCTCGTGCGGCCCGGGTCGGCACGAACCCCGAGAGCGTGTCGAGCCACCCGGGGAACATCTGCGGGGGCAGGAAGAGCCCACCGAGGAAGGCCATCGGGAAGAGCACCACCTGGGCCACGGGCAGGGCGGCCTTGAAGGTCAGGGCGTAGCCGATCGCGAGCCCCCCGAAGAGGAACGGCAGCGCACCGAGCAGCACCATGACGACGCCCGCGACCAGCCGCACCGGGCTGATCGACGCACTGGTGAACAGGGCGCCGATGGCCACCAGCGGCAGCAGCGAGACCAGCGAGAACACCCCGCCGGTGAGGAGCCGTCCGCCCAGTCGTGGCACCGGCCCGCCCGGCAGGGTCCGCACGTAGGAGTCGAAGGGCTGGGCGCGGTCCTCGGCGACCCCGACCCCGTAGGTGAAGATGCAGGTCGAGATCACCGCGAAGAGCGCGAGCTGGGAGACGGCCTGGGTGGCGGCGACCGGGTCGGCGGCCACGGCCCGCTGGGGCAGCACGAAGAAGGCCAGGGCGAGGGCCGGGAAGACCAGGTTGCCGATCACCGCGATCGGCACCCGCACGGTCTCGAGCAGCTGGTAGCGGGTGTGCAGCAGGGTGAGGCGTGCCAGTCGGGCCGGCCCGGCGGTGCTCGTGAGCGTGGTCATGCGACGGTCCCCCGGGTGGTGGTGGTCAGGGCCAGGAAGGCCTCCTCGAGGGTGGCTCCCTGGATGGTCAGGTCACGGAACGGCAGGCCGGCGCCGACGAGCTCGCGGACCAGCTGGTCGGCGTCGGCGGTGAGCAGCTCGTGGGTACCGTCGGGCGTGCGGTGGTGCTGCGTCACCGAGGGCCCCCAGGCAGCGGGTGCGGCGTCGTCGGGCAGGCGGAGGGTGACGCGCCGCAGACCGACCCGTCCGAGGATGGCGTCGAGGGTGTCGTCGGCCAGGACCCGACCGTGGTCGACGACGACGACCCGTTCGGCGAGGGCCTGCACCTCCTCGAGGTAGTGGCTGGTCAGCACGATGGTGCCGCCGCGCGCGTGGTACTCGCGCAGGGCCTGCCACAGTGCGTGCCGGGCATCGACGTCCAGCCCGGTGGTCGGCTCGTCGAGCAGCACCAGGTCGGGTCGGCCGGCCAGGGACAGCGCGACCGCGAGGCGGCGCCTCTGCCCGCCCGAGAGTCCACCTGTCTGGCGTCGCACCAGGTCGGCGATGCCGAACATCTCGAGCAGCTCGCCGGTGGGGATCGGGTCGGGGAAGTGCCGGCCGACGAAGTCCACGACCTCGCCGACCCGGAGCGTCGGCGGCAGGCCCGACTCCTGCGGTGTGGTGCCGAGCCGGGTCCGTGAGGACGGGTCGCGAGGGTCGCCGCCGAACAGCCGGACGGTGCCCGAGTCGGGGCGGCGCAGGCCGTTGACCAGGCTGATCAGGGTGGTCTTGCCCGCGCCGTTGGGTCCGAGCAGACCGACGAGCTCACCGGCGCGGACCTCGAGGCTCACGTCGTCGAGGGCCACGGTCTCCCCGAAGCGACGCGTCACGCCGTCGAGGGTCACGACCCGGAGGTCGGTGCTGCGGTCACGGTCAGCGTCACGGTCAGCGTCACGGTCGCCCTGGGGGACGGCTTCGCGGGTGGTGGTCATCGGTCCTCCGACGAGGTGGTGGTGGTGGGTGGTGCGAGCAGTGCCCGCAGCTGGTCGGTGTAGTCCTCGAAGGCCCGCCGCCCGGCCCGGGTGACCTCGACGTGCGTGGACGGCACCCGGCCCTGGTGGCCCTTGGTCGTGGTCACGTAGCCGGCGTCCTCGAGCTTGCGCAGGTGGGTCGAGAGGTTCCCGGCGGTCGCGTCGAGCAGCTGCTGCAGCCGGGGGAAGCTCAGCCGGTCACCGGGGGGCAGGGCAGTCAGCGTCGTCATGATGCGCAGCCGTGCCTGGGTGTGGATCAGGGGGTCGAGCGGCTCGCTCGTGGTCGGGCTCACCGCAGGGCCCCGCGTCGGCGCCTGCGGGCGGCCTCGGCGACCGCACCGATGAGCATCCCGCCACCTCCGGCGAGGGACATCAGCAGCAGCAGGTGCGGGAAGCCGACGACGGCCGCGGCGATCGAGGACAGGGCGATCCACGCGCCGAGGGCGAACTGGTTGCGGTCCTGCCAGATGGCACCACCGGCCATGTACAGCGCACCGACCAGCAGGGTCGAGGCGACGGTCATCACGGTCGACAGCGTCGCCGGCTCGACGTCGAGGCGACCCAGGGCGTACCCGAGGGCGCCGATGCCGCCGAAGCCGAGGAACCAGGCCCAGCCGTACATCGCCCCCTGGGTGGCCGAGGCGCCGCTCACCCCCACGCTGCGCGTCGCGGTGTGGATGGTGGTGATGACGACGGCCGAGAGGAGCAGGGCCGTGAAGATCGCCAGGGCGATCCCGATGCTCAGGTCGAGCAGCGGCTCGTCGCGCGACACCGACCACAGCAGGCCGAAGCCGAGCAGCCAGGCCACGCCCCACACCCCGAAGAGCAGGCGGCCGTCGACGTCGGTCGCGGACTCGACCCGGCGCCGCTGGTCGACGATGAGCGCTGCGCTCGCGACGGGATCCAGCGGGGCGTCGTCAGCCGGGTCGTGGGGGGTGCCTGGCTCCGGTGCGTCGCCGGCAGGGTCGTGGGGGGCTCGGGCGGCGAGGTCGGACGAGGGGTTGACGGGTTCCTGCGACATGCGGGCTCCAGAGGACGAGTGGCTTTGCGCTGCAAACTACTTTGAGTTTGCAGCGCAAAGTGTCTGGCGTCAACCCTCGCCGCGACGACGTGCCCCGAGATCCGAGGACCGCGCCCCTCCACGACCGCCGTTCCACGCTTCAGACGCTGGCCCCCACAGCCGCCCGCAGCCCCTCGACCAGCGGCGTGGTGGGCCGCCCGATCAACCGGGACAGGTCCCCGCTGGTCTCGGCCAGCAGCCCGTCGCGGGTGTTGCCGTCGAGCGCGACCACGAACCCGGCGGTGCCCTCGTCGAGCCCTGCCTCGAGCAGGATCGCCAGGTGCTCGGCCGGCGTGACGTCGCGATGCACCACAGGTCGACCGACCACCTCGGCGACCGCCGCCGCAAGGTCCGCCTGGTCCCAGGCGACGTCGCCCGAGAGCTCGTAGACCGCGCCGTCGTGCCCGTCGGTGCGCAGCACGACCGAGGCCGCGGCGGCGAAGTCGGCGCGCGAGGCGCTCGCGACCCGCCCGGAGCCGACGCTGCTGACGATCTCGCCGGTGGCCCGGGCCTGCTCGAGGGCCGGCAGGTAGTTCTCGGTGTACCAGCCGTTGCGCAGGACGGCCGTGACCAGGCCGGATGTCGCGAGCAGCTCCTCGGTCGCCTTGTGGTCGGGGGCCAGGATCAGCGGGCTCGTGTCGGCGTGCGGGGCGCTCGTGTAGACGACGCGTCGCACGCCGGCGGTCCGGGCCGCCTCGATCGCGTGGCCGTGCTGCGCGACCCGTCGGCCGATCTCGCTGCCCGAGACCAGGAGCACCGTCTGCGCGCCCTCGAACGCGGCGACGAGGGTCGGCGGCTGGTCGAGGTCGATGGCGGCGGTCCGCACACCGAGATCGGCGAGGGACGCGAGACGCCCCTGGTCACGTCCAGCGGCGAGGATCTGCTGGGCCGGGTACCCCGCAGCGAGCAGGTCCTGCACGACCAGGCGGCCCAGGTGTCCGGTGGCTCCGGTGACGACGACGCTCATGATTCCTCCACGATCGCCGCGCGCCCGGGTGGCGCGTCGGCTCACGTCACAACCCGACACTCGTCCGCTACGTTCCCTTCAGCGGGTACCCACTTCTGGGTAAGGTACGCACATGACGGTAAGTAACGAGGTCAGCCCGCTGAAGCTGCTCGCACCGGACGGTGTGCTGCCGGCCCGCTGCCCCAGCCGCGTGGTGCTCGACCACGTGACCAGCAAGTGGGGGGTGCTGGTCCTCGTGGCCCTGAGCGAGGAGACCCTGCGCTGGGGCGCGCTACGGCGCACCGTGGAGGGCATCACCGAGAAGATGCTCGCCCAGACCCTGCGCACCCTCGAGCGCGACGGCCTCGTGCACCGCGAGGCCGCGGTCTCGATCCCCCCACGTGTCGACTACTCCCTCACGCCGCTGGGCCGCGAGCTCACCGCGCACCTGCTGCCGCTGGTCGTCTGGGTCGCGGCCCACGCGGACGAGATCGTCGGGGACACCCCCGCACCCTGAGGCCGGGCGAGGAGCCGCCGGCACCCTCCCGTACCGTGTCCCCGTGGCCCCCGAGACCGTCCCTCCCCCCGCGGACGACGTCGTCCCGACCGGCTCGCGACGTCGGCTCCAGGTCGAGGTGTGGATCATCCTCGGTCTGTCGCTCGGCCAGTCCGCGGTGTACGCGATGGTCCGGCTCTACGCCCGGTACACGGTGGACGTGCCGCTCGCCCAGCAGTCGGCGACGCTCAACCCGACCCGCTCCCCCCGCCCCTACCTGGACCTCACCTACCAGCTGCTCTCGATCGGCTTCGCCCTGGTGCCGGTGGCCCTGGCCCTCTACCTGCTCTCCGCGCACGGGCGCAGCGCCGTGCGTCGCATCGGGCTGGACCGCACCCGCCCGCTGCGGGACCTCGCCGTGGGGCTCGGCCTGGCCGCCCTGATCGGCCTCCCCGGCATCGCGTTCTACCTGCTGGGCCGCGCCCTGGGCCTGAACGTCCAGGTCAACCCCGCCGGGCTCGACGCCTACTGGTGGACCATCCCGGTGCTGATCCTCGCCGCGCTGCAGAACGCCCTGCTCGAGGAGGTCGTGGCCGTCGGCTACCTCATGGAGCGGCTGCTCGAGCTGCGCTGGTCGGTACCCGCCGTGGTCGTGACCAGCGCCCTGCTGCGCGGTGCGTACCACCTGTACCAGGGCCCGGGCATGGCGATCGGCAACGTCGTGATGGGGCTGGTCTTCTCCTGGTACTACCTGCGCCGACGGCGGGTCATGCCCCTGGTGGTCGCGCACACCACCCTGGACGTGGTGGCGTTCGTCGGGTACGCGACGCTCCCGGAGGAGTGGCTCGAGATGCTCGGCCTGGCCTGACGGGTATCTCCCGCGAGTCCTTTGCATCAACGCCGCACCGGTCCGGCCGATGTGTACGGTGAGCACGCGGACCAGACAAGGGCGTCACATGATCGAGAACTCTCGGGGGGGTTCGAGGCCGGACCGGGACGACCGGGACGTCGAGCCCCGTCATGTCGAACGTCGTCACGTCGAACGTCGTCATGTCGACCGCCCGAGCGAGCAGCGACGACGCCGACCGCGACGCAGCAGGCAGCCCGACCCCCTCCTCGCCGACGTCGCACCGCCCGACCGACCCCCGCGGCACTACCTCCGCACCGGGCTCGCCACCGTGCTCTCGGTGGTCGCCCTGTACCCGTTCTTCACCTGGCTCGAGTCGCAGGGGCTGGTCCAGGGCCCGGTCCCGGTGCTCACCCTCCTGCTGCCGCTCGCCGCGCTGCTGACCAGCGAGGACATCCAGCGCCGCGTGGGTGGTGGTCGCGTCGACAACCGACCGGTGCTGCGCTTCGTGCTGAGCTTCGTGACCTTCGGCACCCTGGTCACGGTCGCCGGCTGGGGCTTCACCCTGCCCGCCACGGCGATCCTCATCGCGGTCGTCCACGTCGAGCGGTCGGGCCCGCGCACCTGGCGACCGGCGGTGGCCGTCACGGTCGCCGGGACCGTGCTGGTGCAGGTCGCCACACAGCTCGGCTGGGTCCCCTCGGTGCTGCCCTCGGCAGCCAGCCACGTGGGCGCCGTGTGGATCCTGCTGCTCGCGGTGACCGGCATCGCCGCGATCGGCCGCTCGGTCGGTGAGCGCGACGCCGCCGCGCACGCGCTGGCCCGCACCGAGGCCCGTCTGCGTGCCCTGATGGACAGCTCGACGGACGTGCTGACGGTCAGCGACGCCCAGGGCGTCCTGACCTACGTGAGCCCCGCGGTCGGGCGCGCCATGGGCCACTCCGCGGACAGCATGCTGGGCCGCAGGCTGCTGGACCTGGTCGACCCCGAGCAGCGCGCCGAGGTCGAGAACGAGCTGCGTGAGCTCGTCTCGGTGGGTTCGGGGGCTCAGGTCAGCCTGGACGTGCTGGTCGTCCACGCGAGCCTCGAGCGCCGCTGGTACGAGTGGACCGTGCACAACCTGCTCGCCGACCCCTTGGTGCAGGGGGTCGTGGTCGACCAACGAGACATCACCGAGCGGCTCCTGGCCCAGGACGGCCTGGCCCACGCCGCGGCCCACGACGACCTGACCGGCCTGCCGAACCGCGGCGAGCTGCTGCGACGCCTGACCGGCTCGCTGCCGCAGGCAGGTCCCGGTGCGGCCATCGCCATGCTCTTCATCGACCTGGACCACTTCAAGGCGATCAACGACACCCTGGGTCACCAGGCCGGTGACGAGCTCCTCGTCGCGGTCGCCCGACGGCTGCGCAGCGCCCTGCGCACCCACGACCACCTGGCCAGGCTCGGCGGCGACGAGTTCGGTGCGCTGCTGACCGAGATCCGCGACGAGGGTGAGGTGCGCGGCATCGTCGAGCGGCTGGTGCGGGCGGTCGAGGAGCCCGTCCCGCTCGCCGCCGGCCCCGCCCGGGTGGGGGCGAGCATCGGCTTCTCGCTGACCACCGACCCGGCCGCCGACGCCGACCGCCTCTTCGGTGCCGCGGACGCCTCGATGTACCTGGTCAAGAACGCCCGGCGCCGCTCCGGCGCCTCCGCTCCCGGCACCGGGGCGGACCAGGCCGACCGCTGACCCGCCGGGCGGTCCTGGGACTGCGCCGCCCTACGACCGGAGCGCCGCCTCGTACCGGTCGACCGCGATCTGCACGAGCCGCGGGTCGGGTCCCAGCGGTGCGGTGACGAGGTCCGCCCCGGCCTCGGCGAGCCGGTCGTGGAAGTAGCCGGGGGCGAGCAGGTAGGAGGCCACGACCACGCGGCGGGCCCCCGCCTCGCGCGCCGCGGCCACCGCGACCGGCACCCGGGGGTGGCTCGCCGACCCGTACCCGATGCTGACCGGTCCGCGCCGCCCGGCCTGCAGCCGGGCGACGACCTGCTCGACGTCGGCCGCGGCGCGCGCGTCGCTGGACCCGGCTGCCGCGAGCACCACGGCGTCGTCGTCGGTGGCCCCGGCCTCGGCGAGCCGGTCGGCGAGGATCTCCGCGAGCCGCGGGTCGGGGCCCAGCGGGCCGGTGGCCACCGCCCGGACGTCCTGCACGGCGGCGGCGATGTCCACGTGCACGTGGAACCCCGCGGAGAGCAGCAGCGGCACCACGACGACCTCCGTGGCCTCGTCGCCACCGGCCCCCGCCCCGGAGGCGGCCCCGGGCTCGGGCCGGAGCTCTCGCTGGGCCTGGGCGACGACGTCGGCGACCTCGGGCTCCTGGACGTCCACGAAGGCCTCACGGACGTCCAGGTCGGGGCGGGCGCGGGCGATGCCCTCGAGCAGGGCGTGGATGGTGGCGCGCCCGGCCGGGTCACGCGTCCCGTGCGAGCAGGCCACGAGCACAGGTGCGGTCGTCATCGGGGGATGACCTCCAGTCGGTAGCCACGCTTGACCACGGTACGGATCAGGTCCTTGGACGTCGCCTCACGCAGGCGGGCGATCGCGACCTCGGCGGCGTGCGGGTCCAGGGAGGTGCCGGGCAGGGCGGCGAGCACCTCGGCGCGGCCGACGACGTCTCCCCCGGCCTCGCAGAGCAGGCGCAGCACCTCCAGCCCCGAGGGCGACAGGGCGAGCACCCGGCCGTCGAGCACGGCCGCGCCGCGGTGGACCTGCAACGGGCCGGCGACCGTGGTCAGGGCCTGGGTGCGCTGCTCGTCGAAGTGCGCGACGAGCGCCCGGACCAGCGAGCCGAGCCGACCACGGTCGGGGATGAGGGGTTCGATGCCGGCGTCGCGCAGCGGCTTGGCGGTCACCGGGCCGATCGCCGCCGCGAGCAGACCCCCTCCGGTGAAGCGCCGACGCAGCGCGGGGCGCACCCCGGCGTGCTCGGCGGCCTCGAGCCAGGCCGCGGCGCCGGGCGCCGAGGTGAAGGCCACCACGTCGATCTCCCCGCCCGCGGCGGCGCGCACCGAGGCCTCGACCGCGGCCGCGTCGGGCGGGGGACCCCAGCGGTAGACGACCAGGCTCTGCACGTGGGCGCCCGCGGCCCGGAAGGCGTCGTCGAGCCCGTCCGAGCCAGCACCGTGGTGCTGGACGGCGATCCGCACCCCCTCGACCCCCTCGCCCAGCAGCACCTCGGCGATCTCGGCAGAGGTCTCGGACTCCGCGACCCAGTCGGCCTGGAGCCCGGCAGCCTGGATCGCCCCCCGGGCCTTGGGCCCGCGGGCCACGATGCGGGCGCGACCCAGGACCTCGTGCAGCGGGTCGAGGATGCCCACCGCGTCGGCGGCCTCGATCCAGCCGCGGAACCCGATGCCGGTGGTGACCACCACGATGTCGGGCGGGTCGGCGATCACCGCACGGGTGCCCGCGGCCAGGGCCGCGTCGTCGGTGTGGGGCACCATGCTCAGGGCCGCGGCGTGACGGACCACCGCGCCACGGCGCTCGAGGGCGGCGCGCAGCTCCGAGGAGCGCCGGTCGGCGGTGACGAGCACCACGCACCCGGCCATGGTCTGGCTGATGTGGTCAGCAGCCATCCAGCAGCCCTTCTGCCGCGACCTCGCCCAGCACGATGACGGCCGGTGCCTTCACCCGGGCGGCCGTCGCGGCCGCGACGACCTCGTCGAGGCGGGCCCGCACGACCCGCTGCTCGGGGGTCGCGCCGTTCTCGACGATCGCGACGGGCAGGGCCGGGTCGACCCCGCACCCGAGAGCCTCGGCGACCAGGCCGGGCAGGGACGACACCCCCATGAGCACCACCAGGGTCGACCCGTCCTGGAGCACCTGGCGCGCCGCGGCGCTGAGCCCCTCGTGACCGCTGATGACCAGGAAGTTCGTGGTGACGCCGCGGTGGGTCAGCGGGATGCCCGCGGCCGCCGGGACCGCGAGCGCGCTGCTCACCCCGGGGACCACCTCGACCGGGACCTGGGCGTCACGGCAGGCGATGACCTCCTCGCCGCCTCGGCCGAAGACGAACGGGTCGCCGCCCTTGAGCCGCACCACGACCTGCCCGCGCTGGGCGCGCTCGACCAGGATCCGGTTGATCTCGTCCTGCGGCACGGGGTGGTGCCCGGGGGTCTTGCCGACGTCGATCACCTCGACGTCACGGTGCAGCTGCTCGAGCACCGCGGTGGGTCCCAGACGGTCGGTGACCACGACGTCGGCCTCGGCCAGGGCGCGACGGCCGCGCAGGGTCAGCAGGTCGACGGCCCCCGGGCCGCCCCCGACCAGCACGACCCGTCCCGGCCCGGGCCGACGACGGCGCAGGTCGGCCTCGCCCGAGCGGAGCACCTCGGCCAGGTGGTCGCGCACCGCGCGGCTGCGGCGCGGGTCCGGGGCACCGGTGCCGACCACGCCCACGAGCAGGTCGCCCGTGCGGGTGGTGACCGGGGTGCGGGCGGTGCCGGTGGTCGCCTCGCCGGCGTTGACGCACCAGGTGCGGTGGCTCTCGGCCCAGGTCGCCACCTGGGTGTCCACGGCGCGGTCGCCGGTCGCGGTGTGCACCAGCCAGGCGTCGTCCAGGTCGTGCTCGGCGACCTCCCCGCAGCGCCAGCGGACCACCCTGTCCTCGACGAGCTCGACGAGCTCCTCGCAGAGCTGGGGGGCGACCACCAGGACGTCGGCGCCCTCGACCCGCAGGGCCTGCACCCGGCGGGCCGCGACGGGGCCACCCCCGGCGACGACGACCCGCCGCCCGGTGAGCTCGACCCCGAGCAGGGCGGTCACGGGGTCACCTCGTCGTCGGCCGGGTCGACGACGGTGACGGCCACCGCGGCGACCGGTGCGCTCGGGGTGACCGGCACGGCGACCATGACCAGCCCGCCCTCGACCCGCACCGGCCAGGTGCGCAGGTCGACCGGCTCACGGCCCACGGCCTCGAGGCACCGCCCGGTGCGCAGGTCGAAGACCTGCTTGTACATGGGTGAGGCGACCGTGGGGGCGTCGCCCCGGCTGCCCACGATGCCCCGGGACATCACGTGCGCCCCGCTGAACGGGTCGAGCTGCTGCACGGCGCGCACGGTGCCGTCGGCGAGGCGGAACAGGGCGACCTGCTGGCCGTCGACCAGGGCCGCGGCCCCCCGCTCGGGCACGAGGTCGGCGACGTGGCAGACCGTGGTCCAGCCGACGGCGTCGCTCGAGGTGCCCAGCACGACGGGCACGCTCGGGGTGGTGCTGCTCGGGGTGGTGGTTGTCGTGGTCATCGCCGGACCTCCAACGTCGTGCCCGCGACGAGCACGGGGCCGGAGCCGTCGCTCGAGGCGAGCCGCTCCTCGGGTGTGGCGGGGCGTACCTGCCCGCGCTCGGCGACGTAGGCCAGCGACGGGTCGGGGGTGGTCGGTGCGTTGATGAAGGACGCGAAGCGCCGCAGCTTCTCGGGGTCCTCCAGGGTGGCCTTCCACTCGTCCTGGTAGAGGTCGACGTGACGGGCCATGGCGGCGTCGAGGTCCGCGGCGATGCCCAGGCTGTCGTCCATGACCACGGCCCGGACGCCCTCGAGCCCGCCCTCGACCTCCTCGACCCACGGGGCGGTGCGCTGCAGGCGGTCGGCGGTGCGGATGTAGTACATGAGGAACCGGTCGATGGTGCGCACCAGGGTCTGCGTGTCGAGGTCCTCGGCGAGCAGCTGCGCGTGACGCGGGGTGAAGCCGCCGTTGCCGCCCACGTAGACGTTCCAGCCCTTGTCGGTCGCGATCACGCCGACGTCCTTGCCACGGGCCTCGGCGCACTCGCGGGCGCAGCCCGAGACCCCCAGCTTGAACTTGTGCGGCGAGCGCAGCCCCCGGTAGCGCAGCTCGAGCTCGACGGCCAGGGCCACCGAGTCCTGCACGCCGAAGCGGCACCAGGTGGACCCGACGCACGACTTCACGGTGCGCAGGGACTTGCCGTAGGCGTGGCCCGACTCGAAGCCGGCGTCGACCAGCCGGCCCCAGATCTCGGGGAGCTGCTCGAGGCGGGCGCCGAACATGTCGATCCGCTGACCGCCGGTGATCTTGGTGTAGAGCCCGTAGTCCTTGGCGACCTGCCCGATGACCATCAGCCCTTCGGGGGTGACCTCACCTCCCGGGATGCGCGGGACCACCGAGTACGAGCCGTCCTTCTGGAGGTTGGCCATGACGTGGTCGTTGGTGTCCTGCAAGGTCGCGGTCTCGCCCTCGAGCACGTGCCCGGTGTCCAGGGACCCCAGGATCGAGGCGACGACGGGCTTGCAGATGTCGCACCCGCGAGCGCCTTGCGGCAGCCCGTCCCGGCCGTGCTTGGTCAGGATCTCGCTGAAGGTGGTCAGCCCGGTGACCCGCACCACGTCGAAGAGCTGCGCACGGGACAGGTCGAAGTGCTCGCACAGGGCCTTGCTGACCGTGATGCCCGCGCTCTCGAGCTCGGTGGTGACGAGCTTCTTAACCAGCGGCAGGCAGGACCCGCAGCTCGTGCCGGCCTTGGTGCAGGCCTTGACCGCGGCGAGGTCGGTGCAGCCGTGCTCGGTGACGGCCCCGCGCACGGTCGCGGCGGTGACGTTGTTGCACGAGCAGACCGTGGCGTCGTCGGGCAGCGTGGTGGCGGGGCGTCCGGCCGAGCCCGCGCCCTCGGGCAGCAGGTAGGCACCCGGGTCACCGTCCAGCGCGCGGCCGAGCATGGGCCGCAGCGACGCGTAGGCCGAGGCGTCACCGACGAGCACCCCGCCGAGCAGGGTCTTGGCGTCGTCGGAGAGCACGAGCTTGGTGTAGATCCCGGCGACCGGGTCGGCGTGCACCAGCTCGAGGGCACCCTCGGTGGTCGCGAAGGCGTCACCGAAGCTCGCGACGTCGACCCCGGAGAGCTTGAGCTTGGTCGCGGTGTCGGCCCCGGGGAACACGGCCTGGCCACCGAGCAGGCGGTCCACGACCACCTCGGCCATGGCGTAGCCGGGGGCGACGATGCCGTGCACCGCGCCGTCGATGCAGGCGACCTCACCGGCCGCGTAGACGTGCGGGTCGGCGGTGCGGCAGCCGGCGTCGACCACGACGCCGCCGCGCTCCCCGACGTCCAGGCCCGCGGCCCGGGCGAGCTCGTCCCGCGGGCGCACCCCGGTGGCCAGGACCACGACGTCGGCGTCGAGCCGCCCGCCGTCGGCGAAGTCCATCCGCCGGACCTTGCCGTCGCGCCCCGGGCGCATGCGGGTGGTCGAGGTGTTGAGGCGGACGGCCACGCCCTTGCCGTTGATCAGCCGGCGCAGCGCCTCGCCACCGCCCTCGTCGACCTGGAGCGGCATGAGCCGGGGGCCGAACTGGATGACGGTGCTCTGCGCGCCGAGGGCCTGGAGCGCCCCCGCGGCCTCGAGCCCCAGCAGCCCGCCGCCCACGACGGCGCCGCGTACGGGTCGCTTCCAGCGGGCGGCGGCCTCCTCGACCCAGCCGCGCAGCGCGGCGACGTCGTCGATCGTGCGGTAGACGAAGACGCCCGGCAGGTCGCTGCCCTCGATCGGCGGGACGGCCGCGTACGAGCCGGTGGCCAGCACGAGCGCGTCGTAGGGCTCGACCGCGGTGGGTCCCGAGCCGCCGTTGCGGACGGTGGTGACGGTGCGGGCCGCACGGTCGATCTCGGTGACCCGGGTGTCGCGGACCAGGTGGACCAGGGGGTCGTCCCACAGGTCGGGGGTGCCCAGGGCGAGGTCGCTCGCGTCGCGGCCCGAGAAGTAGCTGGTCAGGGCGACACGGTCGTAGGGCGCGCGGGGCTCCTCGGCGTAGAGGGTGACCCGCCAGGTGCCGGCGTCGTCACGGTCGCGGAGCGCCTCGACGAGGCGGTGGGCGACCATGCCGCCACCGACCACCACCAGATGCCTGCTCGCCCCCATCCCAGCACGGTAGGTGCCGGGAGTTTCCGTGGCGGGGCCGGGGTGTTTCGGCTCTGTCAACTCCCCGATCACCCCGTCGACGGGGCCTGTGGTCGGCGGGGCGAGCTCGTCAGGGGAGTCCTCGCGCGGGCTGGTGTCCATGGATCGTCGTCCTCCAGGTGCAGCCGACCCCGGGCGGGCCGTACACCTCGACGCTAGGGAGCCCGTGTTTCCCACGGCGGTACCCGGGAGTTACCCCTGGGCAACAGTTCTCGCACACCGGTCCGTCGGGTGGTGTGAGAACGGCGCCGGCTACCGGTCGGGCACCGTCCGGACCGGGACCGCACCCGAGCTCCGCGCCCAGGCGACGGCCTCCGTACGGCGAGACACCCCGAGCTTGCGGTACAGGCTGCGCACCTGGGACTTCACCGTGTTCCGGGACACGAACAGGCGGGCGGCGATCTGCTGCAGGGTCGCGTCCTCGGCCAGGTGCCTGAGCACCACGACCTCGCGACGGGTGAGCCGGGACGCCCCCGCGGGACCAGCGCGGCGAGGGCGGAGCATCTCGGTCGTGGACATGCGGCGGACCTCCCGGGCGCGCGGGGACAGGGGTGACGGGTGTGGTTCGTGACGGGACGCCCCGCGGATGGGCCCAGGGCCGACGGGGATCGCCCGACCAGCAGCGCGTCCGACCGGCGCAAAGGTGCGGACCGGGACGCACCCCCCGCTCTAGACTCCGGATCATGTCCGTCCTCGCACCTCGGAACAGGCCTGACCTGTCCGGGCTGGGGCGACGCCCGGGCCGCGCGCCAGCCGACCACGGGGTGCAGATCATCGACACCCCGGCCATGCGTGTGCACCATCCGGCGGACCTCATGGGTCTGGTCCTGGCCTGCGTCGGCATCGCCGTGGTCGTGCTGCTGGCCGCCTACGCCACCGGAACCACGACGGGTGTCACCGAGGACGTCCAGGGCTTCGCGGTGGCCCTGCGGCGCATCCTCTTCCTGCCGATCGCGGTGCTCGAGGCCCTGATCACCATCCTGGCGCCGATCGCGGTGCTCACCGAGCTGGTGCTGCGGCGACTCGTCCGGCACGCCCTCGAGGCCGTGGTGGCCGGGGTGATCGGCATCCTGGTGGCCCTGCTGACCGCCTGGCTCATCACGAACCTGGGCGTCTCGGACATGGTCTGGTCGTTCAGCGTGCGGATCAACCAGGAGTGGATGGTCACCATCCCCGCGCTGCTCTCGGGCATGGCAGCCCTGCTGACCGCCGCCGGGGCCCGCAACCGCCGGCGCACCGTCGCGTGGTCGTGGAACCTGCTCTGGCTCGCGCTGGGTGTCGCGGTGATCACCGGCCTGGTCACGCTGCCCGGCGCCCTGGTCACCGTGCTGGTCGGGCGCGCCGTCGGCCTGGCCACCCGGTACGTCTCCGGGGTCCAGAGCGAGCGGGCCTACGGCGCCGCCCTGGTCGACGGCGTCCGCCGGGCAGGCTTCCAGCCGAGCCGCCTGGTGCGGGTCCGGGACGTCTCGCAGGACCACCCCGACGAGGCCCGGCCCGCGACCGGCGACGGGCACACCGGCGCACCGCCCCGGCAGGGCGACCCCGAACCGACCGACGACGCGGCGCTGGACCCCGCCGCGGTGGCCATCACCCGCTACGGCGACAACCGTGTCTACGCGATGACCACCACCGACGGCGACCGGCTGGACGTCGTCGTGCTCGACGGTGACCGGCAGGTGGTGGGCATGCTGACCCGCTTCTGGCGGTCGCTGCGGCTGCGGGGCATCGACGGGCGCGCCGTGGTCTCCCTGCGGCAGGCCACCGAGCGCGCGGCGCTGCTCTCCTACGCGGCCTGGTCGGCGGGGGTGGTCACCCCGCGGCTGCTCGGCCTGGCCGAGTCGGAGGACTCGATGCTGCTCATCCAGCAGCACGCCGAGGGCGCCGTCCCGCTGCGCGACGTCCCCACCGACGCCCTGACCGACGAGGTGCTCGACGCCGTGTGGGAGCAGCTGGGCCTGGCCCACTCGGCCGGCCTCGCCCACCGTGCGCTGACGTGCGACTCCGTGCTGGTCCGCACCACGGACCAGGACGGCCCGACCGCGTGGCTCACCGGGTGGGAGTCCGGTGACGTGGCCTCCTCAGAGCTCGCGCGGCGGATGGACCTGAGCCAGCTCATCGCGGTGCTCGCGCTGCGGGTCGGCGCCGAGCGCGCGGTCGCGTCGGCGAGCCGGGTGCTGCCCGACGCCGACCTCGTCCGCATCGGGCCGCTGCTGCAGACCATCGCGCTGCCCCGCACCACCCGTGAGGAGGCCCGTCGCAACCCGGGCGTCCTCGCCGAGGTCCGCGAGGCCCTGCTCGCCCTGCTCCCCGAGGCCGACCCGGAGCCCGAGCGCCTGGTGCGCTTCGGCGTCCGTACGGTGCTCACGATCGTCCTGACCGTCGCGGCCGTCGTCGTGGTCTTCACCACCTTCAACTACGACCAGATCGCTGCGGCCTTCAGCCAGGCACAACCCTGGTGGGCGGCCGTCGCCTTCGCCCTGGGTCTGGTCACCTTCGTCGGCTCGGCGATCTCCCTGGTCGCGTTCGCCCCGATCCGGCTGCCGCTGTGGCGCACCACCCTGGTCCAGGTCGCGGGGGCCTTCGTCGCACTGGTGGCCCCGGCCGGCGTCGGGCCCGCCGCCCTGAACCTGCGGATGCTCAACCGCCGCGGGGTGCACAACGCCCTGGCGGTGGCCTCGGTCGGGCTCGTCCAGGTCTCCCAGCTCATCACGACGCTCGCGCTGCTGCTCGTGCTGTCCCTGATCAGCGGCACCGGCGCGCCGCTGACCCTGCCCTCGCGCACCGTCATCGTCGTGGCGGCGGTCGTCGCGGTCGCCCTGGGCGCGGCGATGCTCGTGCCACCGGTGCGCTCGTGGGTCGTGGCCCGCACCGTTCCGGTGTGGCGCCAGACCTGGCCCCGGCTGATCCGCATGCTCTCCCAGCCGGGACGCCTCGCGCTGGCGGTCGCCGGGAACCTGCTGATGACGCTCAGCTACCTGGGGGCCTTCTACGCGTGCCTCGCGGCGTTCGGTCGGGAGCTCTCGCTGATCGACCTCGCGCTGATCTACCTGCTCGGCAACGCCGCGGGTGCCCTGGTCCCCACCCCGGGCGGGCTCGGTGCCATCGAGCTGGCCCTCTCGGGTGCGCTGGTCTCGGCCGGTGGGGTCCCGGCGCCGATCGCCCTGTCCGTGGTGGTGCTGTTCCGTGCCCTGACCTACTGGGCCCGCATCCCGTTCGGCTGGCTCGCGATGCGCTCGCTGCAGCGCCGCGGAGAGCTCTGAGGGGGCCGCGTGTCACTGGGCTTCTCGTGGCTCCGGCGCAAGGGTGGTGACGTCGTCATCCAGCGTGCGGGAGCTGTGGTCACGGTGCTGCGGGGCGGGCGGGCGGCGCAGTTCCTCGAGGAGGTCACCGCGGACGACGACCAGCAGGTCATGGCGCGGTGGACCGGCAGCTACCGGTTCGGCAACGAGCGCCAGGCCCGCGAGCACCCCCGCAACCGGGGGCGGCGGGGGTCGGGGCGCTAGACGCCGGACCTCTGCCGTCCCCGGGCCAGCAGGGCCTCACGGGCGACTCGCCCTGGTCACCCCTTGACGGCCCCTGCCGTCATCCCGGAGACGACGTACTTCTGCGCGAACAGGTAGAACGCCACCGCGGGGAGGGTGTACATGACGGCGACCGCCATGACCGTCTGCACCGGGGTGCTCAGCTCGCCGATGAAGCTCGCGAGCCCGACGGACATCGGCTGCATCGCCGGGTCGAACGCGAAGGTCACCGCGAAGACGTACTCGTTCCATCCGCTGAAGAACGAGATGACGGCTGTCGCAGCGATCGTCGGCGCGATCAGCGGCAGGTAGATCCTGGTCAGGATCCCGAACGGTCGGCACCCGTCGATCCGTGCGGACTCCTCCAGCTCGCGCGGGATGCCGTCGATCGCGCCCTTGAGGATGAACACCACGATGGGCAGGACGAAGGCCGTGCACACCAGGATGAGCCCGACCAGCGAGTTGAGCAGGTCGAGGATCCGGAAGAGGGCGAACAGCGGGACGACCAGCAGCGCCTCGGGCAGCATCTGGGTGAGGAAGAGCCCGATCACGATGATGCTCTTCCACCTGAACCTGAAGCGTGACAGGGCGTAGGCGAACGGCAGCGCGAGCACGGCCGTGAGGAGGCACGTCCCGGCCGCGATGATGGTGCTGTTCATCAGCCACCGCAGGACGTTGCCGCTCAGGGCCTCCCCGTAGGTGCCGAGGCGGGTGAGGTCCGGGAACATCTGGGCCGAGCTGCCGAACAGCGCCTGGTTGCTGGTCAGGGACGTGACGAACATCCAGTAGAGCGGGAAGACGGCGATCCCCAGGATGACCAGCACCCCGATGATCCGGGCCGAGGTCCCGATGTGGAGCCTTCTCATCAGAGGTCCTTCCGTTCGGCGCGGCGGGTAAGCAGCTGGCTCGCGATGACGACGCCGAGGGAGATCACGACGCCGACCATCCCGATCGCGGCAGCGGTGCCGAGCTCCTTGACCTCGAAGGCGCTCGAGTAGAGGTCGATCACGAGGGTTCTCGTCGCACCGATCGGGCCGCCCTTGGTCATGATCCAGATCAGCTCGAAGCGTCGGATCGACCAGATCGTCATCAGCAGGGCGAGCAGCGCGACGGTGGGCTTGATCACGGGCCAGGTCACGACCCGGAAGGTCCACATGCGTCCGGCGCCGTCCATCATCGCGGCCTCCCTGACCTCCTGGGGCACCGCCTGCAGGGCTGCCAGGAGCACCACGGAGCAGAAGGGGAAGAGCTGCCAGATCGTCGTGGCCAGCACGGCCGGCAGAGCGTAGGTCTGGTTGTCCAGGATCGATCCCCCGGGCACACCGAGCCCGACGGTGTCGAGCCAGCGGTTCACGATCCCGTACTGCGCGTTCATCATCCAGGTGGCGATCACGGCGACGGCCACGGAGGGCGCGGCCCAGGGGACCGCGATGAGGGCACGGGCGAGACCGCGCCCACGGAACGCGCTGTTGAGCATCAACGCCGAGCCCAGGCCCACGCTGATCGCCCCGACGACGCACACGATCACGTACACCAGCGTCGTGCGGAGAGTCTGCTGGAACGCCGGGCTCGTGAAGATGGCCACGTAGTTGTCGAGGCCGACCCACTCGCTCACGCTCGGGTTGAGCAGCGAGGTGCGGGTGAAGCTCATCCGCAGCTCCTCGAGCAACGGGAACCCTTGGAACAGCAGCAGGTAGACGGCGCCCGGTGCGAGGAACGCGAACGGGACCCAGCGGCTGCCCTGGATGCTCTTGCGCCGCTGCGACCTGCTCCGGGGCGTCGCCGATCTCTGTGCCTGGGAACTGAGGACGGTTGCCATCGGCTTTCCTCTCGGTGCGTCAGGGGTGGGCGGTGCGACCGGTGCACGAGGACGTGCTGATCCCTCGTGCACCGGTGCACATGCCCGGCTGTGGTGTCGGTCCGTGCTGTGGCGTCAGCCGCCGAACCGGGCGACGGCCATCTCCTGGGCCTCGTCCATGGCGGCCTGCATCGTCTTCTCGCCGTGCAGGGCGCTCAGCACCTGGTCGACGATGATGATCCGCAGCTCAGGGGTCTGCGCCTCGAACCCCTCGATGATCTGGGGCTGGGTGGAGTCCGTGAGGTCGTCGAACACCTGCAGGTAGGGCGCGGCGGCGAGCTGCTCGGCGCTCCGCTCGGTGTGGGTGGCCACACTTCCGGCGCCCATCACCTCCTGCAGGCTGACCTGGTTCTCGGGCTCGAGCATCCACTCGATGAACGACGCCGCGGCCTCCTTGTGCTCGCTGCCCGCGTTGATGGTGATCGGCACGATGATGCCGCCCTGGCTCTCGACGGGGAACGGGTTCGGGGCCGCAGCGATGTTCAGGTCAGGGTTGGCGCCCAGGAGGATGCCCGGGACGCCGCCGTTGTCGATCGTCATGGCGACGAGCCCCTCGGCGAACATCCGACGGTAGGTCGCAGCGTCCGCACCCCGGGGGATGACCTCGGCGTCGTACAGGGTCTGGTAGGCGGTCAGCCCTTCGACGACCTCGGGGGAGTTCAGCGTGAGCTCGGTCCCGTCAGAGAACGCCCCGCCGAAGCCGTAGACGTAGTTGTACAGGTCCTGCATCATGCCGGGCTCCTGCTCCTTGGTCTGGCGGAACGCCATGCCGTAGGTGCCGTCTCCCGTCAGCTCCTCGGACATCGCCAGGAAGTCCTCGAAGGTCGTCGGCGGTGTCTCGACGAGATCGGTGTTGTAGATGAGCGAGTAGCTGGCGACGTCGAACATCACGCCGTAGCGGGTGTCATCGACGAAGGCGTACGCGTCGGGACCCTCGATCAGGTCGTACTGGCCGAAGTCGATGTGGTCCTCGAGGGGCTCCAGCAGGCCGGCGGAGGCCGCCTGCACGAAGTCCGCCTGGTCGAACCGGATGAGGTCGGGTCCTTCCCCGCCACCGATCTGGGTCAGGACGGTCTGCGAGAAGGTCGCGAAGGGGATCCCCGCCGGTTCGACCCGGACGGCGTCCTGGCTGGTGTTGAAGCCGTCCAGCCAGGCTTCGAGCGCCTCGCCGCGGCCCGTCTCGGTGAAGGTGACGGCTGCGAACGTCAGCGTGACCGGCCCTTCGTCGGCCCCGCCTCCGTTGCTCGAGCAACCTGCCGCAATGAGGGTCACAGCGGTAGCGAGCGCCAACGTCTTTGGGGCGTTCTTCCTTACCATGGTCCGGTCCTCTCTCTCTTCATGGGGATGAACTGCTGAACCGTGCGATGTGGGGTCCTAGTAGCTGATGAGGACCTTGAGGTTCGTGGTGTCGCGGGTGGGTGCCTGCAGTGCCTCCGCCACGTGCTCCAGGGGGTAGCGCGCGGTCACGACGTCGTCGACGTCGACGAGCCCGTCCCTGACCAGGCCGATCGCCGTCGGGAAAGCACCCGCGTAGCGGAAGGCCGTCACGAGGTCGATCTCGTACCGCTGCATCAGGCCCAGGGGGACGCCGTCGACTGTCGGCCGGGCCTGCCCGACCACGGTGACCCGACCTGCCGGTCGCACCGTCCGCAACCCGTCAACGAGCGCGCCCGGGGCACCCGAGCACTCGATGAACCGGTCCTGGTCGGTGAGCGGGTAGCCGTCGGCCGTGGGAGCGATCACGTCGCGGATCCCGCGGTCCCGTGCGGCGCCCAGGCGGGCGTCGTCGATGTCGGCGAGGGTCACCGCACCGGCTCCGCGGGCGAGCGCGACCCGGGCCACGAGGAGCCCGATGGGGCCCGCCCCGCTGATCAGGACGCGGTCACCCGGCTGCACCTCGGCCCGCTCGACGGCCCATACCGCGACCGCGAGCGGTTCGATGATCGCCCCGCTCTCGGGTGCGAGGTTGTCGGGCAGGGCGTGCACGTTGGTGTCCGGCACGACCGCGTACCGGGCGAACAGCCCGTTCGTGGGGGGCGAGCCGAAGCAGCGGCCGTCGGGGCACACGTTGTGGCGCCCCGACCGACACGTCGGGCACCGCCCGCAGGGCAGGCTCGGCTCGATGGCGACCGGGGTCCCCGGATCCGTCCGCGCCTCGCTCCCGGCGACGACCACGACTCCGGCGGCCTCGTGCCCGAGGACGGTGGGCTGCCGGAGCTCGTTGGTGCCGTTGCGACCCGAGGCGAAGTAGTGCACGTCCGAGCCGCAGATCCCGCCCGAACGCATCTCGACCAGGACGTCGGTCGGCGTCATCGGGGGGAGGTCGAGCTCCTCGAGCCGGACGTCTCCTGGCGCGTGCAGCACGGCGGCGGTGGTGCGTTCGGGGTCTCGGACGCCCTGCGCGGTCGCGTGGGTCACGGTGCGCCCACCGCCCCGGTCGGGTCCTGCGCCGTCGGCTCGCGACCGGCGTCGGATGCCGACGCCGCCTCGCGGGCGGCCGCTCGCGGCCCGGAACGGGTGATCGTGTCGAGCAGCTCTCCCACCCGGTCGATGAAGTCGCCGCGGGCGGCGAGCTCGGCCGGGAAGATGCGTCCGCCGTCGAACACCAGGTGTGCCAGCTCGACCCCCGACCGGGCACGGGCGGACAGGGCCGCGAGCCGCTGCGCGGCAGGGTCCTGGATGGCACGGGCGTGCTGTCCCGGGTCGAATCCTGAGGGTGGGGCGACGCAAGCGAGATAGGCCGCGACCGTCAACGCCAGGTGGTGGGGCATGGTTCCCGCGTCGAGCAGGGCGAGCGCGGGGACGCAGACGCGTTGCGGCAGCTTGACCGATCCGTCGGAACCCACCTGGCTCGTGCGGTGGCCCAGGGCCGAGTTCTGCCAGCGGACGAACAGCGCCTCCTCGTACTCGCCCGCATCGACGCCGCTGGGGATCCTGACGCTCGGCAGGTACTCGTCCCTGAGCACGGACCGGGCCGCCCCGCGGATGGACTCGTCGGCGATCGACTCCGGGATGGTTGCGTGGCCGTTGAGGGCACCGAGGTAGGCGATGAGCGAGTGGGTGCCGTTGAGCAGCCTGAGCTTCATCTCCTCGTACCGGTCCACCTCCGGGGAGAAGACGGCGCCGCCGGACTCCCAGTGCGGGCGACCGCCCGCGAACTCGTCCTCGATGACCCACATGCTGAACGGCTCGGCGGGGACCGGGACGGCGTCGACGTACCCGAGCGCCGAGGTCACGGCGGTGCGGTGGGAGTCCAGGGTCGCCGGGACGATCCTGTCCACCATCGAGCTCGGGAAGCGCACATGGCTCTCGACCCAGGCGGCGAGCTCCGCGGCCTGGGCCCCGTCGAGGGCTTCGATGAAGTCGAGCACCAGTTGCCCGGTCCGCCGGCCGTTGTGGGCGAGGTTGTCGCAGCTGAGCACGGTGATCGGCTCGCCGCACCCCAGCATGCGCTGCTGAAGACCTCGGGTGATCTGCCCGATCGTGGAGAGCGGACCGGCGGCGTCCTCGAGGTCGTGGCGGATGGTGGCGTCGTCGAGGTCGAGCCGCCCGGTCTCGGGCGAGAAGGTGTAGCCGTGCTCGGTCACGGTGAGCGAGACGATGCGGACACCGGGTTCGGCGATCGACCGCACCACCCGGCCGGGCTCGTCCCGGCCGACGAGGACGTCGGTGTGCACCCGCGGGACGGAGTACCGGCTGCTGGACGGTTCGATGGTCGCGACCGTGTAGAGCAGGTCCTGCTCCCGCATGGCGTCGACCACCTGGCGCGAGCGGCTCGCGACACCGATGATCCCCCAGTCACCCCCACGCTCGGCGATGGCCGCGTCGGTGTAGACGGCCTGGTGCGCCCGGTGGAAGCTACCGAGGCCGAGGTGGACGATTCCCGCCTGGGGCATCTGGCCCTGACGGCGCAGGAGCGAGGTCGGCGCGGTCGCCCGGCTGAGACGGTTCGTGGAGGGTCGAGACATGGGTCACCAGTCCTTCATCGTGCCGTCGCGGTCTCGCGCGATCGGGAGGTAGGCCTGCTCGTACGGGAAGCGGGCGGCTGCCTGCTCGTCGACCGTGACACCCAGCCCGGGGGCGTCGCCGGGGTGCAGGTAGCCGTCGTCGAAGCGGTAGCTCGCCTGGAACACCTCGCTCACGAGCGGGCCGTACCCCATGAGCTCCTGGATGGCGAAGTTGGTGGTCGCGAGGCCGACGTGCAGCGACGCGGCGATGCTGATCGGGGAGACGTCCGAGGGTCCGTGCGGTCCGCCCTTGACCTGGTACACCTCGGCGAACGCGAGGATCTTGCGCAGGTGCGAGATCCCACCGACGTGCGAGACGGCGGTGCGGATGTAGTCGACGAGACGTTCGGAGATCAGCTCGTGGCAGTCCCAGATCGTGTTGAACACCTCACCGATGGCCAGCGGGGTGGTCGTCTTGTCCCGCACCGCGCGCAGGAGGTGCTGGTTCTCCGCCGGGATGACGTCCTCGAGCCAGTAGAGGTCGACGGGCTCGAGCGACCTGGCCAGGCGTCCGGCCTCGGTGGGGTTGAGCCGGTGGTGGGCGTCGTGGAGCAGGTGCAGATCGGGCCCGACGTGCTCGCGCAGGCCGGTGAGGATCGTCGGCGCCTGGCGCAGGTAGGCCGGTGTGTCCCAGGTCTCCTCGGCGGGCCCCACCCCTCGGCCGGCGGGCTCGTAGCTGGCCGCGCCCCTCGTGACCCCGTAGACCTTGTCCAGCCCGGGCACGCCGAACTGCGCGCGGACGGCGCGGAATCCCTGGTCGCGTCGCGCCTCGACCGAGTCGATGAGCTCGGGCAGGTCCCAGCCGGTCGCATGGGTGTAGCTCAGTATCCGGTCACGGACCGCTCCTCCCAGGAGCCGGTGGACCGGGACGCCCAGCGTCTTGCCGAGGATGTCCCACAGTGCGAGGTCGACGGCACCGATCGCGGCCATGGTGACCGGTCCGCGGCGCCAGTAGACCCCGCGGTACAGGTACTGCCAGATGTCCTCGATACGATCGGCGGCCTTCCCGACCAGCGTGGGCCCCACGTGGTCGCGCAGGTAGCTGGCGACCGCCAGCTCCCGTCCGTTGAGGGTGGCGTCACCCCACCCGACCACCCCGTCGGAGGTGGTGATCTTCAGCACGACGTAGTTGCGCGACGGGCTCGTGACGATCACGTCGACGGCGTCGATGAGCTGACTCATCGCGGTCGCACCTCGTTCTGGAGCGGCCGGTCGTCGTGGAGGCGGGTGATGTTGTCCGCGATGTCCAGGACCCGACCCCGGAACGTGTCGGTGGTGATCCCCGAGGAGTGCGGTGTCATCACCACGTTCTCGAGGGAGCTGAACGGCAAGGTGCTCGGGGCGGTCGGTGCGCCGTCGGTGGGGTACTGGTACCAGACGTCGAGCGCCGCCCCCGCGATGCGCCTGTCGCGCAGCGCCTCGTAGAGGTCGCCCTCGTGGACCACGCGGCCCCGGGCGACGTTGACGAGCAGCCCGCCGGTGCCGAGCAGGTCGAGCTCCTGCCTGCGCACCAGGTGCTCGGTCTCGGCCACCAGCGGGATGCTGATGACCAGGACCTCGCTCTCCGCGAGGGCGTCGTGGAGCCGGGTGTTCGTGCCGACCCACCGCAGGCCGTGCTCGGCGGGGTCGGCCGAGCCGGACGCGGTGATGGCGATGCCCTCGACCCCGAAGCAGCGCAGCAGGTTCCACGCGTGCTGACCGATGTGGCCGAAACCGAGGAAGGTGGCCACCGCCCCTCGGAGCGTGGCGGGCTGGCTCAGGCGCCGGTCGTAGACGGGTGAGGACCACACCCCGGCGCGCAGGGCTGCGTCCTGGAGCAGGGTTCGCCGTCGCAGCACCACCAGGGACGCCGCGACGTACTCGGCGATCGAGGCCTCGTGGTGGTAGGTGTTGGCGCACCGCACCCCGGCACGCAGACCCGTCCGGTCGATCCCGTCGGTGCCGGCGCCGGCCGCGTGCACCAGGCGCAGGGCCGTGGCTCCGTCCGCGAGGGCGCGGGGTAGGACCGAGCCGACGAAGACCTCGGCGTCGGTGATCTCCCGGGCGATCTCGGGGTCGGTCACGCCGTCGAACCACAGGGCACCGACGCCGGGCGGCAGGTGCGCCTCCATGAGGTCGCGGTGCGGCCGGAGGTTCGCGTCGGCGATGATCACCTTCATGTCAGGTCCCGATCCGCGGCGGCGCGCACGGGCGGGGCGTCTGTCGATCCCCGGACGATCAGCTGGGACGTGCGGTGGTCCTCCCGAGGAGCCGGGCCCTTGCCGCCGATCAGGTCGGTCAGCAGGGTGAACGCCTGGGTGCCGCCCTGGGCGATGTCGACCCGGATCGACGTCAGGCCGGGCACCGCCACCGCGGCGATGTTGAGGTCGTCGATGCCGATGATGCTGAGGTCCCGAGGGCAGTGGAGCCCGAGGCTGCGGGCGCCGGACTGCAGGCCCAGCGCGACGAGGTCGTTGTAGGCGAGCACCGCCGTTGCGCCGCTTGAGACGACGGGCGCGGCAGCGGCGAGTCCACCCTCGACCGTCGCGGACTGGTTGCCCACGACCGTCAGCCTCATGCCCCACTGGGTGGCGACCTCGGTCGCGACCTCGTGCCGTCGCTGGTTCGCCCACGCGTTGGCCGGGCCCGGGACGTAGGCGACGTGGCGGTGGCCGAGGGCGTGGAGGTGCTCGAACGCCTGGCTGATGCCGGCGTCCGCACCCATCAGGACGGAGGGGCAGAAGTCGACCGCCGCGTTGATGACGACCAGCGGGGTCAGGCCGATCGCCGACTTGATGACGTCGCTGGGCAAGCGGGGCGAGGCGAGGATCACGCCGCTGACGCCGAGACCGATCGTGGTCAGGATCTCCTGCTCCCGGGCCGGGTGCTCGGCCGTGTTGGCCAGGATCATCTTGTGCCGACCGTTCCAGGCCTGCTCCTGGATGGCGGCGATGAGAGCCGCGAACACGGGGTTGGCGGCGTCCGGGACCACGACCGCGAAGGTCAGCGAGCGCTGCGGTGCCGTGACGCCGTAGCCGAGGTCGGCGGCTGCCTCCTGGACCCGGGCCCGGGTGCTCGCTGCGAGGCGGTCGGGCTCTTTGAACGCCCGCGAGGCGGTGGCCAGCGACACGCCGGCTGCCTGCGCGACGTCGGTCAGGGTGGCAGCCATCCGCTCCTCCAGGTGCATCATCGCCAAGTGGTGAAAACCACTATGACGATGTTGTACAAGCCTGTCAAGAATTTGACCCGGCTCTCACCGTGGAGGCAGTCGGTCGCCCCTTACCCCCGCCGCACGAGTGCCCGGGTGCTCAGCGTCAGACCCACGGCGCACCACACGAGCAGCACGACCAGGTCGCGCAGGACGACGTCGTACGTCCCGCTCGCGAGCCCGGCGCGCAGCAGGTCCGCGGCGGGGCGCACGGGCAGCACGTCGTGCACACCCTGGAACCACCCGGGCAGCTGGGTGGTGGGGAAGGTGATGGGTGAGAAGAGCAGCACGAAGAACACCAGCACCTGGCTGATGAGCTGGGCAAGCATCGGCGGCAGGGTCACCGCGATGGCGTACCCGACCGAGGTCGCGGTGAGCACCACGAGCAGCGAGGCACCCACGAGCAGCGGCCAGTGCAGCGAGAGGCTCAGGTCGTAGCGGAGCTGGGCGACCAGGACAGCGACGGCCACGCTCGGCACGGACACGATCATCCACACGGTCAGGTCGGCCAGGAGCACCAGCGGCCTGGCCACGGGCAGCGCGCGCATGTAGGTGAAGGTCCCGTCGGTGCGCGCGCGGGCCACGCCCTGCGGCACCATCACCAGACCCACGGTCATGAGCAGCACGGTCGGCGCACCGGTGGACAGGAACAGGGCCGTGGGTGCGTCGATGTCGGGGATCAGGAAGCCGAAGCCCACGATGATGCCCGCGGCCATCAGGGCCTGGACCACGACGAGCAGCGGGAGCATCCCGCCGATCTGGGCCAGCTGCCAGCGCAGCAGGGTCAGGTAGGTGGTCCCCGGCCCCACCCGCACGGGCTCGAAGGTCAGGGGTCGGCGGTCGGTGGTGAGCGTGGTCTCAGACATGGGTCGGCTCCGGTGCGGCGAGGGGGGTGGTCTCGGTCACGGCGAGGTAGGCGTCCTCGAGGGTCGCCGGGGCGAGCGAGTAGCTGTCCAGGTCGCCCTGCTCACGCCGCCCGGTGGCCCAGGCGACGGCGGACGCGGCCTGCGCGGCGGGAAGGGTCAGCAGCACGCGCCGGCCCGCCCGTACCCGACGGGTCACCGGCAGCGGGACCCGGTCGAGCGGGTCGGAGGGGTCCTGCGTCCCTGGGGCGAGCACGAGCTCGAGACGGACGTCGGTGTCGTGGCTTCCGCGCAAGGTGCTCGGCGTCCCGGCGGCGACGACCCGTCCGCGGTCCATCACCACGAGCTCGTCGACCACCCGCTCGGCCTCGACCACGTTGTGCGTCACCAGCAGCACCCCGGAGCCCTGGTCGCCCAGGCGGCGCACCGCGGCCCACAGGCGGCGGCGGCGCGAGGCGTCGATGTCGTTGGTCGGCTCGTCGAGCACCACCAGGGGCGTGGGGGCCGCGATGGCCATCGCGAAGGCCGTGATGCGTCGGACGCCGCCGGACAGCCCTCCTCCCTCAGGGAGCGCGCGACGGTCCATCCAGTCCCCGATGTCGAGCTCCTCCCCGAGCTCGCCGGCCACCGTCCGTGCCCGCAGGGCCGACAGGCCGCGGATCCGGCCGGCGATCTCGATCGCGGTGCGCGGCGTCAGCCCGTCGAGCGGGGCCTGGGCCTGGGCCTGGAGCGCGACCCGACGGCGCGCGGCCGCAGGGTCGGCGACCGCGTCGATGCCGGCGACCTCGATGCTCCCGGCGTCGGGCTTGAGCAGCCCGACGATCTGCGAGACCAGGGTGGTCTTGCCGGCCCCGTTGTGGCCGAGCAGTCCGACCACCTCGCCCGGCCGGACCCGCAGCGTCACGCCGTCGTTCGCGGTCACGCTGCCGAACCGGCGGGTCAGGTCCCGCACCGTCAGCACGTCCTGGTTCATCGCTGTCCTCCTGCTCGCACTCTCAGATTCTCCCGGTTTCTGGAGACTAGCAGTATCCGGATACCGACGGTAGTCCGGATTAGGATGGCGTCATGACCCCGCGCCCCGGACCGACCGCGACCGACGAATCGACGTCGCCACCCACCCGCGCCGAGCGGCAGCAGCAGACCCGCGCCGCACTGGTGGATGCGGCTCGTGAGGTCTTCGCTCGGGACGGCTTCCACGCCGCCAGGTTGGACCTGATCGCCCGCGAGGCAGGGTTCTCCAAGGGGGCCGTCTACTCGAACTTCGCGAGCAAGGCCGACCTCTTCCTTGCCGTGATGGACGCCAACCTCGCCACCGTGGGGCACGAGCCCTGGGACCCGTTCGGCGAGGCCGAGGTCGGTTCCCCGACCTGCGCCGCCGGCGACACCGACGACATCGAGAGCGCTGAGGCCTCCGAGGATGCCGAGACCTCCGAGGCGATGCGGGGGTTCGCCCTGGCGACGCTGGAGTTCATCGCGACAGCGGGACGCGACCCCGGCCTGACCGCACAGCTCTCGGCGCGGATCCAGCTCCTCCTGGACCTCTACACCGGTGTGGCCGACACCGCCCGCTCCGAGCAGGACCCTCTCGGCTCGGCCGAGCTCGGTGCGCTGCTCACGGCCCTGGACCAGGGTGCCGCCCTGCTCACCCTCGGGGGCGTCGCGACGATCGACCAGCGGGTGCTCCGCGCCGGGCTGCGTCGGCTCGCGTCACCGGGTCGGGCGGCCGAGGGTCACGAGGACGCGTCGCCGGGCGCCCCCGCGCTGCACGACGAAGAGCTGCGTCGCAGGATCATCCGGTCGATGCGGGAGGGTCACCAGCAGGCCGCCCAGGGCTGACCGCGACGGGGTCCGCCTCGACCCCCGGCAGCAGCTCCTGACGGGACCACGCCGCCTCGCTGCCGGGGCGCTGCCACATCAGCACACGGTCGTGCCCGCGGTGGGCCAGGGCGACCCGCAGGTCGAGGTCAGCGCCATGCAGCGCCCGGTCGACCAGGTCCGCAGCGGTGAGCAGCGCGAGGTGCTCGACCCTCTCGTCGCCGTCCGGGGCCAGGGTCTGGCCGTTCGTCGCACGGAGCGGTTCGGAGCCGGCCGCCGCGTCGGGGACCGTCCCACCCAGCACCAGCGGGGCCAGGCGCACGTCACCGATCTCGCAGCCCAGGGCCTCGTCGAGGAACTCGCTCACCGGCACCTCGGTGAACCGACGTGGCGGGCGGCCGAACCCGTACGCGCTGACGCTCCACGCACCGGCGGTCTGCGGTGCAGAGCCGACCTCCACGTACAGGGTGTCCACGACGTCGTCGTCGGAGGCCTCGAGCAGGAAGTCCTTGGACGCGCACTTCGCCGCGGCCTCACCGAGCCAGCGCGCCACCTCCTCCACGGGGGTGTCGAAGCCGGACTCGGACCACGGGGACGGGTCCCCCCGGTCTGCCCGCAGGCTGGAACGCAGATCGGCCAGGGTCGCCCGGAGGTCGACGTCGCGCGAGACGAGCATGGTGGGGAGCCTACGGCTCGCAGCGCCCCGGGTGGACCCCCGAGGTCCCGGGATCTGACGGTCGGACTGCTCCACCATGCCCGCTCCGGAAAACACCATCGGTGTCGTGCACGGTGCCGGTAGCGTGCCCGAAGGGCCCCGCCGGGCCCGCAGGACGCGATCGAGGGGGCTTCATGCAGGACCAGGCGTGGGTGGCGCACGCACCGAGGTCGGGGGTGTCGTTCGCGACGACGACGGCGGTCGAGGGAGAGGGCACACCGTCCGACCCGCAGGCCACGGGACCGCAGGACCGGCCCGAGCTGGCCGACGTCGGCCGTCTCGTCCGGCGCGGGGTGCGCGGTGTGGTCGCTGCGGCACGCGCCGGTGAGGTCACGACCCTGACGTCGATCCTGCGGGAGCACCTCGGGACGGACAGCGCCGGGATGCCCGTGGTCGAGGAGTCGTGGCCCGCGTACGAGCACGTCAACGTGCAGGCCGGCGTGGACGCCTGGCTCGCCGCGACCGGCGCCGAGGTGAAGGTCGTGGGGATCGTCGGCTTCCAGCACCGGCCCTTCGGCCTGGGTGACCTGCTCGCGCAGGAGGCGCGTGACCCGTACGGCCCCCGCCCGGGCAACGTCGCCCGTCTGAACCTGCCCTGCGGACCCGACGGCGAGGTGCGCGCCTGCGTCCGGTGCGCGCTGTACCTGGTCACCGACGGCCCGACCCGGACCGTCCTGCTGCTGCGCGGCGCCGAGCCCGAGTCGGGCATCGGCCAGGTGACCGTGCAGGTCGTCAGCACCGACCCGACCCGGGGCCCCGAGGCCGCCCGCGAGATCCGGGCGGCGACCATCGAGCGCAACGTCTTCCGTGGCCACGTGCTGTCCTTCGCGCAGGAGATGTTCGGCCACGGGCAGACCGCGCTGCACTTCCACCGGCGCCCGACCCTCACCGCCGAGCAGCTCATCCTCCCGACGCAGACGATCGCGGCCGTCGAGCGCCAGGTGGTGGGCGTGGCCGAGCACAAGGCGGCACTCCTGGCCGCGGGCCAGCACCTCAAGCGCGGGCTGCTGCTCTACGGGCCGCCCGGCGTCGGCAAGACCCACACCGTGCGCTACCTGACCGCGAGCCTGCACGGCACCACGGTGCTCCAGCTCTCGGGCGACGCCCTGCACCTGATCGGTGAGGCCTGCTCGGTGGCGCGCACCCTGGCCCCGTCGATGGTGATCATCGAGGACGTCGACCTCATCGCCGAGGACCGCGGCATGCACCCCGGTCAGCACCCGCTGCTGTTCCAGCTGCTCAACGAGATGGACGGCCTCGCCGAGGACGCCGACGTCGTCTTCGTGCTGACCACCAACCGGGCGGACCTGCTCGAGCCGGCCCTGGCGGCGCGGCCCGGCCGGGTCGACCAGGCCATCGAGCTGCACCTGCCGGACGCCGAGGGGCGCCGCGCCCTGGTCGAGCTCTACCGCGGGGGCCTGGCCCTGCCCGACGGCGCCGCGGACGACGTCGTGCGGCGCACCGAGGGGGTGACCGCCTCGTTCCTCAAGGAGCTGCTGCGGCGGGCGGCCCTGGTCGCCGGGGACCGTCTGCCGACCGTGAGCGCGGACGACCTGACCACCGCCCTGGACGAGCTGCTCGAGACGCGCAACGCGATGACCCGGACGCTGCTCGGTGGTGGCGCTCCCGGCTCAGGACCGTCGGTCCCGGAGGGCTGAGCCGGGCCGACGCGTCCGACGCCGGCGCGAGGGGTCGGCCGCCCTCAGAAGGGCACGCCGCAGCGCAGCAGGACGTTCGCGTACGGGGTCGCCTCGCCGGTGCGCACGAAGAGCCGGGCCGTGGCGGACCGTTCCTTGAGCTCGTCGTGCGAGACCAGGACGGGCTCGCCGAACCGCGCCCGCAGCAGGTCGTCGACCGCCGGGTTGTGGGTCGAGGTCTCCCGCGCGACGACGATCCCCTCGACGACGATCTCCTGGTGCAGGGCATCGATCACCTGGGCGAAGGTCGGCACCCCGAAGGTCAGCGCGAGGTCGACCACCGGGACCCCGTGCGGCCGTGGGAGGCCGCAGTCGCCCACGACGACGAGGTCGGTGTGCCCCAGCCGGGCCAGCGCCCCCGCGAGCGCCTCGTTGAGGACGCCGTCGCGCTTCATGGGGTCGACCCCGAGAGCTCGTCGGCGGTCGGGTAGGAGTCCTGCGCACCCCGGCGTCCGACGGCGTGGGCCGCCACGGCGGTCGCCCGGGTGACGGCCTGGTCGAGCGGTTCGCCCTGCGCCAGGCCCAGGGACAGCGCCCCGACGAAGGCATCCCCGGCCCCGGTGGTGTCGACCGCGGTGACGCGGTGCGCGGCTACGTGCACCGTGCGGACCGCTCCGTTCCGGTCACGCTCGGCGAGGACGGCCCCTCGCGCGCCGAGGGTGAGCACGACCGACCGGGGACCGAGGTCGAGCAGCTCACGGACCACGCCGTCCTCGCCCTGCAGCCCCGCGGTGCGCCCCAGGAGCAGATCGGCCTCGGACTCGTTGACCACGAGCGGGTCGGCGGCCTGCAGCACGTCGCGGGGCAGCGGGGCGGCAGGGGCGGCGTTGACGACCACCCGTGCCCCCGCCCGGTGGGCCCGCGGCACGAGGTGGGTGACCGTGGGCAGCGGGATCTCGAGCTGGACCACCAGCACGTCACCCCGTTCCCACTCGAGGTCCTCGACCATGGCCTCGTCGACCCGACGGTTGGCCCCCGGGGCCACCACGATCGAGTTCTCCCCGTCGGGGGTGATCAGGATGATCGCGGTGCCGGTGGGGACGTCCACCGTCCGCAGGGCGGTCACGTCGACCCCCGCCCCGCTGATCGAGGCGCGCAGCATCTGGCCGTTCGCGTCGTCGCCGACGCAGCCGACGAAGGCCACCCGCCCACCGAGCCGGCCGGCGGCGACCGCCTGGTTGGCTCCCTTGCCGCCGGGGCTGACCACGGCGTCCGAGCCGAGCACCGTCTCGCCGTCGGCGGGTCGGTGGTCGACGTCCACCACGACGTCGGCGTTGGCCGAGCCGACCACGACGACCCTCGCTGTGCTCATGCTGATCTCCTGGGTGGTGCGGGGTGCGGGCGGCCCGCCGCTGCTCGCGGCAGGCCGCCCGTCCGGTGGTGGTGCAGGTCAGGTGCTGCCGTGGGTCACATGCTGTCGCGGGTCACCGCGACGACCTCGACCGAGACGGTCTCCTCGACGTCGTCGCCGGCGATCAGCGCGAGGGCTGCCTCGACCGCCGCCCGGCCGAGCTCCTCGGGCTGCTGCGCGACGGACGCGTGCATGGTGCCCGCCTCGATCGCCGTCATGCCGTCGTCGGTGCCGTCGAAGCCGACCACGAAGACGTCCTGCCCGGCCCGGGCCCCGAGGGCCTGGACCGCTCCGAGGGCCATCTCGTCGTTCTCGGCGAAGATGCCCACCACGTCGGGGTTGGCCTGGAGCAGGTTGGTGGCCACGTCCAGGCCCTGCGCGCGGTCGAAGTCGGCCGGCTGCATGGCCACGACCTCGATGCCCGGGTAGGCGGAGATGCCCTCGGTGAAGCCCTGGCCACGCTCGCGGGAGGCCGAGGTCCCGGCCACGCCCTGCAGGACGATGACCTGGCCCTCCTCACCGATCGCCTCGGCGAGCGCGTCGGCGGCGAGGGTGCCACCCAGCACGTTGTCGGAGGCCACGAAGGCGTCGACCTCGGCGCCGTTGACACCACGGTCCACGGCGACCACGGGGACGTCCCCGGTGACGAGCGGTGCGACGATCGGGCCGGCCGCGTCGGAGTCGACCGGGTTGATCAGCACGGCGTCGAGCTGCTGGGTGAGGAAGTTCTGCACCTGGTCGGCCTGCTGCGTGGCGTCGTCGCGGGCGTCGGTCACGACGAGCTCGACACCGGCCTCGTCGGCGGCCGCCTGGGCGCCGTCGCGCAGGGAGACGAAGAACGGGTTGTTCAGGGTCGACAGGGCCAGCCCGATCGAGACGTCACCGGTGGTCTCGGTGCCGCCGGTGTCGCCGGTCTCGGGTGAGTCGGCGTCGTCGGCCGAGCAGGCGGTCAGCGCCAGGGCGGCCGCCAGGGTGAGGGCGGCGAGGCGGGTCGTGGGCTTCTTCATCGGAACCACTTCCTTCAGGGACGGTCCCCGGGGGCGGTGCTCCCGGGGTGGGGTGGGTGCGTGGAGGGACGGAGGGTGCGGGCGGTGGTGCTCGGCGGGTCAGCTGCGGCGGCGGCGCAAGGTGTCGCTCAGCACGGCGAGGGCGATGACCGCCCCGATGACGACCTGCTGCCAGAACGAGGAGACGTTGAGCAGGTTGAGGCCGTTGCGGATCACGGCCAGCACGAGGGCGCCGACCAGGGTGCCGAAGGCCCGACCCTGGCCGCCCGCGAGGGACGCCCCGCCGATGACGACGGCGGCGATCGCGTCGAGCTCGTAGCCCGCGGCTGCCTGCGGCTGCCCCGAGGCGAGGCGACCCGCCAGAACCAGACCGGCGACGGCCGCGAAGCTGCTGGCCAGGCCGTAGATCACCAGCTTCTGGCGGCGCACGTTGATCCCCGAGAGGCGGGCCGCCTCCTCGTTGCCGCCGATCGCGTAGATCGCCCGCCCGGTGTAGGTCCGGTTGAGGATGAACGCCGCGAGCGCCCCCAGCGCGACCATGATCACCACGGGGATGGGGAGCCAGCCCCACACGGTGCTGCCGAACCAGGCGACCGCCGAGGACTGCGGCACCGGGACGCCGTCGGACAGCACCAGGGCCAGGCCCCGCGCGACCGACAGCATCGCGAGGGTCGCGATGAACGCCGGGAGCCGGCCGTAGGCCACGAGCACCCCGTTGACCAGCCCGCAGGCCAGGCCTGCGCCGATCCCCAGGACGATCGCGAGCACCGGGTTGACGCCGTAGGTCCCGGCCATGAACCCCGTGACGATGCCGGTCAGGGCCGCGACCGACCCGACGGACAGGTCGATGCCGCCCGAGATGATGACGAAGGTCTGGCCGAAGGCCAGGATCGCGACGACGGCCGCCTGCACCCCGACGTTGAGCAGGTTCTGCGTGGACAGGAACACGGGGCTCATCAGGGCCATCACCACGCCGAGCAGCAGCAGGGCGACGAGCGCACCGTTCTGCCCGGCCAGGGTGCGGGCCTGGTAGGTGAGCGACCCCAGGCGGTCGGCGCCCGACGGCGTGGTCCGGGTCGCGGACGACGGCGGTGCGGTGGACTCAGTGGGCACGGCTCGACTCCACTTCCTTGACGGCCAGGGCCATGACGGCGTCCTGGGTGGCTTCCTCATGCGTGAGCTCGCCGACGATGCGGCCCTGGGCCATGACCAGCACCCGGTCGGCCATGCCGAGCACCTCGGGGAGGTCCGAGGAGACCAGCAGGACCCCCCGGCCGGCTGCGGTGAGCTGGTTGATCAGCTGGTAGATCTCGACCTTCGCGCCGACGTCGACGCCGCGGGTCGGTTCGTCGAGCAGCAGGACGGCCGGGTCGGCCGAGAACCACTTGCCCATGACGACCTTCTGCTGGTTGCCGCCCGAGAGGTTGCGGACGGTCGCTCCGATCCCGGGGGTGCGGATCCTCAGGTCGGTCACGATCCTGGTGGCCATGGCCCGCAGGCGGCGCCGGTCGACCAGTCCCCCGCGGCTGGCCGCGCGCAGGGCGACCAGGCCGAGGTTCTCTGCGACGCTCGCCCCGAGCACCAGGCCCTGCGCCTTGCGGTCCTCGGGGACCAGGCCCAGGCCCGCGGCGATGGCCGAGCGGACGTCGTGCCGGGCGACCCGTCGTCCGCGGACGTGGACCGTCCCGGAGTCGTAGCGGTCGGCGCCGAACACGGCGCGCAGCACCTCGGTGCGCCCTGCGCCCACGAGCCCGGCCAGCCCGACGACCTCGCCCTCGTGCACCGTGAGCGAGACGTCCTCGAACGAGCCGCGGGTGGTCAGCCCCTCGACGCGCAGCAGCTCGGCGCGTGGCGCGGTGCGTTCGCGCGGGTACTGCGCGGTGATCGACCGTCCGACCATCATCCGGACCAGCTCGTCGGTGGGGGTGCTCGCCGGGACGGTGCCGACCGCGGCGCCGTCCCGCAGCACCGTGACCCGGTCGCCGATGCGCCGGATCTCGTCGAGGTGGTGGGAGATGAAGACCTGGCCGACGCCGCTTGAGCGCAGGTCGGCCATGAGGGTCAGCAGGCGGTCGACCTCCTCGTCGGACAGTGCCGCGGTGGGTTCGTCGAGGATGAGGATGCGGGCGTCCAGGCTCAGGGCCTTGGCGATCTCAACCAGCTGCTGGCGGGCCACACCCAGGGTGCTCACCGGGGTGCGCGGGTCGATGGTGAGCCCGACGCGGGCGAGCGCTGCCTCGGCGGCCTCGCGCGTCCGGCGGGGGTCGATGAGGCCGAAGCGTCGTGGCTGTCGACCGAGCATGACGTTCTCGGCGATGCTCAGGCCGGGCACGAGGTTGAACTCCTGGTGGATCGTGGCGATCCCCAGGGCCTCGGCCTGCGCGGTGGTGCTCAGGTGGACGGGGGCGCCGTCGACGTGGATGGTGCCGCCGTCGGGCTGGTAGACCCCGGCGAGGCACTTGATCAGGGTGGACTTCCCGGCCCCGTTCTCACCGAGGAGCACGTGGACCTCGCCGGCGTGCAGGTCGAACGAGACGCCGTCCAGGGCAACGACCCCGGGGAAGCGCTTGACCAGCGAGTCGACCCTGAGCAGCTCGACCGGGGAGCCGGTCGCAGGGCTGCCGGTCGCGGGTGCGTGGGGGGTGGTCACGGCTGGGCCGCCTCTCGGGGAAGGGTCGACCCGCGCAGCAGCAGCCGGCAGTCGAGCGTCTCGTCGGGCACGTCCTCGCCGGCGATGCGGGCCAGCAGCATGTGCACGGCGCGCTCGCCGAGGCGTGCGGTGGGCTGCTCGATCGCGGTGAGGGTGGGGCGCAGCAGGGAGAACCACGGCATGTCGTCGAAGACGGCCAGGGCGATGTCGTGGGGCACCAGCGGGGTGTCCAGCTCGGCGAGCAGCTCGAGCACACCCAGGGCCATCGACCCGTTCGCCACGAAGACGGCGTCGGGCCGGTCGGGCGAGGCGACCAGGTCGGCCATGGCCGCGCGTCCCGAGGCCCGGCGGAAGTCACCGCGCCAGATGCGACGCTCGGTGAGCGGCATGCCGTGCCGGGCGGTCGCGGCCTGGAACGCGGCGAGGCGCTGGCGTGAGGTGCCTGCCTGGTCGGGGCCGGCGATCACCGCGAGGTCGCGACGTCCGGTGGCCACCAGGTGGTCCACGAGCTCGTCGATCGCGCGGGTCCCGTCCGCGAGGACCATCGGGGCGTAGACGTCCGCCGCGGGCCGGTCCACCAGCACGAGGTTGTGGGCGTGCTCGGCGGCCTCGTGGAGCAGGGGCGAGGTGACGGCGGTGGGGACCACGATCAGCCCGTCGACCTGCCGTTCGAGCAGGATCCGCACGTAGTGGTCCTGCTGGTCCGGGTCCTCGTCGGCGTTGCCCACGATCACCGAGTACCCGGCCTGGCGGGCGGTGTCCTCGACGGCGCGGGCGAGCTCGGTGAAGAACGGGTTGAGCAGGTCGGAGACGACCAGCCCGAGGGTGCGGGTGCCGGTGGTTCGCAGCGAGCGGGCCACCGCGTTGGGCCGGAAGTTCAGCTCGTGGGCGATCGCCATGACCTTGTCGCGCATCGCAGGCGAGACGCTGGGGTGGCCGGTCATCACCCGGGAGACGGAGGCGGTCGAGACGTTCGCCGCCTGTGCCACGTCCTTGATGGTCGCCATCGACGCTGTGCTCCTGGTCGCTTCGTTGCGGGTGAGGGTCGAGCTGGGTCGAGCTGGGTCGAGCTGTGTCGGTCGCCATGTAATCGATTTCATGGGATCGATTACACGAGTATGCCCAGGTCGACCCGAGCCCGTCAAGGGGACCGGAACCGACCCGTGCTCCTCGATGAGCGACGGGTGGACGCCAGCTAGGCTGCGCCGCGACCCTGTGTCACCGAGGAGCACCCGAGGAGTCCTGTGAGCGAGGACAGCACCCGCCCGCCCGAGCCGGTGCGCGACGACGCGGGGGCCGCACCTCGCGCCCATCGCCCCTGGTCGACCGTCCTGCTGGCCTTCCACATGCTCGGCGTGTCCGTCGCAGCCGGCCTGCTGCTGCTCGCCCTGGTCGCCGGGACAGGCGTCCTCCCGGGCGACCTGGGGAGCCCCGACGCCGTCGGCAACGCCTTCTTCCTGCTGTTCGGGGTGATCCTCGCGGCCGTCTACGCCCCCCTCGCCTGGTTCACCGTGCGCGGCCGACGGCAGGCCGACCGGGGCTCGACGCGCACCCTGCACGGGTTGGCGATCGTCGCGTGCCTGCTGGGCACCATCGAGGTCGTCGCTGGGCTGCTCACCCTGCGCAGCGTCCTCGACGTCGTCGGGCCGCTGCTCGCCGGGGTGTACCTGTTCGCGGCTGCCCGCACCGTCCGCGCGACCCTGTAGCGCATCGGGCGGTCACGTCACCACGTGCACCGGGTGAAAAGCCTGCACGTGGCTGTGCGGCGGCCGATAGGACCTGTATGGACGTGAACCAGCACCCGGAGTTCGTCGAGACCTTCGACTGCATCCAGCGGTCCTTCGGGGCCGAGTGGGCCAAGCGCTTCGTCCTGACCGCACCCCTGATGATCGACGACCCCGAGGGCGCCATGTGCGTGGCCTTCGAACGTGGCCTGATGGCGTACGCGGAGGGCCGCCGGGACATGGAGATCCAGGCCTGGGCCACGTGCCAGCGTCTGCTGCGCGAGCTCGCCGCGTCGCTGGTCGCCGAGGCCGAGGCGCTGCTCACCGAGGCGTGAGCCCCCGGTCGGGCGTGGCGCCCGGAGTCGGTGGTCACCGCGACAATGAGGCGTGTCCTTCCTGGTGCTGCTCGACGACCCCGCACGGCCGGGCGCCGTCGCGGTGCACGAGATCACCGACGCGGGTGACTCCCTCTCCACGCTGAGCGTGCGCCAGGCCGACCTGCCCGACCTCGTGGCCGCGCGTGAGGCCGAGCGTCCGCGCTGGGTCTGGGACGACACCGCCCGCTGGTACCCGCCGCTGCTGGCCGCGGGGGTCAGGGTGGCCCGCTGCCACGACCTGCGCCTGTGCCACGCGGTGCTGCGACGCAGCGCGCGCTGCCAGGACTCGACCCTGGCCCGCGCGGCACCCGGCCCCTGGGACGCTCCCCGGCCCGGCGAGCACCGGCCCCTGGCCGCGACCCTCTTCGACGACGCTCCCCCCGCCGACGACGACCCGGCGCACGACGCGCTCACCGAGCTGCGGCTCCAGCTCGCCGCGGTGAACGGCTCGGCCGAACCGGGACGCCTGCGCCTGCTGCTCGCGGCCGAGTCCACCGGTGCGCTGATCGCCGCCGAGATGCGGCACGACGGCATGCCGTGGAGCACCCGCGTCCACGACGAGCTGCTGACCCGCCTGCTGGGCGAGCGCCCGCGCCACGGGGGCCACCCCCCGCGGCTCGCGGCCCTCGCCGAGGAGGTCCGTGCGGCCCTGGACCAGCCGACGCTGAACCTGGACTCCCAGCCCGACCTGCTGCGCGGGCTGCGCTCCGCGGGCCTGGACGTCGCCACGACCCGCACCCACGAGATCCGCGCGCTGACCCACCCGGCGGTCGCCCCGTTGCTGGAGTACAAGAAGCTCGCGCGGCTGCTCAGCGCGAACGGCTGGGCCTGGATGGAGGCCTGGGTGCACGACGGTCGTTACCGTCCCGACTACGTTCCCGGCGGGGTGGTCACCGGACGGTGGGCGACCAGCGGTGGGGGCGCGCTCCAGCTCCCGGCGAGCATCCGCGCGGCGGTCCGCGCCGACCCGGGCTGGCGGCTCGTGGTCGCCGACGCCGCCCAGCTCGAGCCCCGGGTGCTCGCGGCGATGTCGGGGGACCGGGCGATGGCTGCGGCGGGCCGTCAGGCCGATCTGTACCAGGGCGTCGTGGACGCCGGGATCGTGGAGACCCGCGAGCAGGCCAAGTACGCGATGCTCGGCGCCATCTACGGCGCGACCACCGGTCCCAGCGCGGTGCTGATGCCGCAGCTGACCCGCGCGTACCCCCGCGCCGTGGGGCTGGTCGAGGCGGCCGCCCGCGACGGTGAGCGCGGCGCCGTCGTCTCGACCTGGCTGGGTCGCTCGTCCCCGCTGCCCGGGCCCGTGTGGGACACCGCGGTGCAGGCCGCCGTGAGCGAGGGCGCCGACGCCGAGGACGTCCGTGTCGCCCGACGACGTCGCCGCGACTGGGGTCGCTTCACCCGCAACTTCGTGGTCCAGGGCACTGCCGCGGAGTGGGCCCTGTGCTGGATGGCCGCGCTGCGTCGCCGGCTCCTGGAGATCGAGGGCCGGCCGCACCTGGTGTTCTTCCTGCACGACGAGGTGATGGTCCACACCCCGGCCGACGTCGCGCCCCAGGTCGCCGAGGCGGTGCGGGAGGCAGCGACCGAGGCCGGTCGGCTGCTGTTCGGGGACACGGCCGTGGAGTTCACCCTCGACGTGTCGGTGGTCGACGCCTACGACGAGGCGGACTGAGAGGCGGTCTACGGTGCTGCCATGACCAGGACCTTGCGTGCGGTGCTCGTGACCGGTGGAGTGACAGCGGTGGCGTGCCTGGCAGCCGTCTACCTGATGGCGCTGGCCCAGGGCACGGCCGTCGACGGGGTCGCGCTCACGATCGTCGCGGGGATCACCGCCGTCACGATGGTGGGCGCCGCGTGGCGCCACCGCCCGGGCACCGAGCACCGGCTCGGCCTGTAGGCCGCACAGCCCTGCGTCGTCTGCCGGGTTGGCCAGCGTCCTCTGCCGGGTGGGCCAGCGCAGCCCGGCGTCAGTAGGTCGCGAAGTTCTGGGTGAGGTACCAGCCGTGGTCGGGGTGGTGGGCCACCCCGATGCCGAGGGTCGTGTACTGCCCGAGGATGTTGGCGCGGTGGCCGCTCGAGGCCATCCAGCCGTCGTGCATCCGCTGCGCGACCTCCCCGGGGGACAGCGTGCCGCCGTCCTTGATCCAGGCGACGTTCTCCCCGGCCGCCCGCCACCCCGCCGGGTACTCGTCCGCGAACGAGGGGTTGTGCGCGAGCGAGAGACCGCCGGCGGCGAGGTGCTGGGACCAGGTGCGCGCCACGGTGTCGATGCGCGAGTCGCGGGTCAGTGCCCCGAGGCCCTCGGCGGCCCGGGCGGCGTTCGCGAGCTCGACCAGGCGTGCCTCGACCTGCGACTCGGCCGACACGATGGCCGACGGCGCGGGTGCGGGCGGGGGTTCTGGTGCCGGGGCGGGGGCGGGTGCCGGGGCGGGCACGGGTGCCGGCTCGGCGGGCGGAGCGGCCTCGGCCGGGGGCTGGGGTGCGGGGTCGGCCGCAGGCGGGGTGTCACCGGCGTCCGCGGTGTCGGCCCCCTCCTCGCCCTCGGCTGTCTCGGCGGCCTCGTCGGTCTCTGCCGGGTCGTCGGTGGCGGTGGGCTCGTCCTCGAGCGAGTCGGCGGTGGGCTCGGGTCGCACGTCCTCGACCAGCGGTTGCTCGACCGACGCCGTGCTGTCCGTCGCGGACTCGGTGCATCCCGCGAGGATCGGGAGGAGGACCACGACCGCCCCGAGCGCGGGGGTGAGCACGGCACGTCGTCGTGCACGGGACGCTGCGGTACGGGTGGCCACCGACATGCGGGAGTTCTCCTCGAGGTCGCGGGACGGACCGGCCCAAGGTACGCGGAATCGGGCATCGGCACGCCGACTCCGGGAACCATGATCGGACGTTCACGTCCTGTCAGGGCGACGTCGGCGCCCAGTAGCGCCGCTTGGGGACGTCCGACCCCGGGACGGCGACCGTGTCCTCCAGGACCCCGCCGCAACGCTCGATCACACGTGCCGAGCCGAGGTTGTCGTCGTCACAGGTCAGCAGCACCCGGTCGACGCCTACATCACGGGCCACCGTCAGCGCGTGACGCAGCATCGCGGTGGCGTACCCCCGACCCCGGCAGCCCGGGAGCACCGCGTACCCGATGTGCCCACCGACCTGCTCCAGGTGATCGTTGAGGCGGTGCCGGATGGATACCCGCCCGACGATCACCCCGTCGACCTCGGCGACCAGGAAGGTTGCGGGCACCCAACCGTCTGGGAGGTCACGGCCCGCACGCTCGTCCTCGACCCGCCGGACGAAGCGATCCCAGGGCTCACCGGGGACGGCGACCAGCAGGAACGGGAAGTCCTCAGCCTCGAGCTCACGATGCGCGGCAAGGGCATCGTGCTCGTCCGCGACGGTGAGGGGGCGGAGGAGGAGGTCCGGGGTGGGGCCGGTGTCGGGCGGCATCGGGGAAGTGTTGCAGGCGGGGCGGCGGGGCGTGGGGGCGACCTTGGTCGGCAGGCCGACACGTCCCTCAGGGCTCCCCATACCGAGCGGTTGATTGCCAGCGCCGCACAGTTCCCTGCGAGCATGTGCCGGATCAGAGCAGACGAGGCACGCCACCGGCTAGCGGTGACCGAGCGGTCCCTGCGCCTGACCTTTGACAACGCCCCGATCGGCATCGCCATCCTTCGGCCTGACGGCGGCCTGCTCGAGGTCAACGCCGCTCTCTGCGACCTGCTCGGTGTCACCAAGGCGCACCTGATGGCGGCGCGCCTGCAGGGGGTGATGCATCCCGACGAGCGCGACCGCGACGGCGACCTGCTCGCCGGCTGGTTGCCAGGAACGGACGAGCGGCGACTGATCGATCGCCGGTTGTCGCACGTGTCGGGGTACTGGCTCTCCTGTCAGCTGTCCGTGGTGCTGGTCCGCGACAACGACGGCACGCCCCTGCACCTCATCGTTCAGGTGGTGGACCTCACGGCACGGCATGCCCTGGAGCAGGAGCTGCGCATGGCCGCGGTGGAGGACCCACTGACGGGACTGGGGAACCGCCGGGCGCTGAGCGAGCACCTCAGGGACTCGCAGCGCCGCCAGGCCCGCGATGGCGACGGGGTGGGCCTGCTGTACGTCGACCTCGACGATTTCAAGGCGGTCAACGACACCTACGGCCATGACGTCGGCGATCGCGTCCTGATCGAGGCCGGTCGTCGACTGCGGGGCCAGATGCGAGGCTCGGACACGGTGTGCCGCATCGGGGGTGACGAGTTCGTGGTGCTCTGCACCCCGGTCCAGGGGGCGCAGGCCTTGCGAGCTCTGGAAACCCGCTTGGCGTCCATGCCGCCGGTGATGACCCTGGTCGACGACAAGCCAGTCACGGTGAGCGCGAGCGTCGGCTCTGTCATGGTGGGTCCAGACGAGGATCTCGACGACGCGCTGCGCCGTGCGGATGCGGCGATGTACCGCTCGAAGCGCACCTCCCGCGAGGGACGTGAGCGCGATAGCCCACGGCACGAAGCGACGAGGGCTGGCTCTCGCCCTGAGACGCCGAAGGAGGAGTTCTGGAAGAATGCGCCGGGGCATGGTTCGGAAGGCACGAGGTGAGGCAGCGCGACGACGGTCTCGTAGGTCACCAGAACCCGAGGGGCCGCAAACGCCGCTCCGGCAGCACGAGCGTCAGAATCACCACGCACAACCAGCAGTAGTACTCGGCGCGGGTCGGCTCGGGGTGCTGGTCGCCGCGACCACACCCACAACACCGGGCCCGGTCGCACCCGCTGAGCGCCCTCGACGCAACTCGCCACCACTCCTACAAGCTGTTCATCTGCTCGACGAACCGCCGGATCGACGCCTGCATCTTCTGGTCCAGCCCCGCGAACGCCGCCTCGAACCCTCGTTCCCTGCCCACGTCGAGGTACTGCCTGTACGCGACACCCGGGCTCTTGTGGCGGATCCTGATCCCCATCGCGGCGGCCTCGTCGTCGCCCCCGGCGTCGCGGATCTCCCGGAACGTGCGCGCGAAGTGCTCGATCGGGATCGCGATCTCCTCGTGCTCGGTGACGTCCCACGGGTACACGCAACCGTCGGCCGCCTCGCATCCCGCGGATCCCCGCGGCACCCAGGAGCGCTTCGCCCGGCGCTCAGCACCGGGGACGCGCCCCGTCCAGGCGTCACGGTTGTACTGGAACACGCCCCAGGCAGTGATGAGCCCCTTGCCCGGGGGCCGCTGATCGGGCGGGAGGTTGTTGAACGTGTGGGCGGGCAGGCCGTACGTCGCACCGCTCTCGGTCAGGGCCATCTGCTGGCAGACCCTGACGAAGGTGGCCCCCAGGTGCGCGCTCTCCGCCCGCCGGGTGACGTCGTCGAACGCGCCGCGCCGCGGCCCGGCGTCCCGCACCCAGTCGGGCAGGCCGGGCGCTCGTCCGGTGCTCGCGGGTGACGAGCCGCCACCCGAGCCTGACGAGCCGCCGCCCGAACCTCCGGCCGCCAGGCCCAGAGCGGCGCGCGTCTGCGGGCCGACGATGCCGTCGACACCGAGGCCCTGCTGCTGCTGGAACGCCCTGACCGCAGCAGCGGTCCGTGGGCCGAAGATCCCGTCCGGCGCGTCGGTCAGCAACCCGAGCTCATGGAGACGGGTCTGCACCGCCCGCACCTGCGGACCCTTGGACCCCTGCTTCACCGTGGACATCCTGCGCTCCCCTCGGCCGCCCGCAGCGGACCGCGACGACCCGCGCCGCCGTCCTGCACCGCTCGGTCCGCACGAGCCTCCCCGCTCCGGACCCGCTCGACAACGGCCCCAGGTGCGGTCCGAGGTGCAGTTCACGCTGCACGGCTCGGTGACCGACCGGTCGCACCTCGAACCGGCCTGCGGTCAGCGCGTCACGGTCGACGCCCGCGCCGGTCGGTCCTGAAGACGCGGGGGATCCACCACACGAAGAAGGTCATGCCGAGCAGCTCCACGAGGGACTGCACGACGATGACGACGGCGACCACCTCGAACCCCTCGGGCAGTGCGAGCGCGAACGGCAGCACGACGAACGAGTTCCGGGTACCCAGCCCGAAGGCGAGCGTCCGCCCCTGGTCGGGAGGAAGGGACAGGGTCACCGCGAGCAGCTTCGCGGTGATCACTGCGGCCACGAGGAAGGCGACGAAGACGGGGACGACGACGGGCAGCACGTCCAGCGAGCCGCGCACCGTCTCGACCTGAGCGGTGGCGATCAGGAAGACCACACAGGCGAGCAGCGGGACCGGCGCCCAGGACAACCGGTCACGCACCACCTGACGCTCGGGTCGGGCCTCGACCCAGCGCTCGGTGACCGCAGCGGCGATCAGGGGGACCACCACGATGAGCAGCGCAGGGGCGACCACCTCGACCGACACCAGGCCGCTGACCTCCTCGCGTGCCATGAGCAGCAGGTACGCGGGAAGCAGCAGCAGCTGCAGCACGAGGTTCACGGGGGTCACCGCGATGGCCCGGGAGACGTCACCCCGGGCGATCTGGGTGAAGCTGATGAACCAGTCCGTGCACGGCACCAGCAGCACCAGGAGCACGCCCAGCCGGATCGCAGGGTCGGCGGGCAGGAACGACACCACCGCCCACACGACCAGCGGCAGGATCACGAAGTTCCCGAGCACGGTGGCGCCGGTGAACCGGAGGTCGCGCGCGGCAGCCAGCAGGTGCAGCAGGGGCACCTGGACGAACGTGGAGTACAGCAGCACGGCCAGCACCGGCCACAGCAGCACCTCGGCGACAGCGCCCAGGCCCGGCGCCACACTGCCCAACGCCAGGCCCACCGCGATGGCACCGGCGTAGACCCACACCTGCCGGCGCTCCACCGTCAGCCGGTCCAGCTGCCCGCTCACGAGACCAGCCCTCGCTGCGGCTCCTCACCCATGCGGGCAAGCATGCCCTGCCCGTCTGCCCGTCAGTGCCACGTTGCCCGTCGACGTCACGCCTCTCACGGCACCTGCGCTACGGACCCCGCGTCCGGTGCCTGCGCCCCCGCGACGCTCTGCTCGGGCATCTCGACCCGGTTGCGCCCACCGGCCTTGGCCGCGTAGAGGGCACGGTCGGCGTGGTCGAGGAGCTCGGCCGCCGTAGCCCCCGGCCACAGCTCGGCGACACCTGCGCTCACCGTGACCTGGAGCTCCCCGGCCTGCGTGCGCACCTGCCGGGTCGCGCACGTCGTGCGCCAGCGCTCGGCGCGGTTCCGGGCCATCTCCGCGGACGTCCGCGGGAGCAGGACGACGAACTCCTCACCACCGAGGCGGGCAACCACGTCCTGCGGGCGGACCGCCCGCTGCAGCCCGTGCGCGACGTCGATCAGCACCTCGTCCCCGACAGCGTGCCCGTAGGTGTCGTTGACCAGCTTGAAGCGGTCGATGTCGAGCAGCACCACCGCGAGCGGCTCCCCGGCGTCGGCCGCCTCGTCGACGGCGCGTCGCAGCCCCGCCTCCAGGTGGCGCCGGTTGTAGAGGCCGGTGAGGGCGTCCCGGATGGCGAGCTCGGCGAGCTCGGCCCGCAGCTGCTCCAGCTCCGTCACGTCGCGGATGACGACCACCGAGCCTCGGGAGCGTCCGCTGTCCACGGCGAGGCGGGTGATCCGGATGTCCAGGACCTCGCCGGTCGGGGTGGTCACGGTGCGCCGGTCCACCCCGTCGAGGGCCCGGGCGATGTCGTGCGGGACGACGTCCTGCCACGGCAGACCGATGACGCGAGGGGCGCCCGATCGCGTCAGGAGCGCCAGGGCAGCCGGGTTGACCTGCAGGATCCGCCCTCGGGCGTCCAGGACGGTGACCGCGTCACCCAGTGCGGTCAGGACGTCGTTCGTGGAGACCGGCACGGACCGGTACTCGGTCCGGTACCGCTCGATCCAGGACCAGAACCCGGCTGTGACGAGGAACAGGACCGGCGTCAGGTCGAACGCCTCGGTGCCCTCCGGGCGACTGATCGAGATGGCGTTGCCGAAGATCGGCACGAGCATGGACAGCAGAGCCAGCACCAGCACCTTGCGGTGCCCGGCCACGGAGTACCAGAGGCCACGGACGAGCAGCAGCAGTCCCAGCGCCAGGATCGAGTAGCTGTAGGCGGTGTGGACCCAGAAGCCGATGCCGTAGTCGATGACGAACATGCCGTCGGCGTATCCGATCCTGCTGAAGATCTGGCGGTGCAGGCCGTCGGTGAGGACGGCGACGACCATCAGGGCGGGCTGGATGGAGAGCAGGCCGACGACGCGACGGGTCGGCACGGCGCGCTGACCGGCGAGGACGGCGCAGTACCAGAGCCCGGCAACCACGAGTGCGACGACCCCGGGGAAGCGCAGGTACGTCGCCACGACCTTGACGACCTCGACGTCGGCGAGCACGGCGACGGAGTGGGTCGCCGCCCAGATCCCGCCCCCGAACATGACCATCGCCAGCGGCGCCGCGAGGTCGGACTCCTTCCGGCGGCGCAGCTGCACCAGCCCGGTCCCGAGCGCGATCACAGCGGTGGCGATCGAGATCAGCTCGATCGTGTGCGTCATGTGATCCCTCCTCGGCACCTCTCCTCTGATCGACCGCTGTCACGTCCTCTTGAGAGCACGGCGGTCTCTGGTCGTGCGCGGAGGTGCACTCACCAGGACCAGGGCCAGGACGTCGGCGTCCCGGAGCCGACGACGACGGGCCCCGCGCGCGGCACGCGGTGAGCGTGGCGGGCGCGGGGTCCGTCAGGTGCCCTGGAGGGCGTCAGAGGTCAGGGCGCCCGGCGTGCGGAGGCGGCCCCGCGTGCGGCGGCTTCCCGGCATGCGGTGGTCGCTTGCCGGGGTGCCCTGCTTCCAGGACCCCGACATGGCCGCCGTCGTCCCCGGCGCGGTTGAGCTGGGAGCGCTTGTGCAGGCGGGTGTAGTCGCCCCACTCGATGGAGCCCTCGGCGTCCCGCAGGTAGGTGGCGGGCGCGGTCAGGCTGACGAAGTCGCGGCTGGTCGCTGTGATCGCGCCGTTGGTGGTCACCGAGCCGTCGTAGAAGAAGTTGCTGGCGTCCACGTCGCCCGAGACGAAGTCGGCCGCCCCCTGCCCGTCGGTGCGCACGGACAGGTTGTTCCGGAACACGCCTTGCTCGTCGGAGGTGACGTACGGGTTGATCCGGAAGATGTAGTTGAACCGCTTGTTGTCGACCGACGTGTTGTTGCGGACCTCGAGCCGACCGGGGTTGAAGTTGTCCGAGAACCCGTCCATGTTGTTGTCGAAGGCCAGGTTGTTGATCACCACGTGATCCACCGGGAGGCCCTCCCCACCGAGCTTGAAGCCCACGCCGATGGCGGAGTCCTCGTTGAACCCGTCGGACAGCTTGCCGTTGGAGTAGGCGATGTTCCCGTCGAGCACGATGGGCATGTTCGCGCCCTCGTTGGTGCGGTTGTACAGGTCCCAGCCGTCGTCGATGTTGTGGTGCGCGACGTTCCCGCGGAAGACGTTCCCCTCGCCCACACCGAGCTTGGCCGCGAAGCCGTCGGCGTTGATGTTGCCCGCGTCGCGGTTGTCGTGGGACTCGGAGTTCAGGATGAGGTTGTGCGAGGGCCACAGCGCCGGGTCGCTGCCCGAGCCGGTCATCTGGAAGCCTGAGTCGCCGTTGTGGTTGAAGAGCATCTGCTCGACCACGTTGTGCGAGCCGGACATGCGCAGCGCGTTGCTGGCCGCGGCGGTGATGCGGAAGCCCTGCACGTGCCAGTGGTCGGCATCGAGCCGCACCACCTGTGGGAGGCTGCCCCGGCCGTCGATGACCACGTCCTCGCCCTCGGCCGCGATGAGCGTCTTGGGCGCGTCCTCGAGCCCGGAGTAGGGGGCCGAGATGTTCAGCGTGGAGGTCGGTGTGTAGGTGCCGCCGCCCAGGACGACGCGCTGACCCGGCAGGACGTACTGGACCGCGGTGTGCAGGTCGAGCGGTGCTTCGGCAGAGCCGTCGCCCTCGGCGGTGCCGTCCGTGGTGACGTGGAGGTCACCGTCGGCGAGCTCGCGAACGGTCACGCTCTGCTCACGCGTGATCGGCGTGACGTCCGGGGCACCCGTCGGGGTGAAGGTGGCACTGACCGCCGTCTGCCCGACCTCGAGGGTCACCGGGTGCACGTCGATCGTGCCGGCCTCGACCGGCTGGTCGAGCACGACCGGCTGCCCGCCGACGGTGACCGACAGGTGCCCGTCGTCGTTGGTGCGGGTGCGCACGTCGTAGGCGGTGCTCCCCGAGTGCGGGGGTGACAGGAGGGTCAACGAGGCTGCCGGTGCGGGTGGCGGCGTGACGACGCGCGGCTGGGTGTCGGCCGCACTGAGGGTCAGGCTCGCGTTCGTGATGCGCACCGCGGCGTTGCGTGCGGCGAAGAAGCCCACCGTCATGTTCTCGGGGTCGATGTCCTGGACCCAGTCCGCTCCCTGGAGGACCCGCTCGAAGGTCTCCGGCTCGGGCAGGTGGGTGAACGTGGTGGACATGACGAACGAGGTGTCGGTGCGCTCGAGGCGCATCGTGACCGGGGTGCCGCGCGGCACGGTGTACTGCGAGCCGCTGGTGAAGCCTGCCGCCGTCCAGGAGGAGCCGGCGTTGCCCCACGGCACCTCGACACCGGTGCGGATGATCGGGCTGACGCCGTGGCGCATCATCGAGACGCCGGCGAGGTTGGAGGCCGCGGGGACCTCCTCGAAGCCGGGCAGCATCGGGTCCTGACGGGGTCCGCCGTTGAGGTCGCGCACCATGAGCCCAGCGCCCTCCTGGCCGTTGGGGTTCGCGCCGGTCTCCGGGCCGAGCTGGTCGACGATGACGTCGGCCTCGAGCACGAAGTTGTGCTCGCGCGGGTCGATGTCGACGTAGTAGAACGTCAGGCCGTCGTGGCCGGGGGCGAGCTTGCCGCCGCGGCTCTCGAGGAAGATCTCCCCCTCGATGCTGCCGGGGTTCTCGGGGATCGCGACGTTGGTGCCGACCTTCTCGGGGAGCACGTTCGAGGCGAAGCTCAGGTCGGTGGACTGGCCGAAGGTGATGGCCTGCCAGGTGAGGTGCTCCTCGGCGACCGCTGGCGCGGCCGCGAGGGCGACTCCGGTGGCGGCGAGGGCGGTGGACATGACTGCCGCGAGGGCGCGTCGGGGCAGGGGTGGACTGATGGTCACCATTGCTCTTCTCACTTCGTCGTGGTCATGAGCCGGATCGGGAAAGCGGTTACCGGCTTGAGCATCGTCACCGTACGAGGGGATGTCGGGGGCGGTCAAGCAGTCACCCCGCGAGACCCCAGAGAGGCCGTCGTGCGCCGTAGCAGCTCGGGATCACTTGTGGCCGCCGTCATCAAGCCCACCCGCATCCACCAGTCGACCCCCAGTCGGCCGCCACCGTGGAGGCTCGATCCCGGGCTGGAAGTGGCCCTCGACAGCCCATCGCCGTCGTGATCGAATGGGATTACCGGTCCCTCCGGACCCATGAGGATGCGCACATGCGGGCCCCTGCAGCGCTCGACAGTGGGCAGACTCGCGCGAGCCGACATCTCTGGGCGCGCCGGGCCCGCGTGGCGTGGGCGGCACTGTGGACGATCCTCGTCGTGCCCCTCTTCGTGGCGGTGACCGTGCTCACGGTGAGGCTGTGGGTCGTGGATCCCGACTACACCGAGACGACGCCGGTGGGTGATCTGGGCTTCTTCGCCCTGGGCGCGATGATCGGGGCCGGGTTCGCTAGCCAGCTTCGGCGACAACCTCCCGCTGCAGGGGTCGGGCAGAGCCTGCTCGCCGCCACGGCCCTGGCGCTGTGCGGACTGTTGGGGGGCCGGGTCGAACCCCTGCTCGGGGGTGTGGTCCTGACAGCCGCGGCGGTCGCGCTCCTGCTGCTGCACCCGCAGAGACGGGGACTGATCCACACGCGGAACCCGAGCAGAACCGGTGCAGGGCTGGCCCTGCTCGCTGCAGCCGGGGGCGTCGGCTACGCAGCCACGATGCTCGCCGCCGCCTTGGAGTCCGGCCCTTCATGCTTCCTGGGACAGTGCGCTCACGGAGACCGGATCGCAGAGCTCGCGGCCACCGGCCTGGCGGTACCGGCTCTCGCGACACTGGCTGCTTGGAGGATCGACGGCTGGCGGCTGCCGCTGTGGAGTGCCGGTACGAGTGCCGTCATCGTCGGTGCCTCATCAGTGCTCCTGCCTCGAGCCACCGGCTCTCTCGGCATCTACGGCGGGGTCGCCGCCATCGCCTGGGGCGTCCTCTTCGTCGGCCAGGGGGAGCTCGACCGCATGCACCGACACGCTGACACACCAGAAGGGACAAGCTCATGAACGTCTTGGTCGCCTACGCCACCCGGCACGGGGCCACGGCCGGGATCGCTGAACGCATCGCCTCCACCCTCACCGACCAGGGCCTCTCTGCCGAAGCCAAGGCTGTCGACGACGTGAAGAACCTCGACGACTACGACGCGGTCGTCCTCGGCGGAGCGGCCTACATGTTCCACTGGCTCAAGCCCGCGGTGCGCTTCGCCAAGCGGAACCACGCCGAGCTCGCTGCTCGGCCGGTCTGGCTGTTCAGCAGCGGGCCCCTGGGTACCGACCGCGTGGACGACGAAGGCAATGACGTCCTCGCCGCTACCCGCCCCAAGGAGTTCGACGAGCTCACCGCCTTGCTGAACACCCGCGGTGAGCAGGTCTTCTTCGGGGCCTACGACCCGCAGGCACCCCCGATCGGCATCGGCGAACGACTGACCCGACACCTGCCCGCCGCCCGCGACAGCTTTCCCGTCGGCGACTTCCGCGAGTGGGACAGCATCACCGCGTGGGCCGAAGAGATCGCGACCCACCTCCTGAGTGACTCCTCCTGAACCGGTGGACCCCACGAACCCACACCGCCTCAGCCAGGCCGGGTCCTTCCAGGTGCTGCTCGACCCCGAGGGCAACGAGTGGTGCCTGGTGGCCCCCGCCTGAGGCCCTGGTAGTCCCGCCTGACCTGTCCCCGCGAAGGAGGCCATCCCATGCGCATCGTCGAGCTGAGGCAGCGACGCATCGACCCCGAGGGTGGGGTGGACATGACCTGGGTCGCCGAGCTCGCCATGGTCGTGGTCATCGTGCAGAGCAGCGAGGAACCCTCGCTCACCCCAGCGTGAGCGCTCGCGTCGTCGGCGGTCGCGCCTAGGGTCGGGAGCACGACGTCGTCCGGCACAGGACGGCGCGTGCAGGACGCGGAGGGGCGCACCATGTCGACCGAGCTGGCGATCTTCGTCGTGGTGGGCACACCGCTGCTGTCCTTCGTGGCGGTGATGCTCGGGCACTGGGTGGTGCGGCGCGGTGACGAGGAGCGTGACGTGTGGCGCCGCCGTGAGGAGACGCTGCGGACGCTGCGCTGGGCGGTCGAGACCGCCACCTCCGACCACCCGGTGCGGGCCGAGGCCGGCCTGGCGACGCTCGGGGAGCTGCTCGACGCGGAGATCCTCCAACCGGCCGACGCCCCCATGGTCGGCACCGTCGCCGAGGTGGTGCTCGCCGCGACGTCGGCGGTAGCGCGCGCGCCCGAGCCCGCGCACGCACCCACCCGCGAGCCCGCACCGGTGCGTCCGTCAGCCGCGGCGCCCTCGGCTTCGCCCTCCCCGCGCCAGACTCGCGCAGCGACCCTCGCCGTCCGCGCGTCCACCGCTCTGGGCCGCACCCCCGACCCCGCACTCGTCGAGCTCACCCGACCCGCCCCGACCACCGGGGCTACCGACCGGGGCTGAACGGCTTCGGTGGCCGGCGGGCGAACTCGCGGTGTCGAGTGCGTTCCACCCGCCCACGGGTCTGCCACCGACGTCACCGCGACCGTACGATGCGCGCGTGACCACCGACGCGGCCGTGTCCCCCGCAAGCCTGCGTGCGAGGTACCCGCGTCGGCGGATCGTCGCCTGGTCGCTGTGGGACTGGGGGTCGGCGGCCTTCAACGCCGTCATCACGACGTTCGTCTTCACCCGCTGGATCACCAGCGAGGCCTTCGTCGACCCCGTGCTCGTCACGGCCGCGCAGGCGGAGGGCACCGCGGGCGGTCCCGCGTCCGCGGCCCTGTCGGTCACGCTCGCCGAGCACTCGGCGTGGCTCGGCTGGGGCCTGGCCATCGGCGGACTGGTCATCGCGGTGCTCGCCCCCGTCCTGGGTGCGCGGGCCGATGACGCCGGTCGGCGCAAGCGGTGGCTCGGCATCCACACCGGGGTCACGGTCGCCCTGAGCGCAGCGATGGTGCTGGTCCGCCCCGACCCGGAGTCGTTGACCTTCAACCTGCTGCTCGGCATCACCCTGCTCGCGCTCGCCAACATCGCGTTCGAGCTCGCGTCGGTCAACTACAACGCGATGCTCGCGCAGATCAGCTCCCCCAGCTCGATGGGACGGGTCAGCGCGGTCGGCTGGGGCGCCGGCTACATCGGCGGCATCGTGCTGCTGCTCATCCTGTTCGTCGGGTTCATCAACCCCGAGGTCGGTTGGTTCGGCGTGACCGGCGAGGACGGGATGGACATCCGCATCTCGGTGCTCGTGGCGGCCCTCTGGTTCGGGGCCTTCGCGGTCCCGGTGCTGCTCGCGGTGCCCGAGGTCCCGCAGAGCAGCAGCCGCCCGCCCGTGAGCGTGGTCGAGTCCTACCGGCGCCTGGGCCGGGACGTCGTGGGGCTGTGGCGCCACTCGCGACCCACGCTCCGGTTCCTCATCGCCAGCGCCGTGTACCGCGACGGGTTGGCCGGGGTGTTCACCTTCGGTGCCGTCATCGCCTCGGTGACCTTCGGGTTCAGCGCGAGCGAGGTCGTGGTCTTCGCGATCGTCGCCAACGTCGTGGCGGGCATCTCGACGTTCCTCGCCGGCCTGCTGGACGACGCTCTCGGCCCCAAGCGGGTGATCGTCGGATCGCTCGTCGGGCTGATCGCGGCCGGCCTGGCGGTGTTCGTGTGGCACGACGGCGGGCAGGGCGTGTTCTGGGTGTTCGGCCTCCTGCTGTGCGTCTTCGTCGGGCCCGCGCAGTCCGCGAGCCGCTCCCTGCTCTGCCGCGTGATCCCACCGGGCCGCGAGAGCGAGATCTTCGGCCTCTACGCGACCACGGGCCGGGCGGCCAGCTTCGTGACACCGCTCGCGTTCTCGACGTTCATCGCCGTCGCGCAGGCGCAGTACTGGGGCATCCTCGGCATCGTCCTGGTCCTCGCGGTCGGCCTGGTCCTGCTGCTGCCGGTCCGGGTCGAACCCATCCCGCCTCGCGCGCTGCCCGCCGAGGCGCTCCGGGGCCTGGAGATCCCGCGTCCGTGACGAGGGGCACCACGCCCGGCAAGGCCTGAGCCGTAGGGTTCAGCGGGTGAGCACCCAGGCCCCGCCCCTCATCCGTGCGACCGGGCTGCGGGTCGGGTACAGCGGGGAGGCGGTCTGCGCGCCGGTCGACCTGACCCTGCGCCCCGGCCAGGTGCTCGCGCTCATCGGCCCGAACGGCTCCGGGAAGTCCACCGTTCTGCGCGCCGTGCTGGGACTGCTCGAACCCCTCGCCGGCACCCTCAAGGTGCTGAACCGTGACGTCGACGAACGGTCCGCCGACTTCCGCGGCCGCGTCGCCGGGGTGCTCGACGACGACGCCTGGTTCCCGGGGCTGACCACCCGCGAGCACCTGCTGCTCACCGCGGCCGGGCACGGCGTGGTCGGCACCTCCTCCACGGTGGACCGGATCATGACCACCTTCGGGCTGACCAGCCAGTCCCAGGTCGTCCCGTCGGCGCTGTCGTCGGGTCAGCGTCGGCGCCTGCTGCTCGCCGCGGCGTTCGTGCGCCCGCGGGACCTGCTGGTCCTCGACGAGCCCGAGCAGCGTCTCGACTCGGCGATGCGCACCTCCCTCGCGGGTCTGCTGCGCGCCGAGGCCGAGGCGGGCCGGGGCGTCCTCCTGGCCACCCACGACCCGTACCTGCTGACCGCCCTGGGGGCCGACGCCGTCCTGGTGGACGAGGTGAGGTGCCGTCGCCTGCGCACCCAGGCGGCCGTCGCCGCGATGAACGCCGAGGCGCGGTGAGCCACCCCACCGTCACCGCCGACCCCGAGCGGGTCCCGACCGGGCGACGCGTCCGCCAGCTCACCTCCCAGATCGAGGCCGCCCGTGAGGGCCGCGGCCTCGGCCACGTGGTCTCCGAGGTCTGGTACGTCATCGTCACCGTCGGGCTGTGCGCGACGTTCGTGCTGGGTATCGCCTCCGCGATCGGCGGCTCGGTGCCCGACGCCGGAGGGCCCGCGCGGCTGGTCGACAGCGAACTCCCGGCCGCCCTGGTCGTGCTGGCCGCCGCGGGCGGGCTGCTCAGCCTCGCCGGACGCCTCGGACCCGTCGGGGTCGGCGGGGGCGGCGCGTCCTGGTGGCTGCCGATGCCCGTCGACCGACGCGGGCTGCTGCGACCCACCGTGCTGCGCTGGCCGCTCAGCGCCGCCCTGGCAGGGACCGTCATCGCCCCGCTCGTCGTGGTCGGGTTCGGCTCCCCGATCACCGCGCAGCGGCTGCTGGGGTGGGCGGCCGTGGGAGGGGCGACCTTCGGGGCGCTCGCCGCAGCAGCGCTGCTGCTGCAGTCGTGGCACCCCACCCGCAGCGCGAGCCGGCCCACGCCGTCGACCCGGCCCGAGGCGTCCACGAGCCGCACGGTCGCCGTCGTCGGCGAGGTCACCATGCTGGTCTCGACCGTCGGCGTCGCCGCGCTGGCCCTGACCACCGGGTCGCCCACGAGCCCGCTCGCGACGCTCACCTGGGGGCTGGGCTCCGCCTGGTGGCTCGCCGGGCCGTTGGCCGTGGCGGCCGTGGTGGGCACCTGGTACGCCGAGCGACGCAGCGACCAGCTCACCGGGACCCAGCTGCGCTCGCACGGGTCGGTGGGGACGCGCGCCCTGTCCGCGGTGCTGTCCCTGGACCTGCGCGAGCTGAGCCGTGCCCTGACCACCAGCTCGCTGCGACCCCGGCGGGCACGCTCCCTCGCGCTGTCACCCGGCGGGCCTCGCCGCGCGATCCTCACCGCCGACGTCGTCCTGCTGGCGCGCACCCCCCGGCAGATCGCCCAGCTCGCCGTCGCGCTGCTGCTCGGGGTGGCGCTGGTCCGCGTGCCGGTGCTCGACGGCAGCCTGGCCCTGTACGGAACCCTGCTGCTCACCGGGTTCTGGGCCGTCAACGCCGCGGCGGCCGGGGCACGTCACGCCGAGATGGCACCCGTGCTGGACCGTCTGATGCCGCTCTCGGCCCGCGACGCCCGCCTGGTGCGCGGGAGCGTCCCGCTGATCACCGCAGCCACCTGGGGGCTGGTGGTGATGGGCTCCCTGGCCGTCGAGGGGCTCGGCGGTGGCGGGTCGATCAGCAGCGAGGAGTCGCTGTGGTGGTTCGCGCTGGTCCCCGCCTGGGCCGCTGTCCTCGCGGCTGCCGCCCTGCGCAGCGCCTACCGGCCCCCACCCAACTGGGGCAAGGTCCCGATCTCGACCCCGATGGGAGGCATGCCGCCCACCGGCGGTCTGCTGCGCGGGCTGGACCTCGCACTGGTGTGCACCCTGCCGACAGCACTCGCCCTGTTCCTCGGGACGTTCACCCCGTCGCTGGTGGTCGTCCAGTGGGGGTTCTCGGCCCTCGGGGTCGCCGGGCTGGTCGCCTTCAGCGGACGACGCGAGGACGCGCGGGTCTGACGCGCCCGGGTCGCGCCCAGGTCAGACGCTCCCAGGTCTGAGGCGCGACCGCGCTGGGTCAGGGCACCGGCCCCCTCAACCGCCCGCGGCCTCGGTGCGCCGCCACTGCGTCGCGATCGCCTCGAAGCTCGCCGTCCGCTGGGCGCGGTCCAACGACGGGGTGACCACCACGATCTCGTCGACCTGCGCCTGCTCCTTGAGCTCGCGCAACCGCCGCACGACGGCGTCCGCGGGTCCGGTGACCATGCGGCCGTCCGGCTCGGTGGCCGTGCCGTCGCCCGCCCCGCGGGCGGTCCGCGAGCGCTGGAACGCCTCCGACCGGGCGTGCTCGCGCACCTCCTCGGGGCGCAGGGGCTCACGGATCCCGCGGGCGAGGTTCTGCATCGTCAGTGCCCACGCGGCCTCGAACTCGGCCACCGCACCGGGGTCGTCGCTCGCGAAGGTCAGCACCGACATCGCCGACCGGGGCTCGTCCTGGACGCCCGGGACGAACGCTCGGCGGTACTCGCGCAGCACGTCCACGGCGATCTCGGGGCTCTGGTGGTGGGCGAAGACCGCGGTCATCCCGTTGGCCGCGGCGAACTGCGGGCCGTAGGGGCTCGAGCCGAGCATGAAGAGCTGGGGTCGCTCGTCGACGACGGGTGCGGCGACCAGGGGTGCGTAGGGGTGGCCCGCGGGGAAACCCTCCCCCAGGTGGCCGAGCAGCTCGCCGACCTGCCCGGGGAAGTCCGCGCCGGCGTCGACCGAGGCGCCGCGACGCAGCACGTGGGCGGTGAGCGGGTCGGTGCCGGGGGCGCGTCCCAGGCCCAGGTCGATGCGTCCGGGGTGCAGGGCCAGCAGGGTGCGGAAGATCTCGGCGACCTTGAACGGCGCATGGTTGGGCAGCATGATCCCCGCAGCACCCACCCGGATGCGTTCGGTGCGCCCGGCGATCGCCGCGATGAGGATCTCGGGGGCGCTGCACGCCAGGCTGCGCATGTTGTGGTGCTCGGAGACCCAGTACCGGCGGAACCCGGCCCGCTCGACGGCCTGTGCGATCCCGATCGCACCGGCGAGGGCGTGGTGGGCGGACTCGCCATGCTCGATGCCGACGAAGTCCAGCACCGCGAGCGGCAGGGTCTCGTCGACGGGCGGGGCGGCGGCGGCGGCGGCGGTGGCGGTGGCGGACGCGGCGGGGGTGGTGCCGGGCAGGTCAGGTGTCGGGGTGCTCACCCCAGGGGCAACCCGGCGGGCACGTGCGCCATTCCGCTCAGGTCACCCGTCCCAGCGCGATCGCGGCGTACATCAGCGCGGCGACGGTCTCGCCGTCGGTGATGGTCCCGTCGGCCACCATGGCCACGACCTGCGACCAGGGCACGCGCCGCACCGCGGTGATGCCCTCCTCGGCCTGCTCGACCGGACGCGGGTCGGTGCGCAGGCCCCGGGCCAGGAAGACGTGCTCAGGGGCACGGCACACCCCGTTGAGGGCCATCATGCTGCCGACCCGCTGCCAGGAGTCCGCGACCAGACCGGTCTCCTCGCGCAGCTCCCGACGTGCGGCCTCGAGCAGGTCCTCGCCGTCCGACCCGCCGGCGGGGACCTCGAGCGAGGAGCCCACGGTGTACCGGTCCACCTCGACCATCACGACCTCGTCGTCGTCGGTGACCGGCACGACGAACACCGCCGGGTGGCGCAGCTCGACCACCCCGTAGGTACCCGGCGTCCCGTCCGGCCGGTCGACGGCGTCCTGCCGCACCCGGATCCACGGGTTGTCGAAGACGACGTCGGACGAGCGGGTACGCCAGGAGGTCATGGGCCCGAGCCTGCCAGTCAGATGCGGAACCGACCGACCAGCGCGCGCAGCTCGGTCGCGGCGCTGGCCACGTCGCCCGCCGAGGTGCCGGTGTCCGACGCGCTCTGAGTCGTCTGCCCGGCGATGTGGGCGACGTTGCCGATCGTCGCGGCGATGTCACCGGTGGCGGTGGCGGCCCGAGCCACGCCGCGGGACATCTCCTTGGTGGTCGCGTCCTGCTCCTCGATGGCCGAGGCGATGACGACCTGGATCTCGTCGAGACGGTCCACCACGGAGCCGATGTGGCTCACCGACGTGGCCGCCTGCTCGACGTCGCGGCGCAGGGCCCCGATGCGCTGCTCGATCTCCTCGGTCGCCGTCCGGGTCTGCAGGCTGAGCTGCTGGACCTCTCCTGCGACGACGGCGAAGCCCTTCCCGGCCTCGCCCGCACGCGCCGCCTCGATGGTGGCGTTGAGCGCGAGGAGGTTGGTCTGCTCGGCGATCGAGGTGATCGTCCGCACCACCTCACCGATCGCTGTCGAGCTGACCGACAGGTCCGCGATGACACCCTCGGTCGACTGCGAGGCCGCCACGGCGTCGTGGGCGATGCGGGAGGCCTCCCCCACGCTGCGGGCGATGTCGGAGATGCTCGCCCCCATCTCCTCGGTGGCGGCAGCCACCCCGGCGACCTCGTCGCTGACGCCCGAGGCGGTGGTGGCCACGTCGTCGGCCCGGGCAGCGGTGTCCACCGCGTGGCCGTTGAGCTGGTCGCTCGCGGTGTGCAGCCGCCCTGAGGCCGCGTGCAGGAGCTGTGCCTGCGTCCCGATCGCCGAGACGGTGTCCGCGATGGTCCCGACGAAGCGGTTGAAGGCACCACCCAGCTCGCCGAGCTCGTCACGCCGGCTGTCGTCGACACGCTGGGTGAGGTCGCCGTCGCCGTCGGCGATCGCCACCAGGCGGTCCCGGAGGCGCGTGATGGGCTGGGTCAGCCGGGAGCCGATCACCCAGGTCGCGATACCGGCCACGACCAGCGCGCCCAGGCCCAGCAGGACGGTGGAGTTGCGCAGGCCGGTGCTGGCCGCCATCGCCACGCTCTCGGGGGCGGCCACGAGCAGGGTCCAGGTCTGGGTGTCGGTCACCGGCACCGGGGCGACCGCGGTGATCGCGGTGGCCTCGAGAACCGGGTCGTCCAGGACGGCCACCGACGCGGCCTCAGAGCTGATCACCGCGAGGGACTGTGCGCCCTGGTCGCCCTGGAGGGTGGTCCCGAGCTGCTCGGCGTCGGGGTGGGTCACCACCGTGGCACTGTCCGTCAGCAGCGACACGTAGCCCGTGCCGTACGGGCGGATCTCCGCGAGCGACCCGGTCAGGGCGGTCAGCTGCAGGTCCGAGGTCACCACCCCGAGGAAGGTCCCGTCCACGATGATCGGCGCAGCGGCGGTGGTCATCAGGACGTCCACCCCGGAGACGGGGTACACGTACGGCTCGGTCACCGTGGGCGCGAGGGTGTCGCGGGGCGTGAAGTACCAGTCGGCGACCGTCGGGTCGTCGTAGTCGACGAGCGCCTCGACACCGATCGTGGCGCCGTCGCGGTACCAGTACGGGATGAACCGGCCGGTCGCGTCGCTCTGGTCGGTGCCGACGAAGTCCTCATCGGCACCGTCGAACGCGTCCGGCTCCCAGGCGGTGGACATGCCGACGAACTCGGGGTGGGCGGCCAGCACCGCGCCGACCACGGCCGAGGCCTCGGCCCGGGAGATCTCCCCGCCGCTGTGCAGCGAGGCCAGGGTGCCCGCGAGATCGGTCGTCGTGGTGACCGCGCTGGTCAGCTGCTGGCCCACGGTCGCGGCGTGCTGCGCCGCCAGCGCCGCGGTGTAGTCCCGGGCCTGCTGCTGCCCCAGCTGGTCGCTGCGGAACGCCACCACGGCCGTGACCAGGGTGAGGGTCAGGACGATCATCGCCAGGACGCTCGTGACGAGTCGTCCCCTGATTCCGTGCACGGTTGCCCTCCAGGTGAGCTGAGCCCTACCTGGTTCTCATCGGCCGACGCCGCCCGGCGTTGAGTGGTGCACCGGGGGGACTCAGGGTGCGTGGGACTCAGGGTGCGTGGGACTCAGGGTGCGGGCGGCGTGGGGCTCAGGGCGCTGGCGGCGTGACCGGCAGGTCGCTGCGGGAGAGGTCGCTGCGGGAGAGGTCGCTGCGCAGCAGCAACGCGACCGCCGTCGCGAGAGCGCCGACCACGATCACGACGACCGCGAGCAGCCGTCGGCGCGCGAGGAGGTCGGAGCACTCCGCGTCTGCGGGGAACGGCGACGCCGCCGACCCGCACAGCGACATGAAGCCCTCGCCGTACGTCGCGGCGACCTCGACGAAGAGGGTGATCACCCCGAGGGCGACGACGGCAAGGCCGGCGATGGCGACGCGGGTCAGCAGGGTGCGGGTCATCACGGGGACCTCTCGGGACGGTGCCGGGCGTCGCCATCCTTCCACCCCGCGGGCGGCCCGGTACGGCACTCGGCGACCCGGTCGGGCCGGGCACGCCGTCGTCGTCGGACGACGTCCTCCCGGGTGTTCGCGGACGGCTGAGCGCCACCTCGGGAACGGTCCAGGACTGCGCTGCTACGGTCGCCGGGAAGGCCTGCGAGGGCCTGCGCGACGGAGGATGCCATGACGATCCTGCAGGCAGGTGGCGCACCGACGCCCCGACGCCACGAACCTCTGCTGCGCTCGCTGCTCGGAGCCGTGCTGCGTCACCACCGCCTCGCGCAGGGCCGCACGCTGCGGGAGGTCGCCGGACGGGCGCAGGTCTCGGTCGCCTACCTCTCCGAGATCGAGCGCGGACGCAAGGAGGTCTCCTCCGAGGTGCTCGGCGCGGTCTGCCGGTCGCTCGACCTCCGCCTGGTCGACCTGGTGGCTGCGGCGCACGACACGCTGGCTGCCCGCACCGCACCCGGGCAGGGAGAGCTGGTCGACCTCACCACACGCCTCCCGCCGGTGTCCCCGCAGGTCGACCAGACGCCGTCCGGCACGGCCCTGCTCCGCGCCGCCTGACCGCCCTGAACTCGGCGCGAACTACCGCACACTGCTCCATCCGGGTGAATCCGGCGAATCGGGCTCAAGGTGCACCGCGGACAGCCGATACATCAGTCATCCCCCCGAGAGACCCGGCACGCTGATCCGCGCAGGCCGCAGGACGGGCCGGCTGTCCACAGATCGACCCGCATCCCTGGTGGATGTCATCGCACTCTCGTAGAGTTGTTCGAACAGGTGTTCGACATGCTCGGTCCGGGAGGTGTGAGGTGGGGTCTGGCGCAGCACACGTGGGCGCGGGCTCGCTGGTCGAGCGCGTGCGCGCGTTGCGGGCCGCGGCGGTCGCGCTGGTAGCAGATCGCACCCCCCTCGACGCCGGGGACGCCGCTCTGGTGCATCGCGAGCTGCGGGTCGTGGCAGACATGGTCGGACTGGTGTCCGCGCGGGCGATCACCGTGGTCGAGGAGGACGGTCGGTGGGCCCTGTCCGGGGCGCGGACCGTCGCCGAGCACGTCGCCCAGCAGGAGGGCGTGTCGGTGGGAACGGTGCGCCGTGAGGTCCAGCTCAGCAAGGCACTCGGTGCGGACCTGCCGGTGACGCAGGCCGCCGTGGCAGCCGGGGAGATCACCCTCGAGCACGCGCACGTCCTGGCCAGGATCGCACCGACCTCTGCCGCCCGGCGTGAGGCACTGGCGGGTGGTCATGAGGACCGCAACGAGGCAGCACTGGTCGAGCAGGCCAGGACCACCACGGTGGACCAGTTCCGCAAGACCGCCTCGCGGTGGGCCACCCAGGTCGACGCCGAGGCTGCCGACCGGGACCACACCCTCATCGCCGCCCGGGAGCACCTGTTCCTGACCCCCCGCGACGGCGGTGTCGCGGTCAACGGGTTCCTGACCGTCGAGCACGGGGCCGCACTGACCACGGCCCTGCGCGCCGTGACAGGCGTCCCCGCCGCCGACGACGACCGGACCCCGCAGGCACGGCAGGCAGAAGCCCTGGTCGGGCTGGCTCGCCTGACCCTGGACCGGGGCCTGGCCGGCGGAGGGTCGCAGGTCCGCCCCCACCTGTCGGTCCACGTCCCGTGGAACACCTTCCGGGCGCTCGCCGACGACGCCCGCACAACGGCCGACGGGACCAACGCCGCAGCGCCGGTGTCCCTGCTCCCCGCCGAGCTCGATTCCGGCGAGCCCCTGGCCCCCACGTTGCTCGCGCGGATCGCGTGCGACAGCGAGATCACCCGCATCGTCTTCGGGCCGAGCGGCCAGGTCCTGGACGTGGGACGCGCCCAGCGGACCTACACCGGGCAGCTGCGTCGGGCCGTGGTGGCGCGCGACCGGTGCTGCCAGTTCCCGGGGTGCCACGCACCACCGGCACTCGGCGAGATCCACCACGTCCAGCCCTGGTCCAGATCCGGACCCACGTCGGTGGCCAACGGGATCCTGCTGTGCTGGCACCACCACGACCTCGTCCACCAACGACACCTGCGCATCGCCCCTCGGGCGACCGGCGGGTGGGAGTTCGCGCGCGTTGACGGATCAGTACTCACCGACCAGCGACACGGGAGCATGCTCAAGACGACCGGCCCACCCGGTCACGCCCCGGTTCCACCCGGTCACGCCGCAGTCCCACCCGGTCGCACCGCACCACAAGGTCGCGTCACAGCTCCGTCGCGACCCGCCCCCACCGGACCACCCGGGCGCAGAGCGGGGCCGGCGATCTCCGAGAGCCCGCGGCCGAAGGTCGCGACCTACGAGACCAGCCGCTGACGGGCGTCGTCACCGGCGCGGGTCACGTCGGCACTGGTGCCGGTGGAGTCGCCAGCGGTGCCGGTGGAGTCGCCTGCGGTGCCGGTGAAGTCGCCAGCGGTGCCGGTGGAGTCGCCTGCGGTGCCGGTGGAGTCGCCAGCGGTGCCGTTCGAGGCGGCCACGGCTCCGGGCTGGACGATCTCGGCCCACACCACATCGAGGGAGAGACCCAGGACGTCGGCGATCGCCGCGATGGTCGGGAACGCCGGGGTCGCCACACGACCTGACTCGATCTTTCGAAGGGTCTCCGGTGAGACACGAGCGTCGAGCGCGGTCTGGAGCATCGAACGCTCCCCTCTGGCCCGACGCAGCAGGGCACCGAGGCGCTGCCCGCGCTCGACCTCTGCGGGTGTGAGCGGCAACCGGACCATGATGCCGATACTAATACCGGGATAACATTCCCGGGATAGTTATTGGACGCAAGAGAGAGGCGCATCGTGATCGAGATCCTGAACCCGGCCGAGGTGGAGCGGGCGAAGGTGGCTGGCGCCCTCGTCGGCAACATCCTGCAGACACTCAGGAGCCGCAGCGCACCGGGTACCAACCTCCTGGACATCGACACGTGGGCCAAGGACATGATCGTCGAGGCCCGTGCCCAGTCCTGCTACGTCGACTACGCACCGTCCTTCGGGCACGGCCCGTTCGGCCACTACATCTGCACCTCCGTCAACGACGCCGTCCTCCACGGGCTGCCCCACGACTACACGCTCGCCGACGGCGACCTGCTGTCGCTCGACCTCGCAGTCTCCACGGGCGGGTTCGCCGCCGACTCCGCGATCAGCTTCATCGTGGGGGACACCAGGCACCCCGAGAGCGTCGCGATGATCGACACGACAGAACGCGCGCTGTCCGCGGGGATCGCCGCCGCCCGTCCCGGAGCACGCATCGGCGACATCTCCCACGCCATCGGCTCGGTCCTGCGCGCAGCGGGGTACCCGATCAACACCGAGTACGGCGGTCACGGCATCGGATCGACGATGCACCAGGACCCGCACGTCTCCAACACCGGCCGCCCCGGACGCGGGTACACGCTGCGACCGGGGCTGCTGCTGGCGCTCGAGCCGTGGGTCATGGCGGGCACCGCTGAGCTCATCACCGATCGCGACGGATGGACCCTCCGGAGCGCCACAGGCTCCCGGACGGCTCACAGCGAGCACACGATCGCCATCACCGACGACGGCGCAGAGATCCTCACCCTGCCGACGTGGGCGCCGCCCCTCCGTCCTTGAGGCTCCCGGCACGCGCGAGGCTCCCGGCGTCCTGGAGGCTCACGGCACGCGCGAGGCTCCCGGCATCCTTGAGACTCCCGACGACGCCGTCCACCAGCCCGTAGGCGAGCGCCTCGGGCGCGGTGAAGATGCGGTCGCGGTCGGTGTCCGCGCGGAGCTTCTCGGGCGGGTGACCCGTGTGCCGTGAGAGCACCTCCTCGACCTGTGCGCGCAGCCGCAGCACCTCGCGGGCCTGCAGCTCGAGGTCGGCGGCGGTGCCCTCGGCACCGCCCGAGGGCTGGTGCAGCAGCACCCGGGAGTGCTCGAGGGCGAACCGCTTGCCCGGCGTCCCGGCCGCCAGCAGGACCGCCGCGGCCGACGCCGCCTGTCCCATGCAGAAGGTCGAGACGTCCGGTCGGACGAACTGCATCGTGTCGTAGATCGCCATCAGCGCCGTCAGCGAACCCCCGGGGGAGTTGATGTAGAGGCTGATGTCGGTGTCCTGGCTCTGCGACTGCAGGTGCAGCAGCTGGGCGATGACGACGTTCGCGACGCCGTCGTCGATCTCCGTGCCCAGGAAGATGATCCGGTCCGACAGGAGCCGGCTGAAGACGTCCGCGCTGCGTTCCCCGGTCGCCCGCTGCTCGACGACCACCGGGATCGTGTACTGGCCGGCCATCACAGTCCCACCTTCCGCAGCGCGCCGTCGGGCCGGACGTCGTCGATCTGGCGCACCACGCGGTCCACGAAGCCGTACTCCTGGGCCTGGACCGCGGTGAACCAGCGGTCACGGTCGCTGTCGCGCTCGATGGTCTCGACGGGCTGACCTGTGTGCCGGGCGATCAGCGACTGCATGGTGTGCTTGACGTGCGCCATGTTCTCGGCCTGGATCGCGATGTCCACGGCCGTTCCGCCGAGCCCCCCCGAGGGTTGGTGCATGAGCACCCGGGCGTGCTCCATCGCGTACCGCTTGCCCTCCGTCCCGGCGCACAGCAGGAACTGCCCGACGCTCGCGGCCAGCCCCATCGCGAGGGTCGAGACGTCGTTGGGGACCAGCCGCATGGTGTCGTAGATCGCCATCCCGGCACTGACCGAGCCGCCCGGGGAGTTGATGTACAGGGCGATGTCGCTGCGCGGGTCCTCGGCCGAGAGGAGCAGCAGCTGGGCGCTGATCCGGTTCGCGACCGAGTCGTCGACCGCTGTTCCCAGCACGATGATGCGCTGGTGCAGCAGCCGGGCAGCGAGCTGGTCGTCGAAGGTCCCGGCCGCCGGCTCCCCCCGGGCCTGAGTACTGGTTGCCGCTGGGGACGGGCCGGTCAAGAGGGCCGGCGCCGTGAAGGGGGACGGGCCGGTGAAGGGGGACGGGCCCGCGGGGGCCAGGCCCGCGGAGCCCGAGAAGGGCACGCTCGTGGCCGCGGGGGTCGGGGTGCTCATGGTGCGCCTCCGTCAACTGTCCGGCGGGGGCACCTGACCGCCCGCTCCACCCGACCGTGACACCGCCCGATGGTCCACCGGAACCGACTCTGCCCGTGGCGGATCTGCTGCGAGCAGACACCGCCCGCCACCGGCGCAACGACGCCGAGCAGACAGCACCCAGCGACCGGCGCACCGACACCGAGCAGGCCGCGCCGCCACCGGCAAGACGCCCGCGAACGCCCCGCCGTGCTGCACCCCGCCTCGAGCGACCCGCCAGACAGCACGCTCGAGCCCGCGGCAGGCGACGGTGGCCGTCGACGGCGCACTACGGGATCCTGGGCGGGTGATCCTCTTCTTCGGCACCCGTGTGCGCCGCCGGGTCCTGGGCGTCGGCTCGTTCAGGTGCCCCTTCTGCCTCGAGCCGCGCCGCTACGAGCACCTCGAGCAGCGCACCTGGTTCCACCTCTTCTGGGTGCTCACCCTCTTCCCCGTCGGACCGCCCCGGGAGAGCGTGCGGTGCAGCGTGTGCGCCGGGGAGTGGGCGCCCGTCGTGCTGCAGTCCCAGGCGCTCGACTGACCACGTGCCCGACGATGCGCCCGGTCGACGTCGGGCAGCGCGTGTCAACGCCGGGAGCCCGGTTCGGCCCCGGACCAGCCCCGGCCCCGGCTCCCCCTGTCACGGTTCGGTAACGAGGGTTGACGACGCACTGTGCTCTGCGTCACGATCGGACCAGTTGATAAATCGGTTTATCGCCACAGCAGCAGGTCGCGAACCTGGCTCGTCCACCGCGGACCAGAGACACGCCAACGAGCACCGATCGTCAGGAGAGCGCGATGAAGCGTGTCGGGATCAAGGACGTCGCCCGCGAGGCCGGCGTCTCCCCGACCACGGTCTCGCTCGTCCTCAACGGCCAGTCCGCCCGCATCCCGGACACCACCCGCGACCGCGTCCGGCGCGTGGCCACCGAGATCGGCTACGCCCCCAACTCGGTCGCCCGGAGCCTGCGCACCCAGCGCACCCACACCATCGCGCTCATCTCCGACCGGATCGCGACCACGCCCTTCGCCGTCGAGATGGTCCAGGCCGCCCAGGACGTCGCCCGCGAGCACGGCTACCTGCTCCTGCTGGTCAACACCGACGGTGACCACGACGTCGAGCGCGAGGCCGTCGACGCCCTGCTCAGCCGTCAGGTCGACGGCATGGTCTACGCCTGCATGTGGAGCCAGGTGGTCGACGTCCCCGCCGGTCTGCCCGCCGGCACCGTCTTCCTCGACGGCCGACCCGCCGGCGGCGGCTTCCCCGCCGTCATGCCCGACGACCGTGCCGGCGCGATGGCGGCCGTCCAGGAGCTCGTCGACCAGGGGCACACCCGCATCGCCTACATCGACGCCGGCGAGGAACCCGTCCCGATCGCCTCCCGGCTGCGCCACGAGGGGTACCTCGAGGTGCTGCGTCGCGCCGGCATCGAGCCCGACCCGAGCCTGCGGGTCGAGGCCTCGATCACCACCGCCGCAGGCGGGGTCGCCGCCGCGGGCGAGCTGCTCGACCGGCCACCGGCCCAGCGCCCCACGGCCATCTTCTGCTTCAACGACCGCGTCGCGATGGGTGCCTACCGGGCAGCCCGTCACCGCGGGCTGGAGATCCCCACAGACCTGTCGGTCGTCGGCTACGACGACCAGCAGTTCATCGCCGCCGAGCTCGACCCCCCACTCACCACGGTGGCGCTGCCGCACTACGAGATGGGGCGCTGGGCCATGCAGGTCCGGCTCGGCGTCCTTGCCGCACCGACGGAGAACGACGGCGTGCACCTCATGCCGTGCCCGCTCATCCGCCGTGAATCAGTAGCCCCGCCGCCGGCCCAGCATCCAGCACCGGCCGGCGACGGGGAGTGACACCACACATGGACGTCTCGCGACGCCCACCAACCGCAGGGCCCGACCTGCCAGTCGGACCCCACGAAAGGAATCACGATGAGTCGCAAGTCCTTGACGGCGATGGTAGCGATCACCGCTGCCTCAGCCACAGCACTGGCCGGCTGCGGCCAGGCCGGGCAGTCCGACAGCAACGGCGGGGGCGGCGGTGACGGCCCCGCCCAGCTGACCATGTGGACCCACTCGGCCGGCAACGAGGCCGAGCTCGCGGTCTACGAGCAGATCATCGCCGACTTCAACGGCTCCCAGGACGAGTACCAGGTCGTCACCGAGTCCTTCCCGCAGGGCGCCTACAACGACGCCATCGTCGCCGCGGCCGCCGCGGGCGACCTGCCCTGCCTGCTCGACATGGACGGCCCGATCGTCCCCAACTGGGCCTGGGCCGGTTACATCCAGCCCCTCGGCATCGACCCGGCGATCACCGACAACCTGCTGCCCACCGCCGTCGGGCGCTACCAGGACGAGATCTACTCCGCGGGCTACTGGGACGCCGCCCTGTCGGTCTTCGCCCGCCAGTCCGTGCTCGAGGCCAACGACATCCGCATCCCCGACCTGGACGACCCCTGGACCATCGAGGAGTTCGACGCCGCCCTGGTCACCCTGCAGGAGGCCGGCTACGCGACCCCGCTGGACATCGGCGCGGAGGACGCCGGGGAGTGGTGGTCGTACGCCTACTCACCCATGCTGCAGAGCGCCGGCGGTGACCTCATCGACCGCGACACGTTCCTGACCGCCGACGGGGCCCTCAACGGGCCCGAGGCCGTGGAGTTCTTCACCTGGTTCCAGTCCGCGTTCGAGCGGGGCCTGGCCAGCGACTCCGGGACCATCGGCAACACCGAGTTCAACGCCGACGAGGCCGCCCTGAGCTACACCGGGGTCTGGAACGCGATGGACTCCCTGGAGACCGTGGGCGACGACCTGCTGATCCTCCCGCCGCCGGACTTCGGCAACGGGCCGGTCATCGGCGGCGCGTCCTGGCAGTGGGGCATCTCGGACGGGTGCAACCAGGTCGAGGGCGCTCGCGCCTACCTCGAGTTCAGCTTCCAGGACGAGTACATCGCCGAGTTCGCCGACCGCCAGGTCGTCATCCCGGCGACCGCCGAGGCCCAGGAGCTCTCCGAGAACTTCGCCGAGGGCGGCCCGCTGTACCCGTTCGTCGAGCTGTCCGAGCGGTTCGCCCTCGAGCGCCCGCCGACACCTGCCTACGCCGTGATCTCGAACGTCTTCGAGCGCGCCGCGCGGGACATCATGAGCGGCGCCCCCGTGCAGTCCACGCTGGACCAGGCGGTCCAGGAGATCGACACCAACATCGAGTCCAACGACGGCTACGGCTTCTGAGCCGACCGTCCTTCACGGCGCCGACGGCGCCCCCTCGGACGGTCACCTGCCGGACCCACCCTGCCCGGGTGCGGTCCGGCGGGTGACCCCCGAGGGACCCGCCCCGTGCCGGAACGGATGTGCACCATGACCGTCCCCACCCAGCAGATCACCCCGCAGGGCGACCGCTCCCGTCGCGGGCGCACCGGCCGGGCCCGCAGCAGGGTCGCCGGCTCGAAGGAAGGTCGCCGCGCCGCCTACGCGATGGTCGCTCCCGCCGTCGTCCTGCTCGTGCTCTTCCTCATCGTCCCCGTGCTGCTCGCCTTCGGGCTGTCGTTCACCAACGCGCGCCTCATCTCGCCGAACCCACCCAGGTTCGTCGGGATGGACAACTTCCTGCGCGCCTTCACCTCCGACCCGACGTTCATCCGCTCTCTGATCAACACGTTCCTGTTCGCAGCCGTCATCGTGCCGGTCCAGGCCGGGCTCGGGCTGGTCATGGCGATCCTGGTCAACCAGCGGCTGCGCGGTGTCACCTGGTTCCGCGTCATCTTCTTCATCCCCGTGGTCACCTCGATCGTCGTCGTCTCCATCCTGTGGCGCTTCATGTACCAGGGCGACGGCCTGATCAACTCGATGATCGACACCATCACCTTCGGGGCCTTCCAGGGCACCGCCTGGCTCAGCAACACCAACACGGCCCTGGGCGCGATCATCGTGCTGTCGATCTGGCAGGCCGTGGGATTCCACATGATCATCTGGCTGTCGGGGTTGCAGACCATCCCCGAGGAGCTCTACGAGGCTGCCCGCATGGACGGCGCCAACGGGTGGCAGCAGTTCAAGGACGTCACCTGGCCCGGCCTGCGCTCGACCATGGTGTTCGTCCTGGTCACCATCACCATCGCGGCCCTCGGGCTGTTCGTGCAGATCGACGTGATGACCCAGGGCGGCCCGCGGGACTCCACGACCACCCTCGTGTTCCACGCCGTCAGGCAGGGCTACCGCCAGCAGGAGACCGGCTACGGCGCCGCGATCTCCCTCATCTTCTTCGTCCTGGTGCTCATCGTCGCGCTCATCCAGCGCTACCTCACCCGAGAGAAGGACTGACCCATGAGCACGACGACACCCTCCCGCGGCTCGACGGGTCACGACTCCGCGGCCCGCGACGCCGAGACCCGCCGCAGCAAGGACGAAGCCTCCACGCGCCGCCGACGTCGGCTCCTGGTCGGCTACCTGCCGATGGTGCTGCTCGCCGGGTTCTTCCTGTTCCCCGTGATCTTCATGTTCGTCTCGAGCCTCAAGCCCGACGCGCAGATCCTCGGTGACATCGGCAGCCCGCAGGCCTTCCTGCCGGTCGGCGACATCAGCCTGCAGAACTACAGCGACGTCTTCGACCGGGTGCCCGTGGGGCGCTTCCTGTTCAACTCGGTGCTGGTCACCACCTGCATCGTGGGGCTCGGCCTGATCGTCAACTCCATGTGCGGGTTCGCTCTCTCGCGCCTCGAGTGGAGTGGCCGCAAGGTGCTGCTCACGGTCGTCATCGCGACCCTCATCGTGCCCTTCGAGACCATCGCGATCCCGATGGTCTACTGGGTCTCGAAGCTGCCGACGCTCGTGTTCGAGAACAACGTCCCCATGTACGACTTCGGGTGGCTGAACTCCTACCACGTGCAGATCATCCCGTTCATCGCGAACGCATTCTCGATCTTCCTGTTCACGCAGTACTTCTCGACCATCCCCAAGTCCCTCGACGAGGCCGCGCGCATCGACGGCGCCGGATGGTTCACCATCTACCGGCGCATCATCGTGCCGCTCGCAGGGCCGGCGTTCGCGACCGTCGCGATCCTGACCTTCCTGCCCGCCTGGAACCAGTACCTGTGGCCGCTCATGGTGGTCCAGCAGGAGTCCCTGCGCCCCGTCATGGTCGGCATGCAGTACTTCTTCCAGCTCAACACCGCCTGGGGCGAGGTCATGGCGTACACGTCGCTGATCACGCTGCCCGTGCTCGTCATGTTCCTGGCCTTCCAACGGGCCTTCGTCAGCAGCATCGCCTCCAGCGGCGTGAAGGGGTAGACCACATGCTCAAGCTCGCCGACCACTGGGTGTGGGACAGCTGGACCGTCCACGACGGTCAGCACCACCACCTGTTCTTCCTGCGGGCCTCCCGAGCCCTGCAGGACCCCGACCGCCGCCACCTGCGCGCCTCCGTCGGGCACGCCCGCTCGACCGACCTGATCACGTGGGAGCTCCTGCCGGACGCCCTGGTCACCGCCGACGCCCCCGCCTGGGACGACCAGGCGACCTGGACCGGGTCGGTGATCCAGGCGCCCGACGGCACCTGGCGGATGTTCTACACCGGCGTGAGCCGCGCCGAACCCCTCGTGCAGCGCGTCGGGGTCGCACGGTCGGACGACCTGATCACCTGGCACCGGGTGGGCGACGACCCGCTGCTCGAGGCCGACCCCCGCTGGTACGAGAAGCTCGACCGGGACGCCTGGATCGACGAGGCGTGGCGCGACCCCTGGGTCTTCGCCGACCCCGACGGCCACGGCTGGCACATGCTGCTGACCGCCCGGGTGCGTGAGGGCAGCGCGGAGGGCCGGGGCGTCATCGGGCACGCGACCAGCCCCGACCTCGAGCACTGGGAGGTGCAGCCTCCGCTGACCACCCCCGCGGGCTTCGGTCAGCTCGAGGTGCCGCAGGTCGCCGTGGTCGACGGTCAGCCGGTGCTGGTCTTCTCGTGCTGGCCCGACCGGATGGACGCCGAACGACGCTCGACGTGGACGGGTGGTGGGGTGTGGGTGGTCCCCGGGGAGACCCTCCTGGGGCCGTGGGACATCGGCGCCGCGACGGCCTTCGACCACCCGAGCATCTACGCCGCCCGCCTGGTCGAGCAGACACCCGGGTCGTGGGTGCTGCTCGGCTTCCGCGACACCGAGGACGGCGAGTTCATCGGCGAGATCCCCGACCCAATGCCCGTCGAGAGCCACGGCGGGACGCTGCGCCTGGTCCCGTAGGCGTGGCCGGGCGCGTGTCACCGGCTGCGCGTCGCCGGCTTCTCGAACGATTCTGTGCGTCTCATGGACAGATCCGTTCGAGAAGCCGGCGCACGCCCGTGGGTCGCCGGCGATGCCCGGGCTAGGCCGTGTTGATCAAGTCCGATCTGGTCCAGATCAGTGTGGCGGCGAGGCTGAGGTTCATAGACTGAACTCATGTCAATGTGCGAGGACTGCCATGCGATGGGGAGATTCGGAAGCTGTGAAGATCTCTTCCACGTGCTGCTCGCTCTGGATCATCAACGACTTGCTCCTTGGGGACCGCATCACGGTGTGAATGTCGCCTGCTATACCTACAGCATCCATTGACGGCGCCGGCCAACACCGCCGACGGGCAGTGGACGATGATCGAGGCTTACAGCACGGGAGGGTTGGAGGCAGTGAATCAGATCGAGCGCCGCCGAGTCGCTCAGAACCGGCGCGGTCTCTTCAAACCGGATGATGCAACGCGCGCTCCCGCCCGAATGCATCCTCCTCGTTTCACGATCGAGGATCTCAGTGTCGATGGATCGTTTCCGGCCCGGGGCTATGCGGCGCGGATGAACACGTGGGTCTCCTCGGTCCTGTCCGAGCGTTCTAGGTCCACCTTGATCTGATCCAGATCAGGGTGGCGGCGAGGCTAACGGCAGCTCGGCAGGTGCGGAGGAGCTTGTCGGACCGCATCGCGATGCCGCGCCATTGTCTGAGCTTGTTGAAGCAGCGCTCGACAGCATTGCGGCCCTTGTAGCGCTCCTTCTGCTGGTCGCCGAAGCGAGCAGCTTCTCCCAGGTGCCGTCCTCAGCCCATCGGTTGAACCGCTTGTAGATCGAGTTTCACTTCCCGAACCGCTCCGGCACATCCCGCCACGGTGCGCCGGTCCGGTACTTCCAGGCCATAGCCTCGACAGCGAGCCGATGATCAGTCCACGGCCTCGACCTGCCCGACACCGCCGGCATCAACGGCTCCATCACAGACCACACCTCGTCAGAGATCTCCTGCCGCGTCACCACTCAAGACTCACCCACGCAAACACGAACCGACTTGATCAACACGCCCTAGGTGTCCTCGGCCTGTCGGAGCCGGGCCGCCTGCAGCACGAGGTGGTCCCGCTCGGCGACATCGTGGGCCGATGCAGCAGCCTCGACGTAGAGCGCTGCCGCCGTCGGGCGATCACCAGCCCGCTCGTGCAGCCACGCGGCGACCGCAGCTCGACGCGGGACGTCGCCCGGCACGGCCTCGAGGGCTGCGAGACCCGCGAGCGGGCCGTCGACCTGACCCACCGCCACAGTCCTGTTGAGGGCGACCACCGGCGACCCGGTGATCCCCAGCAGCTCGTCGTACCACTCGAGGACCTGCGGCCAGTCGGTCTCCTCGGCCGTCGCGGCGTCGCAGTGCAGAGCGGCGATCGCAGCCTGCGCCTGGTACTCGCCGACCCGGTCCCGGGCCAGGGCGCCCTGCAGGACGGTCACCCCCTCGGCGATGAGGGCGGTGTCCCACAGCGAACGGTCCTGGTCAGCCAGCGGCACGATCGCACCGTCGGCCGACCAGCGTGCCCCGCGCCGCGCATCGTGCAGCAGCATCAGGGCCAGCAACCCGGCGACCTCGGGCTCGTCGCTGACCCGCGCGAGCACCCGCGTCAGCCGGATCGCCTCCCCGGCCAGGTCGACCTCGCCCGTGTAGCCCTCGTTGAACACCAGGTACAGGACCCTCAGCACGTCGCGCAGGTCACCCGGCGGCCCCAGCCCCTGAGCCGCCACGGTCCGCTTGGCCCGGCTGATCCGTTGCGCCATGGTCGCCTCGGGAACCAGGTACGCCCGGGCGATCTGCCGCGTGGTGAGGCCGCCGACGGCGCGCAGGGTCAGGGGCACCGCCGACGCGGGGGTCAGGGACGGGTGGCAGCACAGGAACAGCAGCAGCAACGTGTCGTCGTGCTGAGCCGCAGGACCCGGGTGCGGCTCGTCCGCGACCCGCACCTCGCGGGCCCGTCGAGCCGCGTCGGAACGGCCCGCGTCGACGAGCTTGCGCCACGCGACGGTCACCAACCAGCCCTTGGGGTCGTGCGGTCTCGCGTCCGACGTCCCGGCCGGCCACGCGTCGGGTCCCCCGTCCGACATCCCGTCCGGCCCCGCGTCCCGCCCCGCGTCCGGGATCCAGCTCGGCCACCGCCGGAGCGCCTCGACCAGCGCTTCCTGGACGGCGTCCTCGGCCGCCGCGAAGTCGGCACCGCGGCGGACGAGGACCCCGAGCACCTGCGGGACCAGGTCCCGGAGCAGCTCACCCATCGCGTCAGTCGGCCACGGTCGGAGGCTGCTCGAGGAACGGTCGGACCTCGATCCACTCCTGGAGCGGCTCGCCCCCTGGTCCGGGCGCCGAGGACAGGAACGCCGCAGCCTCGTGGGCCCGTTCGACCGACTCGACGTCGATCAGCATCCAGCCCGCGATCAGGTCCTTGGTCTCGGCGAACGGACCGTCGGTCACCGGCGGCCGGCCTTCGCCGTCGAACCGCACGAACGCGCCCTGAGGTGAGAGCGCCTGACTGTCCACGTACTCCCCGCGCTCACGCAGGACGTCCGCGACGTGGTCCATGAACGCGATGTGCGCCGAGATCTCCTCGGGGGTCCACTCCTGCATCGGCGCGCGGGCGTTCGGCATCGGCTCGGGCCCCCCGCGGTAGTGCTTGAGCATCAGGTACTTGGCCATGACTCTCTCCGTTCGGCTCGCTCAGGTCCGTGACGCCATTGTCGGCGCCACCACCCCAGGGACGGAGCCCGCACGCCGTTCTCGACATCAGCCGGTGGCGACTCCGCTGCCCGATGCCCGGCCCCCGACCGCCCGCCGCCCGGCCCGACGGCGTCGGCCCTTGCGCGCACATCTGGCCTGACCGACCAGGTTCTCGAACGATCTCGCTCACCTGCCGCACAGATCCGTCCGAGAAGCTGGTCAGGTCGGGAGGGGCGGCTGGCGGGGGCGAGGCCGAACAGCGGTGGGCGATGGCGACCTGCGAAAGAGCCGGGACACCGGAGAGGCCG
>NZ_JAMBPP010000007.1:111485-260639 GCF_023369855.1 Actinotalea alkalitolerans | reverse complement strand
TTCGGATCGATCTTCTTCGGCATGACTCGCATCCTTCCAACTCAAAAAGGATGCGGCATCGAACCTGGGGCGCTTCACTTCGGCGTTCTTCCAGCCGGTGCCGTCGACCCTCACGGGGTGGTTGGCGGTAGCGGTGAGCGTGCCGGTCTTGGTGGCGATGGTGACCAGGTGCTTGTCACCCTGGCTGATCAGTGGTTGGAGCACCGGTTCGGGCTGCGAGAGGCCGGTGACCGGGTCAGCGGCCAGGACCAGGTCACCGAGAGCGAGATCTTCGATCGGCCGGGTGGTGCCTGCCGGTCGTCGAGCTGGGCCAACCGATGTGAAGCGGGGTCAGACGAGACCCTCCGCGTCGAGCGCGCGCAGGTAGGCCCGCCACAGAGGATCATCGATGTCGCCCTCATGCATGTTGGCGACACCGTAACGGGCATCGTGGTAGCGCTGCAGAAGTCCAGTTCCGAGCACTCCGTAGTCGACGAAGGCGGTGAGTTGTTCGGGGTCGTCAGGTGCCCACTGGAGAAGTACCGAGGTGCGCAGGCCCGCGCCGTGCTCAATCAGGGTGCGTGCGTAGCGACGCTCCGCGGGTTCTGGCACGCTGTCCACCTCAGCGAGATCGCGGCGTGCCTCCTCTGCTGGCAAGACCTGCTCCCGCTCGTCGTCGTCCGCGAGTCGTGCAAGGGCCTGCCGGTCGGTAATGCTCCAGAGTTCACGCGCATGACCGGCAACGACACGCTCGTCGTTGTCGTAGTCCTCGTCAGTCATGAGGTCAAGCGGCGCCCGCTCAGCACCGAAGAGCGCGACAAGGTCCTGGCGGACGTCAGCGAGGCCAGGTCGCGCCGGGCGTCCAGCAGCAGCGAGCCGCGCAGCGATCGACGTGTGGTCAGTCATGAGAGTCCCCCATTGCTAGCGTTGCGCTGCCCGGGCGGGTGTGCGTGCCACGCCCGGGCAGCGTGTCTCGCGCCGGCGCACCCCGTAGCGTTGGACACCGTCGAGGTTCTCGAGATTGATCAGTGGTTGGCGCTTCTGATCTTCGAGGACCTCGACCCTTCAGCCCCGCACCCAACTCACCGGCGAGCCGTCACCCCGCCGCAAATCTGATGAGCCCGCTGAGCCGACAAATCGGCCGAGCCGAGGGTTGCCCGACAAGATCATGTTCAGTAGAGTCACTGCCGTCGTGACAGACGTCACGATGATGACAACAGCTCAGGGGGCGTCGATTGTGGACATCAGGCAACGGCAGTTACGCAGGGGCGAGCGACCGTGGATCGCCGGACTCCTGATGGTCAGTGCAGCCTTCATCGGGCTCACGTTCGCTCCAGCGTTTTCCGGCACAGGAGTCGCACTCCGGTTCGCCGCAGGCGTCGCCGTCTTCACTGCGTTGGTGCTGGCCGTGCACGAGTTGAGAGTGCGTGATCAGCACCAAGGGCACGGGCGTCGAGGTTCGCTCCTCGCGAACGCCACGAAGCTCACTGCATCTTTCGCAATCGGAGCGCTCGCGATCTACGGGGTCGTAGAGGCCACCGCTCCTGACGCAAGCAACCCCGAGACGTTCGACCTCACGATCCGCGACGAAGCCTTCAGCATGGTGCCCGCCACGCAGATCACGTTCGAGCCGAACGAGGCACAGTACGAGGCCTCGCTCATCGAGGCTGCCGAAACAGCCGAGGAGTTCGTAGAAGTCACAGGACGCCCAGCCGAGCGCCTCGTGGCCGCCGCGATTGCATCGGGCTACCAATCACGAAGTGGCCACGAGCTCAACTGGGACGCCGCCGCCGTCCAGGCGTACCGCGGCATCCAGTTGATCACCGTGCCGCTCGCCGGAAACGTCCTCGACGGCGTCAGCAAGGTGGTCTTCATGCACCAGCGAGGCACGACCTCAGTCGTCGAAATGACTGCGGTCGCCGTCGACCTGGCAACCTTCCACCTCAACGTGTGGCAGGACGGGGCTCTCCGTCAGAATGTCGACATCACCAACTCCCAGATTGTGGGAGGCCAGGACATCGTCCAGGCATTCAGTTGGAGCGAGCTTAACCGGTGCCTCTCGAACGCCGGAATCGCGTGGTGGATCCTCAGCTCGATTGCGGTCGTCTGCGCGGCCGTCTGCGTCGGTACAGCCGGGTTCGGATGCGCGGTCTGCATTGCAGGCCTGGCCGGCGGTCACGGTGGCATGGCCGCAGCTTGCGTCAAGCGCGCCAACGCCGCCTGACGATCGACGCTCATCGGTCGGGCAACAGGGTGGAGGCCTCGTCGAGATCGGCGAGGCCTCCGCTTTCCACGGCGGCATTCCGGCTATCGCCGCAAGGTTCCAGTTGAGTCCGCGCCGCCAGCCTCAAGTCCTGGAAGGTCGACCGGCCCTCCGTGACCTGGGACGCTCCGCCCGTCAGCCCGAGCCGTTCCGGCTCCTGGGGCAATCGACACCGGAGGCATCGCTAGCGTCCGCTGTGGCGTCCGTCCACGTCCCTTGACAGGTCGTCCACGTCCTGGGAGGTGTCCACAGGAGTTTCCACGGACCCGATGGGGACCCGATCCGGCCGAACGTCACCCGGAGCGGTTGCAGCACTCGCGCCCACACCCCGTCTGACCTGCACAAACGTGCGCCTGGGCAGATTCGAACTGCCGACACCCGCTTTAGGAGAGCGGTGCTCTATCCCCTGAGCTACAGGCGCGAGGCCGTCAGCACCTGCACCGGCGGGGATCCGCCGGCACGGGAGGACGGTCCCGTCGACGTCGGCCGAGTGCACGATCTCGGCGACGCGCGCACCAGCCTACCGGCGAGCGGCCACACGCTCGCCCCGCGCAGTGGGGTGGGGCTCAGGCGTCCGCCATGGCGTCGCTCTGGTCCCTTCGTGCCACCGGTGCCGCCCCCCGGGGGAACCCTCGGACGACCAGCAGCACTCCGAGGGCGACCTCGAAGAGTCCTCCGGGGATCCAGACCGCCATGCCGATGCCGTAGCCGACCAGCTCGAGACCCATGCCGACGGCGACGACCGCGTACCCGAGCAGACCCCAGAGCGCGAGCGGTCGGGGGATCAGGTGCGAGCGGAGCAGTGCGCGGCAGAACGGCAGGCTGCCCAGTCCCAGGAAGAGCATCGCGATCGTGTACGCGCCGTCGTTCGCCTCTACCGCCCAGGTGGCAAGCAGCGCACCGTCGACCCCGGCGGTGCCCTGCGCCAGCGTGGGCGAGGCGGCCAGCAGGAGCGCGAGGTGCGGACCCGAGGACTCCCCGGCGGAGGGGGTGAGGTCTGGTGCGAGCAAGCTCTCACAACCGTCTCAGACACGGCGAAAGCACCTACGCCGGCACGAACTACCCACCTGCTCCCGGTGATGGCTGCACGCGGCCGCTCAGTTGCGGTGTCGGCGTACCGATGGGAGGGGTATGAGACCGACGAGCTCGACCTTGGCACGCGCCACGGCGTGGCTGCGGGGCAGCCGGTCTGACCAAGCCCGGTACAGCGACATGCATCACCGCTTCAAGGATGCTCCGTTGTTCGGGATCGCGATCGGCGGGACGACACTCCTGGCGTCGGTGACCTACGGGTGGTGGCTGGTGGTCCTTCCGGTGCTGGGGGCGCTGACGATGGGAGGCGCCCTGCGAATGCACCCGCGGTCTGCCCGACCAGAGCTTGTTGGAGCGCTGTCCTTCGCACTGCTCGAGCTGAACATCGCCTGCTCGGTGCTGGTCAGCGGTGGTGGCTCCAGCCCGCTTCTCCCGCTCCTGGTCGTGCCGGTGTTCTCGCAGGCCGTCTGCTTCCGACCGCAGGTCACAAGGGTCTGGGTCGCCCTGTCCGCGCTGGCGGCCGTGGGCGCCGTCACACTGGCACCGCTCCTGCCCCCCGTCCCGGCGCCGTCGGTGCTGTTGCAGATCGTGGGATACCTCGCTCTCCTCAGCTGCCTGGCCCTCGCCGCCCAGTACCTCGCGACCGCGGACGTCAACTCCCGGCACGACGGGGTGGTCGACCCGCTGACAGGCCTGCTCAACAGGCGAGCGTTGGAGCGTCACTTCGCCGAGGCGCGGGCGTCAGCGGTGCGGACGTTCAAGGGCGTCGCCGTCGTCGTGTGCGACATCGACCGGTTCAAGGCTGTCAACGACACCCTCGGTCACGCACACGGTGACCTGGTCCTGCAAGACGTTGCATCTCGGCTGGTCGGGGCCATCCGAGAGACGGACGTCGTCTACCGGATCGGCGGTGAGGAGTTCCTCGTGCTCCTCCCAGGCCAAGGCGTCGAGGCGGCGATGACGACAGCCGAACGGCTCCGGGCGGCCGTCGCCGCATCCCCCGTCGCAGGGCTGACCGTGACGATCTCAGCTGGAGTTGCCGGCGCCTACGGCGGCGGCGTCGATCTGGGTCGCCTGACAGCCGAGGCCGACCGTGCCCTCTACCAGGCCAAGAATGCAGGTCGAAACTGCGTCCGAAGCACCGATCACGCCTCGTGAGCGGCGCTACGAACCCAGCGCAAAGGGCTGGGACTCCACCATCCGAGACGGCCCCTGCACCGGAGTCACGTAGCCATCGCCGCCCAGGTGCGCTCTCCGCAGGAGCTTCCCGTCGGCCTCCCCTCAGCCAGACAGCCTCGGACGCCGCCCGCCCCTGACCGGCACACCAGGTTCGCCGGTCACCGCCCGGTCGCGCCGTCGATCAGCTCCCGGAGGATGTCGGCGTGCCCCGCGTGCCGGCCGGTCTCCTCGATCATGTGGACGAGCACCCACCGCCGCGACGGCGCAGCCGACCGCCCCGGAACGCGCGCTGCCGGCAAGGACAGGTCCGCCCACTCCGCGACGACGGCGTTCGCCGCGCGAGTCGCCTCGCGGTACCCGGCGACCAGGCCGTCGACGCTCTCCCGCGCCGTCGGGCGCAGCGTCCGCCGCAGGTCGGCGATCGGCTCGCCGAGGAAGTAGAACCGCTCGACCGCCGTCAGATGCTTCACCAGGCCCAGCAGGTTCGTGCCCGAGGCGACTCCCGCAGCCCTGACCTGCGGCTCCGGCACCCCCTCGACGCCCCGCACCACCGCGTCACGCAGGTAGTCGAGGAACGCGACGAGGGTTGCACGCTCACCATCGACACCGCCCGGCGGCGGCACGTCGCGCCTCACGCGGCCGCCCGTCCGACGCGCACGGGGCGGTCCCTCGTCGAAGCGGTGGCCGTGGTCGGCCGGCTCGCCCGGAACGAGTACTGCCCCACGTACGACTGCTCCGCCTTGGCCACGACGCGCCACCTCCGACCCCGAGTGTCTGGCACGCTCCACCAGCAGGGCAAGGAGCCTTGCGGGATCAGCACGTCGTGCCCGAGCTGGAGGCGCGACGTGCTCGCCCCGCGCAAGGGGGTGGGGCTCAGGCGTCCGCCATGGCGTCGCTCTGGTCCCTTCGTGCCACCGGTGCCGCCCCCCGGGGGAACCCTCGGACGACCAGCAGCACTCCGAGGGCGACCTCGAAGAGTCCTCCGGGGATCCAGACCGCCATGCCGATGCCGTAGCCGACCAGCTCGAGACCCATGCCGACGGCGACGACCGCGTACCCGAGCAGACCCCAGAGCGCGAGCGGTCGGGGGATCAGGTGCGAGCGGAGCAGTGCGCGGCAGAACGGCAGGCTGCCCAGTCCCAGGAAGAGCATCGCGATCGTGTACGCGTTGTCGTTGGCCTCCACCGCCGAGGTGGCGAGCAGCGCACCGTCGACCCCGGCGGTGCCCTCGGCCAGCGTTGGTGAGGCGGCCAGCAGGAGGGCAAGGGCTCCGACGGTCAGGAGCACGGCTTCGAGCAGGCGCGTAGCGAGGTAGGTGTAGGCAGCGAAGGCGTCGTGCTGCCGCAGCACGACGGTCGCCAGGACGCCGATCGCGGCGACGATCATGGAGTTCACCACGATGAGCAGCACGCCCATGGAGGTCAGCAGCTGGCTCGGGGGCTGCCCGGCACCATCGCCTGCGGCTGCCTCGACCAGCGCGCTTCCCCCTCCGTAGGCGAGGAAGGCGAGCAGGAACAGAGCGCCGATGGCCCTGCCGGTGGTGGTCCTGGACATGGTTCCTCTTTCGTCTGCGCCGCCGAGCACGGCCCCGTCGCCTTACGGTGTAAGCCAACAGGCGAAAGGTAGCCTTACGCCGTAAGATGGGTCAAGAGGTCACCACCAGGAGCAGCAGCACGAGGACGAGGAGGCGCGATGACGGGCTCGCCCGGGCTGGCGTCGACGGGCCGGCCACCCCTCACCCGCGACCGGGCGCTGACCGTCGCGGTCGCGCTCGCCGACGCCGAGGGCCTGGCCCAGGTGTCGATGCGCCGCCTCGCCCGTGAGCTCCAGGTGGAGGCGATGTCGCTCTACCACCACGTCACCAACAAGGACGACATCCTCGACGGCATGGTCGAGGCGGTCTTCGGCGAGATCCCCCTGCCGCCCGACGACGGCGACTGGACGACGGCGATGCGTCACCGTGCGGCCGCCATCCGCACCGCCCTCGTGCGGCACCCCTGGGCGATCGCCGTCATGCAGTCGCGCACCGCGCCGGGACCGCAGACGCTCAAGCACCTCGACGCCCTCCTCGGCAGCTGCCGACGGGCGGGCTTCTCGGTGCCGATGGCCGCGCACGCGGCCTCGCTCATCGACAGCTACGTCTACGGCTTCGTCCTGCAGGAGACCAACCTCCCGGGCGAGGAGACCGGCGGCGTCGACGCAGTGGTCGAGTCGGTCATGCCCGGCCTCGACCGCGACTACCCGCACCTCGCCGAGCTGACGGTCGAGCACGTGATGCAGCCCGGCTACCGCTACGGCGACGAGTTCGACTACGGGATCAGCCTAATCCTCGAGGGGCTCGATGCCGCAGCCCGGCACGAGACGAGCGGGCGTCACTGACGATGCAGCGCTACCCCTCGTCCTCGGACAGCTCCCCCACCGGCACCGCCGCGTCCAGCGTGTTCGTCTCCCCCGGCAGCGGGCAGGCCCACGCCGGGTCGTAGGCGCACGACGGCTGGTACGCGAAGTTGAGGTCGACGACGAGGGCGTCCAGACCACCGCCGAGGTCGGCGCCCTTGATGGTGTCCAGCACGTACCGCCCGCCGCCATAGGTGGACCGGCCGCTGGTCGCGTCACGCAGCGGGAGGAACAGGCCGCCTCCGTAGCTCGCGACCCACCACAGGTCCAGGCTCCCCAGCCCGGGCAGCTCGACGCGACCGACCCGGTCCAGGGGCACCACGCCGTCGGTCGCCGTCGGCATCTCCCGACGCTCGGGAGGGAGGTCCGTGGTGACCGCGACGACGAAGCGGAACGCCGGGTCGTACGGGGCGACCGTGCCCCCGCGGAAGCTCGACCGGGAGCCGGCAGGCACGGGTGAGGCGTCGTGGCCGACCAGCAGGCGACGGCGGGCAGCCGCCCATCCGGCGTGCGCGACGCCGGGGTCCGGCTCCTCGCGCACCGTGCGGTACGTCTCGGCCACCTGACGGCGCCAGTCCAGGACCTGACCCGCTGCGATCATCACGGGACGACAGTACGTCCGCCCCTGCCACCACGCCCGCGCCGCCTCACCCGGCGCCCACCGGCCCCAGGTACACCCACCGCCCGTCCTCGCGCACGAACCGGCTCACCTCGTGCTGGTTGCCCGGGGCCCCGTCGGTGCGGTGGTGGGCGACGAACTCGACGGTGCCCTCGGAGTCGAACGGCCCGCCGGCGGCGACCTCCAGGACGTCCAGACGCGTCCACCGCACCCCCGGGTCGAGCTCGAGGTCGACCGGCCGGGTCGTGGTGTGCCAGGTGCGCAGCAGGTGGTCGGCGTCACCGACCGCGAAGGCCGAGTACCGCGAGCGCATGAGCTGCACGGCCGTCGGTGCCTCGCGCAGCCCCTGGTGCAACGGCTCGCAGCAGTCCGGGTAGGTCTCCCCGCTCAGGCACGGGCACCGCACGGTGGTCACCGGCCCAGTATCGGCGACCGCGCACGACATCGACAGCACGACGGCGCGGCCGGTCCGTGTCACCATCGGCAGATGCGAGTACGCCGCCGATCCACCGACGTCGCCACGACCACGCCCGCCCCGGGGACGACTGCCCAGCAGCAGGCGATGCCCCGGCCCGAGCGGCCCCCCACACCCGTGGCGACCGGGCTGCCGCTGATCGACGCGCTCCTGGACCGGGCGGTGTCGGTGCCGTCCAGCGTGATCCACGCCCACGTGGACCGGCTGCGCCGACGCAACCCGCACGCGAGCCCCGAGCAGATCATCCGGCTGCTCGAGAAGCAGTACCTGCTGGCGGTGTCGACCTCGGGCGGGGCCGTGGGGGCCGCCGCGGCGGTCCCGGCGATGGGCACAGGGGTGGGCATCGCCCTGACCTCGAGCGAGATCGCGACCTTCTTCGGTGCCTCGGCGGCCTTCTCCCTGGCGGTCGCCGACGTCCACGGGATCGCGGTCGAGGACACTGCCCGACGGCGTGCGTTGATGCTCGCCACGGTGATGGGTGAGCAGGGCGCACGGACGGTGAGCTCGGAGGTCGGGCCGATCAGCGGCGGCTGGGCCCGGGCGCTGCTCGTCAACATGCCGACCGCGACCATCAAGCGGGTCAACACGGCCCTGACCCGCCGCCTGCTGCGCCGTCAGGCGGGCAAGCAGGGCGCGCTCGCGCTGGGCCGGCTCGCGCCGTTCGGGATCGGCGCGGTGATCGGGGCCACCGGTGCGCGGGCGCTGGGTCGCACCGTGGTCACCGGTGCGCAGCGGGCCTTCGGCCCCCCGCCCGACCGGTTCCCCCGCACCCTCGAGCTCGCGGTCACCGGCCCGGACGAGTCGGCCTCACCGCAGCGCGTGCTGTCACCCCGACGGGAGATCAGCGGAGCCACCACGGAGCCCGACGAGCGGTGGCCGCTGCCCAGGTAGCCCACCGGGGCTCCATGGAGACCACCTGACCCTGCGCGGCCGCGTGAACAGCCGCGCGACCCCTGCGACCGGTCACCAGCGGGCGTGCACGTGCTCCTTGATGCGCTCGTCGTACACCGAGCGCAGCGCCTCGAGCTGGGCCGGGGTCAACGGCTCGAGGTCGGCCGCGGCGGCGTTGGCCCGGGCCTGCTCGGGACGGCTGGCCCCGGGGATCACTGCGGTCACCCCCGGCTGGTCGATGATCCAGCGCAGCGCGAGCTGGGCCGTCGTCGCGCCCTGCGGGGTCAGCCGGGCGACCTGCTGCGCGGCGGACACCCCGACGTCGTAGGGCACGCCCGAGAACGTCTCGCCCTGGTCGAAGGCCGACCCGTCGCGGTTGTAGCTGCGGTGGTCGTCGGCCGCGAAGCGGGTCGAGGCGTCGAACTTGCCCGAGAGCAGCCCGCTGGCCAGCGGGACCCGCGCGATGATCCCGACGCCGGCCGCGGCGGCCGCCGGCAGCACCCGCTCGAGCGGCTTGCGACGGAAGACGTTGAGGATGATCTGCACGGTCGCGACGTGGGGCTGCGCGATGGCCGTCAGCGCCTCCTCGACGGTCTCGACCGAGACGCCGTAGGCGGCCACCCGACCCTCGGCGACCAGTGCGTCCAGGGCCTCGTAGGTCGACGCGGCCGAGTAGACGGCCGTGGGCGGGCAGTGGAGCTGGATGAGGTCCAGGGTGTCCACGCCGAGGTTCTCGCGGGAGCGGTCGGTCCAGGCGCGGAAGCTGTCGAGGGTGTAGTCCTGCACGGCGTTGTCGCCGCGACGCCCCATCTTGGTGGCCACCGTCAGTCCCGCCTGCGGACCGCGCTGGGCGAGCAGGGTCCCGACCAGCCTCTCGCTGCGGCCGTCACCGTAGACGTCCGCGGTGTCCAGGAAGGTCACCCCCGCGTCGACCGCGGCGTCGAGCACCGCCAGGGCCTGGTCCTCGCTGACCTCACCCCAGTCCGCGCCCAGCTGCCAGCAACCCAGACCCACCACTGCGACAGGACGACCAGTGCGTCCCAGCTCACGCTTCTCCATGTCCCCGACGCTACCGTGGTGATCGGGGTCGCCCCACCCGATCGGCGACCCGGCAGGAGGCACCATGACCCGCCCCGCATCGGTGAGCCGCGTCCTGACGATCCCCGCCGAGCAGGCCTTCGCCCTGGTCACCGACGTGCACAACCACGCCCGCTGGATCCCGATGACCCGCATCGACGGGCCTGAGCACCTCGAGGTCGGCGACAGCTTCGTGGGGGTCAGCGGCCCGGGTGCACGTCGGGGGCTGCCCGCCCTGGCCGACGAGATGGTGCTCGAGGCGCTCCTTCCCCCGGTGACCCGCGCCGGCCCGGGGCGCACCTCGACCACCGGGTCGGCCGTGTACCGCAAGCTCGGGCCGCTGCTGCTCGGGACCGCCGAGGTGCACGTCCGGCCCCTGGGGCCGCAGCACTGCCAGGTGACCTGGGTCGAGGACGTGCACCTGCGTCTGCTGCCCCGTGCGCTGACCCGGCCGCTGCTGCGCCCCGTGATGACCGCGATGCTGCACCTGGTGCTCGGCCGGGTCTCCCGCGAGACCCGGTGACCTCAGACCGACGACGCCGGTCAGCCCGGTCACGTCGGCCGACCGGACGAAACACCCCCGACGCGACATCGAATCGGCGCCGTCACGCCCCGCACGAGCACGCAACGATCCACCGGGCACCCCCCGATCGACGCAACACTTCGACGGTCGACACGCACGGTTGCGATGGGGCGCCGTCACCGGCCCACCCGTAGCCTCGACAGGGCGGGCAGAGTGCGCCCTGACCGCCCCCGCCCGAACCCGCGCCACCACTCTCACGACCTCGTCCGCACCGCTCGCGGGCAGGTCCGACCAGACGTGCCCACGCACACCGGAGGATCCATGACCGACCGCGTCTCCACCCCCCGCCGCTTCCTGATGTGCGCCCCCGAGTTCTACGACGTGACCTACGAGATCAACCCGTGGATGGACGTCACCGTCGAGACCGACCGGGACCTCGCGCTGCGCCAGTGGCACACCCTGCACCAGACGTACCTGGACTGGGGGCACACGGTCGACCTCATCCCCCCGCTCCCGGGCCTGCCCGACATGGTCTACGCAGCCAACGGCGCGACCGTCGTGGACGGCCTGGTGTACTCGGCGCGTTTCCGCTACCCCGAGCGCGGCGCCGAGGGCCCCGCCTACCAGAAGTGGTTCGCCGACCAGGGCTTCGTGACCCACACCGCCTCGGAGATCAACGAGGGCGAGGGTGACATCCTCACCGTGGGTGACGTGCTGCTCGCCGGCACGGGCTTCCGCACCGACCGCTCGGCCCACGCCGAGCTCGCCGACCTCACCGGACGCCAGGTGATCTCCCTCGAGCTCGTCGACCCCAGCTACTACCACCTCGACACCGCCCTGGCCGTGATCGACAGCGACCCGGCCTCCCCCGCGATCGCCTACTACCCGCCGGCCTTCTCGGCCGCCTCGCAGGCCCTGCTGGCCGAGCGCTACCCCGACGCGATCATCGCCACGGCGACCGACGCCGCCGCCCTGGGACTCAACGCGGTCTCCGACGGACGACGCGTCGTCGTGGCGCCGGGGGCCGTGGACCTCGCCGCCGCGCTGCGCGCGCGCGGCTACGAGCCGCACCCGGTCGACACCTCCGAGCTGCTCAAGGGCGGCGGCGGCGCCAAGTGCTGCACCCTCGAGATCCGGGAGAGGTGAGCGACGTGACGCAGATCCCCACCATGAGCACCAGCAGCCACCTGGCCCACAACTACCACCCGCTGCCCGTCGAGCTCGCCACCGGCGAGGGAGCCTGGGTGCGCGACAGCGACGGGCGCGAGTACCTGGACCTGCTGGCCGGGTACTCGGCCCTGAACTTCGGCCACCGGCACCCTGCCCTGATCGCCGCGGCCCACGCCCAGCTCGACCGCATCACTCTGACCTCCCGGGCCTTCAGCCACGACCTGCTCGAGCCCTTCGCCGACCGTCTCGCACGCCTGCTGGGCCCGCTGCTCGACCAGCGGGCCGAGACCCTCGTGCTGCCGATGAACACCGGTGCCGAGGCCGTCGAGACCGCCATCAAGGCCACCCGCAAGTGGGGCTACGACGTCAAGGGCCTGGCCCCCGACACCGCGACGATCGTCGTGGCCTCGGACAACTTCCACGGGCGCACCACGACCATCGTGTCGTTCTCGACCGACCCCGAGGCCCGCGACGGCTTCGGCCCGCACACCCCGGGGTTCCGGGTGGTCCCCTACGGCGACGCCGCGGCCCTGGCCGCCGCGATCGACGACACGACCGTCGCGGTGCTGCTCGAACCGATCCAGGGCGAGGCCGGCGTCGTCATCCCCCCGGCCGGTTACCTGCCGGCCGTGCGGGAGCTGTGCACCGCACGCGACGTGCTGCTGGTCGCCGACGAGATCCAGTCCGGCCTGGGCCGCACGGGCACCACCCTGGCCTGCGAGCTCGTCGGGGTGCGCCCCGACCTGGTGCTGCTCGGCAAGGCGCTCGGCGGCGGTGTGGTCCCCGTCTCGGCCGTCGTGGGACGTGGTGACGTCCTGGGGGTGCTCACCGCGGGCACCCACGGCTCGACCTTCGGCGGCAACCCGCTGGCCTGCGCCGTCGGGCTGGCCGTGATCGAGCTCCTCGAGACCGGCGAGCACCAGCGCCGCGCCGCGGTGCTCGGCGCCCACCTGCGCACCCGGCTGACCGCCATGGTCGACGAGGGCCTGCTGGTCGCCCGACGCAGCGCCGGGCTGTGGGCCGGGGTCGACGTCGACCCCGGGCGCGGCACCGGGCGCCAGGTCAGCGAACGGCTGCTCGAGCGGCGGGTGCTCGTCAAGGACACCCACGGCCAGACGGTCCGGATCGCCCCGCCCCTGACCATCGAGCAGGAGCACCTGGACTGGGGGGTGGACCAGCTCACCGACGTCCTGCGCTGACGTCGAGCCCGACACACGCCCCGGTGGGGCACGGCAGCACGCGGCCGTGCCCCACCGTCCGGCATGCTGAGACCATGCAGCCCGCCGACGACAGCCCCGCAGCCGGCACGGGCGCACCCCGCAGCCAGGCGGCGGAGCCCGGGCCGCTCGACCGCATCGACGGGGCGATCCTCGACCACCTGGCCCGCGACGCCCGCGCCAGCTTCGCCCAGATCGGCCTGCGGGTGAACCTCTCCGCCCCGGCGGTCAAACGGCGCGTGGACCGGTTGCGGGCCCGCGGGGTGATCGACGGCTTCACCGTCCGCCTGGACCCCGCGGCCCTCGGCTGGGCGACCGAGGCCCTGGTCGAGGTCTACTGCCGCGACTCGACCAGCCCGGGCACGATGCGCGAGTCGTTCGAGCGCTACCCCGAGGTCATCGCCGCGAGCACCGTGACCGGTGAGGCGGACGCCGTCGTGCAGGTGCGTGCGCACGACGTGCGGCACCTCGACGAGGTGGTCGAACGGATCAACGCCGAACGGTTCGTGGTGCGCACCCGGTCGACCGTGGTCCTGACCCCGCTGGTGCGCCGACCCGACGTCCCCGGCGCCTGGCACTGACCCTCAGCGCCGGTACCGACCTCAGCGGGGCACTGCCCCTCAGCGCGGGCCCCCCACCGACGTGGGAGACCACTCGTCCTCCTGGGCGCGGGCGGTGACCACCATCACCGGGCAGACCGCGTGGTGCAGCACAGCCTGGCTGGTCGAGCCCAGCAGCAGCCCGGCGAAACCGCCCCGCCCGCGCGAGCCGACCACCACGAGGTCCACCGCGGTCGAGAACTCGGTCAGCAGGGCCGCGCCGGTGCCGTCCAGCACGTGGCGGCGCACCTGGATGCCGGGATGGTCGGCCAGCGCCCGGTCGACCACCACGTCCAGCCCCTCGGCGACGTCCCGGAGCACCGCCTCGTGGTCGACAGCGGCGGGCAGCCAGGCCATGATCCCGGCCCCCGTCCCCACCGGGACACCCGCGACAGCGGTCAGCTCGGCGCCCCACACCTCGGCCTCACGGATCGCCGCACCCAGAGCTCGCTCGGCCGCGGGCGACCCGTCGACACCGACCACGATGCGCCGGACGGTGCGCCGCGACTCGGGCTCGGGCAGGAGCTCCTCGCCACCGCGTGACCGCAGGGGCACCACGACCGTCGGGCAGTGGGCGTGGGCCGGCAGGGCCGAGGAGACGGTGCCCAGCAGCCGTTCGGCGAACCCGCCCCGGCCACGCGTGCCGACCACGGCCAGCGCAGCCCCGCGGGAGAGCTCGACCAGCACGGCGGCGGCGTCACCGGTCGCGACCGCCGAGGTGGTGCGCACCCGGGTCATGGCCACCCGGGCGACGGCCTCGTCCAGCACCGCGCGAGCCCCGTCGGCGATCGCGGAGTCGTCCAGGGCCGCATACCCGCCGTCCAGGGCGGTCGCGGTGAACGACGGCAGGGAGTAGGAGCAGACCAGGTGCAGCCTGAACCCATGGGCCCGGGCGTACGCAGCAGCCCAGTCCAACGCGTTCAGGCTGGTCTGCGAGCCGTCGATCCCGACAAGAACCACGTCGTCGTTCGTCATCGTCGTGCCCTTCGCTCGCCCGGCCCCCTCCCCCCAGTCTGCCGTCTCCCGGCCTCGGGCGGGGGATATCGGTCGACTGGGCCAGGCGGACCGTCCCGAGGCGGTCGGGGCGTCGCAGGCCCGCTCAGGCGGCCAGGTAGGCGCTCCAGGAGGGGTGCGGGCGGACGGTTGCCGCCAGCAGCGCCGACGTGCCCCGAGGGGTCGTGGGCGCCACCAGGAGCTGCCAGCCGATCTCGCTCAGCAGGCGGTCGGCCTTGCGGTGGTTGCACCGTGCGCACGCCGCGACCACGTTGGTCCACTCGTGCCGACCCCCGCGCGACCGGGGGTGCACGTGGTCGACGGTGTCGGCCGGCCCGGCGCAGTACCCGCACCGGTGGGCGTCGCGCTGCAGCACGGTGCGTCGTGTGGGGGGCACCGTGCGCCGGTACGGCACGTGGACGTACCGCGTCAGGCACAGCACCTGGGGGGCGGGCAGCGCCATGCGCTCGGACCGGAGCATCAGACCGTCGGTCTCCAGGACCACGGCCTTGCCGCTGAGCACCAGGGTCACCGCACGGTGCACGCTGACCACGCACAACGGCTCCCGGCTGGCGTTGAGCAGCAGCGCGCGGCGCAGGACGGTGGCGGTCGCGACGGGATCCGTGGGCGGCAGCGAGTCGCGGGTGGACCGGCGCAGGGGCGAGACGCGCGGGGCGGGGCCTCCTGCGGGTACGGCTGTCGTCGTCGGCACGGCATCTCCCGGACCAGGTCGGTCAGGACCTGGCTGGCTGCGCAGGCCCGGCTGGTGGATCAGCGGTGTCAGCGTACGCGACGCGCCCCGCGGGCGGCGCGGACATCCGGGCCCGGACGCACCGCACCCCGGGAGCAGCAGGTGCTCCCGGGGTGCGGTGACCGCCGGTCTCCGGCGTGGGCTGGGGTCAGCCGACGCGGATGAAGGTGGGGTTGCTCTGCCAGATCGTCCGGAACTGGACCGACTTGCCGGGGCGCGGCGAGTCGATCTGCTGGTCGCCGCCCGCGTAGATCGCGACGTGACCGGGGGACCAGATGAGGTCACCCGGCAGGGCGTCCGCCCGGGAGACCACGGTGCCGGCGTAGCGCTGGTCGCCCGAGCTCCGCGGGAGCGAGATGCCGAGCTGCGCGAACACGTAGGAGGTGAAGCCCGAGCAGTCGAAGCCGTCGGGGGTGGTGCCTCCGTAGACGTACGGGACGCCGACGTAGCGAGCAGCGATCTCCAGGACCGAGTTGCCGGCCACGGACTGCGGGGCTGGCGCCGCGGCGGGGGCCTCGGCAACGGGGGCTGCGGCGCGCTCGACCGACCGTGAGGCGGCCGGTGCCCGGACCACGACGGGCTCGGGCTCGGGCTCGGGGTTGGCCACGACCGTGATCGCGGGGGCCTCGAAGGTCCAGGCCGCGTCGACCGGGACGGAGACGACCGGGGAGGTCGCCAGTGCCGCGCGGGCCGAGGCGGTCAGGGCCGAGACGTCGACAGCCGGCAGGGCGTTCGTCGACCCGTCGGTCGGCGCCGCCGAGGCGGGGAAGGCCATCGACAGGACGAGGCCCGAGGACGCGGCGACGACGGCGGAGCGCCGTCCGACGGTGCTCAGGCTGCCGGTCGCTGCGGTGGCGAAGTCATCGAGGGGGGTGAGGGGACGACGCGCGGCTCTGTGCCGGGCACGCTCGGGGCTGACGGTCACTCGGTACCTCTCCGGACGCCTACGAGGTGAGCTGTCGGGTTCGGGTGGGAGATCACCCGGCCACGATCACACCGTTACCGGTGCTCACACGGCTTCACCCCAAGGACACCGTCTCCGGTGCCCGACTTGGTGGTTCCCCCGCCCCTGCCGGCGAGTCGTACGGACCACGGGCGGCGGCAGGGCTAGGCGATCCGCTCGAGGGCATCCGCGGAGGAGGGTTCCGTGGAGCAAGGCGACAGTACCCGACCCCCTCCGGGAATGTCACGCTCCGGTCACGGCGAGGACACGGGTCGGCGACGGAGCCCCGAGGCGTGCCGCATCTACCTGCGGGAACACCTCTGGCGACGGCACGTTTGTGACATGGCTCACGTCGAGATCAGGTCCCGGGCGGCCGTCTGCAGGCTCTGCCCACGCCCCGCTCAGACCTGCTCAGACCTGCTCGGCACCCGGTGCGGCAGCAGCGGCCGCGACGGCCGTCGGCTCGGTCATCACGAAGATGTGCCGCGCGACGTCGTCGGGCAGGTCCAGGACGATCTCCGCGCCCGGCGCGCCCACGGTCACGATGCCCTGCCCCCGCTCGACCGAGACGGTCGCACCCGGCAGGATCCCCGCGCTGGCCATCCGCTGCAGCAGGTCCGTGTCGGTCTGCAACGGCTCACCGAGCCGGCCCACCACCGCCAGGAGCGGCTCGGTCACCTCGCCCGCCACCGCCGCGCGCGCGAAGACGACCAGCGAGACCACGCCGTCCAGGAAGGCCTGCGCGGGGTGGTGCTCGCCCAGCTCGGCCAGGCCCGGGATCGGGTTGCCGTAGGGCGAGCGCTGCGGGTGGTCGAGCAGCTCGACCAGGCGACGCTCGACGCGGTCGCTCATCACGTGCTCCCAGCGACAGGCCTCGTCGTGGACGTAGGACCACTCCAGGCCGATCACGTCGGTCAGCAGACGCTCGGCCAGCCGGTGCTTGCGCATCACCCGGGTCGCCTTGAGGTGACCCGTCTCGGTCAGCTCCAGGTGCCGGTCGCCGCTGACCACGACCAGGCCGTCCCGCTCCATCCGCGCGACGGTCTGCGACACCGTCGGCCCCGAGTGCCCGAGCCGCTCCGCGATGCGCGCCCGCAGCGGGACGATCCCCTCCTCGGCGAGCTCGTAGATGGTCCTCAGGTACATCTCGGTGGTGTCGATCAGGTCGCTCACGCCTGGCGCCTCTCATCCGTCGGGGCCGTCTGCCCCCAGGTTACGGCGCCGTGACCTGGAAGGTGCCACCCGTCCACGCGCCGGCCCCCCGTCTCACTGCCTCCCCACCCGTCCGGCGAAGGCGGCCGGAGGCCTACGCTGGACGGCGTGACCGAGATCGCCATCCCCGCCGACCTGCTCCCCGCCGACGGACGGTTCGGCTCGGGCCCCTCCAAGGTGCGCGAGGCGCAGGTCGCGACACTGGCAGCCGCGGGACGCACGCTGCTCGGGACCTCGCACCGCCAGCAGCCCGTCCGCGCGCTGGTGGGCCGTGTCCGCTCCGGCCTGGCCGAGCTGTTCGACGCCCCCGAGGGCTACGAGGTGGTGCTGGGCAACGGCGGCTCGACGGCCTTCTGGGACCTCGCGACGTTCAGCCTGGTCCAGGACCGGGCCCAGCTGTGCGCCTACGGGGAGTTCGGCGCCAAGCTGGCCCAGGCCGTCCGGCGGACCCCGTTCCTCGCCGAGCCGACCGTGCGCACCGCCGAGCCCGGGAGCCTGATCAGGCCGGTCCACCAGGACGGGATCGACACCTACTGCTGGCCGCAGAACGAGACCAGCACCGGTGTGGCCGCCCCGGTGCTGCGCCCCGAGGGCTCGGCGGCCGACGGTGCCGTCGTCATGGTCGACGCGACGTCGGCCGCAGGCGGCCTGCCCGTGGACGTGACGCAGGCCGACGTCTACTACTTCGCCCCGCAGAAGTCCTTCGCCTCGGACGGCGGTCTCTGGCTCGCGCTGGCCTCACCCGCCGCGGTCGAGCGTGCTGAGCGGATCGCCGCGCAGGGCCGGTGGATCCCCGAGTTCCTGTCGTTCACCACGGCCCTGGCGAACTCCCGTCAGGACCAGACGCTCAACACCCCGGCGATCGCGACCCTCGTGCTGCTCGCCGAGCAGGTCGACTGGATGCTCGCCCGCGGAGGTCTCGCCTGGGCCACCCGCCGGACCGCCGAGTCCTCGGCCCACCTGTACCGCTGGGCCGAGGAGCGCGAGTGGGCCACCCCGTTCGTGACCGACCCCTCGGCCCGCAGCGCCGTGGTGGGGACCGTGGACCTCGACGCCACGATCGACGCAGCCGAGGTGTGCCGGGTGCTTCGCCGTCACGGGGTGGTCGACATCGAGCCGTACCGCAAGCTGGGCCGCAACCAGGTGCGCGTGGCGATGTTCCCGGCGGTCGAGCCCGCCGACGTCCAGGCCCTGACGGCGTGCCTCGACCACGTCGTCGAGCGGCTTCGATGACCAGCGCCCCGGGCCGCCTCCCGCGCGACCGGATCACGCTGACCCTCTACGCGACCTTCATCACCTGGGGCTGGTTCCTGTACGGCTTCTCGCCCGCCGTTCCGCTGATCGCCCTGGAGCAGGGCATCAGCCGCGCCGCAGCGGGCCTGCACGGCACGGCCATGGCACTGGGGACGGTGGCCACCGGTCTGATCAGCTCACGCCTCGCGCTGCGCTTCGGGCGGCGCAACACCGCCCTGATCGGCATCACGCTCGTCGTGCTCGGGGTGAGCCTGCTGATGACCGGCTACGTGCTGGCCATCACCCTGCCCGCGTGCTTCGTCATCGCCCTGGGCGGCAGCCTGATGATCTCGGCCGCGCAGCCGGCACTCTCCGTGCACGGCGGGGCCGCCGGAACGGCGGTCGTCACCGAGGCCAACGGTGTGGGGGCCGCCTTCGGGCTGCTGGCCCCGCTGGCCCTGGGCGCCTCGGTCGGCCTGGGCTGGGGCTGGCGACCGGCCGTGGCGCTGGTGATCCTGCTGGCCCTGGTCACCGGCGCGCTGCTCAGCCGGCTGACCTCGACCGGCGCCCTGGGACGCGGGGTGGCCGCCCGCCGGGTCTCGGCGGTCGAGGGTGAGGTCGCCGGGGGCTCGCGACGCTCGTCGGCGTTCAGCGGGACCTTCTGGCTGTTCTGGGGCGGGCTGCTGTGCGGCGTCGCGATCGAGAACGCGACGACGTTCTGGGCCTCGGACCTGCTCATCACCCGCACGGGCGCCTCGCCGTCGGTCGGCACCGCCGCGATCTCGGCCCTGGTGGCCGGGATGTGCGTGTCCCGCTTCGTCGTCGGCCCGCTGTCGATGCGCAAGGCCCCCGAGAAGCTGCTCATCGTCGCGTTCGTCGTGGCGGGGGCCGGATGGGCCGTGTTCTGGCTCGCGACCGTGCCGTGGGTCGCCGTCGTCGGGCTCGTCCTGGCCGGGCTGGGCTACGGCGCGCACTACCCGCTGAGCGTGGCCCTGACGATGCGCGCCTCCGACGGACGACCCGACCAGGCGCAGGCCAGGGCCTCGCTCGGCGTCGGTGGCGCGGTCGCCATCGCGCCCTTCGCGCTGGGCGCGCTGGCCGACCAGTTCGGGGCCCACACGGCCTTCCTGCTGGTGCCGGTGCTCATCGCCATCGGTGGTGCCTGCGTCGCGCTCGGGCTGCGCTCGGTGCACCGCTCGACCGACCGGGAGCCCGGCCACGACGGCGAGCCCGCCCCGCTCGCGCGTCCCACGGTCGCGGAACGGCCCTCGGGCCACTGACCGGGCGGACGGGCCCGACCCGGCCGGCGGGAGACGTCAGGCTGCGGTCGCCCGGTCGGTCGCCTGCTGTGCGGCCAGGGCCCGGGCGGCGTCCTCGCGCTGACCCTGCGCGTCCGCCTCGTGGTCGAGGTACCGCACCTCGAGGTGCGGCCTGCTGAGGAGCCGGTACCGCACCCGCAGGTGCCAGTGCCGCACGGCCCACATCGCCGCCCCCGACGCGACCAGCAGGGCGCTGATCGAGCCGATGCCGATGGCCCACCGGGCTCCGTAGGTCTCGGCGATCCACCCCACGATGGGTGAGCCCACCGGGGTGGCTCCCAGGAACACCACCATGTAAAGGGACATGACCCGTCCACGCATCGCCGGAGCGGTCGAGGTCTGGATCGTGGCGTTGGCGGCCGTCAGCATCGTCAGCGAGGAGAAGCCGACCGGGATGCAGGCCAGGGCGAAGGTCAGGTAGGAGGGCATCAGGGCCATCGCCCCCGTCGAGATGCCGAACGCGAAGGCCGAGCCGATCACCAGCCGCACCCGTGGCCGCTCGCGGCGCGCGGCCAGCAGCGCACCGGCGAGCGACCCGATCGCCAGGATCGACCCGAGGACCCCGTACTCCCCCGGCCCCATGCCGAACTCGGTGCGCGCCATCACCGCCGAGGTGAGCTGGAAGTTCAGACCGAAGGTGCTGATCACGCTGATCACGACCATCACCACCACGATGTCGCTGCGGCCCCGCACGTAGCGGATGCCCTCGCGGATCTGCCCCTTGCCGCGTCGGGAGCGGGTGCGCGGCTGGAGCTCACGGGTGCGCATCTGGGTCAGGGCGAGGATGGTCGCGAAGAAGGACACACCGTTGATCGCGAAGACCCAGCCGGTGCCCACCAGGGCGATGAGAAGACCCGCCACGCCGGGGCCGACCAGCCGCGCGGCGTTGAACGAGGCGCTGTTGAGCCCGACCGCGTTGGACAGCCGCTCGGCGGGGACCATGTCCGCGACGAAGGTCTGCCGTGCGGGGCCGTCGATGGCCGTCACGCACCCCAGCAGCCCCGCGAAGACGTACACGTGCCACAGCTGGGCGTGGCCCGAGAAGACCAGCGCGGCGAGCCCGACGGCCAGGACGCCCTGCGCGGCCTGCGTGGCGATCAGCAGCTTGCGACGGTCGACCCGGTCGGCGAGCAGCCCGGCCCAGGCCGAGAGCAGCAGCACCGGGGCGAACTGCAGCGCGGTGGTGATCCCGACCGCGACGCCCGAGTCGTCGGTGAGCTCGGTCAGGACCAGCCAGTCCTGGGCGACCCGCTGCATCCAGGTCCCGACGTTGGCCACGAGGGCCCCGCCGAACCACAGGCGGTAGTTGAAGTACTTGAGGGAGGCGAACGTGGGGCTCACGGCTGGGAGATCCTCCGCAGCAGGACGACCGCCCGCGCCAGGGTCTCGCGCTCGGCGGGCTCGAGCCCTGCGAGCCGTTCCTGGAGCCACTCGGTGCGCCGTCGGCGGGTCTCGCGCACCTCGGCCTCGCCCGCCTCGGTGATCGAGACCAGCACCTGGCGACCGTCGGTGGGGTGCGCCTGACGGACGGCCAGCCCGGCCTCCTCGAGGGACCGCACGATCCGCGTCATCGGCGGCGGCTGGACGTGCTCGTGCTCGGCGAGCGCCCCCGGCGTCATCGGGCCCAGGGTCGACAGGGCGGCCAGCACGGCGTACTGGCCGTTGCTGATGGTCTCGCTGCTGCGCTCGAGCCGGATCCGCCGGACGGCGTGCATCAGCGCGATGCGCAGGTCGCTCGCGAGCGTGCCGGGGCGCAGCTGCGCCGAGGAGGGGGTGGGCATGTCCTGATCTTAGGTCATTACCCTCGGTAACGAAAATGCGTGACCACGCTCCGGACGGTGACCTCGCGCACATCGTCCCCCTCCGGGCACGACACCGGCCCCCGCCCCCGGAAGGGGACGAGGGCCGGGACGACGTGTCGGGTCAGACGCCGAGCAGCGCGCGGATCGGGTCGAGGGCGAAGTACGCCACGAACAGGACGGCCGCGAGCCACATCAGCGGGTGGACGCGGCGGGCCTTGCCCACCGCGACCTGCAGCACGACGTAGGTCACGAAGCCCGCACCGATGCCCGCGGTGATCGAGAAGGTGAACGGCATGAGCACCATGGTCAGGAAGGCAGGGATCGCGACCTCGTAGTTCTTCCAGTCGATGCCCGAGACCTGCATGACCATGAGGAAGCCGACGACCACGAGGGCCGGCGTCGCCGCCTCGAAGGGCACCATGTCCACGACCGGGGCCAGGAAGGTCGCCAGCAGGAAGCCGACACCCGTCACGACCGAGGCCAGTCCGGTGCGCGCGCCGTCACCGACGCCCGCCGCGGACTCGATGTAGCTCGTGTTGGACGACACGCTCGCCGCACCACCGGCCACCGCGCCGATCGAGTCGACGACCAGGATCTGCTTGGTGCTGGGCGGGTTGCCCTCCTTGTCGAGCAGCCCGGCCTCGCCGCCGACGGCGACCATCGTGCCCATCGTGTCGAAGAAGTCCGCGAGCAGGATCGAGAAGACCAGCAGGAACATCGCGACGAGCCCGATCTTGTCGATCGAGCCCAGCAACGAGAACTGACCCAGCAGACCGAAGTCCGGGGTGGCCACCAGGCTGTCCGGGATGGCCGGGGAGTTCAGCTTCCAGCCCGTCGGGTTGACGTACTCGCCCAGCTCGTTGGTCTGCGTGCCGACCTTGGCCACGGCCTCGATGATGACCGCCAGCACGGTGCCGGTCACGATCGCGATGAGGATCGCACCCTTGACCTTGCGGGTCATCAGGACGATGGCCACGAGCAGCCCGACCACGAAGACCAGGATGGGCCAGCCGGACAGCGAGCCGTCGATGCCGAGCTCGACCGGGGTGGCCTGGCTGAACGGGATCCGCACGAAGCCCGCGTCCACCACGCCGATGAAGGCGATGAACAGTCCGATGCCGACGCTGATCGCGGTCTTGAGCTCGATCGGCACGGCCTTGAAGACGGCCTCCCGGAACCCGGTCAGGACGAGCACCAGGATGATGAGCCCCTCGAGCACCACCAGGCCCATCGCGTCGGCCCAGGTGACCCCGGGAAGCGTCGCGATCGAGTACGCGACCACGGCGTTGAGGCCGAGACCGGCCGCCAGGGCGAGCGGGAACTTCGCGATGACGCCCATGAGGATCGACAGGACACCGGCGACCAGGGCCGTGGTCGCCGCGATCATCCCGATGTTCGGGGCGTCCCCCCCGCCCAGGAAGCTGCCGGTGCCGTCCTGGACGGTGCCGATGATGAGCGGGTTGAGGACGATGATGTAGCTCATCGTGAAGAACGTGACCAGGCCGCCACGGATCTCGGTGCCGACGGTCGAGCCACGCTCGGTGATCTTGAAGTAGCGGTCGACGGCGCCCACGGGCCGGGTGGCCTGCGTCGACTCAGCAGTGGTGGAGGGTTGCGACATGGCGCACAGCGTGGCAGAGGAGTGTGACGGCCAGGAGTCGCCGTCCGACGTCCGGCCTGCGCTCCGGGCGACCTGGCCGCTCGCTCCTGCGGAAACGCTGCCACGCTGTGACGGGAATCACATCGGGACGGCGCCTCCGCTGCGGCCCGCCGCACGCTCGATAGGCTCGACGGTGTGACCCCCGACCGTCCTCCACGCACGAGCCTGCTGGCCCCCAGCGCGCTCGACCCCGTCGAGGTCGACCTCCGACGGGTCTTCGGGGTCGGAGTGGGTGCCTGGACCGTGTCCCTGATCGTGACCGGCGTCCTGGCGCTCACCGGTGCCACCGACGGGCGCGGTGCGGCGATCAGCCTCGCCGGCCTGTTGCTGGGCTTCGTCGCCCTGGGCTGGGAGCACCGTCGTCGGCGCCGAGGCCGCTCCGGCCCATCCGCCTAGAGGCCGCTCCGGCCCTTCCGCCTAGTCGAGCAGCCCGGCCTCGCGGGCCCGACGACGCGTCGTGCGGTTCGCGTGCACCGACCAGCGCGGGCCCCACCGTGCCAGCCCGGCGGCGCTGCCCGCGCTGACCACCGCCATCGCCGCGATCCCGGTGGCCAACGATCCCAGCGCGGCGCCCGCAGCCACCAGGAGCGGACCCCCCGCTCCCCCGGCGTCCTGCAGCAGGCGCCAGATCCCCAGGAACTGCGCCCGGCTGCCGGGCGGGGCGACGTCGGCCCCCAGGGTCATCAGGACCCCCGAGCCCATCCCGTTCCCCAGCCCGATGAGCACCGCCACCGCGGTCAGCGAGCCCAGGGACGTGGTGAGCGGCAGCAGTGCGAAGCCGACCCCCAGGGCGAGCATCGACGGGATCCCGATCCACAGCCGGCCGTACCGGTCCATCACCTTGCCGGCCGGGTAGAAGAGCAGCATGTCCACCCCGCCGGAGATGCCGAAGACGATGCTGGTGGTCGCCGGGGAGAGCCCCAGGTGCTCCGACCACAGCGGCAGGACGGTCTGCCGGCTGCCCCGGACCGCGCCGACCATCATCACCGCGAGCCCCAGGGTGACGAACACCTGCCGGTGGTCGCGCAGCACCCGACGCAACGGGACCCGCACCAGCGCCCGGGTGTGCTGGACGACGTCGGGCACGAGCAGGATCACCACGGCCGCAGACACCGAGGTGAGCACCGCGAGCCAGTAGGCCGAGCGCACGTCGCTCAGGTGGATCACCCCGGCGCCGACGAACGGGCCGATGAAGGTGCCGATGCGCTGGACCCCAGCCAGCGTCGACAGGGCCCGCGCCCGGCGGAGCACCGGGGTCACCTCGGTCAGGTAGGAGTGCCGGGCCAGGGTGAAGACCGCGTTGGTGGCCCCCACCCCCAGCACGCACACCCCGAGCACGACGACGTCCCGGGCCAGGGCCGCACCGCTGAGCGCCACCACGGACAGGCCCGCGGCGACGAGCATCGCCCGGCGGTCACCGATGCGGGCCGCCAGGGCCCCCGCCGGGACGTCGCCGACGATCTGACCCACGGCCAGGAGTGCGACCACGAACCCCGCGAGCGGCAGGGACGCCCCCAGCGCGGTGGCGCTCAGGGCGATCACCGGCAGGACCGCGCCGATGCCGACCTCGAAGACCAGGGCGGGGAGGTAGACGGCCCGCAGCGCCGAGCGCACCGAGCAGGGCTCCCCCGTCACCGGGGTACCCCCGTCCCGTGCACCGCCGCCCTCATGCCCGCGGCACGTCGGCCGCGAGGGCGATCAGCACGTCGTGGCGCGCGTCGGCGTCCGCGAGCAGGGTCAGGACGCTCCCCCGGTGCTCCCACCCCACGACCTGGGCCAGCCCGTGGGCGAGCCCGGCGGTCGTCGCGGCGTGCACCACGGCGTCGGACCCGGCAGGCCCGTCCTGCGCGGTGACGACCCACCAGTCGACCCGGTCGCCGTCGACGAGCAGGTCCTCGTGCTCGACCCAGGTCGCCGGCGCACCCGGGAACACCGAGCGGACGACCGGCGGCGTGGCGACCACCTGGCCACCTGAGGTCACCGCACCGTCCGCTCGCTCGTCCGCCAGGGGCAGGTCCAGTGCCAGCGCCACCTGCTCGGCGACCGACCCCGCGACCACCAGCAGCGGGGACGCGCCGCGGTGCTGCGCCCACATCGGCGAGGGCGCCACCGCGACGTCGTCGACCGGCAGCATCCGCACCCGGCCGTCCGCGTCCAGCGCAGGCAGCAGCTCGGCCTCGATCACCCGACCCACGTCCCCGACGACGACCAGCCCCGTCAGCCCCTGCCAGACCAGCACCGCGACCGCGAGGTCGACCGGCTCACCGGCCGCGGGAAGCGCGGTGAGCAGGTCGGCCCACTCCTCGCTGCCCAGACCGGTCACGTCGCCGACGCCACCCAGGGCACGTTGCACCTCGACGTCCAGACCCGCGAGCACCCGGGGCGTCGGCCCGAGAAGACCCGCCAGCTCCGCACCGGGCCGGTGACCCTGGTCCACCGCGAACGGACGATCCAGCCCGAGCCCGCCGACCCGGCGCAGCCACCACGCGGTGTAGGAGGGCACGCTGCCCCCACCCCCGGTGGGCACCGGAGTCACCAGGGCCCGGCGTGCCTCGCCCTGCGCGAGGCCGGCCAGCACCTCGGGCCACGCGTCGTCGAGCACCGCGTCGAGGTCGGCCACCGCCGCCAGGTCCAGGTCCGCCAGGTCGTCGGCCTCGCGACCCTGCTGGTCGAGGCCCTCGGGATCCAGCCCGTGGTCCTCGAGGTAGTCCTCCCAGCCGTCGAGCACGTCGCTGACGAGCTCGTCCGCGCCGACCCGCACGACCGTCAGACCCGCACGCACGCCGAGGACCTCGAGGACCCCACCCCACCGTTCGAGGACCGACGCAGCCACCGGGGGCAGCACCTCGGGGTCGAACCAGCGCGAGGCGGGCGACCCGGGCAGCACCAGTCCGCGGGCGGGCACCAGCTCGCCGTCCTGCGCGGGCAGCAGCACCTCACCCCACCAGGGCTCGGGCTCGGGCCCGGCGCCGCTCCGCTGCAGGGCCTCGACCAGGCCGAGCACGACGTCGGTCACCCGCAGCGCCTCGTCGTCGTCGGCCTCGTCCTGGGAGAGCACCCGCGACCGCACCACGGGGTGACGGAGCAGTCCCGCAGCATCGGCCCGCTCCGCGCCGAGCCGCTCGAGCAGCGGGTGCGCGGCGGCGGGGTGGACCGCCCGGACCCCCCACCCACCGACCGTCCGCAGCACCTCGGGGTCCAGGGCGCCGTCCAGGAGCACCAGACCCCGGCAGCCACGCACCTTCCGCCCGTCGGCCAGCGGGACGGGCAGGGTCGCGAGCTGCTCGAGGGTCGCCGGGTCGGCGTCGTCGAAGGCGTCGTACAGGTCGCGCAGCCGGGTGGGGTCGAGCTCGGGGAGAGCGTCCACCACGTCGGCGAGCTCGACCTCCACGACCCCCAGCAACCGCGCGGCGGTGCGGTGCCAGGGTGCGACGGTCACCAGGTCCGGCATCCAGGCGCCCAGCAGCGCCACGGCCGCGGTCCGGTCGCCCGCAGGCCCGGCCAGGACTGCGGCGTCCCCGGCTCGCCGGGCCGGACCACCGTCAGCGGGGGCGAGCAGCGGCACCTCACGGGAGGCGGCCAGCACCGACTCGCGCAGCGCAGCGTCGAGGGCCCCGGCGGGCAGACCGGAGGGGATGAGGTCCAGCGGGTGGGGCGCGGGGGACGGTGAACCACGGGGCGAGTCCCGGTCTCCGTCGTCACGGCAGGCGGTCAGCAGGTCGGCCCAGACCTGCCCTGCCCGCTCGACCAGCGCCTGGGTCACGGCCCCCGACGCCACGTGCCGGCGCGAGGGGTCCAGCGGGAACGTCGCGACCAGCAGCGCAGGGAGGGTCATGGGCTCGTCGGTCGGGGTCGGGGCGTGGACGACCGGGCCGATCCGGTCACGCGCTTCACCACCGCGGGGCACCGCCCAGGTGACCTGCCAGCCCGACCGCTGACGTTCCTCGACCGGTCGGTCGAGGAGCAACCTCTCGTCCAGGGTGCCCGACCGGCTCGCCACGACCCATCGTGCGGCCACGTCCCGCACCACCCGGACGTCCCCGCCCAGACCCACCTCGACCTCACCCAGCCAGGGCAGGGCCAGCAGCAGCGGGTCGCCCACCGCGCGCAGCTGGGTCCGGACCGACTCGACCGCCACGCTGTCACGCAGGTGCAGGGTCACCGTGGTCACCCCTGCGGCGGGAGTCACGGCATCCGCCCCCCCGGGCGTATGGTCCCCCGGCCCGGCGAACGGCAGCCGTAGCGCGGGCAACGACCCGTGCCGTCGGACCACCTCGGTGGCCAGAGCCGGGCCTGCCGCCTCGAGCAGAGACGCGGTCCGGGCGAGCGAGAAGTGCACCGTCCCGGTCGACGAGGCGACCGTGATCTCGTCGGCGACCGAACGGACAGCGGCGAACCCGACCCCGAACCGACCGACCGGGGTACCGCCCGCCTGCGACCGCTTGGCCGAGGCACGCAGGGAGGCCATCGAGGCCAGGCCCTCGGCGTCCAGCGGCGACCCGGTGTTCGTGGCCCGCAGCGTCCCGGAGCCGTCCGGGCCGGTGGCCAGGGTCAGCCGGAGCCGGCCGACCACGCCGGCCCGGGTCGCGGCGTCCGCGGCGTTCTGGGCGAGCTCGACCACGACGCGATCACGGTAGTAGCCGCGGGAGTGGTCCTCCTCGCTGTTGGCGTCCTCCCGGAACCTGTCGGGCTGGGACTCCCACAGGTCCAGGACCGCTCGACGCAGCGCGACGGTCCCGAACGGGTCTGCGGTCACTCCTCGCCAGGAACCGTCTCGTCGGCAGCGGGTGCCTCGTCGGACGTGGGTGCCTCGTCGGACACGGGTGCCTCGTCGGCGTCGGTCTCGTCGGACGCGGGTGCCTCGTCGGCGTCGGTCTCGTCGGACGCGGGTGCCACGTCGGACGCCGGGGTCTCGTCCGCGGTCCCCGACTCAGCGGTCTCGGCCTCGTCGGTGAGCGTGACCAGCTCGACGTCACCCTCGTCGAGGAACGGCGCCGGGTCGGGCCACTCGCTCGGCAGGGTGGCGACGTCAGTCTGGGAGTGCGCGCCGCAGCCGTGGTCCATGCTCACGACCGTGCCGTCGTCGGGGGACCACTCGTTGGCGCAGACGCCGAACTCGGTGCGCAGGGAGCCGGCCATGAGGACCAGGAAGGCGCAGGTCGAGCAGGGCGCGCTCGCGGCGACCGCGACGGGTGCGGTCGGGCCGTGGGTCCCGGCGTACCACCGCTGGGCTGCCTGCGAACGACCCTCACGTGAGAGCACGCGCTCGCGTCCCAGACCGAGCTCGAAGAGGGCCATCTGGTCGGCGTCGACGTCACCGGTGGCCTCGTACCCCTGCTCGAGACGCTCGTCCTCGTCCAGGTAGGGCAGCACGTCGCCCGGGCCGACGTCTCCTGGCTGGAGCCGCTCGGCCCACGGCACCCACGGCGGGGCGAGGATCGCCCCGTCACCCGGGAGGAGGTCGACCTCGCAGATGCTGGCCGTTCGGCCACGCGGGACGCGCGCGAGCGTGACGACCCACTGCCAACCCCGATAGCCCGGGGATGTCGTGGCGAAGCGGTGCGAGACCAGGCGCTCGCCCTCGACGACCACGCCGAGGTGCTCGCCCACGAGCCCGTCGTGCTCGGCGACCTCCTGCGCGGCGGCGCGGGCGAGGTCGACGGCAGAGCCCAGGACGGCGTCCTTCGTCGCGGTGGCCATGTCAGACCTCGAGGTCGTCGGCGACGGCGCGCAGCACGCTGGCGATCTTGGTGGCGGCGCCCTTCTCGGGGTACCTGCCCCGTCGCATGCTGTTGCCCACGTTGTCGAGCAGCTTGATGACGTCCTCGATGATGACGGCCATGTCGTCGGCCGGCTTGCGCTGGGCCTTGGCGACCGAGGGCGGGGGGTCGAGGAGCTTGACCGAGAGCGCCTGCGGGCCACGCCGTCCGTCGGCGACGCCGAAGTCGACCTTGGCGCCGGGCTTGGGGACGACGCCCTCGGGCAGCGCGGAGGCGTGCAGGAAGACCTCGTCGCCCTCGTCGCTGGCGATGAAGCCGAAGCCGCGCTCGGTGTCGAACCACTTGACCTTGCCGGTGGGCACTGCAACCCCTGGTGCTCGTCGGGAAACCTACGCGGCTCAGGCTACCCGCCCGCGGGGTCGCGGTCGCCCTCGCAGGGGCCCGTGGCCCGAGGGCGACGGCGAGCGGTCACCAGAAGACGGCGAGAACGATGTTGGTGAGGGTGAGCCCGCCGATGGCACCCCACTCGCCGGTGCTGATCGCGTCCGCCTTGCGCCGGCGCCACACGAGCACGCCGATCACGAGCAGCACGACCAGCTTGACCCCCACCTTGACGTGGTTGACGTCGGCGTCCCGCGCCTCGGCGAGGCCGACCAGGGCGAGCCCGGTCACCAGGGCGGTCAGCGCGCCGTGGACCATCGCGGCGTCGACCTTCTTGCGGGGGGCCTTGGCCTGCACGAGGAACGCGCCGAAGATGCTCGCCATCCCCACCAGGTGCAGGACGAGGGCGAGGTTGCGGGCGAGCTCCATGGGTGTCTCCAAGCCTGGCGGGACGCGTCAGATACCGACGCCGTGTCGACATGTTATCAACGTCCCGTCGTGACAGCGCCCGTGATGGGCGATGATGAGCCGTGCCGAAGATCTCCGAGCCCACGGTCGCCGAGCACCGGGCCAAGCAGCGTGCCGCGATCCTGCGCGCCGCCGAGGAGATCGCCCTCGAGGGCGGCGCCCGAGGAGTCACCCTCGCGGCCGTCGCCGCGCGCGCGGGACTGGCCCGCCCGTCGGTCTACGCCTACTTCCCCTCGGCCGACGCCGTCCTGGCGACCCTCGTCCTCGAGGGGTTCGACCGATGGCGTGCGGCCCTCGAGCAGGCGAGCGGAACCGCTCGGACCCCCGACGAACGGGTGCACGCCTACTTCCTGGCCGTCGCCCGAAGCGCCGCGGCGGGCAACCACCGGCTCGCCGCCGCCCTGACCGGTGTGCAGCTGCCCGACGAGGTCCGCACCTCCCTCCTCGCGGGGCACAGGCAGACAGCAGCGCCGCTCGTCACGGTGCTGCGGGACCTGCACGTGACCGAGCCCGAGGACGCACTGGCCCTGATGCAGACCGTGGTCAACCACTGCATCGCCAGGGTCGAGGCCGGCCGGGCCCCGGCAGCAGAGGCCCGGCGCGCCGCGGACTTCACCCTCGGCGGTCTCGAACGGCTCACCGGAGCACCCTCGGCCTGAGGCCCACCACCCGCCCTCCACGCAACCGCCGGTCGACCCTCGAGCAGCGGTTCTGAGCGGGCCCCGGTCCCCGTATCGTTGTGCGGATGGCCACGTTCACGCAGTCACTGCGCGCCCGCGGGGAATCCGGGCTCGTCGAGCTGCTCACGCTGCGCCCCGACCTCGCCTCCCCACCGCCCTCCTCGATCCGTTCCCTGGCCGCACGAGCAGCCAACCGCGTCAGCCTCGACCGCGCGCTGGCCGGCCTCGACGCCCAGGCCCTCCAGGTGCTCGAGGCGGCCCTCGCCCTGGACGGCACAGCCGCTCACCCTGAGGGCATCGCGCCCCACGACATCGCCCGCGCTGTCGGAGACGCCGTCGACGGACGCGTCGCCGACGCGGTCCGGACCTGCGTCGAGCACGCCCTGCTGTGGCATGCCACCGACGGTGACGACCTGCACCCCGCACCCGGCCTGGACGACGTGCTGGGGCCGTACCCGGCCGGCCTCGGCCCCCGCCTGAGCACGACGCTCGCGCGCCGCAGCCCCCAGGCGCTCGCCCGCCTCGCCGAGGGGCTCGGGCTCGCACCGACCGGCGCCGGGACGCCCGACGCCGGGAGCGACGAACCGCAGCCGGTCGACGTCCCCGCCCTCACCCGGGCGCTCGCCGACCCCACCACCGTCGACGGGCTGCTCGACCAGGGCCCCCCGGGGGTGCGGCAGGTCCTGGACGCTCTGACCTGGGGTCCGCCCGTGGGCAGGTCTCCTGAGGCCGACCCGCGCAGCACCGGCAAGACCTCACCAGCGCGCACCGCGGTCGAGTGGCTGCTGCGGCACGGGCTGCTGGCCGTCAGCGACTCCCAGCACGTGGTGCTGCCCCGCGAGGTCGCCCTGGCCCTGCGCGCCGGACGCACCCACCGCGCCCCGGCCGCCGTTCCGCAGCCCGCAGCGACCCCCGCCGACCCCGCGACGGTCGACGCCGGCTCGGCGCAGGCCGCGCAGGAGGTCGTCCGGCTGGTCACCGCCCTCATCGCCCTCTGGGGCGACGAGCAGCCCCCCGTGCTCCGCTCCGGCGGCCTGGGCCTGCGCGAGCTGCGCCGACTCGCGGCCCGCCTCGAGATCCCCGAGTCCACCGCCGGGCTGGTCGTCGAGCTCGCCGGGTCCGCGGGACTGGTGGCCGACGACGGCGAGGACCCACCCGTCCTGGCACCCACCACCGAGGTCGACGAGTGGCTGCGGCTGCCGCTCGCCGAGCGGTGGGCGGACCTCGCGCAGGCCTGGCTGGTCTCCGAGCGGGCCGCCTGGCTGGTCGGCACCCGCGACGACCGGGGCTCGCTGCGGCCAGCCCTGGACCCCGAGTCACGGCGCCCCTGGGCACCCCGTCTGCGCACCTCCGTGCTGTCCGTGCTGCGCGACGCCGCCGAGGCCCCGGACCGGGCCGGGCTGACCGCCGCGCAGGTCACCGAGGTGCTGCGCTGGCGCGCGCCCCGCTCGGCCCCGGCCGAGCACGCCGTCGAGGCCGTCCTGCGGGAGTCCGCCGCACTCGGCGTCCTCGGGGACCTCGTCCCGGGCGCCCTCAGCAGCGCCGGCGCGGCCCTGCTGGCCGGCCAGGACGCCGCCGCGGCCCTCGAGGCACAGCTCCCCCCGGCCGTCGAGCACGTGCTGCTCCAGGGGGACCTGACCGGCATCGTGCCCGGTCGGCCCTCAGCCGCCCTCGGAGAGCTGCTCGACTCCTCGGCCCAGGTCGAGTCCCGCGGGGCAGGCCTGACCGTCCGGTTCACCGAGCTGAGCGTGCGCGGTGCGCTCGACGCCGGGCGCACCGCCGAGGAGCTGCTCTCCGACCTGTCCCGCCACGCCCGCTCGGGGGTCCCCCAGCCCCTGGAGTACCTGGTCCTGGACGCCGCCCGCCGGCACGGCCGGGTCCGTGTCGGCGGTGTCGGCTCCTACCTGCGGGCCGACGACCCGAGCCTGCTGACCGGCCTGGTCGAGGACCGCACCCTGCACGGCCTCGGCCTGCTCCGCCTCGCACCCACCGTGATCGCCGCGCAGGTCGGGCCCGCCGTGCTGCTCGCCGCGCTGCGTGAGCGGGGACTGGCCCCCGTCGCCGAGGGACCGGGCGGGCAGGTCGTGCTGACCCGGCCGGCCCCTCGCCGGGTCCGTCTTCCCCGGGGCGGCCGCCCGGCCGGACCGCAGGCCACGACGGTCGCCGCGACGTCGTCGGCCGCGGACCGGTCCGCTGCCGTGGCGGCCCGTGAACGACGCCTCCAGCGCCTCGCGGCCGACCTGCTCGACACCGACCGCCGCGAGACCGCCTCGATCGAGACCCCCGACGACGCCGGTCCCCTCGCGAGCCCTGATGCCGCCCCAGCAGCCCCGCACCCGGGAACACCCGACCCCGTGCTGGCGTTGGCCCTGCTGCGGGAGGCTGCCGCCGAAGGACGTGAGGTCTGGCTCGAGATCGTCGGGGCACAGGGCGCGAGCCAACGGCGCCGGGTCCGTCCGCTGCGGGTCGACGCGGGCCGGGTGCGCGCCGTCGACAGCGAGCGCGAGTCCGAGCTGACCGTGGCCGTCCACCGCATCGCCCGGGTGACCCCCGTCTGACGAGCACGACCCGCGACCCGCGGGCCCACGACAGGAGATCGATGACCGACGGCCCGTTGATCGTGCAGAGCGACAAGACGCTGCTGCTCGAGATCGACCACGACTCCGCTGCCGCATGCCGGCGCGCGATCGCCCCGTTCGCCGAGCTCGAGCGCGCCCCCGAGCACGTGCACACCTACCGGCTCACCCCGCTCGGGCTGTGGAACGCCCGCGCCGCCGGGCACGACGCCGAGCAGGTCGTGGCTGTCCTGCTCGAGTACTCGCGCTACCCGGTGCCGCACTCCCTGCTGGTGGACGTCGCCGAGACGATGTCGCGCTACGGCCGGCTCCAGCTCGTCGACCACCCCACCCACGGCCTGGTGCTGCACTCCCTGGACCGCGCGGTCCTGGAGGAGGTGCTGCGCTCCAAGCGCACGGCAGGGCTGCTCGGCACCCGGCTGGACGACGACGACGTCGTGGTCCACCCCAGCGAGCGCGGTCACCTCAAGCAGGTGCTGCTCAAGCTCGGCTGGCCGGTCGAGGACCTCGCCGGCTACGTCGACGGCGAGGCCCACGCGATCAGCCTCCGCGAGGACGGCTGGTCCCTGCGGCCCTACCAGCAGCAGGCCGTCGAGGGCTTCTGGCACGGCGGCTCGGGGGTCGTGGTGCTCCCGTGCGGTGCGGGCAAGACCCTCGTCGGCGCCGGGGCGATGGCCCGCTCGCAGACCACCACGCTCATCCTGGTGACCAACACCGTCTCGGCCCGGCAGTGGCGCGACGAGCTGATCAAGCGCACCAGCCTCACCGAGGACGAGATCGGCGAGTACTCGGGCGCACGCAAGGAGATCCGGGCCGTCACCATCGCGACGTACCAGGTGCTGACCACCCGCCGGAAGGGCGTCTACACCCACCTCGAGCTGCTCGACGCACGTGACTGGGGCCTGGTCATCTACGACGAGGTGCACCTGCTGCCCGCACCGATCTTCCGGATGACCGCCGACCTCCAGGCACGCCGTCGGCTCGGGCTGACCGCCACGCTGGTGCGCGAGGACGGCCGTGAGGACGAGGTCTTCTCGCTGATCGGGCCCAAGCGGTTCGACGCCCCGTGGAAGGACATCGAGTCCCAGGGGTACATCGCCCCGGCCGACTGCGTCGAGGTGCGGCTGACCCTGCCCGAGCGCGACCGGCTCGCCTACGCGACCGCCGAGCCCGAGGACAAGTACCGGCTCGCGGCCAGCGCCCACGGCAAGAACCGGGTGGTCGAGCAGCTCGTCGAGCGCCACGCCGACGACCAGATCCTGGTGATCGGGCAGTACATCGACCAGCTCGAGAAGCTCGCCGACCACCTCGACGCCCCGCTGATCACCGGGGAGACCACCGTCCGCGAGCGCGAGCGGCTGTTCGCGGCCTTCCGCACCGGCGAGGTCAGCCGACTCGTGGTGAGCAAGGTCGCGAACTTCTCGATCGACCTGCCCGAGGCGGCCGTCGCGATCCAGGTCAGCGGGTCCTTCGGCTCACGCCAGGAGGAGGCCCAGCGGCTGGGCCGGATCATGCGACCCAAGGCCGACGGGCGCACCGCGCACTTCTACGCGGTGGTGGCACGCGACACCGTCGACCAGGACTTCGCCGCTCACCGGCAGCGGTTCCTGGCCGAGCAGGGGTACGCCTACCGGATCCTGGACGCCGAGGACATCGTGACCGGCTCGGACGACGTCGCCGGCTGAGCCGACCGGGCGGCGGTGGCCGCACCGTCTGCGACCAGCTCGACGAAGCGGTGGGCCAGCGCGCGCCCACCCGACGCGACCTCGTCGTCCCGCGCGACGAGCTGCGAGACCACCGCAGCGGTGTCGACGTCGTCGTGCTCGTCGGCCCAGCGCTCGACGGTCTCGGGCGAGGCCTCAGGGTGGAACTGCACACCCCACGCGGCCGACCCGACCCTGAAGGCCTGGAAGGGGTAGAGCCGCGAGGAGGCGAGCCACACCGCGCCGCGCGGCAGGTCGACGACGGCGTCGGCGTGCATCGACGGCATGGCGAGCATGACCCCGCCCGAGGCGGGGTGGTCCGCGGGGACCTGTGCGGCCAGCCCGCCCAGCAGCGGGTCGGCTGCGGCCTCGGGCCGCGGGTGCACGTCGATCACGCCGGCCTCACGTCCGGGAGGAGCGCCGACCTGGACCCGACCGCCGGTGGCGACCGCCAGGAGCTGGGCGCCCAGGCAGACGCCCAGCGCGGGCACCCCGGCCGCGACGACATCGGCCAGCAGGTGACGGGTCGCAGGCAGCCAGGGCGCCAGCTCGTCGTCGTAGGCGTTGACGTGCCCACCCAGGACGACCAGGCCGTCGCCGACCTCGTGAGCCCCGGCGGGGACGGCGTCGCCGGACCACGCGCGCACGATCCGCAGGGTCACCTGGGGACCGGCGGGGCCGGTGCTCTCGGTCAGCCAGGGACCGAGACGGTCCACCGGGCAGTCGGGGGTGTGCTCGATGACGGTGAGGATCACGGCGACGACCCTACTGGGCAGAGCACCTGGTGGGGCGCCGGCGCCGTGGTCGTTGCGGCGCCGCGGCAGGTGGTCGAGGATCGTTGCTGTGCCCCCGTCCCTGCGCCGCTCCGCCGCGGCAGCCCTCGGCCTGTCCCTCGCCCTCGGCCTGTCCGGGGTGGCCGCAGCCGCTGCGGGGCCCCGGCCCGCCGAGCCACCCACCGACCTGGCCTCCGAGCTGACCGACTCCGCGGGGGTCCTCGACGCGCAGGACGAGGCCCGGGTCCAGGCGGCTCTCGACGAGCTCGCCGACTCCACCCCGTTCCAGCTCTTCGTGGTGTACGTCAGCACCTTCGACGGCGAGGACCACTGGGAGTGGACCGAGGAGACGGCCATCATCTCGGGGCTGGGTGTCAACGACATCCTGCTCGCGGTCGGTGTCGAGGACCGGCGCTACGCGACCTCCTGGGACCAGGACGTCGACCTGACCCCCGACCAGCTCGCGACGGTCGAGTCCGACCGCATCGAGCCGCGGCTGCGCGAGGACGACTGGGCCGGGGCCGCGATCGCCGCCGCCCAGGGCTACCAGGAGGCCGCCCAGGGTGGGCTCACCTCGGGCACGGGCACCTCGGGCGGCGGGCTCTCGGGCTTCTGGGTGCTGCTCGTCCTCGGCGGCATCCTCCTGGGCGTGGTGCTGCTCGTCCGGTCACGGTCCGGGCGGACCGCGGGTGCCGGGGTCCCCAGAGGTCCGGACGGCCGGCCGCTCACGGGCCTCGCCGCCCTGCCCACCGAGGAGCTGAACAAGCGCGCCAGCACCGCACTGGTCGGTCTCGACGACGCGATCACGACCTCTGAGCAGGAGCTCGGGTTCGCGCAGGCCCAGTTCGGGGCCGAGACGACCCGCGACTTCACCGCCCTGCTCGGCGAGGGCCGGCACAAGCTCCACCAGGCGTTCACGCTGCGCCAGCAGCTCGACGACGACATCCCCGAGACCGAGCCCCAGCGCCGGGCGATGCTGCTGGACATCCTGCGGCTGTGCGAGGAGGTCGACACGGCGCTCGATGCCCAGACCGAGAGGTTCGACGCCCTGCGCGACCTGCAGGCCCGGGCTCCCGAGATCCTTGCCGAGACCGACCGGCGGGCCGCCGAGCTCCAGGGCACCATCGGGGCGGCCCGCGCGACGCTCGAGCAGCTCGGCCGCCGGTACACCCCGGCCGCCCTGGCCTCGGTGGGTGACAACGCCGACCAGGCCGGTCGGCTGCTCGAGGCCGCGCGCGCCTCGGTGGCCGACGGGCGCACCGCCCTGGCCGCCGAGGACCGCGCCCGGGCCGTGGCCGACGCGCGCGCCGCCGAGGACGCCGTGGGGCAGGCAGCCACCCTGCTGGACGCCGTCGCGAGGGCCGGCAAGGACCTGGCCGAGGCCGGGCCCCGGATCGAGGCCGCCCTGGCCTCGTTGGCGTCCGACGTGCAGGACGCCCACCGGCTGGCCCCGCAGGACGCTGCGGTGAGCGCCCGGGTCGCCACCGCGGAGCAGGCGATGAGCTTCGCCCGCAGCGAGCGTGAGGGAGGCGACCCGCTGGCCGCGCTCCGGGCGCTCGTCGAGGCCGAGACCGCACTCGACGAGAGCCTCGCCCCGGCCCGTGAGAGCGCCGAGCGGGCCGAGCGGGCACGAACCCAGCTGGCCGAGAGCCTGGGCCGCGTCGGGTCCCACGTCCAGGCCGTCCAGGACTTCGTGCAGACGCGCCGCGGTGCGGTGGGGGCCGAGGCGCGCACCCGGCTCGCCGAGGCCGCCCGACTGACCCGGCAGGCGGAGCAGACCAGCGCGACCGACCCCGTGACCGCGCTCCAGATCGTCCAGCAGGCCGATGCGCTGTGCCGGCAGGCCCAGCAGCTCGCCGAGGCCGACGTCGCACGGTGGCAGTCGCAGCAGCGCCCCGGCCCGGGCGGCTTCGGCGGCGGCTCGGGACCGGACATCGGCTCGCTCATCCTGGGCGGCATCCTCTTCGGCGGGGGTGGTCGGCGCTCGGGCGGCTTCGGCGGCGGCATCGGCGGCTTCGGCGGCGGGACCGGCGGCCGCTCCCGCGGCGGCGGGGGCGGCGGGTTCGGCGGGGGCCGGTCGGCCGGGAGCTTCGGTGGCGGTGCGACGCGGGGCCGACGCGGAGGAGGTGGTGGCCGGTTCTGACCCACCGGCACGGTGCACGCGCACGGCGACCCGTCACGGTGCACACGTACGGCGACGCGAGGCTCGCCACCAGGAACGTCCAGCACACAGGTACCGACGAAAGGCACGCAGATGGCTGAGAAGCAGACCGTCCTCGGGCGCATCGCCCAGCTCGCCAAGGCGAACATCAACTCGCTGATCGACCGGGCCGAGGACCCGGAGAAGATGCTCGACCAGCTGGTCCGTGACTACACCAGCTCGATCGCCGAGGCCGAGGAGGCCGTGGCGCTGACCATCGGCAACCTGCGTCTGGCCGAGGCCGACCACGCCGAGGACGTGCGCGCCGCTCAGGACTGGGGCCGCAAGGCCGCCGCAGCCTCGACCAAGGCCGACCAGCTGCGAGGGTCGGGCAACGGCGCCGACGCCGACAAGTTCGACAACCTTGCCAAGGTCGCGCTGTCCAAGCAGATCTCGTTCGAGAACGAGGCCCGCGCGGCCGAGCCGATGATCGCCGCGCAGAACGAGACGGTCGACAAGCTCAAGTCCGGCCTGGTGCAGATGCGCGAGAAGCTCGACCAGCTCAAGACCAAGCGCGACCAGCTGGTCGCCCGGTCGAAGACCGCTGCCGCGCAGAGCCAGGTCCACCAGGCGATGACCTCGATCAACATGCTCGACCCCACGAGCGAGGTCTCCCGCTTCGAGGAGAAGGTGCGCCGCGAGGAGGCCCGGGTCGCGGGCCGCGAGGAGGTGGCCGCCTCCTCCCTCGACGCCCAGTTCGAGGAGCTCGAGCAGGACTCCGTCAGCTTCGAGGTCGAGGCCAGGCTCGCCGCCCTCAAGCACGGCGACACCCCCTGACCCACGACCCGACCGACGGCCCGGACCGCCCGGGGTGTGCACCGCGCGCCCCGGGCGGTGCCCTGGTCCCGCCCCTTCGAGGTGACCCCCGCCACCGTCCAGCACACTCCCAGCCGACTCCCAGGTAGCGCCGCCACACTGGTGCCATGAACGCATCCGGACCAGCCCCCGAGGCACGTCTCGTGGTGGTCGACGACGAACCGACCATCCGAGAGCTGTTGACCACGTCGCTGCGCTTCGCCGGCTTCGAGGTCCACCCCGCGGCCGACGGCGCCGAGGCGCTGCGGGTGGTGCGTGAGGTCGACCCGGACCTCGTCGTGCTCGACGTGATGCTCCCCGACCTCGACGGGTTCGCCGTGACCCGCCGCATGCGCGAACGAGGTCAGCAGGTCCCGGTGCTCTTCCTGACCGCGCGCGACGACACCGCCGACAAGGTCGCCGGGCTCACGGTCGGCGGGGACGACTACGTCACCAAGCCGTTCAGCCTCGAGGAGGTCGTGGCCCGCATCCGTGCGGTGCTGCGGCGCACCCAGGTCGGCGGCGACGAGCAGGACGCGGTGCTGCGCTACGCCGATCTCGAGCTCGACGAGGACTCCCACGAGGTCCGCCGGGGTGGGCGGACGATCGACCTGTCCCCCACCGAGTTCGCCCTGCTGCGCTACCTCATGGTCAACGCCGGGCGCGTGCTGTCCAAGACCCAGATCCTGGACCACGTGTGGCAGTACGAGTGGGGCGGGGACGGCAGCATCGTCGAGTCGTACATCTCCTACCTGCGGCGCAAGATCGACCGCCCCGTGAGCGACGCCGCCGAGCAGGGTGGGACCGCGCCGCACGAGCCGCTGGTCCCGCTGATCCACACCAAGCGGGGTGTCGGCTACGTGCTGCGGACCCCCCGGTGACCGACGGCCCGCCCGAGCCGAGCCCGCCCGGGTTCTGGTCGCGCCTGCCGCTGCGTACCCAGCTGTCGGTGGTGTTCGCGGTCATGCTGGCGCTCGGTCTCGTGGTCACCGGGGTGACCGCGATGACCCTGCTGGGGCGCTCGCTCGTCGACCAGCTCGACACCCAGCTCGAGCGGGACACCCCGGGACTGGTCCGGCAGTTCACCGAGGGCCGTCCGCCGGGCCTGGACAGCGGCCTGCCCTCGGAGTACGTGGTGGTGCTCGCCACCGTCACCGGCGAGACCGTGGACTCCTGGGCGGACCCGCGCGCCGCGGCGACCTCAACCCCTGACCTGCCGAGCCTGCTGGTGGCCGACGTCGCGACCCGCGCCGGGAAGCCCTACACCGTGCACGCGGCCGACGGCGCCCCCGGTCGGTGGCGGGTGGTGGACCGCACCCTGGTGGACAGCCAGGGATCGGTGCTCGGCTCGGTGTCGGTCTCGCTGCCGATGACCGCGGCCGACGCGACCCTGGCGCAGATGCGGGTGGTCATCGTCGCGGTCGGCCTCCTGGTCGTGACTCTGGGCGCCCTGGCGGGCTGGTTCGGCGTGCGTCGGGCCCTGGCACCGCTCCGCGAGATCGAGGCCACCGCTGCCACCATCGCGGCGGGTGACCTCACCCGCCGCGTCCCCGAGGCCCCGGCCAGCACCGAGGTCGGCCGGCTGGCCGGGGCGCTCAACGGCATGCTCACCCAGGTCGAGCGGGCCTTCGCTGCCCGGACCGCCTCGGAGGAGCGCATGCGCCGGTTCGTGGCCGACGCGAGCCACGAGCTGCGGACGCCGCTGGCCACCATCCGTGGGTACGCCGAGCTGTACCGCATCGGCGCCAGCCGGACCCCCGAGGAGATCGGCTCGACGATGGCCCGCATCGAGGGCTCGGCCGCCCGGATGGGCACCCTCGTGGCGGACCTGCTGAACCTCGCCCGACTCGACGAGGACCGACCGCTGCGTCGCGACCCGGTGGATCTCGCGGTCCTGGTGACCGACGCGGCGCACGACCTGCGCGCGCTCGCGCCGGAGCGCAGGGTGCGGGTCGTGCCGCTGGATCCGGGGCGCGGCCTGTCGGGTGCGGTGGTCCGTGGTGACGAGGACCGGCTGCGTCAGGTGCTCGCCAACCTGGTCGGCAACGCCGTCCAGCACACTCCAGCCGGGTCACCGGTCGAGCTGGCCGCGGGGCGTGATCACGACGAGGTCGTGCTCGAGGTGCGCGACCACGGACCCGGCATCCCGGCCGAGCACACCGACCGGGTCTTCGAGCGGTTCTACCGCCTCGACCCGTCGCGGACCCGTGACTCGGGGGGTGCGGGTCTGGGCATGGCGATCGTGGCAGCGATCGTCGAGCGGCACGACGGTCGGGTCGCGGTGACCCGGACGGAGGGTGGCGGCACCACGGTGCGGGTCACACTGCCCGCCGACGCCGTGCAGGACTCCCCTGACGGGTGAATCCTGGAACCGGCCGACGCACGGTGGAGGTCGGGTGCGTGCGCGGGGCTACCATGGCGGGTCGTACCTTCCCCCGACCGTTCGCGAGGCTGTTCGAATGGGCGTCCACGACGCACCCCAGTGGCTGATCCCGGCTTGGATCCGCGCCTGCATCGGCGCCGGTGCGACCGCGGAGCACGAGGAGATCGAGCAGGTCGGCGAGCGACTGCTCGAACGGTGGTCCGAGCCAGGACGCCACTTCCACAACCTGCGTCACCTCTCGGACGTGCTCGCACGCGTCGACGAGCTCGCCGAGGAGACGCACGAGCCCGACCTCGTCCGGCTCGCCGCCTGGTACCACGGGGCGGTGTTCGACGCTGCCGAGGGCGCGTCCTACGCCCGGCGGGGCGGGGAGGACTCGGGGGCGAGCGCGACGCTGGCCCGCGAGGAGCTCGTCGCCCTGGGCGTGCCCGAGGCCTCGGCCGACCGCGTCCACCAGCTGGTGACCGTCCTGCGGCGCCATTCCTCGGACCCCGAGGACTTCGACTGCGCGGTCCTCTGCGACGCCGACCTGGCGATGCTCGCGGCCGAGCCGCAGCGGTACAAGGCCTACCTCGCGGACATCAGGGCCGAGTACGCACACCTGCCCGTCGAGGAGTTCGTCCGCGCGCGGATCAAGATCCTGCAGCGGCTCCAGGCACGCCCCACGCTCTTCGCGAGCCCGCTCGGTGCCGCCTGGGAGGAGCCCGCCCGGCAGAACCTCGGCGCCGAGCTGCACCGCCTGGAGAAGGAGCTGCGGAAGATCGAGGAGGCACGACCCGCCCTCGAGCCCCACGACGGTGACGTCCACCCGGCCGAGACCTCGGCGGGTCCACAGGCCACCTGACGGCACGGTCGGTCCCGGTGCGACCGGTCCCGGCCGAGACCGGCGGGCGCACCCACCTAGCGTCGGTCCCTCCACGACCCAGGAGGAGGACCCATGACCAGGTACGAGGTCGACAGCGCGCAGGTGGCACAGGCCGGCGCGGCGGCCAACAGCTCGGTGACCCTGATCCGCGCCGAGGTCGCCGCACTGATGCGGCACCTGACCGAGCTGCAGGGCGGCTGGCGAGGCTCGGCAGCCACCGCCTTCGGCGGTGTGGTGGCGGACTGGTCCGCGACCCAGCAGCGGGTCGAGTCCTCGCTCGACCAGATCACCATGGCCCTGAACAGTGCCGCGACGCACTACGCCGAGGCCGAGCAGCAGGCTGCCCGGCTCTTCCTCCGCTGATCGCCGGCGGGTCCGAGCCCGCTGGGCGGCCGGCTCGGACCCGGCCGGCGGGCACCGTCAGCGACCGGGGTGTTGGATCGGGCCATGGACATCGAGAGCACCCGGCTGCACGTCCTGACCGACGCGGGATCCCTCGGCAGCCCGGCACCCGGACGCCGAGGATGAGCATCCTGGTCGACCCGCCCCTGTGGCCCCGGCACGGGCGCGTGTGGGGACACCTGGTCAGCGACGCCTCGCTCGAGGAGCTCCACACCTTCGCGACCCGGGCGGGCATCCCGCGTCGCGGCTTCGACCTCGACCACTACGACGTCCCTGCCGAGCGGTACGGCGACCTCATCGCGCTCGGGGCGGTGCTGGTCGACTCACGCGACCTGGTGCGCCGGCTGCGCGCCTCCGGCCTGCGGGTCACGGCCCGCGACCGACGCGGCTGACTGCCGCGCTCACGCCCGCGCACGCGCCAGATCCTGGCCGCACCAGCCGTGCCCGGACGGGAGCCAGCCGTCCCCGGACAGACGAGCGGCGGGCGCCTCCCGAAGGAGACGCCCGCCGTTGGTCGTGCGGTGGTTCAGACGCTGATCGGTGAGATCAGAAGTCCATCCCGCCCATGCCGCCGCCACCGTCGCCGCCGGCCGGAGCCGACTTCTCGGGCTTGTCGGCGACGACCGCCTCGGTGGTGAGGAACAGCGCGGCGATGGAGGCCGCGTTCTGCAGAGCAGAACGGGTCACCTTGACCGGGTCGTTCACACCAGCGGCCAGCAGGTCCTCGTAGACACCGGTCGCGGCGTTGAGGCCGTGCCCGGTGGGCAGGCCACGGACCTTCTCCGCGACGACGCCACCCTCGAGGCCCGCGTTGATCGCGATCTGCTTGAGCGGCGCGTCGAGCGCCCGCTGCACGATGCGTGCACCGGTCGCTTCGTCACCCTCGAGCTCCAGACCCTCGAAGGCGAGCTTGCCGGCCTGGATGAGCGCGACGCCACCACCGGCGACGATGCCCTCCTCCACAGCGGCCTTGGCGTTGCGCACCGCGTCCTCGATGCGGTGCTTGCGCTCCTTGAGCTCGACCTCGGTCGCAGCGCCGGCCTTGATGACGGCAACGCCGCCGGCCAGCTTCGCCAGACGCTCCTGGAGCTTCTCGCGGTCGTAGTCCGAGTCCGAGTTCTCGATCTCGGCACGGATCTGAGCGACCCGACCGGCGATCTGCTCGGCGTCGCCGAGGCCCTCGACGATCGTGGTCTCGTCCTTGGTGACGACGACCTTGCGGGCCTGGCCGAGCAGCTCGAGCCCGGCGTTCTCCAGCTTGAGGCCGACCGTCTCGGAGATGACCTGACCACCGGTGAGGATGGCCATGTCCTGCAGCATCGCCTTGCGGCGGTCACCGAAGCCGGGCGCCTTGACGGAGACCGACTTGAAGGTGCCACGGATCTTGTTCACGACGAGCGTGGCCAGGGCCTCGCCCTCGATGTCCTCGGCGATGATGAAGAGCGGCTTGCCCGACTGGATGACCTTCTCCAGCAGCGGCAGCAGGTCCTTGACGTTCGTGATCTTGGACTCGACCAGCAGGACGTAGGCGTCCTCCAGGACAGCCTCCTGGCGCTCGGGGTCCGTCACGAAGTACGCCGACAGGAAGCCCTTGTCGAAGCGCATCCCCTCGGTGAGCTCGAGCTCGAGGCCCAGCGCGCTGGACTCCTCGACGGTGATGACGCCTTCCTTGCCGACCTTGTCCATCGCCTCGGCGATGAGCTGGCCGATGGCCGGGTCCCCGGCCGAGATCCCCGCGGTCGCGGCGATCTCCTCCTTGGTCTCGACCTCCTTGGCGGCCTTGAGCAGCTGCTCGGTGACCGCCTCGACGGCCTTCTCGATGCCCCGCTTGAGGGCGATCGGGTTGGCGCCGGCGGCGACGTTGCGCAGACCCTCGCGCACGAGCGCCTGGGCCAGCACGGTGGCGGTGGTGGTGCCGTCGCCAGCGACGTCGTCAGTCTTCTTGGCGACCTCCTTGACGAGCTCGGCACCGATCTTCTCGAGGGGCTCCTCGAGCTCGATCTCCTTGGCGATGGACACACCATCGTTGGTGATCGTGGGGGCGCCCCACTTCTTCTCCAGGACGACGTTGCGGCCCTTGGGACCGAGGGTGACCTTGACGGCGTCAGCGAGGGCATTCATGCCCCGCTCCATGCCGCGGCGGGCCTCCTCGTCGAAGGCAATGATCTTGGCCATACGGATTGATCCTCCGGTGGTGGCGATGAGAGCCGGTCACAGGCGCCCGCGACGGACGGCCAGGCTGCCGGCGGTCATGTCCCGCCGGTATCCTGGCCTCACCAGGACCGATCGTTTCTGTCACTCTCGGGTCGAGAGTGCTAACTCATTATTGGCACTCGGCACCGGAGAGTGCAAGCAGGACCGCCTCCTGGGGACAGCCCGTCCGTCCCGCATCGCTCACGGCGCAAACCTGCGACCGCCCGCCCGGCACGGCAGGGCACCTGGCAGGGCGTGCGCGGCCCGCCGGGCCAGCGCCGGTCACGGGCTCAGGTCGGGAGGCACCATGATCCCGAAGACCTGACGGAGCACGCGACGCGCAGCGTGCCAGCCGCCCATCCCGTGCACGCCGGGACCCGGGGGCACCGCCGCCGAGCAGAGGAAGACGCCGTCGGCCCCGGTGGCGTAGGGGTCCCACACGGGCACCGGCCCGCCGAGCATCCGTGGCAGGGTCACCGCTCCGGTGGAGATGTCGCCGCCGACGTAGTTCGCGTTGTGCTCGGCCATGCGCGACGCGGGGATGCTCCGCGAGTCCAGGACCACGTCGCGGAAGCCCGGGGCGTAGCGCTCGATCTGGGCCGTGACGACCTCGGTCGGGTCGAGGGTCGAGCCTGCCGGGACGTGAGCGTAGGTCCACAGCGGCCGCGTCCCTCCCGCGCCCAGGCGGGAGGGGTCGCTGACCGCCGGGTCGCTCACCAGGACGACCGGGCGCGACGCGTGCCGGCCGTGGGCGACGGCGTGCTCCGCGGCCTGCATCTGCTCCCGGCTGCCCCCGACGTGCACCGTTCCCGCGCGCGCGACCGCGGCGTTGCTCCACGGGACGGGGCCGGAGAGCACGAAGTCGACCTTGGCGGCAGCGTTGCCGTGCCGGTATCGCCGGAAGCCTCGCTCGTTCCGGGTCGGCATCCGGTCGCCCATCACCTGCGCGACCAGTCCCGGGGCCGTGTCGAAGAGGTACGCCCGTGCCACGGGGAGATCAGCGCGAGAGGCCACCGGTCGGTCCACGACGATCTCGCCCCCGTGGGCCACCAGGTCGGCGACCAGGGCGTCGGTGATCCGCTGCGTCCCTCCTCGCGGCACGCTCCAGCCCGTGGTGTGGGCCAGCGAACCCAGCAGGAGCGCCGTACCCGCCGCGGCGAGCGAGGGCAGCGGCGTCGTGGCGTGCGCGGCGACCCCGGTCAGCAGGGCGGGGGCCCGCTGCCCGGAGAACCGTCTGCCCCAGGTGGCCGACAGGCCCTGCTCGAGGGTCCGCAGACCGAAACGCACCGCGGTGCGCACCTCCCGGGGGACCTGACGGTGGTCACCCATGATCAGGGCGACCACCGCGTCGGCGTGCTCGACCAGGGGTCCCATCAGACCGGTCCAGGCGTCCCCGTCAGGCCCCAGGGCCGCCGCGGTGCGGCCCAGGTCCTGGTAGGCCACCCCCGCATCGCCGTCGGCCAGGGGCTGGGCGTAGGAGATCTCCGGCGTGCAGAGCTCGACCCCGCGCGCACGCAGGTCGAAGCGGCGGTAGAACGGCGAGGCGAGGGCCATGGGGTGCACCGCGGAGCAGAGGTCGTGGCGCACCGACGGGTCCATCCCCAGGTCGACGGTGCGGGCGCCACCACCCGAGGTGGGCTGACCCTCCAGCACGACGACCGACAGACCCGACCGGGCCAGGGTCACCGCCGCGGACAGCCCGTTGGGCCCGGACCCCACGACGACGACGTCATGGCTCGCACGTGCCTGACCCATGGTCCGCCTTCCTGCTCGGGGGTGCTGCGGCCCCTCCCATCGTGGGGGAGCGCCGCCCGAGAGGCGAACGGGGACGGGCCGGTCAGGGTGTGTAGTCCGCCGCCAGCACGGCTGTCACGACGTCGCCCGCGATCTCGGCCGACTCCTCGACCGTCGTGATGCCCAGGCTCGCCGCCACCGTCTGGGCCGTGGTCACGTCCTGCTCGGTCGGGTAGTAGACGACCGAGACATCCGGGCGCTCCTGCCAGTTCCCGGTGGTGACGGCGGTGAACCCGGCAGCCTCGAGGCGCTCCCGGCCGCCTGCGGCCAGTCCCGAGGCGCCCGTCCCGTTCATGACCTGGACCGCACGGGCGAGGTCGACGTCCGGCGCAGGGACCTCGGGCTCGACCGGCTCCTCCACCACGGGGTCCTCGGCTGCCTCGCCGGGCTCCTCCGCGGTCGGGTCGTCGGTGGTCTCCGGGGCCTCGGAGGGCTCGTCCTGGGTGAACACCGAGGGCAGGCTGTCCGGGGATCCGTCCCAGTCCGACCACCACGTCACCAACCCGTAGGCCAGGACAGGGAGCACCACGAGGACGGCCAGGAACGGCCACCACCGGGTCACGGCCGACCTGGGGGCGCGATGGGACCCACGAGGGCCGTCCGACACGACGTCGAACTCGTCCTGGGGGTGGGGGTACCGCGCCTTGCTCACGGCGGACAGGCTAGCCGGTCGCGGTCCCGGATCAGCCCTCGACGCCCAGACGACGCGCGGTCCGTGCTCGCTGACGCGAGGAGCGCATCCTGCGCAGCCGCTTGATCAGCATCGGGTCGTGGGCCAGCGCCGCCGGGGAGTCGATCAACGCGTTGAGCACCTGGTAGTACCGGGTGGCCGACATCTCGAACAGCTCACGGACGGCCTGCTCCTTGGCGCCCGCGTACTTCCACCACTGCCGCTCGAAGGCGAGGATCTGCTGGTCACGCTCGGAGAGCTCGGCACCGACCGTCGTGCGGTCAGGGCTGCTCAGCGTGGCGGTCGCCGTGGCGTCCATGCGGTCCTCCAGCGGATCGGGTCGATGGTCCGAGGGCCATGCTAGCCGCCGAATGACAGCCATGTCATTCCTCGGGCGGGTCGGCCGCACCCCTCCACCCGACGCCCGCCGGGACCAGGGCACGTGACCGCGCCACCCGCCCGCGTAGCCTGCCGGGATGGCCCGCCTCCCGCTCGACGAGCTCGTCGCCCCCGACTGGGCCGAGGCCCTCGCCCCGGTCGAACCGCGGCTGCGCAGCATCGGTGACGCGCTGCGCGGCGAGGTCGCCGCCGGAAGACCGTACCTGCCCGCACCGTCCGACGTGCTGCGGGCCATGCACCGTCCGATGGCGCAGGTTCGGGTGCTCGTGGTCGGGCAGGACCCCTATCCCACCCGTGGCCACGCGACGGGCCTGGCGTTCTCCGTCGCACCGCACGTCCGGCCCCTGCCCCGGTCGCTGCAGAACGTCTACCGCGAGCTGGCCGACGACGTCGGCGGCACCCCCGGCCCGTCGGGCGACCTCACCGGCTGGGCCGACCAGGGGGTCCTGCTGCTCAACAGGGTGCTGACCGTGCGTGAGGGCACCCCGGGGTCCCACCGTGGGCTCGGGTGGGAGAAGATCACCGACCGCGCGATCGCCGCACTCGTCGAGCGCGGCGGACCGCTCGTCGCGGTGCTGTGGGGACGAGACGCTCAGCGCCTGACCCCCGCACTGGGCGCGGTGCCGGTCGTGGCGAGCGCGCACCCCAGCCCGCTGTCCGCCTCGCGCGGGTTCTTCGGCTCGCGCCCGTTCTCGCAGGTCAACCGGTTGCTCGTGGCGCAGGGCGCGCCTGCCGTGGACTGGTGCCGCCCCGTCCCCACGGGGCGGCACCACGTCACGACGGCCGAGGACTAGTCCCCGACCTCCCGGAGCACGACGCTCACCCCCGTGAGCTGGTCCGCACCCACCGGCGTCGATGCCGGTACCACGACGTCCATCTGCGGCGCGCGCACCTCAGCGGTGATCTCGGCCAACGGAGCCCCCCCGGGCCCGTTGAGGGAGACGACGACGTCGTACCCCTGGCACTGCTCGTCCAGCCCCGACAGCCGGGCGGCAGATACCCCGTACCCCTTGAGCGCGGCGTCGTAGGCGACGTCGTAGTCGATGGTGATCTGCGAGTCGTTGCACTGCTCGGTGGCAGCGTCACCGCCCACAGAGAAGAACGGACCCTCGAGGTCCGTGCCGGCCGCGGACGCGGCCCGTAGACCGACGAGGGCGACGGCGCACAGCGCGACGGCAACCGCCTGGCGGTTCTTGCGACTGCTCATCTGTCCCCCTCCTGGGTCCGAGATGGTGACTTCCTTCACCGGACGTCCGTGTCCGGTGGTGCCCCCTGCGGTCACGTCCTGCGACCAGGGGCGGGTGTCATGCGTGAAGGATCAGGGGGTCCGATGACCTCGGACGCTGATCTGCGGGGGCACGTAGTGCGCCGGCCAGGTGGAGCGGGACCAGGTGGTCCGTGGTGTGCTCATGAGGGCCTCGTTGTCGTTCGGTAACCCGGCTGACCCTGAGGGTCCCGTGGCTTTGCGTCCCCGCCTTGCAACGGGTTTGCCTGCTTGTCGCTGACCTGCCCAGGATGACCCACCCCCGGGTCCGCGTCTACCGCCCGCGACGGCGAGGCGTCCGGTTTGGGCCCTTGGTGTGCTTCGGAGCACACTGGCACGGTGGATTTCACCCGCTCGAAGGCCTATCCGGACCGCATCCCCGACCGAAAGGACTCGCCCTGGCGTCGCTACGTCGCGCTGGGCGACTCTTTCACCGAGGGCTTGTGGGACCTCCCCGGAGGAGAACCGCCGTCCGACGCCGGCACGGCCGAGCCCGCTGCACCGTGCCGGGGGTGGGCCGACCTCCTGGCGCAGCACCTCGCCGAGCGCACTCCCGGGGACGAGCTGCGGTACGCCAACCTCGCGGTCCGGGGGCGCCTGCTCGGTCCCATCCTCACCGAGCAGGTCCCCACGGCGCTGGGCCTCGAGCCCGACCTGGTGAGCCTGGTGGGCGGAGGCAACGACCTGCTCCGCCCCGCGGCGGACCCGGACGCCATGGCCGCCCGGCTCGAGCAGGCGGTCGTCCGGCTGCGCCGCGCCGGGGCCGACGTGCTGCTCGCCACCGGCATGGACGCCAAGGACAGCCCGGTGATGCGCCGCACCCGCGGTCGCGTCGCGACGCTCAACTCCCACGTGTGGTCGATCGCCCGGCGCCACGACGCCCACGTCCTGGACGTGTGGGGCATGCGCTCGCTGCGCGACTGGCGGATGTGGAGCCCTGACCGGATCCACCTGACCACCGAGGGCCACCGGCGCGTCGCCCAGGCCGCCCTGGTGGCCCTGGGGCTCGACCCCGACGACGCGGCGTGGGACGACCCGTTGACGCCGCTGCCGCCGCTGCGGCGCACCGAGCGGATCCGTCAGGACGCCCAGTGGCTGCGCACCCACGCCTACCCGTGGGCGACCCGTCGGCTCCGCGGTCAGTCGTCGGGCGACCGCCGCGCGGCCAAGCGACCGGTGCTCGGACCCGTCGGCTGAGAGGCTTCGCGGCCCGTCAGGGGCAGGTGATCAGGTTGCCCGAGCCGGCCGGCCGGGCCTGCAGGTAGAACGAGCGCACCGTGCTCTTGCGCAGCTCGTCGAAGTCCCACCACGCCGTGGTCCCGCCCAGGGTGAGCAGAGGCATCTGGGCGCAGGTGCTCGTGGCGACCACGCCACCGTCGGAGTCCATCGCCTTGGGCACGAAGGGGTACGTCGGGTCGGCGAAGTTCATCGTCACGGTCCACGTCACCGGGTTGTTGGCGTTGGTCGCGCGGGCGTCGGCCACCTTGACGTAGACGTTGTAGGCACCGCTCCAGGCGTCCAGACGGGTCACCTCTGCCGTGCAGGGTCGGCTGGGGTCGCTGGTCGTGCAGCTGATCGCGGGTGCGGTGGGCGGGGACGTCGGCGTGTGGCTCCACGCCGTCGGCAGTCCCCAGCCCCCCACCAGGAGGGCCACCCGGACCACGTCGGCCGCCACGTAGCCCGGAACGGCGATCGTGACCTCGGCGCCGGTGGAGGGCAGGGTGAATATCGAGTCCGTGCCGGCCAGCGCCCCCGCGGCACCGACCAGGCGCAGCGTGCCGGACAGGCCGTGGCAGCCGGCGGGGACCGTCAGCACCACCGAGGACGCCGAACCGGCGGACACCGCACCGGCGCGCACCGCGACCACCTGGTCCGTGCACCGGCCGGTGAGGCTGAAGGTGTCGAGGGAGCCTGCACGCACACCCAGGGAGGCCGCCTGCCCGACCGTGGCGCTCATGAGGAGCGTCACGACGAGCAGCGTCAGGGCCAGGACTCGCCTCACAGGGCACTCCTCTCGCGGCTCGGGCTGCGGTGCGACGGCAGGTGCGGGGAACGGGGTCGGGCTAGGAGTGCGGTGCGGCAGGTGCCGCACCGAGGCCCTGCAGGAGGTCCTCGTCGGGGACGACGTCGGGCTCCGGTGCGGGATCGTCGCCCGACTCAGGGCTGTGCGCCAGGTCCTGCGTCTCTCGTCCGGGCCAGACGATCACGGCGAGCGCCACGACCATCAGCGAGACCCAGGTGAGCGGACTGAGCAGGATCGAGGCGAACCGCCCGACCTGGGGCAGGTGCAGCACCGCCGAGCCGTGGATGTCCTGCGCGACGGGCATCCAGGGGTCCAGGAAGTCGTTGTTGTCTCCCTGGACGACCCAGCCGGCCTCGTCGCCGCCGATGATCCGGTGGATCACGCGGGCGCCACCGACGTTCGGGGGGCTGTAGACGATCACGTCGCCGACCTCGACCTGCCCGCAGCGGGAGACCACCAGGTCACCCGTGACGTACGTGGGCTCCATCGAGCGCCCCGAGACGATCGTCAGGGTCGTGCAGCCACCGAGCGAGCTGGGCCACAGGAACCAGCCGACCACCAGCGCGCCCACCACCCACACGATGCTCGAGGCAGCACCGACCAGCCGACGTGACCAGGTCACGTCGGCCGGTCGTGCGCTGTCGGTGGCGCCCATCCGGACGTCGGTCGAGCGGACGGTCGGGTCAGCCGGAGATGACGACGGAGACGCTCTCGACCAGCTCGGCGTCGACTGCCGACGTCAGCGAGTAGGCGGGCCCGCCCGCAGCGACCGTGGTGGTGATCTCGGCGAGCGAGGCCCCGTCAGCATCGGCGAGGGTGATCCGCAGGTCGTTGCCCACGCACGCGGTCGCGACGTCACCGAGCGTGACGGCCGACGTCAGGTAGGTCGCCTCGTCGGCCGAGTACCCGTTGGTGAAGGTCACGTCGATGCCGTCGTCGTCGCACGCCGCGACGATGTCGGTGCCCGCGCCGAGCGAGGCGCTGTTGACGTTCAGCTGGGCGGCGGAGGCCAGGGTCAGCCCGGCGACGCCGACGACGGCGAGGGCGAGGGCGGCGGACTTGCGGCGCGTGGAAGCCATGAGGGGTCCTTCGAGGTCGGGTGGTTCGGCGACCGGGGGGTCGCCTGACGGGGGGGACGTGCCGAACCGGTGGGGGCCGGCTCGCCCACCTGACGCCGTCCGGCTGGGTAGGCCGGGCGACACTCCAGGAGGGCAGCCCCAGTGTTGCGGTCCGAACCCGCAGAATTCGCGGACTGTCGCCACCGACCTGTGCTTTCACACCGATTTCACCCGCTCGACCTAGGGCAAAGCGGGCATACCGCGCGGGGTATGCCGGGGCAGTGATGACCATGGTCGCGCGACCACAGCCAGCACACCACGTCGTCGGCTGCCGCGAACCGTCGGCCACGCCCCGATGAACCCTCGACGCCACTCTGGCGACCCGCGCCTGAACCCCCCGAGAACCACGTGAACGTTGCGCCAACCCTTCGGCAACGCCGTCGCGGACCAGGCTTCTCGCCCTCGTCGCCGGGCTACGTTCGCTCACGGTCCGGACCGGTGGCACCACCCCCGGCAGGACCCGGTGCACCACCCGGTGCCCCGCCTGCGCCGTCCGGCGCAGCACCGCTCGTCGCCCGGAGAGCCCATGGCCGCCGTCCTCGCCCAACCTGGACCCGACCCCCGCGCCGTACCGGACCCAGCGGGCGCCGCACCGGCCGTCGGCGCACTCGGTCCGCGGTCGAGGCGCAGGGCGAGCTCGCGCCGACGCCGTGCGCTGCTGTGGTTCCTGGTGCTCGCAGGACCCAACGTCGCCCTGCTCGCCCTGTTCGTGTACCGACCGCTCGTGGAGAGCTTCTACCTCTCCACCATGCAGTGGAACCTCGGGTCACCGGTCGCCCGGTTCGTGGGGCTGGGCAACTACGTCGAGTGGTTCACCAGCCCTGCGACCAGTCAGGTCCTGGCGACCACGGCGGTCTTCACGGTCACCACGGTGGGCGGGGCGCTCGTGCTGGGCCTCGGGCTCGCGCTGCTGCTCGACCGCCGCCTGCCGGGCCGGGGCCTGGCCCGGACCGTGGCCTTCGCCCCCTACGTCCTGTCCGGGTACGCCGTCGGGATCCTCTGGCTGTTCATCTTCGACCCGCGCTACGGGCTGATGTCAGCGGTGCTCGGCTGGTTCGGGGCCGCCTCGCCCCAGTGGTACACCGCCGAGCCCTGGCCCCTGGTCATGATCATCGTGGTGTACCTGTGGAAGAACCTCGGGTACGTCGCCCTGATCTACCTGGCCGGGCTCCAGTCCGTACCGCAGGACCTGCGCGACGCGGCATCGCTGGACGGCGCCGGCCCGACCCGCACGCTGCGGTCGATCGTGCTGCCGCTGCTCACCCCGACGACGTTCTTCCTCACGGTCACGATGATGCTCGCCTCGCTCCAGTCCTTCGACATCATCCGCTCGATGACCTCGGGCGGCCCCCTCGGCAGCACCACCACGCTGATGTACCAGATATACCAGGAGGGCTTCGTCAACGGCCGTGCGGGCTACGCGTCCGCGGGCGCCACCGTGCTCTTCCTCGTGCTACTCACGGTCACCGCGCTGCAGCTGCGCTACGTCGAGAAGAAGGTCCACTACGCATGAGCCTGCAGACCTCCCCTCGCCCGGCCGCGACCACGGCACCAGCCACCACCCCGACCCCGCCCACGGCGGCTCCCCCTCGTCCTGGCACCGGGCGCCGCCGTCGGGACCCCCGCACCCTCCTGCTGGACGCCGGCGGCTGGGTCACGATGACGGCGGCGACGGTCGTGCTCGGCGCCCCGCTGCTGTGGATGGTGCTCGCGAGCCTCAAGCGCCCCGCAGAGCTGTACCGCCTGCCCCTGCAGTGGCTCCCCGAGGCAGTTGACCTCACGAGCTACCAGAACGCGGCCCAGACCATCCCGATCGGCCAGCTGTTCCTCAACAGCGTGGGGCTCACGGTGGTCGGCGCGGGACTCAAGGTCATCCTCGGACTGTGCTGCGCGTACGCGCTGGTGTTCCTGGACGTGCCGTTCCGGCGCACCGTGTTCCTCGTGGTCATCGCGGCCCTGATGATCCCGCCCCAGATCACGATCATCCCCAACTACTCCTTCGTGGCGAGCCTGGGCTGGCTGAACACCTACCAGGGGATCCTCGTCCCCGGGCTCGCGAGCGCCTTCGGCACCTTCCTGTTCCGCCAGCACTTCCTCACGCTGCCCGCCTCCGTCCTGGAGGCGGCCGAGCTCGACGGCGCGGGGCACTGGCGGCGGCTGTGGCGGTTCGTCGTGCCGATGTCCCTGCCGACCGTCGCCGCCGTCGGCCTGGTGGCGGTGGTCAACGAGTGGAACGACTACCTGTGGCCGTTCCTCGTCGTGGACGACCCGCAGAAGATGACCCTGCCCGTGGGACTCACGCTGCTGCAGAACATCGACGGCATGAACGACTGGGGGATGCTGCTGGCCGCCACGGTCCTGGTCACCCTGCCGATCCTGCTGGTCTTCCTCGTCCTGCAACGCCGGCTCGTCGCCGGCCTCACCACGGGGGCCGTCACCGGCTGACCCCTGCATCGGGGCCGACGACGGTGCCCCGGACCCTCCCAGACCACCGGGCCGACCGGCCCGGCCCGCCCCCGCACCGAGCGGGAGCACCCACCCGCACTCCCGAGGAGACACCTGTGTCCACCCGCCCCGTGCTGACCCGCCGCGAGCCCACCCGCCGCCCCCTGGTGGACCGACCGAGCTCACGACGGCCGTCGGCCCTCGCGCTCGGCGCCCTGACCGCCGTCGGCGCGCTGACGTTGACCGCCTGCACCGGTCCGAGCGTCGCCTCGGACGTCTCGTCCGAGTCCCGTGAGCAGGCCACCGAGGTGGACTGGTCACAGGTCGAGCCCGCCTCCGAGATCACCTGGTGGAGCAACCACCCCGGTGGTTCGCAAGAGGTCGAGAAGGAGCTCGTCGAGCGCTTCGAGGAGGCCCACCCGGAGATCTCCGTCAACCTCGTCACCGCCGGGGCGAACTACGACGAGATCGCCCAGCGCTTCCAGGCCGCGTCGCAGACCGACCAGCTCCCCGACCTGGTGATCTCCTCCGACGTCTGGTGGTTCCGCTACCACCTGAACGACCAGATCATGCCGCTCGACGACGTGTTCGAGCACCTCGAGGTCGACGTCGACGACTACGTCCCGGCCTTCTACGGCGACTACGAGTACGACGGCCTGCACTGGGCCGCGCCGTACGCCCGGTCCACACCGCTCTTCTACTACAACGCCGACATGTGGCAGGCCGCCGGCCTGCCCGACCGTGGCCCCGAGACCTGGGCCGAGCTCGCCGGGTGGCAGGACGCCCTGACCGAGCAGGTCCCCGCGGACTCGGCCCCGCTGGGTCTGTCCGTCGGGCCGTCCTGGTCCGCGTGGTGGTTCAAGAACATCCTGTGGGGCCACGGCGGCCAGTACTCCGACGAGTGGGAGACCACCCTGGACACCCCGGAGGCCCTCGAGGCCGGGGAGTTCCTGCGGGACATGTTCCACGACAGCGGTCTCGCGACCGTCTCGGAGGACTCGGCCGTCGACTTCGCCTCAGGCCTCGTCGCGGCCACCATCGGCTCGACCGGGTCGCTCAAGGGGATCCTCGACGCCGCGGAGTTCGAGGTCGGCACGGCGTACCTGCCCGACGGTCCCGCCGGTGGCGGCACCCCCACCGGCGGCACCGGCCTGGCGATCCCGTCCTCCCGCACGCCCGAGCAGCAGCTCGCCGCGGCGATCTTCCTGGCGTTCCTCACCGAGACCGACCAGACCGCGCACTTCTCCCAGAACACCGGGTACATGCCGGTCCGTACCTCGGCGATCGAGTCACCCGAGATGCAGGCCGTCTACGCCGAGGCGCCGCAGTTCCGCACGGCCGTGGACCAGCTCAACGACAAGGCCCGCTCCCAGGACTGGATCCGCGTCTTCGTCCCCGGGGCGGACCAGCTGCTCAGCGAGGGCATCGAGCAGATCGTGCTGCGCGGCACCGACCCGGAGCAGGCGTGGAGCTCCATCACCCCGCGCATCGAGACCGCCTACCGCGAGAACGTGGAGCCCTACCTGTGACGCTGGTCGTCGCCCACCGCGGCAACTCGTCCGTCGCGCCGCAGAACACCCTGGCGGCGTTCGAGGCGGCGTGGCGGGCCGGCGCGGGGGCGATCGAGATCGACGTGCAGCTCACCGCGGACGGCCAGGTGGTGGTCATCCACGACGAGACCCTGGACGCCACCACCGACGGCTTCGGCGCCGTCGCGAGCACCGACCTGGACCGGGTGCGGTCCCTGGACGCCGGCGGGTGGTTCGCCCCGGCGTTCGTCGGCCAGCGGGTCCCGACGCTCACCGAGGTGCTCGACCTCCTGCTCACCCGCCCAGGCATGGACCTCCTGCTGGAGGTCAAGGGCGCGTGGACCGTCGAGCAGGCGCGTCGGGTGACCGACCCCGTGACCGACGCGGGACTGGCCGACCGGGTGGTCGTGCAGAGCTTCTGGCCCGAGACGGTCGCCGCGCTGCGCGAGGCGGCCCCCGGGCTGCGTCGCGGGCTCCTGGTCCTCGAGGCACCGCACGACCTCGTCGACCGTTGCCAGGACCTCGGGGTCGTGACGTGCAACCCGCACGGCCTGCTCCTGGTGCAGCACCCGGACCTGGTGGACCGGCTGCACGCCGCCGGCCTGCAGGTCATGGTGTGGACCCTCGACGAGCCCGAGCACTGGGCCGCGGCGATGGCCTTCGGCGTCGACGCGATCATCACCGACCGACCCGACCGTCTCGCCGGTTGGCTCGCCGCCCGCACCCCGGCACCGGTGGCCTGAGTCCGACCTCGCGGGCCGGGAGGACGACGACGGCGCGGTCCCCGGTGATCTCGGGGGCCGCGCCGTGGTCGTGTGCGAGCCGCCTGTCGGATTCGAACCGACGACCGTCCGCTTACAAGGCGGGAGCTCTACCACTGAGCTAAGGCGGCCTGCGGGCCCCGCTGCGAGGGCTGCGCGCGACCAGTCTGCCAGAGCGGTCGCGCACGGCAGGGCGGGGTCACGCGGCCCGGGCCCGGGGACGGCAGCTCGCCGCGCCCGGGCCCGCGACCGTGCGGTGCCGACCGGGGATCAGCCGCGGGCAGCGTCGATCGCCTCGGCGAGCCGACCCTCCTCACGCCAGTCGACGGACTCGTCCAGGGGCTCGCCGTCGATCAGGATCGTCGGGGTCTGCAGGCGGCCCAGGTCCTTGGAGGCCTGCTCGGTCGCAGCCCTCACCCACGGCGTGAAGGCCGGTGCGTCGCCCGCGGTCCCGTCCCCCAGGTGCTCGCCCGCGGCGATCTGCGCGGCGACCTCCTCGGGCACCCCGGCCTGCCGGGCGAGGTCGGCCATCTGCTCGTCGGTGAGCCCGACGACCCCCTCGGCGGGCTGGTTCGCCATGAGCAGCTGGTTGAGCTCGACGAAGGCCTCGGGGGCCTGGTCTGCCACGAACGCCACCGTGACCGCCGCGCGGGTCGAGTAGACCGAGCCCGCCGACTCACGGTCCAGGATCGAGACCGGGTGGTACTCCACGACGATGTCGCCCGCCTCGCGGTACTCGTCGAGGACCGGCCCGCCGAGCTCCTCGAAGAGCGCGCAGTAGGGGCAGAGGAAATCGGAGTAGACGCTCACGACCACGGCGTCAGGATCGGTGCCGTCGGTCCGCCCGGCGATGCCCTCCTGACCGACGGGGATGGCCCCGGACAACGTCGACCCGGCCGGCCGGGCGACGTCCTCGATCGGCGAGGCGTTCGCCTGACCCAGGATGATGGTGACCAGGACGGCCAGGCCGGCCAGGCCGGCGACGAGCGCCCCGATGACGATGGTGCGCTGGCGCCGTGCGGCGCGCTGCTGCTCCTCGCGCAGGCGCAGGGCTGCGACCCGGGCCTCCTCGCGTCGGTCAGCCTTCGTGGTGCGTGGTGCGGTGGACATGGGCGTCCTTCCAGTGGTGTGTGGGAGTGCGTGCGGAGGGGTCGGCACCCCTCGAGGGTCAGCGGGCCGTCGGCTCGAGGCCGAGCGGGCGGTCCAGGGAGAGGCGTGAGCGCGGCCACGCCATGAGCAGCGCCGCGCCGGCCACGAACGCGAGGTCCCGCAGGATCTCCTGCAGGTACACCGTCTCGCTCGGGTCGATCGGTCCGCCGCCGCCGAAGCAACCGCAGTCGATGGCAAGGCCCCGTGCCCACGCCGACGCGATCGCGATGGTGAACGCGACCATCAGCGCGCCGAAGGCCAGGGCCGAGAGCCGCGTGAACAGCCCGAGCAGCAGCAGCAACCCGATGATGATCTCGATCATCGGCAGGGCCATGCCGACCGGGGCCACCAGGACCTCGGGCAGCAGCTCGTACGCGCGGGTCGCCCGGACGCTGCCGGGCAGGTCGCCGATCTTGAGCAGCCCGGCGGCCAGGGCCACGCCTGCCAGGCCGAGCCTGAGCACGGTCGAGAACCACGGCTGCCACCGCCGCCACGCGTCGGCGGCGGGCGTCGTGGTCGTGGGCTCGCCGCCGTCGGGAAGGGCGTGGTCGGCGTCCGGCGACGCCAGCGCGTCGCGCGCGGTCATGTCGTTCGGGCGGGGGTCGTGCGGGGCGGAGGTGCCGCCCAGGGTCGGTGCCACTACGTCTCCTCAGGTCGGGGCGCCCGGCACGGAGGTGACGGACGGGGTCAGGCCGGCAGGAGCACCGGAGGACCGCGCCGCCAGGGCGAGACCAGGACGCTCGACGCGCCCCTTCGGGTCGAACGGGCCCAGAGGACCGGGTGGGCCGCCCGCAGGTGGACCTCGACGCGCACCGGGAGCCGCGGCGCGATCGACCCGAGCACGGACACGGCCGCCGCGGCCACAGCCCGCAGCCGGGAGCCGAGGCCGACACCCAGGCCAGCGGCGACCAGGTGGGCCAGCAGGACGGGCAGGGCCACGACGACGACGACACCCATCACCCGGGTGCCCTCACCGCCGATCGCGAGGGTGCCTGCCGGGCACTCCCCACCCGCGCGCAGCAGAGCCAGGCTCAGGCCGAGCCGGCCCGCGAGTCCGTCACCGACCACGCACTGGTGCACCAGGACCGCACCCTGCTGGACCAGCAGCGTGCCCGCACCGAGCACCGCCACGAGGACCGCCAGCGCAGCCAGCGGACCGGGGCGGCGCACGGAGCGTGCTCGTCCTGGGGGCATGCCGTCACGATACGCGGACCCGAGCTCATCCCCCAGGGACCATCCGCCGTACGCCGGTGGCGGTCAGCGCAGCCCGGGCGGACCGGGAAGCGGCCACCACACGGTCGCGGTCTCACCCTGGAGGGTGGCCGCCACGAGCACCGCGCACGCAGCCAGGGCGAGCAGCACCACCACCGCCGCACCCGCCCGTCCGGGAGCCAGCGCCGCGAGCGACCAGCGTGCACCCACGCGCGTCGTGCGCGCCGTCGGCCCGAACCAGATCAGCAGCAGCCCGATCAGCACCACGAACGCGAGCAGGGCGGGCTCGACCCACGCCGCGTTCTGGCCCAGGTTCCCGGCGGGCTCCCCGTCGGCCGACTCAGCCAGCACGAAGCGACCGCTGCCGAGCAGCCACCAGCCGACGCCCCCCACGAGCACGACCGCACTCACCGCGACCAGGACCCCCGGGAGCAGCCCGAGCAGCCCCCGGAGCAGGTACCAGGGCGTACCGACCACGGCCCGTGTCACGTCTCCGCGGCGGACCCCGCGACGCTCGCGGCGTCCCAGCACCCCCGCGACGGCGAGACCGACCGCGCGGACCAGCAGCGCGAGCACCGCGGCGACCAGCAGCGCCACGCCCGGAGAGGTCGACCCGAGCACCACCAGCACCGCCGCGAGGGCGAGCACCGTGCCGATCCTGCGCCGCGGCTCGGGTCGCGGCGGCCACCCCTCGGCCGCGTCGGTGCTGTACGGGTCGACGTACCCCTCGGGGCCGGGCCCCCGGTCGTCGTCGTCGTAGCCGTCGAGGTCCTCGTCGTCGCCGTAGTCGTCGTCGCTCGTGTCGTCGAGGTGGTCGTCGTCCCTGTGGTCCTCGTGGACACCGTCGGTGGTCAGCACGCGGGTCACACCCGCCGCACCTGCCGACCCGTCCGCCCCCGCGCCGAGCGCGGCCGTGGCACCCGTGGACCGCAGGACCTGCGTCCCGGCGGTGTCCTGGCCGGGGACCTCCAGGACCGACGTCGCGCCGCCGTCCCCTGCAGCGGCACGCGTCAGCTCGGAGACCAGGTCCTCGGGAGGCAGGCGCCGCGCCGGGTCCACCGCGAGCGCGGAGCGCAGGGCCGCAGCCGTCCGCGGGTCAAGCCCTTCGAGGTCCGCCTCGCCGGACCGTGCCCGGGCGAGCACGGCCTGCAGCGGGCGGGTGCCGAACGGTGGACGACCCGTCGCGGCGAAGGCCACCAGCGCGGCCCACCCCCACCAGTCCCCCGCGGTCGAGGGCTCACCGCCCTCGAGCAGCTCGGGCGAGAGGTACCCGGGTGTGCCCACCACCAGGCCGGTCGAGGTGACGCGGGCGTCCTCGACCGCCTGCGCGATGCCGAAGTCGATGAGCACCGGCCCCGTCGGGGTCACGAGCACGTTGCCCGGGGTCAGGTCGCGGTGCAGCACCCCGGCCTCGTGGACGGCCGCGAGCGCCTCGCGCAACGCGCCGGCAAGGGCCACCAGGTCGGTCGGCGGCAGCGGACCCTGGCGGCGCACGTGCGCGGCGAGGTCCTCACCCTCGAGCAGCTCGGTGACCACGAAGGCCTCGGAGGAGTCGATCTCGGCGTCGAGCACCCGGGCCACGCCGGGGTGGCGCAGCCGCTGCAGGTTCGCGACCTCGCGCCTCAGCCGCTCGCGGGCGTCGGGGTCGGCGTCCAGGTGCGCGTGCAGCAGCTTGAGCGCGACGACCGTCCCACCACCGTCGACCGCGCGGTAGACCGCGCCCATCCCGCCCTGACCGAGCGGGGTCAGCACGCGGTAGCCACCGATCTCGGTGCCCGGGACCACGCCGATGCGCTCCATGACGTCACGGTAACCGGCCGGGACGGACCCGCCGGGCGGCGCGCCGCCCGGGCAGATAGCCTCGTCGTCGAGTCAAGGAGCTGATACGCACCGTGGGATCCCAGGGCTACAAGCTGGTCGTCGTCGCCAACCGCCTCCCCGTCGACCAGACCGTCGAGGAGGACGGCACGACCTCGTGGCGGCGTTCACCCGGAGGTCTGGTGAGTGCCCTCGAACCGGTCATGCGGGCCGCCGACGGCGCCTGGGTCGGCTGGTCGGGCGCCCCCGACGTCGAGGCCGAGCCCTTCGACGCCCAGGGGATGCGGCTGGTCCCGGTGCGGCTGAGCGGCGAGGAGATCGCCGACTACTACGAGGGCTTCTCCAACGACACGCTCTGGCCGCTGAGCCACGACGTCATCAGCCCGCCCGAGTTCCACCGGCACTGGTGGGACGCCTACCGCCGGGTCAACAAGCGCTTCGCCGAGGCTGCCGCCGGGCAGGCCGCGCAGGGCGCCGTGGTGTGGGTCCACGACTACCAGATGCAGCTGGTCCCGGCGCTGCTCCGCGAGATGCGGCCCGACCTGCGCATCGGCTACTTCCACCACATCCCGTTCCCACCGCTGGAGATCTTCGCGCAGCTCCCGTGGCGGCGTCAGGTCGTCGAGGGACTGCTGGGCGCGGACCTGGTGGGCTTCCAGCGCGGTGGTGACGCGTCGAACTTCATCCGCGTGGTGCGTCGGCTGACCGACCTCACGACCCGTGGTCAGGTCGTCACGGTGCCGCGGAACGCCCCACCGACAGCGCCCGGCGAGGAGCCGCCGCCGCACGGCCACGGCGAGCGCCACGTCCGCGCGGCGGCCTTCCCGATCTCGATCGACTCGGCCCGGTTCGACGCGATGGCGCGCACCGACGAGGTGCGTGCGCGGGCCAGGGAGATCCGCCACGACCTGGGCGACCCGTCGATCCTGCTGCTCGGGGTCGACCGCCTCGACTACACCAAGGGGATCCGGCACCGGATCAAGGCCTACGGCGAGCTGCTCGACGACGGCCGCCTGAAGATCCCGGACGCCGCGCTGGTCCAGGTGGCCAGCCCGAGCCGGGAGAACGTCGAGGCGTACCAGCAGCTGCGTGACGACGTCGAGGCGCTGGTGGGCCGGATCAACGGTGAGCACGGGCAGATCGGCGCGGCGGCCATCTACTACATGCACCACTCCTACCCGCCCGAGGAGATGGCCGCGCTGTACCTCGCGGCCGACGTGATGCTCGTGACCTCCCTGCGCGACGGGATGAACCTGGTCGCCAAGGAGTTCGTCGCCGCGTGCACCGACGAGCGCGGGGTCCTGGTGCTGAGCGAGTTCACCGGCGCGGCCGACGAGCTGTCCGGGGCGCTGCTGGTCAACCCGCACGACATCGACGGGATGAAGGACACGATCGCCCGTGCCGCCCAGATGGAGCCCCGCGAGATGCGGACCCGGATGCGCCGCCTGCGCCGCCGGGTGCTGGACGACGACGTCACCAAGTGGTCCCAGACGTTCCTCGCGACCCTGACCGCCGTCCCCGCCCGAAAGGTCGACCCCACGCCATGACGAGCACCGATGACCTCGACGACCTCACCGTCGCCCTCGCCGGTCTGGCGCGCGACGTCGCCCGCGGGGGCCAGGTGCTGCTCGCGTTCGACTTCGACGGCGTGCTCGCCCCGCTGCAGGACGACCCCGCGGCCAGCCGCGCCCTGCCGGTCTCGGTCGATGCCCTCGCCCGCCTGGGCGCCGTCCCGGGCGTGGTGCTGGCGATGGTCTCGGGGCGCGGCGTCGAGGACCTGGCCGACAAGGCCGAGGTGCCCGAGGGGACCCACCTGGTGGGCAGCCACGGCGCCGAGCGGGGACGCTGGCAGCACGGACGGCTCGAGCGGGTGGACCTCACCCTCGAGCCGGCGGCTGCCGACCGCCTGGACGGCCTCGGCACCGCGCTCGACGCCGCCGTGACGGGCACCACCGCCCGGGTCGAGCACAAGCCGGCCTCGGTGGTCCTGCACACCCGGTCGGTGGATCCCACGGACGCCGAGCGGCTCACGGCGCTAGCCCTGGAGCTCGGCGAGGCGCAGGGTGTCGACGCCATGCGGGGCAAGGACGTCGTCGAGCTCGCCGTGCTGCACGTGACCAAGGGCGACGCGCTCGCGACCCTGCGCGAGGAGCTCGCGGTCGACGCCCTGCTCTACGCGGGGGACGACGTGACCGACGAGCGCGCCTTCGCGACCCTCGGTGACCAGGACGTGACGATCAAGGTCGGGGAGGGCGCGACCGCCGCACGCTTCCGGGTCGCCGACCCGCACGCCCTCGCCGAACGGCTCGACGGACTGGTCGCTCTGCTGACCCAGGCCCGCACCGGCCCCTGAGCCCCGGCCCGGCGGTCCCTGTCCTGCCCGGCCGGGGATGTGGCAGGATGAGCCCGTCGCACGGTGACGCTCCTCACAGCAGAGGCCCACCGTGTCGGTGTCATCGATGACACGCGACACTCCCATTCACGACGGATCGTCCGGCACGTACCTGCCGGTGAAGGGATTTACCGAGATGGCTACTGTCACTTTCGACAAGGCAACCCGGGTCTACCCGGGGACCGAACGCCCCGCGGTCGACGCGCTGGACCTGCACATCGAGGACGGCGAGTTCCTCGTCCTCGTCGGCCCCTCGGGCTGCGGCAAGTCCACCTCGCTGCGGATGCTCGCAGGCCTCGAGGACGTCAACGCCGGCCGCATCCTGATCGGTGACCGCGACGTCACCGACGTGCAGCCCAAGGACCGCGACATCGCGATGGTGTTCCAGAACTACGCGCTGTACCCGCACATGTCCGTCGCGGACAACATGGGCTTCGCGCTCAAGATCGCCGGGAACCCCAAGGCCGACATCCGCAAGCGTGTCGAGGACGCCGCCAAGATCCTGGACCTCTCGGAGTACCTGGACCGCAAGCCCAAGGCCCTCTCCGGTGGTCAGCGTCAGCGTGTGGCCATGGGTCGAGCGATCGTCCGCCAGCCGCAGGTCTTCCTCATGGACGAGCCGCTGTCGAACCTCGACGCCAAGCTCCGCGTGCAGACCCGCACGCAGATCGCCTCGCTCCAGCGCCGTCTGGGCGTCACCACGGTCTACGTCACCCACGACCAGACCGAGGCCCTGACGATGGGTGACCGCATCGCGGTCCTCAAGGACGGCCTCCTGCAGCAGGTCGGCACGCCCCGCGACATGTACGACACCCCGGCGAACGTCTTCGTCGCCGGCTTCATCGGCTCGCCCGCGATGAACATCGGCTCCTTCCAGGTGATGGACGGCGCCGCGCAGCTCGGCCAGACCCGCATCCCGCTCGAGCGGTCGGTCCTGGCCACGCTGACCCCGGAGGACAAGAGCCACATCACGGTCGGGTTCCGGCCCGAGTCGCTCGAGATGGTCACCCAGGCGACCGAGGGTGCCTTCGCGATCAAGGTCGTCCTGGTCGAGGAGCTCGGCTCGGACGCCTTCATCTACGGCGAGCTCGTGGGCGCCGGCCAGGCTGCCAAGGACATCCACTCGGGTGCCGGCGACGCCCAGCTGATCGTGCGCGTCGACCCCCGCAACGTCCCGATGAAGGGTGACACCGTCTGGGTCACCATCCGCCCGGGCGACCGTCACGTGTTCTCGGCGAGCACCGGCCTGCGGATCCCCATCTGACGGTTCTCGAACCGTCGTCGTAGCACCCGTTGTAGTCGCACCCTGCAGGGGCGGGACGGCATCTGCCGCCCCGCCCCTGTAGTTTTGCCCTGAGCACCACCCGGCAGCCCGCCACCCAGCCCAAGGAGCCAGTGGATGTCGCAGTCGCTGCAGATCACCGCGGCCTCGCCCGACCCGGCCCTGCTGGACCTGCCGTGGCACCTCCCCCTCGAGGACTGGCCCGAGGAGACCCTCGCCGCCCTCCCCCGAGGCATCTCGCGGCACGTGGTCCGCTTCGTCAAGCTCTCGGGGCGGGTGATCGCGGTCAAGGAGATCGGTGAGACCGTCGCCTACCGCGAGTACGAGCTGCTGCGCGCGCTGCAGCGGCTCGGGGTCCCCAGCGTGGTCCCCGTCGGGGTGATCACGGGTCGCAGCGACGTCGACGGCGAGCGGCTCGAGGCGGTGCTCGTGACCAAGCACCTGCAGTTCTCGCTGCCGTACCGGGCCCTGTTCAGCCAGGCCCTGCAGCCGCAGACCACCACCCGGCTGATCGACGCGCTCGCCGTCCTGCTCGTCCGCCTGCACCTGACCGGGTTCTACTGGGGCGACGTCTCGCTGTCGAACACGCTCTTCCGCCGCGACGCCGAGACCTTCGCCGCCTACCTGGTCGACGCCGAGACCGGTGACCTCCACGACCGGCTCAGCGACGGGCAGCGGGCCTACGACCTCGAGGTGGCGCGGGTCAACATCATCGGCGAGCTGATGGACCTCGAGGCCGGCAACCTGCTCGAGACCGGGATCGACACCATCGCGATCGGTGGGCGGCTGGTCGAGCGGTACGAGGAGCTCTGGACCGGGCTCACCGACGCCGAGTCCTTCGACACCGGGGAGCGGTGGCGGGTCGCGGCGCGGATCGAGCGCCTCAACGCCCTGGGCTTCGACGTCGGCGAGCTCGACATCACGACCGACATCGGCGGCACCACGGTGCGGATCCAGCCCAAGGTCGTCGACGCCGGTCACCACTCCCGACGTCTCATGCGCCTGACCGGCCTGGACGTCCAGGAGAACCAGGCGCGACGCCTGCTGAACGACCTCGACGCCTACCGGGCCGCCGCCGACCGCCAGGGCGAGGACGAGGAGTTCGCCGCGCACGACTGGCTGACCACCGTGTTCGAGCCGGCCGTCCGCGCGATCCCGCGGGAGCTGCGCGGCAAGCTCGAGCCGGCCCAGGTCTTCCACGAGATGCTCGACCACCGCTGGTTCATCTCGAGCGAGCAGAACCGGGACGTGCCGATGTCCGAGGCGATCGAGAGCTACATCCAGGGGGTCCTCACGCACCGGCCGGACGAGAAGTCCGTGCTGGGCGTCGACACCGCGGTGCTGCCCCGGGTCACCGAGTGAGCCGCGACGCGGCCGAGCCGGTGACCCGAGGCGTGCATCACCTGCTGCGCAGGCGTGCCACCTCGTAGAGCGTGATGCCTGCGGCGACGCCGGCGTTGAGGGACTCGACCGAGCTGCTGATCGGGATCGAGGCGACCACGTCGCAGGTCTCCCGGACCAGCCGTCCCAGTCCCTTGCCCTCGGAGCCGATCACGAGCACGACGGGCTCGGTGGCGAGCTCGAGGTCGGCGACCTGCGTGGTCCCGCCGCCGTCGAGCCCGACGATGAAGCAGCCAGCCTGACGGAGCTCACCCAGGGCGCGCACCAGGTTGGTCGCCCGGGCCACGGGGACGCGAGCGGCGGCCCCGGCAGAGACCTTCCACGCCGACGCCGTGACGCCGGCCGCTCGACGCTCGGGCACCAGGACGCCGTGGGCACCGAACGCACCGGCCGAGCGCAGCACGGCGCCGAGGTTGCGCGGGTCGGTGATGCCGTCCAGGGCCACGATCAGCGCGGGCGTGCCCGCGTGCTCGGCCCGCTGCACCAGGTCGCCCGGGGTCACGTACTCGTAGGCCGGGACCTGGATCGCGACGCCCTGGTGCACCATGCCGTCGGTGAGGCGGTCGAGCTCGGGCTTGGTGACCTCGAGCAGCGGCAGCCGCCGGTCCGAGGTCAGCTTGAGGATCTCTCGGACGCGCTCGTCGGCGTCGACCCGGTGGCTGACCCACACCCCCGAGCAGGGGACCCCGGCACGCAGGGCCTCGACCACCGAGTTGCGACCGGCGACGATCTCGGCGCCGCCGGTCGACGCCTTGGGACCACGGCCACCGGCCGGACGGGCGGGACGGGCCGGACGGGCGGTGGCGCCGGCCGACGTCGGCCGGGCCCGCCCTCCGCGAGTGGCCTTCTCCTCGCGCTCGGCGGCAGCCTTGCGCTTGGCCTTGACGTGGTAGGGCCGGTCCTCGGCCTTGGGGGTGGGGCCGCGGCCCTCCAGGGCGCGGCGTCCCTTGCCGCCGGTGCCGATCGTCGCGCCCTTCTTGCTGCCCGCTGTGCGGGTGGCACCCCGCCGCTGTGAGTTGCCTGCCATCAGTCCTCCTGGTCCGAGCCGTGCGCGAGCGACCAGCGTGCGCCGGTCGGTGAGTCCTCCACGACGATGCCGGCCGCGCTGAGGCGGTCGCGCACGGCGTCGGCGGTCGCCCAGTCCTTGGCCGCACGGGCGCGGGCGCGCTCGTCCAGCTGGGCCCGGACGAGGGTGTCGAGAGCATGCCGGGCGGGCCCGGCCTGGGCGTCCTGGTCGTGCGCGTCCCACTGCAGCGGGTCGAGCCCCAGCACGTCGAGCATGGCACGCACGACGGTGCTCGTGGTCGCGGCCTCGTCGCGGTCGCCGTCGGCCAGGGCCGTGTTCCCGTGCCGGACGTGCTCGTGCACCACGGCCAGGGCAGCCGGGACGTTGAGGTCGTCGTCCATCGCGGCGGTGAACGCCGCAGGCAGCTCGACCTCCGCGAGGTCGGCTGCGGGACCCTGACCGGACTCACCGAGCAGCTCGGTGGTGCGGTGCACGAAGCCGGCCAGGCGGTTCCAGGTGGCCTCGGCCTCGTGCAGCGTCTCGGGCGCGTACTCGAGCATCGACCGGTACTGGACCGTGGTCAGGGCGAACCGCAGGACCACCGGTCGGGTGTGCTCGAGGATGCTCGAGACCAGCAGCGAGTTGCCGAGCGACTTGCTCATCTTGGCGCCGCCCTGGGTCACCCAGGCACTGTGCATCCACGTCTGGGCGAACCCGTGGCCGGCGGCCCTGGACTGCGCCTGCTCGTTCTCGTGGTGCGGGAAGCGCAGGTCCAGTCCGCCGCCGTGGATGTCGAAGGTGTCGCCGAGGTATCGCTGCGCCATCGCCGAGCACTCCAGGTGCCACCCCGGTCGGCCGCGACCGAAGGGTGTCGGCCACGACGCGGTCGCAGGGTCGGTGGGCTTGGCGGCCTTCCAGAGCGCGAAGTCGCGCGGGTCCTTCTTGACCGAGGTGCCGTCCGGGGCGTCCTCGGCAGGGGGGAGGTCGTCGGGCCGCTGGTTGGTGAGCGCGCCGTACTCGGCGAACGAGCGCACGTCGAACCAGACGTCGCCCTCCCCCGTGACGTAGGCGTGCCCGAGGGCGACCAGGCGCTCCATGAGCTCGACCATCTCGGTCGCGTGGCCCGTGGCGCGCGGCTCGTAGGTGGGCGGGAGCACGCCGACCGCGTCGTACGCCGCGGTGAACTCGCGCTCGAAGCGCTGCGCCCACGCCCACCAGGGCGTCCCCGCCTCGGCAGAGCGGGCGAGGATCTTGTCGTCGATGTCGGTCACGTTGCGCACCAGGGTGACCTGGTAGCCGCTGCGGCCCAGCCAGCGCACCAGGACGTCGAAGGCCACGGCCATCCGCAGGTGCCCGATGTGCGGCGAGCCCTGCACCGTCGCACCGCACACGTAGATCCCTACCTGGCCGGGGCGCAGCGGGGTGAACGCGCGGGTGGTGCGCGTCGCGGTGTCGTACAGGTGCAGGCTCACCGCGCAAGGGTACCGGCGTGCACCGGTCCCGCTCAGCCCCGGCTGCCGGTGGACCCGTCGCGCGATGCAAGACATCATCGAGACATGACTCACGCCGTGGTGGCCATCGCGTACGGAGGACCTGACGTCCTCACCCTCGTCGAGGACGACCCGGGCGACCCGGGACCCGAGCAGGTGCTCATCGAGGTCCGCGCCGCGGGGGTCAACCCCGCCGACTGGAAGTCGTACACCGGGGTGTGGGGGAACGACCCCGACAACCTCCCGCTGCGGCTCGGCTTCGAGGCCGCGGGCGTGGTGCTCGCGGTGGGACCCGAGGTCGAGGGTATCCACCGCGGTGACGAGGTCATCGCGTACCCGGTGCGTGGCGCCTACGCCGACCGGCTGCTCGTGCCGGCCTCGGCGGTCGTGCACAAGCCGGCGACCCTGGACTGGCCCGAGGCGGGCTCGCTGATGCTCGCGGGTGCCGCGGCCGTCCACGCGATCACCGCGACCCGCGTGGGCGCGGGCGACACCGTGCTGGTGCACGGGGCGAGCGGTGCGGTCGGCACGCTCGCCGTCCAGCTCGCCCACCTACGGGGGGCGCGGGTCGTGGGGACGGCGAGCCCCGAGAACCACGAGGTGCTGCTCGACCTCGGCGCCTCCCCCGTGGCGTACGGGCCCGGCCTCGAGGACCGGATCCGGGCCGCTGCTCCCGGCGGCGTGCACGCCGTGATCGACACGGCCGGGACCGACGAGGCCCTGGACGTCTCGGTGGCCCTGGTCACCGACCGCCGGCGCATCGCGACGCTCGCGGGGTTCGCGCGCGGCGCCGAGCTCGGGGTGCAGCTGCTCGGCGGCGGCAAGGGCGCCGACCCCGGTACCCAGGTGCGGCACGACGCACGCACCCGGCTCGCTGAGCTCGCGGGTGCCGGGAAGATCACCGTCCAGGTCGGTGCGACGTACGCCCTGGACGACGTCGCGAGGGCCCACCGGGCCGGGATGCAGGGCCGGGTGCAGGGCAAGATCGTCCTGCTCCCCTCGGCCGGCATGAGCTGACCGGGTCAGCCCACCAGGTCGTTCGCCTCGGCGACGAGGGCGTCCAGCACCCGCCTGACCACGACGCGCTCGGCCCGGTCGGGGCGCAGCAGGGCGTCGATCTCCCGGCCGGCCCGGACCCCCTCGAGGGGGACCATGCCGAACCGCTGCCCGTCACGGTCGTCAGCCGTGAAGCGGGGCAGCAGGGAGATCCCGTGACCGGCAGCCACGAGCGCCTCGGCCACGTGGAAGTCGTTGATCCGGTGGGCGACGACCGGCACCTCGCCGGCGCTGCGCCCCACAGCCGCCAGGACGGCCGCCACCGGGAACCCCTCACGCACGGCGATCCAGCGTTCGCCGCGCAGGTCCCGGGGCTCGATGCCGGCCCGGCCGGCGAGCCGGTGGCCCGGGGGGACGGCGACGTCGAGCGGTTCACGCAGCAGGGGGACGCACCGCACCGCCTCACCCCAGGCGACCGTGCGGTCCGGTCGATGCGCGATGACGATGTCCGCGTCCGAGGTCAGGCCCGCGAACTGGTCCTGAGCGACGTCGTCGTCGCTCAGGACGACGGTGATGCCCGGCTCGGACCGCAGTCGCGTCAGCAGGCCCGGCAGGAGCATCTGGGCGGCACTCTGGAAGGCCGCGACCGTCACGGTCCCGGTGGGCAGGCTCTGGTGCTCGGCGCAGGCCGCCTCGGCCCGGCGCAGGGCGACCGCGACGTCCACGGCCCGACGCGCCAGCTCCGCGCCCGCCGGGGTCAGTCGGATGCCTCGGCCGTCCCGTTCGGTCAGCGCGGCGCCCGCCTCTCGCTGCAGCACCTTGAGCTGCTGGGAGACCGCCGACGGGGTGCAGTGCAGGGCCCGCGCCGCCGCTGCGACGCCGCCGCGCTCAGCGACCGCCCGGAGCACCTCGAGCCGGCGAAGATCCATGTAGCGACGCTACCGTGTTGATGCAGGATCTTTCGCTTGTCCTGAACTTAGGCCTCGCCCCAGACTGCGTGCATGCCACCACGCGATCGCGCCCTCGCCGCGCTCGTGGCGGTGTGCTGGGGACTGAACTTCCCGGCGATCCATCTCTCCCTCGAGCACTTCCCCCCGTTCTTCCTGGCGGCGCTGCGCTTCGCGGTGATCGCTGTCCCGACCGTGCTGCTGGTCCCCCGTCCCGCCGTGCGCACCCGGTGGCTGCTCGGGTACGGGATGGGCTTCGGTGTGCTCCAGTTCGCCTTCCTGTACCTCGCGATGGAGTCGGGCATGCCTCCCGGGCTCGCCTCCCTCGTGCTCCAGTCCTCGGCCCCGTTCACGGTCCTGCTGGCCGCCGCCTTGCTGCGTGAGCGGCTCACCGGACGACAGGGGCTGGGCATCGGTGTCGCGGTGGTCGGCCTCGGGGGCATCGCGGTGCACCGGGCGGGCCTCGACGGGGTGTCGACCCTCCTCCCGGTCCTGCTCACGCTGTGCGCAGGCCTGGGCTGGGCCCTGGGGAACCTCAGCTCACGGCAGGCACGGCCCGAACGACCGTTCCGCCTCATGCTGTGGATGTCGGTGGTGCCGCCGCTGCCGATGATGGTCCTGGCGCTGGTGGTGGACGGGCCGACGGCGATCGGGGCGTCCTTGTCCTCGCTGACCAGCACCCGCGCGCTGCTCGCACTCGCCGGGCTGGCCTACACGGTGCTGGTCGCGACGCTGGTCGGCACGGGGTTGTGGACCGCACTGCTCGCCCGCCATCCCTCGAGCACCGTCGCGCCCTTCTCGATGCTGGTGCCCGTGGTGGGTCTGGCGAGCTCCTGGCTGGTGCTGGGAGAGCGGACGCCGGTGCTCGAGCTGGCGCTCGGCGCGATGGTCGTGGGTGGTGTGCTGCTCGGCAGCACACCCGGGCGGTCCGGCCCTGCCGGCCAGGGACGCAGGGTTCGGTCAGCGCAGGACGAGGGCGGTGGCCACGGCCGCGACACCCTCGCCGCGTCCGGTCAGCCCGAGCCCGTCGGTGGTCGTGGCTGACACCGAGACGGGTGCCCCACAGGCCTGCGAGAGGGCGTCCTGCGCCTCGTCGCGACGCGGACCGACCTTGGGCCGGTTGCCGATCACCTGGACGGCGACGTTGCCGATCACGAAGCCCGCGGCACGTACCTGCCGGGCCGCCTCGGCCAGCAGGGTCACGCCGGAGGCGCCCGCCCACTGCGGGTCGGAGGTGCCGAACGTCGACCCGAGGTCGCCCAGACCCGCGGCCGAGAGCAGCGCGTCGGCGGCGGCGTGGGCCGCGACGTCGGCGTCGGAGTGACCTTCGAGGCCTGTCTCCCCCGGCCAGTGCAGGCCGGCCAGCCACATCGGGCGCCCCGAGGAGGGGTCGGCGAAGGCGTGCACGTCCACCCCGATCCCGGTCCGGGGGACCTGTGGACCGGCCCCGGGCTCACGGGACCCGGTGGGGGTCGCGGCGGCGCTCACGCCGGAACCTCGCTCAGCAGCATCTCGGCCAGCGCGAGGTCGCGAGGAGTGGTGATCTTGAAGGCGTCGTCGGCCCCGGGGATCGCGTGGACCACGGCCCCCAGCAGCGCGCACAGCGAGGCGTCGTCCGTCGCCGCGGAGTGCTCGTCGGTCGCGCGGTGCGCCGCGGCGGCGTGCGCGCGGTCCAGGAGGGCACGGTCGAACCCTTGAGGGGTCTGCACGCCCCGCAGCGTCGAGCGGTCGACGGGGCGGACGTCGCCGTCAGCGACGTCGACCACGGAGTCGGTGACCGGCACGACCGGGATGACCGCTCGGTGCCCGGCGCGCACGGCGGCCACCACCTCGGCCACGAGCCGCGCCGGGGTCAGCGGGCGGGCGGCGTCGTGGACCAGCACCAGGTCGACGTCGGCGGGGACCTCGGCCAGCCCGGCGGCCACCGAGGCCTGCCTGCTGGTGCCTCCGACGGCGAGGGTGAGGGTCATGCCACCGAGCCGACCGGCGTCCTGGGTCATCGCGGTCGCGAAGGCCCCGTCGCTGCCGCGCGGGACCGTGACGACCACGAGGTCGACGACCCCGGAGTCGGCCAGCCCGCGCGCGGCGTGCAGGACCAGAGGCACCCCGCCCAGCGGCACCAGTGCCTTGGGAAGGTCATGGCCGAGACGGGTGCCGCTACCCGCGGCGGTGAGGATCGCGGCGACACGCACCTCTCAGGAGGCCAGGACCTCGTCGAGGATGGCCTCGGCCTTCTCCTCCTCGGTGTGCTCGGCGAGTGCGAGCTCCGAGACCAGGATCTGGCGTGCCTTGGCGAGCATCCGCTTCTCCCCGGCCGAGAGGCCACGGTCGGCGTCACGACGCGAGAGGTCACGCACGACCTCGGCGACCTTGATGACGTCACCCGAGGCGAGCTTCTCGAGGTTGGCCTTGTAGCGGCGCGACCAGTTGGTCGGCTCCTCGGTGTACGGCGCACGCAGGACGTCGAAGACCTTCTCGAGCCCCTCCTGACCGACGACGTCACGGACGCCGACGAGGTCGACGTTCTCCGCAGGCACCTCGATCGTCAGGTCTCCCTGTGCCACCTTGAGCTTGAGGTAGATCTTGTCCTCGCCACGGATGGTCCTGGTCTTGATCTCTTCGATCAACGCTGCCCCGTGGTGCGGGTAGACAACGGTCTCGCCTACTGTGAAGGTCATGTGGAGGCGTCCCCTTTCGCGGACGCTCATCTTATCACGCCCCCACCGACCCCCCGGGTCACCCCGACCACCGTTTGCGCAGGTCAGCGCCCCAGGTGTCACCGCCCGCCATGACGCCGCGGCTGCACGCACTAGGCTGGGCACCACCTGCACACCCGTGACGAGCACCCACCAGGAGCATCCCGTGGCCCGCGCCCGCCGCACGTCCGCCGTCCTTGTCGCCCTCGTCGCCGGCCTCGGGCTGGCCGGGTGCTCAGTCACCAACCCGATGACGACGTCGTGGAGCTATGCCGCGTCGGACGGCGTCCGGGTCGAGCTGAGCGACATGGTGGTCGTGGAGAACCTCTTCGTGCTGACCGCAGCCGAGGGCGAGCCGGGGACGGTGCTCGGCGCGGTGGTCAACCGTGGCGGCCAGGACGTCGAGGTCTCGATCGGCCTGCCCGACGGGACCTCGTCGCAGGCCTTCACGGTCCCTGCGGGCCTCAGCCAGCGGCTGGGCCCCGACGACGAGGCCATCGACATCGACGCCGTGCCGGCCGCCCCGGGTGCCCTGGTCGAGCTCGCCGTGATCTCCGACCGCAGCGGCTCGACCACCCTGCGGGTGCCGGTGCTGGACGGGACCCTGCCGGAGTACACCGACCTCGTCCCCTGAGGCCCGCGGCCCACCCCACCCGGCTCACCGTGCCGTCAGGACCTCCTGCACCCACTGCCAGGCGGCGACCACCGTCGGGAACCCGCTCGAGGTGAGCGCGAGCAGCACCACGTGCTCGATCTCCTCCGGGCTGGCACCGGCGTCCAGGGCCTTGCGCACGTTGGACCGCACCGCCCCCTGGGACTGGCTCGCGACCGCCATCCCGAGCTTGACCAGCCGGGTGGTGCGCTCGTCGAGCGGCCCCGTCTGGTCCACCTCCCGGGCGAGCCCGTCATGAGCGGCGGCGACCGCCGGGAACCGGGCACGAAACCCGAGGTAGACGTCGGGGAGGTGGTCGGTCATGGTGCAGGTCCTCTCGTCGGGAGTGCCACGCGGACCGGCCTGGGCCCGCCTCCAGCCGACGATAGGACACCCGCGCCTGCAGAGTCCGACGCCCACCTCGCCGTCCCTGCGCGCGAGCCAGCCCGCAGGCACCGCCTGATCAGCCGAAGCGACCCGAGATGTAGTCCTCGGTCGCGCGGTCGGTCGGGGTCGAGAACATCGTCCGGGTGTCGTCCATCTCGATCAGCCGCCCGGGCTTGCCCGTGCCGGCGATGTTGAAGAACGCGGTCCGGTCGCTGACCCGCGCGGCCTGCTGCATGTTGTGGGTCACGATGACGATCGTGTAGCTGTCCTTGAGCTCGGCGATGAGGTCCTCGATCGCGAGGGTCGAGATCGGGTCGAGGGCCGAGCACGGCTCGTCCATGAGCAGCACCTGGGGCTTGACCGCGATGGCGCGGGCGATGCACAGGCGCTGCTGCTGCCCGCCCGACAGCGAGGACCCCGGACGGTCGAGGCGGTCCTTGACCTCGTTCCACAGGTTGGCGCCCCGCAGCGAGGACTCGACCAGGTCGTGCGCGTCGCTGCGCGAGATCCGCCGGTTGTTCAGCCGTACCCCGGCCAGCACGTTCTCCGAGATGGACATGGTCGGGAAGGGGTTGGGGCGCTGGAAGACCATCCCGACCTGCCGTCGGACCGCGACCGGGTCGATCTCGGGGGCGTACAGGTCGACGGCGTCCATCGTGACCTTGCCCTCGACCCGCGCCCCGGGGATCACCTCGTGCATCCGGTTGAGGGTGCGCAGGTAGGTCGACTTGCCGCAGCCCGAGGGGCCGATGAACGCGGTGACCGAACGCGGCTCGATGGCCATCGTCACGTCGGCGACGGCGTGGAAGGCGCCGTAGTAGATGTTCAGGTCGGTGACGTCGATGCGCTGGGCCACGGTCGTCCTTCGGTGTGTGGGGGCGTGTCAGGGGGGCGGGGCAGGGCGACGGCCGGGCCGTCAGCGGCCTGCCTTGGGGGCGAAGTAGCGGGAGATGAGGCGGGCGAGCAGGTTGAGCAGCATCACGATGAGGATCAGCGTGAGGGCCGCCGCCCAGGCCCGGTCGAAGTTGACCGTCGCGATGCAGTCCACCGCGTCGGGGGCGCACGGCACCAGCCCCTGCGAGTACTGGCGGAAGACGTACACGGGCAGCGTCATCATGCGGCCCTCGAAGACGTTCCGGTTGATCGAGTCGATCACACCGACCGTGATCAGCAGCGGGGCGGTCTCACCGATCACCCGGGCGACCGCGAGCATGATGCCGGTGCCGATCCCCGCGACCGCCGTGCGCAGCACGACCTTGACGATGGTCAGCCACTTGGGCACGCCCAGCGCGTACGCGGCCTCGCGCAGCTCGTTGGGCACCAGGCGCAGCATCTCCTCCGAGGACCGCACCACGACCGGGATCATCAGGACCGACAGGGCCACCGAGCCGACGACGCCGAAGCGCACCCCCGGCCCGAAGATCGCCGCGAACAGCGCGTAGGCGAACAGCCCCGCCACGATCGAGGGGATCCCGGTCATCACGTCGACGAAGAACGTCACCGCTCGCGCCAACGGTCCGCGCCCGTACTCGACCAGGTAGATCGCCGCCATCAGTCCCACCGGGACCGAGATGAGCGTCGCGACCGCGGTGATCAGCACCGTGCCGAGGATCGCGTGGTAGATGCCCCCGGCGTCCATGCCACCGAAGACCCCGCGCATCGACACCGAGAAGAAGTACGGGCTCAACCGGCCGATGCCGTTGCTGAGCACCGTCCAGGACACCGAGACGAGGGGCACCAGGGCCACCAGGAACGCCCCGGTGATCACCCCGGTCATGACGCGGTCGGTCACCGTACGCCGGATGTCGCCACGGGTCAGCAGGTCACGGGTCGAGGGGGGGCGGCCGGTGGTCGGCGGGCCCTTCCTGTCCAGGAGGGTCATGTCAGTTGGCTCCGGAGAACTCGGCACGGCGGGAGATGACCCAGCGGGCACCCATGTTGACCGCCAGGGTGATCACGAAGAGCACCAGGCCGGTCGCGATCAGCGTGCTCACACCCAGCGGGTTCGCCTCGGGGAACTGGTTGGCGATGTTCGCGGCGATCGTCTGGTGCCGGCCGACCTGCAGCAGCGCCAGGGAGTAGGTGAACCCGGGCCCCAGGATCATCAGCACCGCCATCGTCTCGCCGAGCGCCCGGCCCAGGCCGAGCATCGAGGCGCTGATCACACCCGAGCGCCCGAAGGGCAGCACGGCCATCCGGACCATCTCCCAGCGGGTGGCCCCCAGGGCGAGCGCGGCCTCCTCGTGCAGCCGGGGGGTCTGCAGGAAGACCTCGCGGGTCACCGCGGTGATGATCGGCAGGATCATCACCGCCAGGACCACGCCCACGGTCATCACCACGCGCGGCGGGCTCGAGGCTGGACCCTCGAAGAACGGGACGAAGCCCAGGTTCCGACCCAGCCAGTCCCACAGCGGGAAGAGCCGCGGGGCGAGCCAGGTCGCACCCCACAGGCCGTAGACGACGCTGGGGATCGCCGCCAGGAGGTCGATCACGTAGCCCAGCGGCGAGGCGAGCCGTCGTGGTGCGTAGTGCGAGATGAACAGGGCGATCCCGATCGCCACGGGCACGGCCAGGAGCAGTGCCAGGAGCGCCGCGAGCAACGTGCCGAAGATCAGCGGGCCGACGAACCCCGCGAGGGTCGTGCCCTCGGGGAACCAGCTGACCCCGTCCGCGAGCTCCTCGGGTGAGGAGGTCAGAGCCGGCCAGGCGCGGATCACCAGGAACACCGCGACCGCGGCCAGGATCACCAGGATGGTCGCCCCGGCGCTGGTCGCCAGGCCGGCGAAGACCCGGCCGCCCAGACCGTGCCGGACGCGACGGACTGGGCGCGACGGACCGGGGGCAGGAGGCGGCGACGCCGGTGCTCCGGCCTGACGGGCGATGCTCACGTGTGCTCCGGGATGGTGGGGACGGGTCCGGCAGTACCTGGCGGCGACCGGCTCGGGCCGCGGCGCCAGGTCGGGTCAGGCGATGCCGTCGATCACGGCTTGGACCTCGGCGCGCAGGGCGTCCGAGATCGGGGCCGAGCCGGCGGTGAGGGCCGAGACCTGCTGGCCTTCCTCCCCGGCAACATAGCTCAGGAAGGCCCGCACGAGGGCGGCCTCGTCGGGGTCGGCGTACTGCCGGCAGGCGAGCGTGTAGGAGATCAGCACGATCGGGTAGGTGCCCGCCTCGGTGGTCTCGCGGTCGAGCTCGACGACCAGGCTCCCCTCGGGCCGGCCCTCCTCCCGAGGCGAGATCGCCACGATCGCCGCAGCGGCCTCCGGGGAGTAGCCGACGAAGTCGTCGCCGACCTTGACCTTGACGGTGCCCAGCGCCCCGGCCTTGGAGGCGTCCGCGTAGCCGACGGTCCCCCGCCCGTCGGTGACGGTCTGCACGACACCCGAGTTGCCCTGCGCCGACTGCCCGCCCGTGACCGGCCAGTCGCCGCTGGCCGGGTAGGGCCATGCCTCGCCTGCCGCATCGGCCAGGTACTCGGAGAAGTTCTCCGTGGTGCCGGACTCGTCCGACCGCGCCACCGGGGTGATGAGCAGGTCGGGAAGGTCGACGCCGGGGTTGTCGGCGGCGATCTCCGGGTCGTCCCAGCGGGTGACCTGGCGGTCGAAGATCCGCGCGACGGTCGCCGGGGTGAGCTGGAGCTCGCTGATCCCGTCGAGGTTGAAGATCACCGCGATCGGCGAGATGTAGAGCGGGAGCTCGGCGAGACCGGCCTCCCCGCACTGCTGCGCCGCACGGTCGAGCTCGTCGTGGTTCAGGGCGGCGTCGCTCCCGCCGAACTGGATGCCGCCCTCGAGGAACTGGGTGCGGCCACCGCCCGACCCGACCGGGTCGTAAGCCACCGAGGCGGCGGCGTGGATGTTCTGGAAGCCTGCGATCCAGGCCTGCATCGCCGACTCCTGGGCGCTCGACCCCGCTCCCTCGAGCTGGCCGCGCAGGACGGGACCGTCGTAGAGGTTCTCGACCGGCTCACCGGGACCACCAGGTCGCCACGGGTGACCGAGCGGGTCGTCGGATCCGCAGCCGGAGAGGGCGATCGCAGCGACCAGGATGGCGGCCGTCCGCAGGCGTCGGTGGGGTGTCACTGTCGTCCGTCCTGGCGCGTCTGAGCAGACTCGTTGCCTGCGGACCGGATCAGCGCCGCGGCGATGATACGGACGCTACCTGAGCGGAAGGTGAACGCACGGTGAACAGCCGACGGCCATCTGGCGCGGCGGCTGCTCCACGGTGGTGCGTGCGGTTGCTGGGCGGCGGCTCCCTGGTGGGCGGACGGCGACGGTCGGTGTGCTGGTCAGCCGAAGCGGCCCGAGATGTAGTCCTCGGTGCGCTGGTCGCTGGGGTTCTCGAAGATCTGCGAGGTCAGCCCGTACTCCACGAGCAGCCCGGTCCGGTTTCCGGTCGTCTCGTCGGGCCGCGCGGTGAAGAAGGCGGTCCGGTCCGAGACCCGGGCGGCCTGCTGCATGTTGTGGGTCACGATGATGATCGTGTACTCCTCACGGAGCTGGATCATGAGGTCCTCGATCGCCCCTGTCGCGATCGGGTCGAGGGCCGAGCAGGGCTCGTCCATGAGGATCACGTCAGGCTGCGTCGCGATCGCTCGGGCGATGCACAGGCGCTGCTGCTGACCACCGGAGAGGCTGTAGCCCGACTCCTTGAGCTTGTCCTTGACCTCGTCCCACAGGGCCGCGCGTCGCAGGCACTGCTCGACGTGGTCGTCCATGTCCGGCACCTTCATGCCGATCACGCGGGGGCCGTAGGCCACGTTGTCGTAGATCGACTTGGGGAACGGGTTGGGCTTCTGGAAGACCATGCCGATGCGCCGACGGACCTCGATCGGGTCGACGCTCGCGGCGTAGACGTCCTGGCCGTGGTACTTGACCTGCCCCTTCACGCGGGCGGCCGGGATGAGGTCGTTCATCCGGTTCAGGCAGCGCAGCACCGTGCTCTTGCCACAGCCGGACGGACCGATCAGCGCGGTGATCTCGTTCCGCTCGAACCCCAGGTCGACGTCGTGCACGGCGTGGAAACCGCCGTAGTAGACGTTCAGGCCGACGGTCTCCATGACGGACACCCCGGTGGGAGGAGCGACGGATCGCCGGGCGGCCTGGGGGTGCGGCGTGGCCTTCGGGTGCGGTGTCGTCGTCACGTGCGCTCCAGGGGATGTCGGGGTGGTGAGGTCTGGGCGGGTCATGGTGGTCACCACTCCGTCGTGAACTTGTTGCGGATCCAGATCGCGAAGGAGTTCATCGCGAGCAGCACGGCCATCAGGACGATGATCCCGGCGGCCGCAAGGATGCGGAACTCGTCCTGGGGCCGGGTGGCCCAGCTGAAGATCTGGGTGGGCAGGGTCGTGAAGGCCCCCGAGAAGAAGCCGTCGGGGTTGTACGTCACGAAGACGGTCGCGCCGACCAGCAGCAGCGGGGCGGTCTCGCCGATCGCCCTCGAGAGCGACAGGATCGTGCCGGTCGCGATGCCGGGCACCGAGGACGGCAGCACCTGCTTCCAGATGGTGCGCCACTGGGTCGCGCCGAGGGCCATCGAGGCCTGGCGGATCGAGCTCGGCACGGCTCGGATCGCCTCACGCGTGGTGAGGATGATGGTGGGGAGCACCAGCAGGGACAGGGTCAGCGAGCCCGCGTAGGCGACGAAGCCCAGGCTCAGCGGCCCGCGCGCGATGAACGCCAGCCCGAGGATGCCGAAGACGATCGAGGGGACCGCCGCGAGGTTCTGGATGTTCAGCTCGATGAACCGCACGTACCAGCGGTTCTTGTCGGCGAACTCCTCGAGGTAGATCGCCGCGCTCACGCCGAGCGGGACCACGGTCACGGCCACGCCGACCATGACGTAGATGGTCCCGAAGATCGCGGACTGCATGCCCGACGTCGTGCGGTCGAGGGAGGAGGGCATGTTGCGGATCAGGTTCAGGTCGATGCGCGGGAAACCCTTGACGAAGGAGTGCAGCAGCACGGCGGCCAGGGTGGCCACGGCGATGACGATGCACGCGACCAGGACGGCGCTGAACACCTTCCCCTTCCACTTGCCCCCACGCCCGCTGCCGTCGAGCTGGCTGAGGGTGACCTGGCGGGCCGCGTCGACGGCCACCGTGTTGCGTCGGGCGGTTCTCATTCGTAGGTCTCCCGGTAGCGCCGCACCAGGGCGATGCTGATGGTGTTGAGGATCAGGGTGCTGACGAAGAGCAGCGAGCCGACGGCGAAGACCGTGTAGTAGGTGATCGTGCCGACGGCGATGTCGCCGGTCGAGGCCTGACCGATGAAGGCCGTCATCGTCTGGACGGACTCGTTGGGCAGCAGGGTCAGGTTGGGCGTCGCGCCCGCGGCGATCAGGACGATCATCGTCTCGCCGACGGCTCGGGAGATCCCGAGGATGAAGGAGGCCACGATGCCCGAGAGGGCCGCCGGGACCACCACCCGGGTCGCGACCTGCATGCGGGTGCTGCCGATGCCGTAGGCCGCCTCGCGCAACCCTCGGGGGACCGCACTCATGGCGTCCTGCGAGACCGAGGCGACCGTCGGGATGATCATGATGCCCATGACGAGGCCGGCCGAGGCCGCCGAGAACACCCCGGGGGGGTCACCGAGGCTGCCGGGGAGGAAGGTCGGCCAGTACTCGCGCAGCAGCGGGGTGATGAAGGTCAGCGCGAAGAAGCCGTAGGCGACCGTCGGCACCCCCTCGAGCACCTCGAGGATCGGCTTGAGGATCTTCCGTGCCCGGGGCCCGGCGTACTCGCTGAGGTAGATCGCCGCGCCCAGTCCGCAGGGCAGGGCGATCAGCAGGGCGTAGAAGGTCACGTTCAGGGTGCCGCTGACGATCCGCAGCACCCCGAACTCGGGCGGGGTGAAGCTGGGCGCCCAGTCGTCGGTCGAGAAGAACTGGCCGGGCGAGACCTGACGGAAGAACTCGATGGTCGGCCCGGCCAGGGCGAAGACGATCCCCACCGTCACGAGGACCGAGAAGGCTGCGCACAGGAACAGCCACCCGATGATGACCTTCTCACCCCGGCGCGGACTGCTCGCGCTCAGGTCGATCCGTTCCGACTCGGTGGGGCGGTCGGTCATCAGTGTGGCGCTCATGAGCCCTCTCGGTCCTCGTACGGTGGTCGTGCGGTCAGCTCAGGTCGGGTCAGCGACCCGCGAGCTCGGCGACCTTGGCGAGGGACTCGTCCTTCTGCTCCTGCGTCAGCGGGATCATCGTCGCGGCCTCGGCGATCTCGTCACCGTTGTCGATGAAGAACTCGAGGAACGCGACCGTCTCGGGACGGGTGAGCGCCTCGGCCGACGGGTAGACGTAGAGCTGGCGGCCCAGCGGGTTGTAGTCACCGGCCATGACGGTCTCCTCGGTCGGCGCGACGCACTCGCCGGCCTCGTTCTCGATCTCGACCGTCTTGACCTGGTCGCCGGCCTCGACGACGTAGGAGAGCGGGATGAAGGCCATCGCCCCGAGGGTGCCCGAGACGCCGATGATCGCGGCGTTGTCGTCCTCACCGATGTTGTTGTAGTCGGTCCGGATGACGCCGCCCTCACCGTTGACCTCCTCGGTGAAGAAGTCGAAGGTGCCCGAGTCGCTGCCCGGGCCGTAGAACTCGAGCTCCTCGTCGGGGAACTCGGCGTTGATCTCGGACCACGTCGAGACCGCGGAGTCGCGGGTCCACGCGGCCGAGAGCTCGTCGACCGAGAGGCAGGTGGCCCAGTCGTTCTCGGGGTTCACCACGACCGCGAGACCGTCGTTCGCGACGTTGACCTCGTCGTACTCGATCCCGGCGTCGGCGCACGCCTCGATCTCCTCGTCCTTGATCGGGCGCGAGGCCATCGCGATGTCGATCTCGCCGTTGCAGAACTTCTCGAAGCCACCGCCGGTGCCCGAGGTCGCCACCGAGACGCGCACGCCGGAGTTCTCGTTCATGAACAGCTCGGCCGCGGGCTCGACCAGGGGGGTCACGGTCGAGGAGCCGTCGATGGCGATCTGGCCGGAGAGCCCGTCGTTGCCCTCGTCAGCGGCAGTGTCGGCCCCGGTCGCGGCGTCGTTGGGGGAGTCGGCGGTCTCGCCGCCGCCGCAGGCAGCCAGCGCCAGTGCCGCGATGGCGAGCACCGAGGCACGGGCAAGAGTTGTGGGACGCACAGACACGTCGCAGTCCTTTCGGTCAAGTTCGCGGAACAGGGCTCCGCGCGCCGGTGGGGTCACCGGCAGACCAAGACAAGACGGTCAAAGCAAAGGGAAGGTGAACACGGCCTTGCGCCCAGGGGTTCGGCAGGCGTCGATCTGAGGGGACGAACCGGGTGCCCGCACCGGTACCCGCCTCACTCCTCGATGTCGGCGAGCTTGTAGCCCAGCCCCCGGATGGTCAGCAGACGCACCGGCACCGCCGGGTCGGCCTCGATCTTGGCGCGGATCCGCTTGACGTGGACGTCCAGGGTCTTGGTGTCGCCGACGTAGTCCGAGCCCCACACCCGGTCGATCAGCTGGCCCCGGGTCAGCACCCGGCCCGGGTTGCGCAGCAGCAGCTCGAGCAGCTCGAACTCCTTGAGCGGGAAGGCCGTGGCGACGCCGTCGACCTCGACGGTGTGCCGGTCGACGTCGAGGCGCAGACCCCCGACCTCGAGCAGGCCGTCCTCGGGGGTCAGCTCGACGCTCTCACCCCGGCGGCGCAGCACCGCCCGGATCCGGGCGATCAGCTCACGCGAGGAGTACGGCTTGGTCACGTAGTCGTCGGCCCCCAGCTCCAGACCCACCACCTTGTCGATCTCGCCGTCCTTGGCGGTGAGCATGATCACCGGGACGTTGCCGCGCCGTCGCAGCTCACGGCAGACCTCGGTCCCGCTGAGCCCCGGCAGCATGAGGTCGAGCAGCACCAGGTCGGCACCACCCTGGTCGTACCGTGCGACGGCCTCGGGCCCGGTCGCCGCGACCGCCACGTCGTAGCCCTCCTTGCGCAGCAGGTAGGACAACGGGTCGCGGTAGGACTCCTCGTCCTCGACAAGGAGGATGCGGGTCATCGGTCGGCTCCTTCAGCAGGTGCGGCAGGTCGGTGCGGTGTGGAGGCTACAGCGGAGACGCTGGTCGCCGTGGGGGCGGTGGTCTCCGCGGGCTCGGCGGCCTCGGCGGGCTCGGTGGCCTCCACGGGTACGGGGGCGGTGCGGTGACGTCCGGCCAGCGGGAGCCGGATGGTGAAGGTCGAGCCACGCCCGGGCTGCGACCACACCCCCACGTCCCCGCCGTGGTCGGCCGCGACGTGCTTGACGATGCTCAGTCCCAGCCCGGTGCCGCCGGTGTCGCGGGAACGGGCCGGGTCCACCCGGTAGAAGCGCTCGAACAGCCGGGGCTGCTCCTCGAGCGGGATGCCGATGCCCTGGTCGACCACCGCGATCTCGAGCAGCCCGGCCGCGGGGCGCAGCGTGGTCGCCACGGCCACCCGGGTGCCTTCGTCGGAGTACGCGACCGCGTTGTCCAGCAGGTTGCGGACCGCGGTGACCAGCAGGTCGTGGTCCCCGAAGACCGCGGCGTCGGGGACCGGGCCGACGTCGATCTCGATGTGGCGGCTCACCGCCGGGGTGCGGGCACGGTCGACCGCCTCGGCCAGCACCGCGCCCACGTCGACCGGCGCTGCGGCCCCCAGGGCGTCGCTGACCTGGAGGCGGGACAGCTCGAGGATCTCGTGGACCAGCGCCGACAGGCGCGTCGCCTCGGTCTGGATGCGCCGCGCGAACCGGCGGACCGCCTCGGGGTCGTCGGCCGCCTCCTCGACGGTCTCGGCGAGCAACGAGAGCGCCCCCACTGGGGTCTTGAGCTCGTGCGAGACGTTCACCACGAAGTCCCGCCGGATCGCCTCGACCCGACGCGCCTCGGTGCGGTCGTCCGCGAGCAGCAGCTGGTGGCTCGTGCCCAGCGGTGCGACCCGGACCTGCAGCGTGACCGTCCCGGTGCCCACCGGACCGCGCGGCAGCTCGATCTCGGTGTCGCGGATCTCTCCGTCGGCGCTCACCTCGGCCAGCAGCCGGCGCACCGGGCCGTGCACCACACGGTCGTCGCGGACCAGGCCGAAGGCGTGGGCTGCACCGCTCGCCCGGACCACCCTGCCCTCGGTGTCGACCACCACCACGGCCGATCGCAGCACCTCCAGCACCGCCGCGGTCCCGGGGTCCAGGTCGGGCGCGGGCTCGGTCGGGGGTGGCAGCACCGGTCGCCGCCCGCGTCGCACCAGCAGCCCGAGGGCGACGCCGACCAGCAGGCACAGCGCACCGACCACGAGCACCGTGGTTCCGTCGACCATCACGAGGTCAGGGTACGTTCGACTCAGCACGCCCAGGTCTCCACCGCGCGAAGTGCCGGGTGGAGGCCGGAGATTGTTCACCCGGGGGTGGTGAACCGTTCACCTCGCACTGCGAGCGTGGGTCGGCCGACGACGAGAGGGAACTGATGCGAGACATCTTCACCGCCGAGCTCACCGCGCTCGGGGAGGACCTGGCTGCGATGAGCCGACTGGTCGAGTCGGCGATCGCCTCCGCGGGCACGGCCCTGCTCACCTCCGACCTGGGGCTCGCCGAGAACGTCATCGCCGACGACCACACCATCGACGCGATCGAGCGCGACCTCGACGAACGGTGCGTGGCCCTGCTGGCCCAGCAGCAGCCCGTCGCGCGTGACCTGCGCATCGTCGTCTCAGCGCTGCGGATGAGCTCCTCCCTCGAGCGGATGGGCGACCTGGCCCGCCACGTCGCCGCCGTCGCACGCCTGCGCTACCCGGCCTCGGCCGTGCCCGAGGGGCTCGAGGGGACCTTCCGTCAGATGCACGAGGGTGCGGTCCGGGTCTCCGAGCGGGTCACCACGGTGCTCGGCTCGAGGGACCTGAACCTGGCCGAGAAGATCGAGCACGACGACGACCTGCTCGACCGGCTGCACGCCGACACCTTCTCGGCCACGCTGGGGGGCTCGCTGGACCTCAGCGCGCAGCAGATCGTGGACGTCACCCTCCTGGGCCGCTACTACGAGCGTTTCGGCGACCACGGCGTCTCGGTCGCCCGCCGGGTGGTCTACCTGGTCACCGGTGACTTCGCGGACGAGCGCGGCCTCGACATCTGACGGCCCGGGTAGCTGCCCGACAGCACGACGACGGCCCGCCACCCCTGGGGTGACGGGCCGTCGGTGCGTCGTGCGAGGGTCAGCGACCCTGGTTCGCGACCGCCTTGATCGCCTCGGCGGCGGCCTCGGGGTCGAGGTACTGCCCGCCCTTGGTGACGGGCTTCAGGGTCTCCTCGTCCAGCTCGTAGAGCAGCGGGATGCCCGTGGGGATGTTGATCCCCGCGATGGTCTCGTCGTCGATGTCGTCGAGGTACTTGACGATCGCGCGGATGGAGTTCCCGTGCGCGGCGACGAGCACCGTCTTGCCGGCCTGGAGGTCGGGGACGACGTCGCTCTCCCAGTAGGGCAGCGTGCGCTCCAGCACGTCCTTGAGGCACTCGGTCCGCACGACCGGCTCGCCGGCGTACCGCGGGTCGGCGTCCTGGGAGTACTCCGCGCCGAGCTCGATCTGCGGCGGCGGGGTGTCGTAGGAGCGGCGCCACAGCATGAACTGGTCCTCGCCGAACTCCGCGAGGGTCTGCTTCTTGTCCTTGCCCTGGAGCGCACCGTAGTGACGCTCGTTGAGCCGCCAGCTGCGCTTGACCGGGATCCAGTGCCGGTCGGCGGCGTCGAGGGACAGGTTGGCCGTGGTGATGGCGCGGCGCAGCAGCGAGGTGTGCACGACGTCCGGGAGGACGCCGGCGTCGGTCAGCAGGGTGCCGCCGCGCTTCGCCTCCTCGATGCCCTTCTCCGAGAGCGGGACGTCCACCCAGCCGGTGAACAGGTTCTTCGCGTTCCACTCGCTCTCGCCGTGGCGGAGCAGCACAAGGGTGTAGGTCATGGCACCCATCCTGCCGCATCGCTCCCCGACCGTCCCCAGGACCTCCGGGCCGCGAGACGACGCCCCGCCGACGGCCGCGGGGACTCGGTCAGGTCCGCGCGAGCGGCCAGGCGGGCCACGGGCTCGACCCGCCGACGGCGCGGGTCGGCGAGGACTCCCGGGTGCCGCGGCGGTCCTGCGCGAGCTGGTAGACCTTGACCACCGCCTCGGCCGCCGCCTCCCACCCGAGGTGCTCGGCGTTGCGCAGCGCCCCGGCCGAGAGCCGGCCGCGGCGGGCCGGGTCGGCCAGCAGCCCCGAGATCGCCCGGGCCCAGCTGCGCGGGTCGTGGCCACGCACCAGCTCGCCCGAGACACCGTCCTGCACCACGCTGCGCAGGCCGCCGACCGCCGCGGCCAGCACCGGCGTCCCGCAGGCCTGCGCCTCCGCGGCGACCAGCCCGTAGGACTCGCTGCGCGAGGGGACGGCCACGACGTCGGCGGCCCGGTACCAGCGGGCGAGCTCGTCGCGGTCGACCGGGGGGAGCAGCCGGACATGGTCGGCGACACCCAGCCGCACGGCCAGGTCGGCGAGCTCGGTCACGGCACCGGGCCGGCCGCTCGGCCCGCCCAGGACGACCAGCAGAGGAACGGGTCCGCCGCTCGCGGCGATCTCCCCCAGGGCATGCACCAGCACGTCAGGAGCCTTGAGCGGCTGCACCCGACCCGCGAAGAGCACGATCTGCTCGTCCTGCGGCAGTCCCAGGCCGGCGCGGGCGGCCGAGCGGCCGTCGGCCGGGCCGAACCGCTCCAGGTCGACACCCGGTGCCACGACGTGCACGGCGTCGGGGTCGGCGTCGTAGAGCTCGACGAGGTCGGCCGCCTCCTCCGCGGTGCTCGCCACCAGGGCGTCCGACGCGCCGACGACCTGCTCCTCGCCGATCACCCGGCCCTCCGGCTCGGGGCTGTCGCCGGGGGCCAGGGCGGCGTTCTTGACCTTGGCCAGGGTGTGCATCGTGTGCACCAGCGGGACGTCCCAGCGGTCCGCCGCGAGCCAGCCGACCTGCCCCGAGAGCCAGTAGTGGGAGTGGACGACGTCGTACCACCCCGGGGCGCGTCCGGCCTCGGTCCGCAGGACACCGGCGGTGAAGGCGCAGAGCTGTCCGGGCAGGTCGTTCTTGTCCAGGCCCTCGAACGGACCGGCGGGGACGTGCCGCACGAGCACTCCGTCGGTCAGGGGGACGGTGTCGGGCTGCGTCGAGCTGGTGGACCGGGTGAAGATCTCGACCTGCGCACCGTGCGCGGCGAGCGCGGTGGCGAGCTCGACCACGTAGACGTTCATGCCGCCGGCGTCCCCGGTTCCCGGCTGGTCCAGCGGCGAGGTGTGCACCGAGAGCATCGCGATACGGGGGTGCTCGTGGGTCACGGGCTCCTCCTGAGATCGCCGGGGGTGTGGGACGGGTCGAAGGGCCCATTCTCCCGCACGGTGCGCCTCCCGGCGCACCGAGCTCACCCGGTCATGATCGGGACGGCGGCCACGACGCACGCCGGCGAGGGCAGCGGGACGGCGTGGGGCGTCCCCGCGGTGCCCACCGGCACGAGCTCGTGCCCCCGTTCGGCCGCCACGAGCACCGTGCCGGCGCTCTCCAGGACCGCGAGATGCCGCGGCCACCGGCCGGCCGCGACGTCCCCGGCGGGCCGCAGCAGCCCGTCGACGACGTCGAGGTGGTGCACCCGGTCGGACCCCCGCACCGAGACCACGAGCCGGTCGCCGGTGAGCGCGAGGTGCGCGGGGTAGTCCCGCTGCCCGTCCGGAGGTCGGGCGTCGGGAGGGCCCGAGCGCCCCACCGACAGCGACTGGACGACCCGGCCCGAGGCCTGCGTCGCGTCCCAGGCCAGCACGTGGACGGTCGCGGACAGCTCACCGGTCAGGTAGAGGTGGCCGCCGTCCGCGGCGAAGGTCGCGTGACGCGGTCCGGTCCCCGCCGGCAGCACGGCGGCCGTCCCGTCGGCGACCAGCGAGCCGTCGCCGGCCCGCCGGTACCGCCACAGCGTGTCGGTGCCGAGGTCCACCACCAGCAGGTGCGCCCCGTCGGGGGTGATCAGCGTGGAGTGCGCGTGCGGCCCCTCCTGGCGCTCCCGGTCGGGGCCCGAGCCCTCGTGGGCGAGCACCTGCGTCGGCGCCCCGGCAGCCCGGACCTCGGCCGTGAAGCCGCCGTCGGGCTCGAGCGGGAGGACGCCCACCGTCCCGCTCGAGTAGTTCGCGACGTACAGGGTGCGCGCGTCCGGGGCCAGCAGCAGGTGGCACGGGTCCGCACCGCCCGAGCCGACCCGGTCGCGCGGCCGCACCCCGCCGTCGGGCGTCACGTCCAGCACGCTCACGGTGCCCGACGTCGTCTCGCCGACCGCGTAGAGCACCCGGCCGCCGGGGTGCACCGCCAGGAACGAGGCCGCGGGCACCTGCGCCACCTGCGCCACCGTGAGCGTGCCGGCCGTCAGGTCGAGCTCCCCGCGCCAGACCCCCTCGCCCTGCCCCGGCGGGGTGCCGGCGCCGGCCGGTGGGTAGGTGCCGATCCAGACTCCGATGACCATGAGCGGGCACGTTACCGAGCGCCGGCGTCCGCCGCAGCGTCAGCCGGACCCGGCAGCCGTCAGCGGGTCCCGGCGCGCCGCGTGGTGATGTCATCGACGGGCCCGGGCGGCCCGGCAATTTGTTGATCCAGTGACCATATTTACCTGCGCCGGGACCCACGAGGCCGTGGATCTTCGAGAGGTCCCGCGGTGATCCCGGAAAGCAGTCGACCTTCGCACGGCCACGCACCACGTCCGGACGTCAGCCGACGACGCGGTGCTCGCCCTCGACCAGGACACCAGGGTCGTCGACCACGGCCTGCAGCACGGCCAGGGCGCCGCCGGTCATCGCCGGGTACTGGCCCGCCTCCGCCACGCTCAGCTCGACGCTCGACCAGGGCGAGGAGATCACCCGGCGGTCCAGCTGCTCGAGCACTGCGTCCCGCAGGTACGGCGCGAGCTGGGCGTAGATCCCACCGAGCACGACGTGCTCGACGTCGACGATGTTGACCACGTTGGCCAGGGCCGCCCCCAGGGCCGATCCCCCGTGCCGCAGCGCCGCGAGGGCCGCGGCGTCGCCTGTCTCCGCGACCTCGGCCAGCCGGGACACCGGGGTCGCCCGGTCCAGGCCGGCCCCGTCGAGCAGCGCGTCCTGGCCTGCGTAGCGCTCGAGCGTCCCGCCCTCGTCGAACGCACCGGCGGTGCCCAGGACCGTGTGTCCGATCTCGCCGCTCCAGCCGTGGCGGCCACCGAAGATCCGGCCGTCCAGCACGATCGCGCCGCCGATCCCGACCTCGCCCGAGACGTACACGAAGCTGCTCGGCCCCGACCGTCGCCGCACGTGCGCCTCGGCGCGTGCCGCGAGGTTCGCCTCGTTGGCCAGTCGCGGCGGCACGCCCGCGAGCACCGGGTGGCGGGTGATCAGGCCGACGACGTCCAGGTCGCGCCAGCCCAGGTTGGGAGCCACCCGCAGCGGTCCCGTGACACGGTCGACCAGCCCCGGCAGCGCCAGGGCCGTCCCGACCAGGGTGACGCCGTCGGCGGAGAGCAGTGCGACCACGCCGCCGGCGAGGGTCGAGAGCCGGTCCAGCACGACGGCCGGGTCGCTGCCCCGGAAGTCGCCGAGCTCGACCCGCTCGCTGATCACCCTGCCCGCGAGGTCCACCGCCCGCACACCCAGGTAGTCGACGTTGACCTCCATGCCGACCGCGGCGATCGTCCCGCGCGCGGGAGCGAGCGGGACCGCGGGGCGTCCGGCCTTCTGCGAGGCCACCGGCTCGAGCTCGGAGACCATGCCCGCGGCGAGCAGCCGGTCGACCAGGGCCGAGACCGTCGCGCGGGTCAGGCCCGTGGTGGTCGCGATGTCCGCACGCGAGACGGGGGTCGGTGCGTCGAGGACCTCCCGCAGCACCAGGCCCAGGTTGTGCTGGCGCAGGCTCTGCTGCCGCGCGGCGCTGTCGACACGCCTGCCACCGCCGGTCCCCCGTGCAGAGCCGGCCGGCCCGCGGGAGAGTGCTCCCGTGGGGCTCGCGGGCCGGTCCCCCGCGCGGTGGCGCTGCTCCATGGCTTGACCCTACCCGCGGGAGCGCATAAGTTCATTCGAACAACAAATCTCGACGAGGAGAGATCGCCATGTCCCCGAAGCCCACCCCTGCCGACAAGTTCTCCTTCGGTCTGTGGACCGTCGGATGGGAGGCCCGCGACCAGTTCGGTGACGCGAGCCGGCCCTGGCTCGACCCGGTCGAGTCGGTGCACCGGCTCGCCGAGCTCGGCGCCGCGCACGTCACCTTCCACGACGACGACGTCGTCCCGTTCGGCTCGAACGCCGCCGACCGCGACCGCATCCTGGCCCGGTTCAAGGGCGCCCTGGCCGAGACCGGCATCACCGTCGAGATGGTCACCACCAACACCTTCAGCCACCCGATCTTCAAGGACGGGGCTTTCACCTCCAACGACCGCCAGGTCCGCCGCTACGGGCTGCGCAAGGTCGTCCGCAACGTCGACCTCGCCGCCGAGCTCGGCGCCGACACCTTCGTCATGTGGGGCGGCCGCGAAGGCGCCGAGTACGACTCCGCGAAGGACCTCAAGGCCGCGCACGACCGCTACGCCGAGGGCATCGACACCGTCGCCGCCTACATCAAGGACAAGGGCTACTCCCTGCGCATCGCGATCGAGCCCAAGCCCAACGAGCCGCGCGGTGACATCCTGCTGCCCACCGTCGGGCACGCGCTCGGCTTCATCGCCCAGCTCGAGCACGGCGACATCGTCGGGCTCAACCCCGAGACCGGCCACGAGCAGATGGCCGGACTCAACTACACCAGCGGCATCGCCCAGGCGCTGTGGTCGGACAAGCTCTTCCACATCGACCTCAACGGCCAGCGGTCCATCAAGTACGACCAGGACCTGGTCTTCGGCCACGGCGACCTGTTCTCGGCCTTCGCGACCGTCGACCTCGTCGAGAACGGCTTCCCGAGCGGCGGCCCGCGCTACGACGGCCCCCGCCACTTCGACTACAAGCCCTCGCGCACCGAGGACATGACCGGGGTCTGGGACTCGGCCGCGGCCAACATGAGCACCTACCTGCTGCTCAAGGAGCGGGCGCTGGCCTTCCGCGCCGACCCCGAGGTCACCGAGGCCCTCGAGGCCAGCAAGGTCTTCGAGCTCGCCCAGCCGACACTGGCCGAGGGCGAGACCCTCCAGGACCTGCTCGACGACCCGACCTCCTACGAGGAGCTCGACATCGACGAGGTCGCCGCGCGCGGCTTCCACTTCGTCCGGCTCAACCAGCTGGCCCTCGAGCACGCCATCGGCGCCCGCTGACCCACCGCACCGACGCACCGCCCGTCACCGACCGACGACCCACCGTGGCCGTCGGTCGGTGACGGCGCACGAGAGGAAGTCACCATGGCGCTCGTCGCCGGCGTGGACTCGTCCACGCAGTCCTGCAAGGTCGTGATCCGCGACGCCGACACCGGCGCCCTGGTCCGCAGCGGTCGCGCACCGCACCCCGAGGGCACCGAGATCGACCCCGCCCACTGGTGGGACGCCCTGCAGCAGGCCATCGCCCAGGCCGGTGGGCTCGACGACGTCGCCGCCGTCGCCGTCGGGGGCCAGCAGCACGGCATGGTCGCGCTGGACGCCGACGGGGCCGTCATCCGCCCCGCACTGCTGTGGAACGACACCCGCTCGGCCCAGGCGGCCACCGACCTGATCGCCGAGCTGGGCGGATCCAGCGCGGAGGACACCCCCGACCAGCACGACGGACCCACGGTCTGGGCCCAGGCCATCGGCTCCGTCCCGGTCGCCTCGCTGACCGTCACCAAGCTCCGATGGCTGCGCGACGCCGAGCCGCAGAACGCCGCACGGGTCGCCGCTGTCGCCCTGCCCCACGACTGGCTGACCTGGCGACTGGCCGGTCACGGCCCGGGTACCGACAGCCTCGACCAGCTCACCACCGACCGGTCCGACGCCTCGGGCACCGGCTACTGGTCGCCGTTCACCGGTGACTACCGACGCGACCTGCTGACCCTCGCCCTGGGGCACGACGCCGTGCTCCCCCGGGTGCTCGGACCGGCCGACGTCGCCCACACCCTCACCCGTGAGGGCAACCCCCTGCTGCTGGGGCCGGGCGCGGGCGACAACGCCGCCGCCGCTCTCGGGCTGGGCATGCGGCCCGGGGACGTCGCGGTCTCGATCGGGACCTCGGGCGTGGTCTCGGCGATCGCCGCCGCTCCCACGGCCGACCCGTCCGGCCTGGTCACCGGATTCGCCGACGCCACCGGGGCGTTCCTGCCCCTGGCCTGCACCCTCAACGCCTCCCGGGTGCTCGACGCCGCGGCCCGCATGCTCGGCGTCGACCACGCGGGGCTCAGCGACCTGGCCCTGTCAGCGCCAGCGGGGGCTGACGGTCTCGTGCTGGTCCCCTACCTCGAGGGCGAGCGGACCCCCAACCGGCCCGACGCGACCGGTGCGCTGCACGGGATGCGGCTGGCCAACACCACCCCGGCGCACCTCGCCCGGGCAGCCGTCGAGGGGATGCTCTGCGCTCTGGCCGACGGGCTCGACGCGCTGCGCGCCCAAGGTGTCCCGGTCGACCGCGTCCAGCTCATCGGTGGCGGCGCGCAGTCGGCCGCGGTCCGGCAGATCGCCCCGTCGGTGCTGGGGATCGAGGTCACCGTGCCCAGCCCCGGCGAGTACGTGGCCGACGGTGCGGCACGTCAGGCCGCCTGGGTGCTGGCCGCGAGCACCCAGCCGGTCGACGGTCCACCTGCGTGGGACCTGGCCGGGACGCAGGTGTACCCCGTCGAGGCAGGGTCCGAGGCCCACGCGGTGCGTGAGCAGTACGCGGCGGTCCGCGAGATGACCGCCGTCCACCCGGGCGCCTGAGCCCTGCCCACGACGTAGGACGGCCCGCCTGCTCCGGGAAGCAGGCGGGCCGTCCGACGGTCGCGGCACGGAGGCCGCGGGCAGTCGCTCAGCGTGCGTCGTACGCGGCCTTGACGTTGGCCGGGATGCGGCCACGGTCGCTCACCGTGAAGCCGTTCTGCCGGGCCCACTCACGGATCGCGGTCGAGTCGCCGCTCGAGGCGCGCCCGGTCCCCGACGTACGGCGGGTCCCGGTGCGAGAACGGCCACCCACGCGACGCGCGTGCCCGACCCACGAGGCGAAGGACTCACGCAGCTGTGCGGCGTTGGCCGTGTTCAGGTCGATCTCGTAGGTAACACCGTCGAGAGCGAAAGAAACCGTCTCGTCGGCGGAGCCACCATCAAGGTCGTCCACCAGGACGACCTGAACCTTCTGAGCCATGTAATGCCTTCTTCCGCGAGTCGCCGATCATTGACGGACAAAGCGTACCCCCGCCTCACGGAAAGCGCGCGCAGGCATTCCGGGATGTGAATTGCTCGCGTCAGCTACTCCGCATCGGCCGCGTGGGATTCCTTGCGCTCTGCGGCATCGAGCTGCGCCATGGCGATGCGCTCGCGCCGGTCGGCCTGGATCACCGATCGCATGGCCAGCCAGAACAGCAGACCGACACCGATCGAGGGGATCAGTGCGCCGACTGCGTGCAGGACGGTGCTCATGGCGCCGATCCTACGCGCCGGCCCCGGGGGTGGTCGGCTTGACCAGAGGGAACAGGATCGTCTCGCGGATGTTCAGGCCGGTGAGCGCCATGAGCAGCCGGTCGATCCCCATCCCCATGCCACCGGCCGGTGGCATCGCGTGCTCCATGGCCACCAGGAAGTCCTCGTCGAGCGGCATCGCCTCGTCGTCACCGGCGGCGGCCAGTCGCGCCTGCGCCTCGAAACGTTCGCGTTGGACCACCGGGTCGACGAGCTCGGAGTAGGCGGTCGCGGTCTCGATGCCCCGGATGTACAGGTCCCACTTCTCGACAGCGCCCGGGATGGTCCGGTGGTCGCGGGTGAGCGGGCTCGTGTCCACGGGGAAGTCCCGGACGAACGTGGGGGCGTGCAGGTGGTCACCCACGTGGTGCTCCCAGAGCTCTTCGACGAGCTTTCCATGATTCATCCGGGCGCGATCGATCTGCAGGTCGAACTGCTCGGTGAGCGCCAGGAGTCGGTCGACCGACGTCTGCGGGGTGATCTCCTCGCCGAGGGCCTGCGACAGCGACCCGTAGAGGCTGAGCGAGGCCCACGTGCCCCCGAGGTCGTACTCGGTGCCGTCGGCGAGGGTGACCAGCGTGGTGCCCAGCGCGTCCCGCGCGGCGGTCTGGACCAGGTCCTGCGTGAGGGCGGCCATCGTGTCGTAGTCGCCGTAGGCCTCGTAGGCCTCGAGCGTCGCGAACTCCGGGGAGTGCGTGGAGTCGGCGCCCTCGTTGCGGAAGCTGCGGTTGATCTCGAACACCCGCTCGATACCGCCCACCACGGCACGCTTGAGGAACAGCTCGGGGGCGATCCGCAGGTACAGCTCGAGGTCGTAGGCGTTCATCTGCGTGGTGAAGGGCCGCGCCGTCGCCCCGCCGGGCTGCGTCTGCAGCATGGGGGTCTCCACCTCGAGGTACCCGCGCCGGTGGAAGTTCTCCCGCAGCGACCGCACCACGGCCGCGCGCAGCCGGGCGGTGTCGCGAGCCGCCGGGCGCACGATGAGGTCGACGTACCGCTGCCTCACGCGGGCCTCCTCGGAGAGCTCCTTGTGCAGCACCGGCAGCGGACGCAGGGCCTTGGCGGCGATCTGCCAGTCGTCGGCGAAGACGCTGAGCTCCCCGCGTCGTGAGCTGATGACCGTCCCCCGGGCGAACAGGTGGTCGCCCAGGTCGACGTCGGTCTTGAACGTCGCCAACGACTCCTCGCCGACCACGGCCTGGCTGAGCATCACCTGGAGACGGAGCCCCGCGCCGTCCTGCACGGTCACGAAGCAGAGCTTGCCGGTGTTGCGCAGGAAGACCACCCGGCCGGCGACGCCGACGACGACGTCGGTCTCCTCCCCGGCCTCGAGCCCGCCATGCTCGGACCGGACCTGCTCGATCGTGCGGGTCACCGGGACCGAGACGGGGTAGGCCTGCCGGCCCTCGGCGAGCATCCTCTCGCGCTTGGCGTGACGGACGCGGATCTGCTCGGGGACGTCGAGGTCGCCCGGGGCGGTGGCGGCGCCGGTGGTGGTGCTGGGGTCCTGCGGTGCGGGTCGGGTCACCGCGCGAGTTTACCGAGGCGGCGAGGTCGCGAGGTCGCTCGCCACGAGATCGAGCGCCAGGTCCAGGATCGGCGACGAGTGGGTGAGACCGCCCACCGAGAGGTGGTCGACACCGGTCGCCGCGACCTCGGCCGCACGGTCGAGGGTGAGGTTGCCGGTGGCCTCGAGCTCGACGTGCCCGGTCTCGACCTCCCGGGCGCGGACCGCCGCCACGACCTCGGTCAGGACCGGCGTGGTCATGTTGTCCAGCAGCAGGAAACGGGCGCCCGCGTCGAGCGCCTCCATGGCCTGCTCGGGGGTGTCGGCCTCGACCTGGACCTCGACGTCGGGGAAGTGCTCGTGCACCGCGGCCACCGCTCGTGCGACCGACCCGGCCGCGACCACGTGGTTGTCCTTGACCATCGCGACGTCGTACAGGCCCATCCGCTTGTTGGTCCCGCCGCCGCAGCGCACCGCGTACTTCTCGAGCGCCCGCAGGCCGGGCGTGGTCTTGCGGGTGTCCAGCACGCTCGCCCCGGTACCGGCCAGCGCATCGGCCCAGCGTCGGGTGTGGGTCGCGACACCCGAGGCCCGGCTGGTCAGGTTGAGCAGGGTCCGCTCGGCCACGAGCAGCACCTGCACCGGGCCGGTGAGGACGGCCAGGACGTCGTGGGCCTGGACGACGGCGCCGTCTGCGACGACCTGCTCGACCGCGACGGCGCCCTGGCCGAGCCGCCCGGCGACCTGGGTCAGGACCTCGTCGACCAGCACGAGCCCGGCGACCACGCCGTCCTGGCGGGCGACCAGGTGCGCGGTCCCGGTGGCCAGGGCAGAGATGGTCGCCTGGGTCGTGACATCACGTCCGGGGGCCGGCCCGAGGTCCTCGTCGAGGGCGGTCGCGATGATCCGGGTCCAGACGCCGGCGAGGTCGGTGGTCACGGGGGCCACGCTACCGAGCGCTCGGCCGGTCCCGCGCGCGCGACCACCGCGGGCCCGACGCCCTCCCAGCCGAGCCTCCGCACGCCGGACCGATACCCATGGGGGTATAGTGAGCACCGATCGGACCCCACGACGGAAGGCGTGCCCATGCCCTCGCTCCTCGACCGGATCCTGCGTCGCGACCCCGACGCCCTGCCACGGACCGTCCGGGTCGACCGCGCGCTGGACCTCCTCGGCGACGGCGCCCTGCTGGTCGACGTGCGCGAGCCCGGGGAGTGGCGCTCAGGGCACGCGAGGCAGGCCAGGCACATCCCCCTGGGCCGTCTGGACTCCGAGGCGCGCCGCCTGCCCAAGGACCGTGCCGTGGTGGTGATGTGCGCGTCGGGCATGCGTTCGCGTGGCGCCGCAGCACGGCTGCGCGCAGAGGGATACCGTGCCACCAGCCTGTCCGGTGGGCTCGCCGCCTGGCGCGCCGCGGGCGGAGACGTCGTGACCCGATGACGACACCACACGAGACGGCCGTCCCCGGCGGCCCGAGGAGGCCCACGATGCAGCTCGACCCCGAGGAACTGACGGCCGTCATGAACCGGCTGCGCCGAGCCCAGGGACAGATCGGCGGCGTCCTGAGGATGCTCGAGGAGGGCGCCGACTGCGCCGACGTCGTCACCCAGCTCTCGGCGGCGTCCAAGGCGCTGGACCGGGCAGGGTTCGCGATCATCGCCACGGGCCTCGAGCAGTGCATCACCCTGGGCGACGAGGCGGCCGGCATCGACCGCGCCAAGCTCCAGAAGCTCTTCCTCTCGCTCGCCTGAGCCGTTGATGGACACGGCCGACTGGGACGAGCGCTACGCCGCCGCTGCCCCCTGGGGCAAGCAGCCGAACAGGTGGGTGCGACAGCACACCCAGGACCTGCCTCCCGGGCGCGCGCTGGACCTCGCCTCGGGGGACGGCCGCCATGCGCTGTGGCTCGCCGCCCGAGGCTGGCAGGTCGAGGCCGTCGACTTCTCCCGCGAGGCGCTCGCCCGCGGTCGCGCCGAGGCCTCGTCGCTGCCGACCAGCAGCCCTGACGGCCGACCGGTGGGCACGGTCCGCTGGACGGCTGCGGACCTCACCACGCACACCCCTGCCCCCGCGAGCGTCGACCTCGTGGTGGTCGCGTACCTGCACCTGCCCGAGCCCGCCCTGCGGTCGGTGCTCGGGCGCGCTGCGGACGCGCTCGCGCCGGGCGGGACCATCGTGGTGGTGGGCCACGACGAACGGAACCTGGCCGAGGGGGTCGGCGGCCCGCAGGACCCAGCCGTGCTGACCGACCCGGACCGTGTGGTCGCCGCGCTCAGCACGGCGGGCCTGGACGTGACGCTCGCGCAGGTCGCCGACCGGCCCGTGGAGGGTGCGACCCGGCCGGCCCTCGACACGGTCGTGGTGGCCACGGCCCCAGGACCCAGGTCCCGCGTGGAATAGATACCCCCAGGGGTATAGTTCTGCCCGGAGCAACCCGACCCAGCACGCCACACGTGAGGACTCACATGAAGATCGTCATCATCGGCGGAGTCGCCGGCGGCATGAGCGCGGCCGCCCGCGCCCGGCGGCTCGACGAGGACGCGCAGATCACCGTCCTCGAACGCGGTCCCTACGTGTCGTTCGCGAACTGCGGGCTGCCGTACCACCTGGGCGAGGAGATCACCGACCGGTCCTCGCTGCTCCTGCAGTCCCCCGAGTCGCTCCGTGCCTCCCTCGACCTCGACGTGCGCACCGGTCACGAGGCGACCTCGATCGACCCCGTCCGACGCATCGTGACCGTCCGTTCGGCCGCCGGGACCCAGGACCTCGACTACGACGCCCTGGTGCTGGCTCCCGGTGCGACCGCGATCCGCCCCCCGGTCCCCGGGCTCGACCTGCCCCAGGTCCACACCCTGCGGACCGTCCCCGACACCGACACCCTGCGCGCACTGGTCGACCAGGGTGCGCGGCGCGCTGTCGTGCTGGGCGCCGGGTTCATCGGGCTCGAGGCCGCCGAGGCGCTGCGGCTGCGCGGCCTCGAGGTCGACCTGGTGGACCTCGCCCCGCACGTGCTGCCGCCCCTGGACAGCGAGCTCGCGCAGCTCGTGGACGACGAGCTCAACGCCCACGGCGTACGGACCCGCGTCGGCGTCGCCGCCGAGTCGGTCGTCGCGACCCCCGGCGCCGACCACGCGGTCGAGGTCGCGCTGTCCGACGGCGCCCGTCTGCCGGCCGACGTCGTCGTGCTGTCCGTCGGGGTCCGGCCCGACAGCTCCCTGGCGACACAGGCCGGGCTCGAGACCACCCCCGGGGGCGCGATCGTCGTCGACGCGACCCAGCGCACCTCCGACTCCCACATCTGGGCCGTCGGCGACGCGACCGCCGTCCGCGGCGTGACCGGGACCCTCGCCCCCGTCCCCCTCGCCGGGCCGGCCAACCGCCAGGGCCGACGCGCGGCCGACTCCCTGCTCGGGCGGCTCGACCCGGCCCGTGCCGCGCGGCCGGTGCTCGGCACCGCGGTGGTGCGGGTCTTCGGGCTCACCGCCGCCCTGACCGGCGCCTCCCAGCACACCCTGCGCACCAGCGGTGTCCCCCACCACGTGGTCCACGTGCACCCCGGCCACCACGCCGGGTACTTCCCCGGCGCCGAGCAGGTGCACCTGACCGTCACCTTCGCACTCGACGGACGGCTGCTGGGTGCCCAGGCGGTCGGCCGTGAAGGCGTCGACAAGCGCATCGACGTCCTCGCCACCGCGCTGACCGCGCAGCTCACCATGGACGACGTCGCCGAGCTCGAGCTCGCCTACGCCCCGCCCTACGGATCGGCCAAGGACGCGGTCAACATGGCGGGCTTCGTCGCGCAGAACGTGCTCGACGGCTCCCTGCGTCTCTGGTACCCCGAGGACCTCGAGAAGGTGCTGGACACCATGCTGGTGCTCGACGTGCGCTCCCCCGCGGAGTACGCCGGTGGCCACCTGCCGGGGGCCCTGAACATCCCGCACACCGAGCTCCGTCAGCGCCTCGAGGAGGTGCGGACCGCCGCCGGGGACCGTCCCGTGCGGGTCCACTGCGCGAGCGGGTTCCGCTCCTACCTGGCTCACCGCGTGCTCGACCACGCCGGGTTCGACTCCGCGAACCTCTCCGGTGGCATGCTGACCCTGCGGGCGGCCCGTCCCGACCTGGCCCTCGTCACCGACCGGACCACCTGAGGAAGAACCGATGCGCGAGATCGACACCCCCACCCTGCACGGGTTGCTCGGGGACCCCGAGACGACGACCGCCCGCACCGTGATCGACGTCCGCGAGGACCACGAGTACGCCGCGGGTCACGTCCCCGGGGCGCTCAGCATCCCGCTGACGCAGTTCGTCGACCGCGTCACCGAGGTCACCAGCCTGCCCGGCGAGGTCTACCTCATCTGCGAGTCGGGTGGACGCTCGGCGCAGGTCACCGCGTGGCTGGGACAGCAGGGCTACGACGTGGCCAACGTGGCGGGCGGAACGGGCGCCTGGCGAGCAGCGGGGTACCCCGTCGAGTGAGTGATCGGCATCGACCCGTCCGGGTCGATGCCCGCCACCAGCCGTAACCGCCAGGCCTCGTCCGCGGCGGGGAAGTCCTGCCGGTAGTGCCCTCCCCGGCTCTCGGTGCGCTCGGCGGCGAGAGCGGTCAGCACCGTGGCGACCTGGTGGACGTTGGTGGTCTCCCACTCCGCGGTCTGCGGGGCGGCCACGACCCCGGGCACCTCGTGCGCCCGGGTGTGAACCGCGGCCAGCGCACGGGCCGCCTCCGCGAGCCCCTCGGCGGTGCGGATCACCCCCGGCCCGTTCTGCGCGATCCGCTGCACCCGGGTGCGCACCGTGGCCGCGACCAGGGTCGGCTCACCCCCGCGCTGCTGCGGCTCGAGCTGAGGGAGGTCACCCGAGGTGACCCGCTCGGCCACCTGCGTCGCGGCCCGGTGGGCGAAGACCAGGCCCTCGAGCAACGAGTTGGAGGCCAGCCGGTTGGCCCCGTGCACCCCGGTGCACGCGACCTCCCCGACGGCGTACAGGCCGTCCACCGAGGCCCGGCCGTGCAGGTCGGTGACCACGCCTCCCGAGTGGTAGTGCTGGGCAGGGGCGACCGGCACCAGGTCGGTCGCGAGGTCGATCCCCTCGGCCCCGAGCCGGTCGGCGATGGTCGGGAAGCGTCGCGCCAGGAAGTCCCCGCCCAGGTGCCGGGCGTCCAGGAAGACGTGGTCGGAGCCGGTGGCAGCCATCCGGCGGACGATCGCGTGCGCGACGACGTCGCGCGGAGCGAGCTCGGCCAGCGGGTGCACCTCGGGCATGAAGCGGAAGCCGTCGGTGTCGAGCAGCAGCGCCCCCTCCCCCCGCACCGCCTCCGAGACCAGCGGCAGCTGCCCCTTGACCCCGGCACCCATCCACAGCACGGTCGGGTGGAACTGCACGAACTCGACGTCACCGACCAGGGCTCCTGCCCGCAGCGCCGCCGCCAGCCCGTCCCCGGTGGCCTGCGCGGGGTTGGTCGACGACTGGAAGACCTGCCCGATGCCTCCGGTGGCCAGCACCACGGCACGGCCCAGCACCGCGCCGACGCCGTCCCGCGTGCCCTCGCCGATGACGTGCAGCGTGACCCCGCACACCGGCCCGGGTCGGCCGTCGGCATCGCTCGGGCCGGTCAGCAGGTCGAGCACCAACGCGTGCTCGATGACCTCGATCCCGGGATCGGTGCGCACCGCGTCGAGCTGGGCGATCAGCGCCCGGGAGATCTCGGCCCCCGTCGCATCACCCCCCGCGTGGACGATCCTGTCCGCCCCGTGGCCCCCTTCACGGGTCAGCGCCAGGGTCCCGTCGGCGTCGGTGTCGAAGCGCGCACCCTGCGCGACCATCTCCCGCACCCGCCCGGGGCCCTCGGTGACGAGCACGTCGACCGCTGCGGGGTCGCACAGCCCTCCACCGGCCGCCAGCGTGTCCGCGTGGTGCGCCGCCGGGGAGTCCTCGGGGTGCAGCGCCGCGGCGATCCCCCCCTGCGCCCACATCGTCGAGCCCGAGCCGAGCGCACCCTTGGTCACCAGCAGCACCCTGGGCACGCGGCTGCGCAGCCGCAGTGCTGCGGTCAGGCCGGCGATGCCCGAGCCGACCACGACCACGTCGGCCGAGGTCGTCCATCCCGGCTCGGGCGCCGCGAGGCGACGGGCGAGCCGCACCGTGCTCATCGCGGGCCCGCGGCCCAGTCGGTCGCCTCCGACCGGAGCCCCGCGGGCGCCGCCCCCGGGTCGCCGCCGATCTCGACGATCGCGTTCGCAGCGTCCACGTGGACCACGTGCGGGGCGTAGGTGCGCGCCTCGGCGTCCGTCAGGACACCGTAGGAGATGACGATCACGAGGTCCCCCGGGTGCACCAGGTGGGCGGCGGCGCCGTTGATCCCCACGACCCCCGACCCGGCCTCCCCGGCGATCGCGTAGGTGGTCAGCCTCGCACCGTTCGTGATGTCCACGACGTCGACCTGCTGGCCCGGGAGCAGGTCGGCAGCGGCCATCAGGTCGGCGTCCAGGGTGATCGACCCGACGTAGTCGAGATCGGCGTGGGTCACCGTGGCCCGGTGGATCTTGCCGGTCATCATCGTCCGCAGCATCGTCATCACGGTCCTTCCTGGGCCCGGGGGCGGAGGTCGAGCAGCACGTTGTCGATCAGGCGGGTGGGACCCGACCGCCCCGCGACGGCGAGCAGCGCGGGCCCGTGGTGCGCGGGGCCGACCTCGGCCGCCGAGGCCGGGTCGACCAGGGCGACGTAGTCCATCACGAGCCCCGGCTCGACCGCCAGCACCTCCGACGCCGCCCCGAGCACCTGCATCGCCCCACCGCCCTGCGCAGCAGCACGTCCGGCCGCTGCCAGTGCCCTGGACAACGCCCGGGCCGCCACACGTTGTTCCGGGTCGAGGTAGGCGTTGCGGGAGGACAGCGCGACGCCGTCCTCGTCGCGCACCGTGGGCGCACCGACGACCTCGACGTCGAGGTCCAGGTCGGCGACCATGCGCCGGATCAGCATGAGCTGCTGCGCGTCCTTCTGACCGAAGACCGCCACATCGGCCTCGGTGAGGTGCAGCAGCTTGAGCACCACGGTCAGCATCCCGTCGAAGTGCCCAGGTCGCAGGGCACCCTCGAGCAGCTCACCGGTGCGACCGGCGTGCACCCGCACCTCGGGCTCGCCGTCGGGGTACATCTCGCCCGCGTCGGGGGTGAAGACGACGTCCACCCGCGCCCCGGCGAGGAGCTCGAGGTCGCGCGGGAGGTCCCGCGGGTACTGGTCGAGGTCCTCCGTGGGGCCGAACTGCAACGGGTTCACGAAGATCGTCACCACGACCTGGTCGGCGAGCTCGCGTGCCGCGTGCACCAGCGACAGGTGTCCCGCGTGCAGGGCCCCCATGGTCATCACCACCGCGCGCCGCCCGGCACGACGGTCGGCGAGGGCGTCGCGCAGCTCGGCGCGGGTTCGCACCACCCGCGGGGCGGGGAACGCAGGGGCGCCGCGTCCGGCCGTCGACGACGTCGTCATCAGCCCTCACCGTGCGGGGGGTCGGTGGGCCTCGCCGTGCCAGGGGCGGACGGCGGCGCGAGCACGTCCAGGAGACGCTCGGCCTGGTCGGTGCCGATCCTGCCTCCGGCGAGCGCGCGGCCGGTGGCCGCGCGCGCCAGCGCCCGGTACGCGGCCGGCAGGTCTGATGCGGTGACGTCCCGCGCGGCCAGCGCCGTCAGCTGGTCCAGGTGCGCACGCACCGTACCCGCGTCCCCACGCACCACCGGGCCGGTCAGGCTCGCCACGCCGCTCGCTCCGACCGCCGTCCCGTCCCCCGCGTGGTGCGCGGTCCGTACCGCACTGTCCAGCGCTGCGGTGAGCAGCGGGCCCAGCACCCGGTCCGGGGCGGCCACCCCCGCGGCGGCGAGCGCCTGCGCGGCCTGCGCGACGAGCACACCCAGGTGGTTCGCCCCGTGGGCCAGGGCCGCGTGGTAGAGCGGGCGGGCCGCCTCGGCCACGACCACCGGCTCACCGCCGACCTCGACGACCAGCGCCTGCCCGATCGGCAGCACCGGCCCCGGCCCGGTCACCGCGAAGGTGCAGCCGACCAGCCGGGCCAGGTCCAGCGAGGTCCCGCTGAAGGTCATCGCCGGGTGGATCGCGAGCGGGATGATCCCGGCCGGACGGGCGGCCGCGAGCACCTCGGTGCCGAGCGCCCCCGCGGTGTGCACCACGATCTGGCCGGGCTGCCACGCGCCGAGCGCGGCCAGGCCCGAGACGAGGTCCGCGAGCGCGTCGTCCGGCACGGTCAGGAGCACGAGCTCGGCCCGCTCGACGACGTCGGTGACCTCCAGGACGGGCACCCCGGGCAGCAGGGTGTCGATGCGCTCGCGGCTCGCAGCCGAGATTCCGCTCGCCCCGACCACCGCGTGGCCCGCGGCCCGCAGCGCGCTGCCCAGCACCGATCCAACCCGTCCCGCGCCCACCACACCCACGCCGAGGCGTCCGGGAGCGGTCCGTGCGTCGAGGGGCTGTGCCTCGCTCACGAGGGCGGAGGAGGGGTCGGCGGCACGAACGGCGGTGCGGACGGCGCAGCGGGCGGCGGCGGGGGCGGGGTCGGTCCGCCGTACAAGGGCGCGGGCGGGACCGTGTCGGAGGGCGGGGATGTCTCGGAGGGCAGCGGGGCTGCCACGGGCGACTGCTCCTCGACGCGCCGCAGCTCGACCATCCACTGCTCGGGGCCGGCCGACGCGCGCGCCGTCCGGGCACGGCGCGCCTGCTCGGCCATCAGCTCACCCGCACGGTCGGCGTCGAGGTGCTGGACGGCCGGGACCACCGGCCCGGGGGTCGAGTGCAGCGCGAAGGACGCCAGCCCGAGCCGGCGCTGCAGCGGACCCTGCACGATCCCCAGCGACTGGGTGCGCTCGTGCGGGACGACGACGAGCTGCCGCACGAAACGACCTGAGCGTGCCAGCAGCGCGCGGTCGGTCAACGTGTACCCGTTGCGCCGCCAGGACCACGGGTCGAGCCAGCGGGCGCGCCGCGGGCTGGTCACGAAACCCTGCTCGTCACCGTCACCGCTCAGCGCCGCGTCGAGCACGGCGCGCGGGTCCTCGCTGCCCAGGTCCGGCAGCACCAGCCACAGGGCCAGCAGCGCCTCGTCCCGATCGCCCACCGGGAGCAGGACCGTCTCCTTCATCTGGTCCTCGAGGCCGTAGCCGGCGACGTTGATCTGGACCCGCCACCAGTCCTTGCGGCGCCACAGGAGGGCCTGGGAGAGCCGGACGGCCTGGACCCGCCCCGGGGGAACCGTCTGCGCCCGGGACTCGAGCAGGCCGTGCCGCAGCCGCACGCCGTCGGGCGACTGCGCGGCCCGGAAGCCGAACTCCCCGGCGAAGCGCTGCCAGACGTACCCGGCGGCGCCCAGCGCGACCGGGAACAGCGCGATCACGGCCCCGAACTCCCTGGTCACCGCGATCACCACGACGATCGCGATCAGCCCGAGCAGCGCGAAGACGGTCGCGATCGAGCGGATCAGCGACCCCACGAGTCGTCCCGGCGTGACGGCCAGGACCTCACGCTCGGGTGCGGCCTCGACCACGGGCCGCGCGCCCTCGCTGCCGTCGTCGGTGCCCAGGACGACACCGGCGGCGCGGGCCAGCAGCTCGTTGCGCAGGGCCTGCGCGTCGGACTCCTTGAGGAAGGACAGCCGCACCGCGGAGTCGGCGCCCCCGGCGACCTCGAGCTTGAGCTCAGCCAGCCCGAGCAGACGGGCCAGCACGGGCTGGGTCACGTCGATGGCCTGCACCCGGTCGAGCCGAGCAGTGCGCTGCTGGCGGTAGAGCACCCCCGTCTTGAGGTAGACGGACTCGGCATCGATCGCGTAGCGCGTCATCCGCCAGGCGATCGCGGCATAGCCGAAGCCGATCAGGGCACCCGCCAGCAGCACCCCGACCACCGGGAGGATCCCCACGCTCTCGTAGACGTCCTGCGCGTCGCGCAGGTTCTGGCTGGCCTGCTGCGCGCCGATGGCGAGCAGCACGACCACGACCTTCCACCCCTTGACCGCCGGGGTGACCGGGTGGACGCGCCGCCAGGCCAGCGCGGGCCGCTCGCCCACGGCGGTGGCGGTCGTCGTGACGGCGGTCGGGGCGGCAGGGTCAGCGGGGCCGTCCGCCCTCGCACCGACCTCGTCGGGCCCGTTCACAGCCCGGCCAGCTGCGCCTCGCCGCGTGCGGCCAGGCGGTCACGCACACGTTCGGCCTCGACCGGGACCAGTCCGGGGATCGCCGCGTCGCTGCTCGGCGATGCCGTGTGCAGCTGGACCCGCGCGATGCCGAGCCACCGGTCCATCGGTCCTGCCTGGACGTCGACGAACTGCATCCGCCCGTAGGGCACCACGACGAGCGACCTCATCAGCACGCCCTTGCGGATGAGGAGGTCGTCGTCCCGCTCGGCGTAGCCGATCGCACGGACCTGCCGGGGGATCACCACGACGCACCACAGGGCGAGTGCCGCGACCACCGCGGGCACGGCCCACAGACCGGGGACGCCGCTCAGCACCGCGGCAACGACCCCACCGGCGAAGGGGACGACCAGCACGAACCCGAGGGTGATCAGCCGGACGGTGACCAGCCGCGGGGAGACCCGCTGCCACTGGACACCGGCGGGGTCGAACGGTCCTGGGGACGCGGACGCACTCATGGCACCCATCCTTGCACCACCCCCGGCCCCGGCGAGACACCCCCGGGATCGGACGGCGCGGGCCTCGACCGCTCAGACGGCACTGCCCGACGGCGCGGCCCCGGCGCCGTCGTCGTCCTCGGGCGGTGGCACCTGGCACCACCTCTCGACCACCAGACCGATGACCCCCAGCAGCACGGTGCACCCCAGGGCCACCCCCGCGGCCAGGGCACGCTCGCGCCGCACGTCGATCGTCAGGTCGCCGATCACCAGGAGCACCTGAGCCGCGTACCACCCGGACAGCAGCGCACCGGTGTACGCCGACGCGGTCGCGAGGACGACCGTGCGTGCCGCCAGCAACGGGTCCAGCCCGGGTCGCTTGCCACGGGTGAACTGCCGGACGGACCAGCCCAGGCCGGCGACGACCGCACCGATCAGCAGCACCACCAACCAGGACAGCCACGGCACCGGGGGTGGCGTGCCGCCACGGCTCTCGATGAGCCGGAGCACCACGAAGGACGCCGCCGTCGTGACCCCCGCGACCACCCCGAGCCGCGAGATGCGGGTCCGCTGCATCAGGCTCCGGCCTCGGGCGCCTGCCACCAGTCCAGGGCCATCCACCGGATGCCCTCGCGGTCGGGGGCGGTGCCGGCCAGCGCCGCCACCGGTCCCCCGCCCAGGCCGGGCAGCACGGCCTGAGGGTCCACGTGCGCCCACGGCTGGAGCACGAAGGCGCGCTGGTGCGCGCGCGGGTGCGGCAGCTCGAGGTCGTCGGCCGAGGCCACCGTCGACCCGTGCACGACCACGTCGATGTCCAGGGTGCGTGCCCCCCAGTGGACCTCACGCTCGCGGCCGTGGAGCTGCTCGACCTCCTGGCACACGTGCATCAGTGCGCGCGGTGCGAGGGTCGTCCTGCCGAGCACGACGGCGTTGAGGAAGTCGGGCTGGTCGGGCCCGCCGACGGGCGCCGTCCGAGCCAGCGGCGAGACGGCGGTGACCTCGAGCCCCGGGACGGCCGCGAGCTCGAGCACAGCCTCGCGCAGGATCTCCTGGCTGGGTCCCAGGTTCGAGCCGAGCGCCAGGACGACGTCGACCGGCTCGGCGGGCGCCACATCCATGCGGTCACGGGGGGCCGGGGCCTCGGCACGGCTCTCGGCGTGAGCGGGCGCTGCGGGCCCCTGGGGGCTGGTGGGACGTTCGCCCGACCCGGTCACCGGCGGCAGCGTGATGGTGCCAGGGGCCATGAGGAGGTCGGCCAGGGCCATCGTCGCGCCGGGCATCGGCTCGAGGGCCGGCACGGTCAACGGGGGCGCGACCAGCCCTGCCGCGGCCGGTGCGCCCGTCGCCACGGCCGGACCCTGCTCGTCGGAGAGGGGCGGGTAGGCGACCAGGGACCGGTCCTGGGCGTCGGGGCGCTCCTGTCCCTCCTCGGACCACTCAGGCGACCGGTCGGTGCCGACGACCACACCCGGGGCGTCGACCACCGGAAGGTGCGTGCGGTCACGACGGATCTCGACGGTCACGTCCTGGAACGGGACCGTGATCGGAGCCTGCGGCTTGTGCAGCACGACCTCGACGGCCTCGACGGCGCGGTGGGTCAGCACGACGGCAGCGATCCGCTCGGCCACGGTCTCGATCAGGTCGGCGGGCTCTCCCGAGAGCACCCCGGCCACCTGCTCGGCCAGCACGCCGTAGTGCACCGTCAGGTCGAGCCGGTCCTGCGCCGCCGCCGGGCGTGTGTCCACGTGCAGCACGACGTCGGCCACGAAGGTCTGGCCGTCACGGCGCTCGTGCTCGAAGACCCCGTGGTGCCCCGTCGCGCTGATCCCGGTGAGCCGGACCCGGTCACGGTGCGACCCCTCCGTCCCCGTCGTACGAACCCGCCCGTCCGAGCCGTCCCGTGCGTCACCCACGATGCTCCCCGTCCTCGATGCCCTGCGGCTCACGTGCGCAGGACCATGCTGCCGCCACCCGGACCGCGTCCGCCGAGCCTGCCACGTCGTGGACCCGCACGCACCAGACCCCGGCGGCGGCGGCGAGCGCGCTGACCGCGGCCGTGGCACGGTCGCGCCCCACGGGTGGGGCCGGTTCGCCGTCCGGACCGGCGAGCAGGTGACCCAGGAACCGCTTCCGCGACGCGCCCACCAGGAGCGGACGGCCCAGCTCCTGGAGCACGTCGAGCCGGGCCAGCAGGGGCCAGTTGTCGGCCCCCGGCTTGGCGAAGCCCAGCCCCGGGTCCAGGACGACCTGCTCGAGCCGGACCCCGGCGTCCACCAGCGCGTCGAGCCGGGCCCGCAGCTCGTCGCGCACCTGGGTGACGACGTCGTCGTAGTGGGCCAGCGAGTCCATCACGTCACCGTGACCCCGCCAGTGCATCGCGACGTACACCCCACCCCACTCGGCGGCGACCCCGGCCATCTCCTGCTCGGCGAGCCCGCCCGACACGTCGTTGAGGATCAGGGCCCCGGCCTCGACGGCCGCGCGGGCCACCACGGCGCGGGTGGTGTCGATGCTGACCACCGCACCGGCCGCCACGAGCTCGCGCACCACGGGCAGCACCCGGCGCAGCTCCTCGTCGACCGGCACCCGGGCAGCACCCGGCCGGGTCGACTCGCCCCCGACGTCCACCACGTCGGCCCCCTGCGCCACCAGGTCGAGGCCGTGCCGCACCGCAGCGCCCGGGTCGAACCACCGACCCCCGTCGCTGAAGGAGTCGGGGGTCACGTTGACCACGCCCATCACCAGGGTGCGACCCAGCGCGGTGAGGGCCGCGGGGAGCGGTTCGGGATGGTGCACGTGTCTCACCGGGCGTCGCTGGTTCCGTCAGCGTCCGAGGATCAGGCTCATGGCCTCGGCACGGGTCGCGACGTCACGCATCTGCCCACGGACGGCCGAGGTGATGGTGCGCGAGCCGGCCTTGCGGATGCCGCGCATCGACATGCACAGGTGCTCGGCCTCGATCACGACGATCACACCGTTCGGGCGCAGCACCTCGACCATGGCGTTGGCCACCTGCGTGGTCAGCCGCTCCTGGACCTGGGGGCGCAGCGCGTAGACGTCGACGAGCCGGGCGAGCTTGCTCAGCCCGGTGATGCGCCCGTCCGATCCCGGGATGTACCCCACGTGCGCGACCCCGTGGAAGGGCACCAGGTGGTGCTCGCAGGTCGAGTACATGGGGATGTCCTTGACCAGGATCATCTCCTCGTGACCCAGGTCGAAGACCGTCGCGAGCACGTCGCGCGGGTTCTGGTGCAGTCCCGCGAAGGTCTCGGCGTAGGCCCGGGCAACCCGGGCCGGGGTCTCGCGCAGCCCGTCGCGGTCCGGGTCCTCGCCCACCGCGAGGAGCAGCTCACGCACCGCGCGCTCGGCCCGCGGGGCGTCGTACGCCGCCGGGAACGGCAGGTCGGCCAGCGGGACGTCGTCCGCGGTGTGGGCCATCAGCGCGGGTCCTGGTCGCCTGCGGGGTCGACGTCGTCCCACCGGGCGCGGTTGACCGGGCTGTCCGGGGGGACCTCACCGATCGGCAGCGCCGGGTGCTCCTCCTTGGCCGCAGCGGCCTCGTCCTGGGGGATCACCGGCTCACCGTTGGAGGTGGCCCGCTCGCGGGCGGTCTGCACCGGGGGCTGGTCCGAGACACCGCGGCTCTCGCTCGAGAGCCACACCGTGCGCGGGTCGCGCTTGACCACGGCACCGAAGACCTCGGCCAGCTCGGCCTGGTTGAGCGTCTCACGCTCGAGCAGCTCGAGCACGAGCTCGTCGAGCACGTGGCGGTAGTGGTTGAGGATCTCCCACGCCTCGTCGTGCGCGAAGTCGATGAGCCGGCGCACCTCGGTGTCGACCACCGAGGCCACCTGCTCGGAGTAGTCACGGCCGTGCCCCATGTCGCGGCCCATGAAGACCTCCCCGCTGTCCTGGCCGAGCTTGATCGCACCGATCTTCTCGCTCATCCCGAACTGGGTGACCATCTTGCGGGCGACGGCGGTCGCCTTCTCGATGTCGTTCGAGGCACCGGTGGTCGGGTCGTGGAAGACGATCTCCTCGGCGACCCTGCCGCCCATCGCGTAGGCGAGCTGGTCGAGGAGCTCGTTGCGGGTGGTCGAGTACTTGTCCTCGGCCGGCATGACCATCGTGTAGCCCAGCGCCCGGCCGCGCGGCAGGATCGTCACCTTGGTCACCGGGTCGGTGTAGCGCAGCGCCGCCGCCACCAGGGCGTGCCCACCCTCGTGGTAGGCGGTGATCTTCTTCTCCTTGTCGTTCATCAGCCGGGTCCGCTTCTGCGGTCCGGCCACGACACGGTCGATGGCCTCGTCGAGCTCGTGGTTGCCCACGATCTGCAGGCCGGTGCGTGCGGTCATCAGCGCCGCCTCGTTGAGGACGTTCGCGAGGTCGGCACCCGTGAACCCGGGGGTGCGCTTGGCGACCGCGTGCAGGTCGACGTCGGGGGCCATCGGCTTGCCCTTCGAGTGCACCTCGAGGATCTTGGTGCGGCCGCGCAGGTCGGGGGCGTCGACCGCGACCTGGCGGTCGAAGCGGCCCGGACGCAGCAGGGCGGGGTCCAGGATGTCGGGCCGGTTGGTCGCGGCGATCAGGATGACGTTGGCGTTGACGTCGAAGCCGTCCATCTCGACCAGCATCTGGTTGAGGGTCTGCTCGCGCTCGTCGTGCCCACCGCCCATGCCGGCACCGCGGTGGCGACCGACCGCGTCGATCTCGTCGATGAAGATGATCGCGGGGGCGTTCTCCTTGGCCTGGGTGAACAGGTCACGGACACGGCTCGCGCCGACGCCGACGAACATCTCGACGAAGTCCGAGCCAGAGATCGAGTAGAACGGCACCCCGGCCTCACCCGCGACGGCCCGCGCCAGCAGGGTCTTGCCGGTCCCGGGCTGGCCGTAGAGCAGCACACCCTTGGGGATCTTGGCGCCCACGGCCTGGAACTTCGCCGGGTCGGCCAGGAAGTCCTTGATCTCGTGGAGCTCCTCGACGGCCTCCTCGACCCCCGCGACGTCGTCGAAGGTGACCTGGGGCGTCTCCTTGGAGACCAGCTTGGCCTTGGACTTCCCGAACTGCATGACCCGCGAGCCACCGCCCTGCATGCGGGACATGAGGAACCAGAAGAGACCGATGATGATGATGAAGGGGAGCAGCAGCGTGAGCATGCTCACGAGCCAGCTGGTCCGCGGCACCTCGGAGTTGTAGCCGCCCTCGGGGTCCGCGGCGGCGATCGCCTCGACCACCCGCTCACCCTGGGGCTCGACGTAGAAGAACTGGACGTTGGTGCCCTTGTCCTCGAAGTCCTCGGTGAGGGTCAGGTCGACGCGCTGCTCGCCGTCGACGATCTTGGCCTGCTCGACGGTGCCGCCCTCGAGCAGCGCCAGGCCGTCCGAGGTGTCGATGCGCTCGATGGTCTCGCCCATGAAGGACGAGGCCCCGACCCACAGGATCATCACGGCGAGGACGATCCACAGGGCGGGACCGCGGGTGAGGCGCTTGAGGTTCATGGGCGACGGGGCGGGCCCTATCCCTCCTGGTTGCGGGTGAGTCTGGCGTGCACGTTACCCCGTGGACCCGCAGATCCCGGCCGTTGTTCGCCCAGGGCAGGACGACTGCTCGCCCGGGGCAGGACGGCCGCGACCGTCGGCGGCCCGCACCGCCCCGCTCGCTGCCTCAGTCCTGGTAGACGTGAGGGGCGAGGGTCCCGACGAACGGCAGGTTGCGGTACTTCTCGGCGTAGTCGAGGCCGTACCCGACGACGAAGTCGCTCGGGATGTCGAAGCCCACGTAGCGCACCTCGACCTCGACCTTGGCGGCCTCGGGCTTGCGCAGCATCGTGGCGATCTCGACCGAGGCCGGTCCACGGCTGCGCAGGTTCGACAGCAGCCACGACAGGGTCAGCCCCGAGTCGATGATGTCCTCGACGATGAGCACGTGCCGACCCGTCAGGTCGGCGTCGAGGTCCTTGAGGATCCGCACGACTCCCGAGGACGTCGTCCCCGCCCCGTAGGAGGACACCGCCATCCAGTCCATCTCGACCGGCGAGTGCAGCCGTCGGGCGAGGTCGGCCATGACCATCACCGCGCCCTTGAGGACCCCCACCAGGAGGACGTCGCGACCCGCGTAGTCGATGTCGATCTGCGCCGCCATCTCGTCCAGGCGCGTGCCGATCTGCTCCTCGGTCAGCAGGACCCGTTCGAGGTCGCCACCCATGTCATCCCGGTCCACCGCTCGAAGCTCCCTGTGTCGCGCTGCTGAGGAGTGCCAGCCTGCCACACCGACGCGTGGCGCGGACGCCACCGGGCAACGCCACGGGCCCCTGCCCGTGCCAGTCGGCCACCAGGGCGTCAGCTGCGACGAGGTGCGCGCGGAGCACCGAGCCGGGAGGCACGCCCACGGCCACCGCGGCCTGGTGCAGCGCGCGCAGCCGCACAGCGGGGGGCGCGGACGCCATCGCCTCGACGTCGAGCTCGAGCGCCGCGGCGTCGGCCCGGCCGGCGGTAGGCCCGGCCCCCTCGCGCGCGGGGCACGTCGCCCGGTCGAGCAGACCGCGGGCCGCCTCGTCGAGGGCGTCCGCGTCCTGCCCCAGCTGGGTCGCCGTCCGGGCCAGGGCCTGCGCGACGCCCGGGCCGAGCACCTGCTCGAGCACCGGGAGCACCTCGTGGCGCACCCGCGAGCGCAGCGGGACGACGCCCGCCCCCGAGCGCGGGTCGTTCGTCGGGTCGTCCCAGGGCTCGAGACCCAGCGCGACGCACGCCCGCTCGCTGTCCGCCCGCCGCAGCCCGAGGAGCGGCCTGCGCAGCAGCCCCCGACCGGCAGCCATCCCCGCCAGCGAGCGCGCACCGGCACCACGGGCGAGTCCCAGCAGCACGGTCTCCGCCTGGTCGTCCAGCGTGTGCCCGAGGAGCACCGCTGAGGCCCCGCGCTCCTGCGCGGCCGACTCGAGGGCCGCGTACCGGGCGGTGCGGGCCGCCGACTCGGGCCCACCGAGGGTCCCGACCTCCACACGCACCACGTCGACGGGATCCAGGCCCAGCTCACGGCACCGGTCCGCAGCCCTCTGCGCGACGCCCGCGCTGCCCTCCTGCAGCCCGTGGTCCACGACCACGGCCCCGGCCCTCAGCCCGACGCGCGGGGCGACGAAGGCCGTCGCCCCGGCCAGCGCCAGGGAGTCCGCTCCCCCCGAGCAGGCCACCAGCACCAGCGCGCCGGAGGGCAGGTCGCCCAGCGCCGACCGCACCGCGCTGCGGTGCGCCGCGACCGCCGGGTGCGGACCGGTCATCCGTGGACCCGACGCACCCAGGCCCGCGGGTCGGCGATCTCGCGCGCGGTCGGCAGGGCCTGCGGACCGGACCACACCGCGTCCAGGGCGCCGCGCCCGCCCGCGCGACGCACCGTCCGCACGAACGAGGCACCCCGCCGGTACTGCGCGAGCTTGGCGTCGATGCCGAGCACCTGGCGCAGCACCCGGTCGACCCGTCCGGCGCTCGTCCGGCGGGCGTCGAGCCGTGAACGCAGCCGACGACGCGAGGGGATGACGCTGCGGCCGACCGAGTCCATGGTGACGTCGGCGTGCCCCTCGAGCAGCGACATGACCGCCGTGATGGCCTCGACCCGGCGCAGGTCGGGCTCCTCGAGCACCGCGTCGAGCAGCGGCCAGTCACCCTCCTGCGGCGGCGGTCCGCCGGGTCGCAGGGCACGGACCACAGCGCCCAGCAACGCACCCATGTCCTGGGTGGTGGTGGTCCCCGCGACCGAGGCCATGAGCTGGGCGACCTGGTCCCGCAGGTAGCCGGTGAGCCACGGCGCCGCGGCGAACTGCAGGGCGTGCGTCTGCTCGTGCACGCACACCCAGAGCCGGAAGTCCTCGGGGTCGACACCCAGGGCTCGCTGGGTGCGCAGCACGTTCGGGGCCACCAGCAGCAGGTGCCCGCCCGGCTCGTCGGTGCCGAACGGGTCGAACTGCCCCAGCACCCGCCCCGACAGGACCGCCAGGAGCGCACCCGTCTGCAGGGTCTGCCCGTGGGGTGCCCGACCCGCCCCGGCATGGCCCCGGCTCGGCGCGGTGACCGCCGCGTCCGGGCCGTCACCGGTCATCCCGGCGAAGGACCGGGCGGCTGCCCGGGCCCACCCCGGCCGGTCGACCACGAGCACCCGGGCCGGCGGGCTCACGGGCATCACGTCGCCGAGGCGTGAGGCGGTCAGCGCGATCGGGAGCGCGCGGTCGGCGTCGACGTGCAGCGCGTTCACCAGTCGTTCGAGCTCGGCGCGACCGTCCGTCGGGCCGGGAGAGGCGAGCCGGCCCGCCAGGCGCGCGGCCGCGGACCAGTCCACGTCGATCGAGGACGGGCGGGCGGGCCGTCGGGCAGGGGTCACCGGTTCACGGTACTTGGCAGCCGCACCCGGCGAGGTCCTGCACGAAGGCGTCGATGGCGTTGCGGGGCGCGGCCTGGCCGCCCGGCGGTGTCGCGTCGGCCAGCACCGCGAAGACCAGCTGGCGCCCGTCCTGGGTCAGGACGGTGCCGGCCAGCGACGTGACCCCGCGCAGGCTCCCGGTCTTGGCCCGGACCAGGCCGTGCGCGGGCAGCCCGCCCAGCCGGTCCGCCATCGTCCCCTGCCAGCCCGAGACCGGGAGGTCGACGGCCACCGGACGCAGGTCGGGCTCACGGTCGCCCGCGGTGAGCCGGATCAGCCCGGTCAGCACCGAGGCCGGGACCAGCGAGCCGTCGGCCAGCCCGCTGCAGTCGCCCAGCACCGTCTGGGAGGTGTCGAGCCCGAGCCCGCCGATGCGTGAGACCACCGCACGGGTCGCGCCCTCGAAGCTCCCGGGCAGCCCGGCCTCGATCGCGACCAGGCGCCCGAGCACCTCGGCGACCGTGTTGTCGGAGGTGTGCAGCGTGTACCGCACGATCTCGCCGATCGTGGCCGACTCGACGGTGCCGAGCAGCAGCGCGTCCGCGGGCGCGGTGGCACGGCTCACGCTGCCCGTGACCGTGACCCCCTCCGCCGCGAGAGCGGCGGCGAAGGTGTCCGCAGCCGACCGGGACGGGTCGGCCACGCGCGGCGGGTACGGCTCCTCGCGGGTCTTGGCGATGTTGACGGCCAGGGCGGTGACGGGGGCCACGAACCCGCCGGTGAGGTCGGTCGGCGCCCACCCGGGGCTCGCCGTCGGACCTGAGAAGAGCGTGTCGTCGAAGGAGACCTGGACCTCGGTGGTCCCGGCGAGCACCAGGTTGCGGGCCGTCGCGGCAGCGAGGGTCGCCAGGCCTGCGCGCCCGTTGATCGCGTCCGGGTCGCCGGTCCCCGCGGCGAGCATGACGTCGCCACCACCCACCAGGACGATCCGTCCGGGGCCGGCCTGGACCACCCGTGTCGCCAGGGTCCGGTCCGAGCCCAGCGCATCCACCGCGGCGACGGCCGTGAGGACCTTCGCGGTCGAGGCCGGGATACGCGGCGCGGCACCCGAGACGTCGGCGAGCACCTCGCCGGTGAGCTGGTCCACGACATGGATCCCCACCGAGGTGCCCATCCGGGGGTCCGCCGCGAGCGCCGTGGCCAGGGCTGCGACCTCGTCGGCCGCGGGCAGGGGTGCGGTGGTCGGCAGGTGACCCAGGGTCACCGTGAGGGGTCCGGCCGGCACCGCACCGGGCGCGGTCGGGAAGGGTGCGGGAGGGTCGGGCACCGGTGCGACGGTCACCCAGCCGGGCACGACGTCGTACGCGTCCGCCGCGACGTACCCGCCCGCGCCCAGCACGAGCGCCGAGGCCACGACCCAGCCGACGGTCCGCAGCCGACGGCGGGCCCGCGACGGGCGGACCGGGGCCTGGGGGCCTTGCCTGCTCACTGGGTGTCCCCTCCGTCGTCCTGCCGTGCGGCACCGTTCACCGTGCCGATGTTCCTGCGCGGGCGACTCCAGCGCTGGTCGTGCGTCACACTAGTCATCTGCATCCCGCTGCCCCTGCCCGGCACGCCCTGACCGGCGGCGCCCGGCCGGCCCACGAAGGAGACCCTGTGGAGTTCGACGTCACCATCGAGATCCCGAAGGGGCAACGCAACAAGTACGAGGTCGACCACGTCACCGGACGCATCCGGCTCGACCGGATGCTGTTCACCTCCACGCGCTACCCCGACGACTACGGGTTCATCGACGGGACCCTGGGCGAGGACGGCGACCCCCTGGACGCCCTGGTGCTGCTCGAGGAGCCGACCTTCCCCGGCTGCCTGATCCGGTGCCGCGCGCTGGGCATGTTCCGCATGCGCGACGAGGCCGGCGGCGACGACAAGGTGCTGTGCGTCCCCGCAGGCGACCAGCGCGCCTCGTGGCGCCAGGACATCGACGACGTCAGCGAGTTCCACCGGCTCGAGATCCAGCACTTCTTCGAGGTCTACAAGGACCTCGAGCCCGGCAAGTCCGTCGAGGGCGCCCACTGGGTCGACCGCGTGGCGGCCGAGGCCGAGATCGAGCGCTCCCGGCAGCGAGCCATCGACACCGGGTACTACGACACCCACTGACCGAATCACCAGGAGCCGGGCCGTCCACGGTCCGGCTCCTGTGCTGCACCCGGGGATGCCCGGTCAGGGACGGCCCGCGTAGAGCATGGTCCCCGACATGCGCACGCCGGTGACCCGTACCGGGACGCCCGGGCGTGAGGCCTCGACCATCTGCCCGCCGCCGATGAACATCGCGACGTGGGTGATCGAGCCCGGGTCGGCGGTGTTGCCGCCGTAGAAGATCAGGTCACCGGGCCGCATCTCGGAGTAGGCGATCTTGCGCACCTGGCGGAACTGGTCCCTCGAGGTCCGGTTGATCGCCACCCCTGCCGCGGCCCACGCCTTGGAGGTCAGGCCCGAGCAGTCGAAGGCGTCGGGGCCCGTGCCACCCATCAGGTAGGCCTTGCCGACCTGGGAGACGGCCCAGTCGACCGCGGCCTGCCCCTGACCGGCCGAACCACGCTGCGACCCGGTCCCCAGGCCGTAGGGGTCGGACGGCGCGGCGGCGGGGGGCGCGCTGGGCGCGGGGGCCGGGGCCGGCGGCGCGGGTGCGGGTGCAGGCGCAGGTGCGGGTGCGGGTGCAGGTGCAGGCGCGGAGGTGCCGGGCGCCGGTGGTGCGGAGGTGCCGGGTGCCGGGGCGGCGGGCCCTGCGGGGGCCGCGGGTGCCGCTGCCGCGGGGGCGCCGGGCGCCACGCCCCGGTCGGCTGCCGCGGCGGCCTCTGCCCGGGCTGTGCGGGCGGCGTCCACCGACGCCTGACGCGCCCGCTCGACCTCGACCGAGGTCTCCCGGGCCGCCGCGAGCTGGACGATGAGCGCGTCCCGGCGCTGCGCGGCCTGGGACACCTGGGCCTCGGCCGCCGTCTGGGCCTCCTGCGCCGCGTGCAGCGCCTCCTGCGCCGCCGCGATCGACTCCTCGGCCTCGAGGGCGGCCTCCTGCGCACGCGACGCGAGGGTCTGCGCGACCATCTGCGCGGCGTCGAACCGCTGCACGGCCCGGTCCGCCCGTGTGCCCATCCGGTCCATCGCCGAGCTGCGGGCGACAAGGTCCTCGAACCCCTCCGAGGAGAGCATCGCGCCGAGCCCGTCGAGGCTGCCGCCGGACCGGTAGGCGAGCATCGCGATCGCACCGAGCTCGGAGCGTGCGACCTCGAGGTCCGCCTCGGCGGCCTCCTGGCGGACCGCAGCCTCGACCGACCGCACCCCGGCGGCGTCCCGCTCGACGGCGGCGCGGTTGTAGTCCTCGACCGCCGCCTCGACCGTGACCCAGGCCCGTTCGAGGGCGGCGCCGTGCGCGGCGAGCTCGAGCTCGAGCACGGCGATGCGGGCGGCGGTGGAGACCACGGCCGACCGGGCGCTGCGGACGTCCTCGTCGGTGACGTCCGGGGTGGCGTGAGCGACGGACGACCCGCTCAGGGCGAGGAGGACGACGAGGGCGGAGGCTGCGAGCGCCTCTCGTGCGCCGTGCAGCACCGTACGGGCAGCTCTGGTCACCTGGGTCCTCGTCCTCGTGGTTCGACGGCGCACTCGTGGTTCGACGGCGCAGCCGACGGTACTCAGTCCTGACGCCCTTAGGAACATGCGTCACTCCTGCATCAGCTTTCACAGAGGTCACATCAGTCCCGTCCGTCCCATCGACACGGTGGCCCGTGATCTTGAGCAGCGCCCCTGCCGGGATCGCGCGACGAGCGGCCCGCGACCAGGAGCGCTCCAGGAGGTGGACAGCGATCCCACTGGGTGAGACGGGTCTGGGTCCATCCCCTCGAACACACCTACGATCACCGCATGTTCTGCCGAATGTGCCGCTGACCCCGCACGTTCGGTGGTGTGCCCACCAGCCGGTCCGTCGCTCCTCGCGACGCAGCGCTCGAGCGGCCGGCTCGGCACCGATCCTCACGTGCACGCACCCGTCCCAGTCCCCCGCAGGCTGGCCAGGGTCAGTGCGCTGACACGGTCACCCGCGGCTCACCCCAGGAGCCCCACATGAGCACCACCCCCGCATGGTCCTTCGAGACCCGCCAGATCCACGCCGGCCAGGAGCCCGACCCCACGACCGGGGCGCGTGCCCTGCCGATCTACCAGACCACCTCGTTCGTGTTCCCCGACGCCGACGTCGCGGCCGACCGTTTCGCCCTCAAGGACCTCGGCCCGATCTACACGCGGATCGGCAACCCCACCCAGCAGGTCGTCGAGGACCGCATCGCCTCCCTCGAGGGTGGTGTCGGGGCGCTGCTGCTCGCCTCGGGCCAGGCCGCGAGCACCTTCGCGATCCTCAACGTCGCCGAGGCCGGCGACCACGTCGTGGCGAGCCCGAGCCTCTACGGCGGCTCGTACAACCTGCTGCACCACACCCTGCCCAAGCTCGGCGTGACGACCACCTTCGTCAGCGACCCGCACGACGCCCAGGCCTGGCGCGACGCCGTCCGGCCCAACACCAAGGCGTTCTTCGCCGAGGCCATCCCCAACCCGCAGTCCGACGTCCTGGACATCAGCCTGGTCGCCGACGTCGCCCACGCCAGCGGGGTGCCGCTGATCGTCGACAACACCGTCCCGACGCCCTACGTGCTGCGTCCCTTCGAGTTCGGAGCGGACGTCGTGGTGCACGCAGCCACCAAGTACCTCGGCGGCCACGGCAACTCGATCGGTGGGGTCGTCGTGGACGGCGGCACCTTCGACTACGCCCAGCACCCCGAGCGCTTCCCCGGCTTCAACGCCCCCGACCCGAGCTACCACGGCCTGGTCTACGCCCGTGACCTGGGGGTCGGCGGCGCCTTCGGCGTCAACCTCTCCTACATCCTCAAGGCGCGCGTCCAGCTGCTCCGCGACCTCGGCTCGGCGATCTCGCCGTTCAACGCCTTCCTCATCGCCCAGGGCATCGAGACCCTCTCGCTGCGGATGGAGCGCCACCTGCAGAACGCGCAGACGGTCGCCGAGTTCCTCGAGGCACGCGAGGACGTCGGGGTCGTGCACTATGCGGGCCTGCCCTCGAGCCCCTGGTACGCCAACGCCCAGAAGTACACGCCCCGGGGACCGGGGGCCGTCATCGCCTTCGAGATCCAGGGCGGCGCCCAGGCCGGCAAGCGGTTCGTCGACGGCCTCGTGCTGCACTCCAACGTGGCCAACATCGGCGACGTGCGCTCGCTGGTGATCCACCCCGCCTCGACCACCCACAGCCAGCTCACGGCGCAGGAGCAGGAGCTGTCCGGAGTGACCCCGGGCCTGGTCCGGCTCGCGGTCGGGATCGAGCACATCGACGACATCCTCGCCGACCTCGACGCAGGCTTCCGCGCGGCGAAGGGGGCCTGATGAGCTCGCCCTCCCGCCTGGTGGTGGACACGTCGGGCCGACGTCGTGGCGGGGCCGTAGGTTTGCACATCGTGCCGACCGACCTGCCCGCCACGACGCGGACCCCGAGCGGGTCCCCCGTCGGCGCCACGGCGCCCGGGGCCCCGGTCCCGGCGAGCGCGGCGTGGCGGGAGGGCGACCCCGTGGGCGACCGGATCTTCGCCGACATCGGGCCCCTCGGGCTCGAGAGCGGCAGCACCCTGCCGGGCGTCCGCCTCGCCTACGAGACGTGGGGCACGCTCTCCCCGTCCGGCGACAACGCCGTGCTCGTGCTGCACGCCCTGACGGGTGACTCCCACGTCACCGGGCCGGCCGGTCCCGGGCACCTCTCACCCGGGTGGTGGGAGACCCTCGTGGGTCCGGGTCGGCCGATCGACACCGACCGCTGGTTCGTGGTGGCCCCCAACGTGCTGGGTGGCTGTCAGGGCAGCACCGGGCCGTCGTCGACCGCCCCCGACGGTCGCCCCTGGGGCGGACGCTTCCCGTACGTGACGGTCCGCGACCAGGTCGCCGCCGAGGTCGCACTGACCGACATCCTCGGCATCGACAGCTGGGCGCTGGTCGTCGGCGCCTCGATGGGCGGCATGCGCGTGCTCGAGTGGGGGGTCATGGCCCCGGACCGGGTCCGGGCGATCGTCCCCATCGCCACGACGGCCGCGAGCAGCGGCGACCAGATCGCCTGGGCCCACACCCAGCTCGCGGCGATCCGCGGTGACCTGCGGTGGCGGGGTGGTGACTACTACGACGCACCCGACGGTGAGGGGCCGCACCTGGGCATGGGGATCGCTCGGCAGATCGCCCACACCACGTACCGGTCGGCCCGTGAGTTCGACCTCCGCTTCGGTCGCGAGCCCCAGGAGGGTGAGGACCCGCTGGGTGGGCGGGGTCGCTACGCGGTGCAGTCCTACCTCGACCACCACGCCGGCAAGCTGGCACGGCGCTTCGACGCGAACTCCTACCTCGTGCTCACCGACTCGATCGTCTCGCACGACGTCGGTCGGGACCGCGGCGGGGTCGAGGCCGCGCTGGCCGGGGTCACGGCACGCGCACTGGTCATCGCGGTGGACACCGACCGGCTCTACCTCCCGGTCGAGTCCGAGCGGATGGCCGCCACCCTGCCGGGGACCGACCGCGCCCACGTCGTGCGCTCGGACCACGGCCACGACGGCTTCCTCATCGAGGTCGAGCAGATGGGATCACTGGTCAGGGCGTTCCTCGCCGAGGGCTGATCCCACGGCTCCGCGCCACCCCGGGGCGCACGCAGCGCGGCGCGGGACCGGGTTCCCTACGATGCAGGCATGACGACGAGCGCGCTCGGGGGGATGAACGAGGTCGCCACCGCCGAGCACCACCTGCGGGCTCAGTGGCTGCGGCTACGGTCCTGGATCGGTGGTCTGGACCACGACGCGACCCAGAGCCCGAGCGTGCTGGGCGGCTGGACGGTCGCCGACCTCGTCGCCCACGTGGGACGTGCGATGGACACGCTCGGGGCCGCGCAGCCCACTGCGCCCGGGACCGTCCCGCTGACCCTGGCCGAGTACCTGGGCACCTACCCCGGTCGGTCCCAGGAGGTCGCCGAGCTGACCCGTGACCTCGCCCGGGAGATCGCCGACCACCCTCTGGAAGCGGTCGACCGGATGGCGGACCGGGCGCTCGCCCAGCTCGCGGTGCTGCGAGGCCTGGCACCCGACCCGGTGGTGCAGGCCCGCCGGGGACCGGTCCTGCTCTCCACGATGGTCGCCTCACGGGTGCTCGAGCTCGTGCTGCACGCCGACGACCTCGCCCGGTCCACCACCCAGGTGCCTGCCAGCCCGGGCCAGGACCCGCTCGACCCCGCAGCGGTCCAGTTCGTCGCCGACCTGCTGCTCGAGATCGTGGTGGACCGCGGCGGGTGGAGCCTGGAGGTCGTCGACCCCCTGGCCTGGGTGCGCCTGGCCGGCGGACGCGTCGAGCTCACGGTGGACACGCTGAGCCAGTCCCTGCAGACCCGCTACACCTCGGACTCGCTGCCCGACCTGGGTACCGTCCTGCCGCTCCTGTAGCGGTCCGAGCGTCAGCCGACCCGCCTCCCGCAGGGCGAGCGCCTACGGTGGGACCATGGTCGACACCGCAGCTGACAGGACCGCACCCGGCACCGGAGACATGGTCGCGGTGCTCGCGACGGGTGCCGACGCCACGAACCCCCTCTCGGCCCTCGAGGTCGGTCGGGCCCCACGTCCCGACCCGCCCACCCACTGGTCGGTGGTCGACGTCCGGGCGGCCAGCCTCAACCACCACGACCTGTGGTCGCTGCGCGGGGTCGGGCTGCCCGCGGGCCGGCTGCCGATGGTGCTGGGCACCGATGCGGCCGGGGTCACGGGCGAGGGTCACGAGGTCGTGGTGCACGCCGTGGTGGGGGCCACCGGTCATGGGGTCGGCCCGACCGAGCACCGCTCGCTGCTGTCCGAGCTGCACCCCGGCACGCTCGCCGAGCAGGTCGCGGTGCCGTCGTGGAACCTCGTGCCCAAGCCCCCCGGGATCTCCTTCGAGGAGGCCGCCTGCCTGCCCACGTCGTGGCTCACCGCGTACCGGATGCTCTTCACCAGTGCACGCCTGCGGCCCGGTGACCGCGTGCTGGTCCAGGGCGCGGGCGGTGGGGTGTCCACCGCTGCCGTCCTCATCGGGGCGGCTGCGGGGCTCGAGGTCGTCGTCACCAGCCGTGACGCAGGCAAGCGGGAGCGTGCGCTCTCCCTGGGGGCCGCCCACGCCGTGGAGTCCGGGGCCCGCCTGCCGTTCCGGGTCGACGCCGTCCTGGAGACGGTCGGCGCGGCCACCTGGTCCCACTCGATCCGCTCGGTACGTCCCGGGGGGACGGTCGTGGTCGCCGGCGCGACCACGGGTGACGCCCCCGCGGCAGAGCTCACCCGCATCTTCTTCCAGGAGATCTCCGTGATCGGCGCGACCATGGGCAGCAAGGAGGACCTGGAGTCGCTGCTCCGCCTGCTGGTGCGCACCGGTGTCCGACCGGTGATCGACACGGTCGTCCCGCTCGGGAGGGCACCCGAGGCCTTCGCCCGGATGGTCTCGGGCGAGCACTTCGGCAAGATCGTCCTGACGGTCTGAGATGGCCTCCTCGTCAGGATGGGTCGAGGACGTCCTGGGCCCCGACTACCAGGCCAGAACCCTCCCGCTGGGGGACGACGACGAGGGTGAGGTCTGCGCGACGCTGGTCCGCCACCACCCTCCCACCGACGAGCCGATCCGACCGGCCAGGGCCGTGCTCTACCTGCACGGCTGGAACGACTACTTCTTCCAGACCGGCACCGCCGAGCACTGGCACGGGCAGGGAGCCGCGTTCTACGCGCTGGACCTGCGCAAGTACGGGCGCAGCCTGCGACCGCACCAGACCCCCAACTACATCGACGACCTCGCGACCTACGACGAGGAGATCGGTCTCGCGGTCGCACAGATCCGACGGGACCTGGGTCGCCGTGCCCGCATCATGATCATGGCCCACTCGACCGGTGGCCTCGTCGCGGTCCTGTGGGCGCAGCGGAACCCCGGGGTCGCCTCGGGCCTGGTGCTCAACAGCCCGTGGCTCGAGCTCACCGGCTCGTCGGTGATGCGCACGCTGAGCGCCCCGGTGGTCCAGCAGCTCGCGCGCTTCCAGCCCAAGAACCCGATGCTGACGATCGATCCGGGCTTCTACACCAGGACGCTGCTGTCGAGCCACGGCGGCGAGTGGGACTACGACGAGGCCTGGCGGCCCACCCCGTTCTTCCCCATCCGTGCCGGGTGGTTGCAGGCGATCCTGGCGGGTCACGCGCAGGTCGCCAAGGGGATGGACCTGCCCATGCCGATCCTCTTCGCGGCCTCGTCCCGCAGCGTCATCTCACCCCGCTGGCGCGAGGACATGCGCGAGGCCGACGTCGTCCTGGACGTCGACCTCCTCGCCCGCCGCGCCGTCCTCCTCGGACCCGTGGTGACGGTGGTCCGGATCCGCGGCGGGCTGCACGACCTGACGTTGTCCCCCGAGCCGATCCGCTCGGCCTACTTCTCGGAGCTCACCCGCTGGACGTCGGCCTACGGGTGGGGCTGAGGCCCGCTCAGAACTGCGCGGCCTCGGCCAGGGTCGGACCGGTGATGTCCCCGAGCCGCCACACGGCCCACCCGTCGATTCCCGGGGCACCGCAAGCCGCGGCCGCAGCGCCGTCGGGGTGGGTGTGCACCGAACCGTCGGGCAGCTCGACCAGACCGCTCACGTGCAGCAGCGCCTCGAAGCACTCCCCGCGACGGCGCTGCCAGACCAGGACCGCGGGCTCGCCGATCATCCGGGCCAGGACCGCGAGCAGCGGGTCGGGCACCTGCCCCGTCGGGGGCGTCGACCGAGGCTGCTCGCGGGCCGGGACGCGCTCCTCGGGCGCGGGGCGCGCCGCGGGTGCACGCTCGGGCGCGGGGCGCGCTGCCGGGACACCGCGCTCGGGGGTCGACGGCCGGGCGGGCACCGCGAAGGTCGGGGCGACGACCGTGGGCGCGGGCCGGCTCAGGTTCGACAGGTCGGTGCGGTCGGCGGTCGGCGTCGGCCACGAGGGGCGGTCGGACCAGGGCGCGCGGGCCGTGGGGCGCGGCGCGGACGGGGGTGGCGGGGTCGAGTGGACCAGACGCAGGTTGAAGGGCTCGACGGCGGCGCGCGCCGGGTGGTGCGCGGTCAGCGGTGTGACGTCCAGGACACGTCCACCGTCGGGTCCGGGGACCAGGGCGACCTGGAGCACCTCGACCTGCCAACCCGCCTGGAGCAGGAACTCGACGGCGTCCTGGGCGGAGGACGCCACCCCCGAGCACACCAGCAGCAGGCGTGACCCGCCGCGCACCGCGGGCGAGAGCAGCGAGGAGGCCGGGACGGTTGCGCGGAAGGCCGCCAGGTGGTCGGCGAAGGCCTCGGGACCACCCTGGTAGGCGTGGGCGAGGTCGCGGGCGCTGAGACGAGCAGCACGACCGGCATGGCGCAGCGCCCGGCTGAGGGCGGCCTCGTCGAGCAGACCCACCACCTCGACCACCACCGGCTGGCCCGAGGCGTCGACCGCGAGCAGGTGCGGCTCGTCCTCGGTGCCCCGACGGCCGCGCAGCGGCAGCAGCTGCTCCCCGAGGAGTGAGTCGAGGTGGTGGCCCATGTCGTCGGACGCAGCGGGGCGAGGGGCTGCGGGGCGGGTGGGCCGGGAGGACGCCCCGGGAGTGTCGGTCGCCGACATCATCAGCATGCGTCTCCCTCCCCAGCGCGCCCCGGTCGGCCCACAGCAGAGACTAGGCGCTCGGCGCCCTCGGCGATATGCCCCATTCGAGGGAAGTTGTCACCCCCGCGAACGGGTGAATTCACCCGATACCGCTCGCGCGCCGGATTCCCGCCCGCGCTGGGAGCGGTTTCGGGGAAACCGCTCCCCCACCGCGGGAGGCGATGTGAGCAAGATCACACCCCGATGGAGCAGCGAACGGCGTGCCGACGCGACACCTCGCCCGCCGAGGGCCCCGGCTCAGGGCTCCAGATGGGCGGCCAGGAGCTGCGCGAGGTGCGTCCCGGGCTCCTGCGCGAGCTGATCGGCCTGGGTCCGGCACGAGAAGCCGTCAGCCAGCAGCACGGTCCCGGGAGCCGCCTCCCGCAGGGCCGGGAGCAGAGCGTGCTCGGCCACCGCGACCGAGGTCTCGTAGTGGCCCTTCTCCATGCCGAAGTTGCCCGCGAGACCGCAGCACCCCGCGAGCGAGGTCACCTGCGCACCAGCCGCTCGCAGCAGCTCCAGGTCCGCCTGGTAACCCATCACCGAGTGGTGGTGGCAGTGCGGCTGGGCCAGCACCGTCACGCCGTCCAGGCTCGGCGGCTCCCACCCCTCGGGACCCAGCGGTGCCGGTGCGGTCAGCAGCTCCGCGAGGGTGCGCGTGGCGTGGGACACGGCCACCGCCCGCGGGTCGTCGGGCAGCAGGTCGAGCAGGTCCGAGCGCAGCACGGCGGTGCAGGACGGCTCGACGCCGATGATCGGGATGCCGTTGACCGCGTAAGGGCCGAGCACCCCCAGGAGCTGGGTCAGCCGCTTGCGCGCCCCGTCGAGCTGCCCGGTGCTGATCCAGGTCAGGCCGCAGCACGCGGGCTCGTCCGGGACGATCACCTCGTAGCCGGCGTCGCGCAGCACCTCGATCATCGCGCGCGGCACGTCAGGGTCGAAGGCGTCGCTGAACGAGTCGGTCCACAGCACGACCCGCCGAGCCGGGTCGACCCCGCCCGTCGCGTGCGAGCCGACCCTCGCCGAGACCTCACCCAGCCCCTGCGTGCTGTGCGTCGCTCCGCGCTCCCCCTGACCCTTCCACCACGTGCGGAAGGGTGTGGTCGCGAACGCCGGGATGCTCCGCCGGGTGTCCATCCCCCCCACGCTCAGGACGAGTCTGGCCAGCGGACGCACGCCGAGCACGGCGTTGAGCAGTCGCGGCGCGATCCCGGCCAGACGTGCCCACCGAGGGAGCCAGCCCAGCGCGTAGTGGTTCATCGGACGCAGCCGGCCCTTGTACGTGCGGTGCAGCACCTCGGCCTTGTACTGCGCCATGTCCACACCCGCCGGGCAGTCGCTCGAGCACGCCTTGCAGCTCAGGCACAGGTCCAGCACCTCGTGCACCTCGGCCGAGCGCCAGCCGCCCTGCACGAGGGTGCCGTTGGCCATCTCCTGCAGCACCCGGGCACGACCACGGGTCGAGTCCTTCTCGTCGCGCGTCGCCAGGTAGGAGGGGCACATGAAGCCACCCGACGGACCGGAGTCCGCCCGGCACTTGCCGACACCCACGCACCGGTGCACCGCGGTCGTGAGGTCGCCGCCGTCGTGCGGGAAGGCGAAGCCCGTGGACCGGGCCAGGGGCAGCGCGTGCGGACGTCGCAGGTCGGCGTCCAGCGGACGTGGCCGCACCAGGATGCCGGGGTTGAGCACGTCCTGCGGGTCGAAGAGGTCCTTCACCGCACCGAAGAGGTCGATGACCTCCGGGGAGTACATGATCGACAGCAGCTCGCTGCGGGCCCGGCCGTCGCCGTGCTCCCCCGAGAGCGACCCGCCGTGCGAGGCGACCAGATGGGCGGCCTCGGTCATGAAGCGACGGAAGCCCGCGACGTCGTCGGCCCGCTCGAGCGGGATGCCGATGCGGACGTGGATGCAGCCGTCGCCGAAGTGCCCGTAGGGCAGACCGTCGACCCCGTGGTCGAGCATCAGCCGCTCGAAGTCGCGCAGGTAGGCCCCCAGCCGCTCAGGAGGCACCGCGGCGTCCTCCCACCCGGGCCAGGCCTGCGAGCCGTCGGGGGTGCGACCGGCGAGCCCCGCACCGTCCGCGCGGATCTGCCACATGGACGAGGCCTCGGCGCCGGGCGGGATCACCCGTGCCGAGGAGGTCCCGGCGTCGGCGGCCATGGCGGCGGCGCGCTCGAGGGCCTCCTCGCGGGTGGCACCACCCATCTCGACCATGAGCCACCCGGCGCCCGGCGGCAGCTCGGGGACGTGTGCCTCGCCGCGGTGGCGTCGCACGACGTCGACGAGCCGGGCGTCCAGCCCCTCGATGGCCAACGGGGAGTGGGTCAGCAGCGCCGGCACGGCGTCGGCCGCGCTCGGCATGTCGGGGTACCCGAGCACCACGAGCACCGCGGCGTCGGCGATCGGGACGAGGTTGACCGTCGCGCCCAGCACCGTGACGAGCGTGCCCTCGGTGCCGACCAGCATCTTGGCCAGGTCGCCCTCGCGCTCGGGCAGCAGGTGCTCCAGCGAGTAGCCCGAGACCTGGCGACCGAACCGGCCCAGGTCGGTGCGCAGCGTCCCCAGGTTCGCCGCCACCAGCTCCTCCAGGCCCGGCACGGCGTCCAGCGACCCCGGCCCGCGCCCTGCGGTGAAGCGACGGCCGAGACCGTCCACGACGTCCAGGGCGAGAACGTTGTCCGAGGTGCGCCCGTAGGCGACGGCGTGCGGCCCGCAGGCGTTGTTGCCGATCATCCCGCCCAGGGTCGCCCGGTTCTGGGTCGAGGGGTCGGGGCCGAAACGCAGCCCGTACGGCCGGGCCGCGGCCTGGAGGTCGCTCATCACCACACCGGGCTGGACCACGGCGCTGCGCGCCTCGGGGTCGATCTCCCCGATCGCCCGCAGGTGCACCGAGGTGTCGACCACGATGCCCGGCCCGACGGCGTTGCCGGCCACCGAGGTGCCGCCACCGCGCATCGTCAGCGGTGTGCTCGTCGCGCGGGCCACGTCGACCACCGCGAGGACGTCCTCGAGGTCCCGCGGGAAGACCACCACCTGGGGCACCACGCGGTAGTTGGAGGCATCCGTCGTGTACTCGGCACGCCGCCGCGTCGAGGCGTCGACCTCGCCGCCCACGGCAGCCCGCAGCAGGTGGAGCAGGTCGGCGGCCGTCACGTCCGGGCGGGTCGCCGTGCTGCCGGTCGTGGCGTGCGGGAGCGGGGGGGTCGACACGGCGTCGATCCTGCCACGCAGCACCCCGGCGCGAGGAGGACGTCCGCCTCACAGCGCGAGCCGAGGGCTGCACCCCTGCTCCCGGCAGGCACCGCTCCCGCCGCCCAGGGTGCGTGGCAGCGGCTTCGGGGTGAGCCTGGGAGCAGGCCCGCGCACCGGGCGGGAGGCACCCTGCGCTCACCTGTGGGCGCGACCGAGAAGGAGAGAGCATGCGTGCACTGACCTGGCAGGGCAACGAGTCGTTGAGCGTCGAGACCGTCCCGGACCCCCGGATCCAGCACCCGACGGACGCCGTGGTCCGGGTGACCTCGACCGCCGTGTGCGGCTCGGACCTGCACCTGTACTCGACCCTGGGGATGTTCCTCGACCGGGGCGACGTGCTGGGTCACGAGGCCATGGGCTACGTCGAGGCGGTGGGTTCGGAGGTGACGCGGGTCAGGCCCGGTGACCGCGTGGTCGTCCCCTTCGTCATCGCCTGCGGCGCGTGCTACCAGTGCACCCGGGGGCTGCCCACCCAGTGCGAGACCACCCAGGTCCGTGAGCACCACAAGGGGGCGAGCCTGTTCGGCTACACCAAGCTCTACGGCCAGGTCCCCGGTGGCCAGGCCCAGTACCTGCGGGTGCCGCACGCCCAGTACGGACTGGTCGTGGTGCCCGACGACGGCTCCCCCGACGAGCGCTACCTCTACCTCTCGGACGTGCTGCCCACGGCCTGGCAGGGCGTCGAGTACGCGCAGGTGCCCCCCGACGGCACGGTCGTCGTGCTCGGGCTCGGACCGGTCGGCCAGATGTGCGCCCGGGTCGCCGCCCACCGCGGGGCCGGTCGGGTGATCGGCGTGGACCTGGTCACCGAGCGCCTCGCGATGGCACGTCGCCACGGCGTCGAGACCCTGGACCTGAACGACCACGACGACCTCGCGGCCTCGATCCGCGACCTGACCGACGGCCGGGGGCCGGACTCGGTGATCGACGCCGTCGGGATGGAGGCGCACGGCTCGCCCGTGGGGAAGGTCGTGCACACGCTCACGTCGTTCCTGCCCGACGGCGCGGCACGCGCGATGATGGACCGGGCCGGCATCGACCGGCTCGCGGCCCTGCACAGCGCGATCGAGATCGTCGGGCGGGGTGGCACCGTCTCGCTGTCCGGGGTGTACGGCGGCTCGGCCGACCCGATGCCCATGATGGCGCTCTTCGACAAGCAGGTGACGGTCCGGATGGGACAGGCGAACGTGCAGCACTGGGTCCCGCAGATCCAGCCCCTGGTCGAGCGCGACGACGACCCGTTGGGTGTGCTGGACCTGCGCACCCACCGGGCGTCGCTCGAGGACGGGCCTGCCCTGTACGAGACGTTCCAGAAGAAGCAGGACGGCTGCATCAAGGTCGTCCTGGACCCGACGCCGGTCGCCTAGGGACCGACGGTGCGCCCCCGCCGCAGGACGGCGAACGGCCCGGCTGGTCCTGGTGGACCGGCCGGGCCGGGGCGGGGCCGGGGTGCGCCGGCCGCCGTGCGCTCAGCCGAGCAGCGTGGCCTCGACGGAGATCGAGGTGCCGGTCAGCGCCTTGCTCACCGGGCAGGTCGCCTTGGCGTCCTGCGCGACCTGCTCGAAGGCGGCCGCGTCCAGCCCCTCGACCTCGGCCCGCACGGTCAGCACGATCTCGGTGATGTGGAAGCCGCCCGCCGGGTCGGGGGCAAGGGAGACGTCGGCCCCGACCTCGAGGCTGAGCGGGTTGCCACCGGCCTGACCGATCAACGCCGAGAGCTGCATCGCGTAGCACGAGGAGTGCGCCGCCGCGATGAGCTCCTCGGGGCTCGTGGTGCCGTCGGCGTCGTCGGCGGCCCGCTTGGGGAAGGAGACGTCGAACGTGCCGACCTGGGAGCTGCTCAGCTCGACCTGCCCGCCACCCTGCTCCAGGGTGCCGTTCCAGGCGGTGCGTGCGGTGCGCGTGGGCATGAGGTGCCTCCGTGTGCTCGGGTGTCACGTCGTGCGCGGCGGCGGGTGCCGCGACGCCGTCGTCGACGCTATCCCGGAGCCGTCCCGCAGGCATCCGGGTGGTGGTCCCGATGAGACGCAACGATCGTGTCGACCAGGCGTTCGAGGCGCACCCCCGGACCGGCTTCCTGCCCGCGGCGCTGCGGGCCGAGGCCGGCGCCGACCGACCGTTGCCGATCGGCGGCGGGCAGACCAGCTCGCAGCCGCGCACCGTCGCCGCCATGCTCCGCCTGCTCGAGGTGCCGCCCGGGGCGCGGGTGCTCGACGTGGGCGCCGGCTCGGGCTGGACGACGGCGCTGCTGGGGCACCTCGTCGGACCACAGGGTGTCGTCGTCGGTGTCGAGCTCGATCCTGACCTCGCCGCCTGGGGAGCGCTGAACGTCTCGGCCGCAGGTCAGCCCTGGACGAGCCTGCTGCCGGCCGAGCCCGGCGTCCTCGGTCGGCCCGACGAGGCGCCCTTCGACCGGGTGCTCGTCTCGGCGGAGGCTCGCGAGCTGCCGCAGGCCCTGGTCCGCCAGCTCACCCCGGTGGGGCGCATGGTGATCCCGGTGCGACGCGAGATGCTGCTCGTCGAGCGCACCGGACCAGCCGATGACGACCTGCGCGTCACCGGGCACGGGTCGTACCGCTTCGTGCCGCTCCGCTGACCTGCGCGACGGGTGCCGGTGCCCGGACGGGCCTCAGTCCACGTCCAGCACGTCCGCGACGTGAGCGGCCCGGGTCTCGTGACGCCGGGCGACCCGTCCCTCGGCCCACACCAGACCCAGCACGACGACGAGCCCGACGACGAACAGCACCAGCACCGACGGCAGGGCCCCGCCCGGGGCGAGCAGCTCACGGTCGTCCCCCTGCCAGGGCCACAGCGCGCGCAACGAGCCGGCCATCAGGCCGGTCATGACGACCAGGGTGATGCGGTGCCGGTGCTCGAGGAGCCACTGGAGTCCGGTCACGAACGCCCCCAGACCGACGATCGCCCCCAGGACGAAGACCCCGAGGTAGACCAGGTCACGGTCGTTGACCGCGGCGAGCGTCGGCTCGTAGAGCCCGAAGGTGAGCAGCAGGAACGAGCCCGAGACACCGGGCAGCACCAGCGCGCACACCGCGAAGGCCGCCGCGAGCGCGACCACCGGCAGGGTCGGCTCCTGGTCGGCGGCCGGGGGGATCCCGGTGAGGAAGAACGCCAGTGCCGCGGCCGCGAGACCGACCAGGACCTCGCTGCCCCGCCAGCGCCCGCCGACCATCCGAGCGGGGACCACGAGCGAGGCGACGATCAGCCCGGCGAACAGCGCGCGGGACTGGACCGGGTACTCCTCGAGCAACGGCTCCAGGAGGGAGGCGCCCACGATCACCGCGGTGAACATGCCCAGCAGGATGGGGATCAGCGCACCCCAGCGCACCTGGCGCAGGTGGTGGGCCGACCGGGCCCCGCCCCGGCGTCGCAGCAGGTCGGCGACCCCGCCGACGACGCCGCGCACCAGGTGCCCGGCCGAGCGGATGATGGTCTCGTAGACGCCGACGATCAGCGCGATGGTCCCCCCGCTGACGCCGGGGACGACCTCCGCCGCACCGATCAGCGCACCGCGGACGACCAGCCCGAGGCGCTCGCCCCAGGTGCGGTCGGGGGCGTGGTGCACGCTCACCACGGGGCTGGCGCCCTGGGTCGGACCGGACTGCTCGGGAGGGGTCTGCTCTGGCACGGGCCGAGCGTACCCGCGGCCGGCCCTGCGCGACCGCGGCCCGGGCCGGCGCGGGTGACGCGCCGGTCCGGGCCGCAGGCCCTGTGCCGGGAAGGGTCAGCGGGAGTCGCTGGCTCCCGCGGCGACCGCCGCCCGCCCTGCTTCGAGGCGGGCGATCGGGACCCGGAACGGCGAGCAGGACACGTAGTCCAGGCCCACCGCGTCGAAGAAGTGCACCGACTCGGGGTCACCACCGTGCTCGCCGCACACCCCGATGGTCAGGTCGGGTCGCGCACTGCGACCCTCCTCGACCGCGATGCGCACCAGCCGGCCCACACCGTTGGTGTCGATCGTCTCGAACGGGGAGACGTTGAGCACGCCCCGTTCGGTGTACTCGGGGAAGAACGCGCTCTCGACGTCGTCCCGCGAGAAGCCCCACGTGGTCTGGGTCAGGTCGTTGGTGCCGAAGGAGAAGAACTCCGCGGCCCCTGCGATCCGGTCGGCGGTCAGCGCCGCCCGGGGCAGCTCGATCATCGCGCCGATCGGGATGTGCAGCGCCACGTCCTGCGCGCGGGCGACCTCGGCGAGGATCCGCTCGGCCTCGTCGCGCACCAGGTGCAGCTCCATGACCGAGGCCACGAGCGGCACCATGATCTCGGGGCGGGGGTCGGCGCCGTCCTGCACCCGCTGCGCCGCGGCCTCGGCGATCGCCCGGATCTGCAGGGCGAACAGGCCCGGGACCACGAGCCCCAGGCGCACCCCCCGCAGGCCCAGCATCGGGTTGGACTCGTGCATGCGGCGCACCGCGGCGAGCAGCGCGACGTCCCGTGCCCGTTCGGCCGCGGCGTCGTCGTCGTCGGGCAGTCCCTCGCGCTCAGCCTGCTCGGCCGCGAGGGCGACCTTGACCGAGAGCTCGGTGAGGTCCGGCAGGAACTCGTGCAGGGGCGGGTCGATCAGCCGGATCGTGCACGGCAGCCCGTCCATCTGCTCGAGGATGTCGGTGAAGTCGGCCCGTTGCAGCGGCAGCAGGGCGTCCAGCGCCGCCTGACGCTCGGCGTCCTGCGTGGCCAGGATCAGCCGCTCGATGAGCACCCGACGCTCACCGAGGAACATGTGCTCGGTGCGGCACAGCCCGATGCCCTGTGCGCCCCACGTGCGGGCGCGCCGCGCGTCGGGGGCAGTGTCGGCGTTGGCGTGCACGTGCAGACGGCGCACGCTGTCCGCATGGGTGAGGATCCGGTCGACCGCGCTGACCAGCTCGGCGGTCTCGCCGTCCTCCTGCGGAAGGTGGGCGAGCGCCGCCTCGAGGCCCTCCTCGAGGTAGTCCACGACGGGCGAGGGCACCACGGGCACCGAGCCGAGGAAGATCTCCCCGCTCGAGCCGTCGATCGCGATGACCTCACCCTCGTGGACCACGCGGGTCCCGACGGTCATCGTGCGGGCCACCGAGTCGACCACGAGGGCGTCGGCCCCGACCACGCACGTGGTCCCCATGCCGCGCGCCACGACGGCGGCGTGCGAGGTCTTGCCACCGCGCGAGGTCAGCACGCCGACCGCCGCGATCATGCCGCCCAGGTCGTCGGGGTTGGTCTCGCGGCGGACCAGGATCACGTCCTTGCCCTGCGCGGCCCACTCCTGGGCGGTCGCCGAGTCGAAGACGGCCTGCCCCACGGCCGCGCCGGGCGACGCGGACATGCCCGTGGCCAGCAGGGTGCGCTCGGCCTCGCTGTCGAACTGGGGGAACATCAGCTTGCTGAGCTGTGCGCCGGTCACCCGGTCGAGGGCCTCGTCCAGGGTGATCAGGTGCTCGTCAACCAGCTGGGTCGCGATCCGGAAGGCCGCCCCGGCGGTGCGCTTGCCCACCCGGGTCTGCAGCATCCACAGCTTGCCCCGCTCGACCGTGAACTCGATGTCGCACAGGTCCCGGTAGTGCGTCTCGAGCCGGCGCATCGCCTGACGCAGCTCGGCGTAGGAGGTCGGGTCGAGCTGCTCGAAGTCGGCCAGGGTCAGGGTGTTGCGGATCCCCGCGACGACGTCCTCGCCCTGCGCGTTGGGCAGGTAGTCGCCGTAGTCGCCGGTACGCCCGGTGGACGGGTCGCGGGTGAAGCACACGCCGGTGCCGGACGTCGGGCCGAGGTTGCCGAACACCATGGTGACCACGTTGACCGCGGTGCCCAGGTCGTGCGGGATGCGCTCGCGCCGGCGGTAGAGCCTGGCGCGGTCGGTGTTCCAGGAGTTGAAGACCGCGGTGATCGCCAGGTCGAGCTGCTCGCGCGGGTGTTGGGGGAAGTCACGCCCGGACTGCTCGCGCACGATCGCCTTGAACTGGGTGACCAGCTCCTGCAGGTCGGAGGCCGAGAGCTCGGTGTCGGCGGCGACGCCGCGGTCGGTCTTCATCGCGTCGAGCGCGTGCGCGAAGCGGTCGCCGTCGATGTCCAGGACGGTCTTGCCGAACATCTGGATGAGCCGCCGGTAGGAGTCCCACGCGAAGCGCTCGTCGTCGGAGAACTTGGCCAGGCCGAGCACCGAGGCGTCGTTGAGCCCGATGTTCAGGACCGTCTCCATCATGCCGGGCATCGAGAACTTCGCCCCCGACCGCACCGAGACTAGCAGCGGGTCGTGGAAGTCACCGAGGCTGCGGCCCAGGGAGTCCTCCAGACGGCGCACGGCCATCGTCACCTCGACACGCAGCTCAGGCGGCAGCTCACCGTTCGCCATGTAGGCCCGGCAGGCCTCCGTGGTGATGATGAAGCCCGGTGGCACCGGTAGACCCAGCCGGGTCATCTCGGCCAGGTTCGCACCCTTGCCACCGAGCAGGTCCTTCTGGTCCTTGTTGCCTTCGCTGAAGTCGCGGACGTAGCGAGCCATGAGCGCGCCTCTCTGCGCGGGACGCCTGCCCCGTTGCAGGCCGTCGGGTGCTTCCACTGTGCTCCAGCAGTCAAGAGGGCACGGGGGACCTAGGACCCTGCGCCGGAAGTCCCATCTTCGCCTCTGGTAGCGGTCATAGCGTGGTCAATGTGCGACACCGACGGGTCGGTGGACCGGGACCCATGGTTGGCCCGTCGGGACTTCTGCGAGAGGTACGACATGCTCCACGACGCCGTGGCGAGCCGGCTGGCCGTCCAGGGACACCCCTCGACAGAACGCCCCCGGGGCGCACCCACCGGGACCTCGCAGCAACCCCCACCCCGCACCCGCCGTCGTGCCGGCCTCGCCGGGCTGTCCGCGCTCGCGGCCCTGGGCCTGGCGGGGTGCGCCTCGTCGGAGGGCACGCAGGAGCAGGCGGTCCACGGCGGTGAGGTGAGCCTGGTCCTGCCCGACCTCGCGCAGGTGAGCGTGCTCGGTGGCGCGTCGGGTCGCAGCCTGCTGCTGATCGGCCTGGTCGTCTGCCTGATCGGTCTGGGGTTCGGCATGGTCGCCTACCTCCAGCTGCGGCAGATGCCCGTGCACACCTCGATGCGCGAGGTGTCCGAGCTGATCTACTCGACCTGCAAGGCGTACCTCATCCAGCAGGGCAGGTTCCTGCTGGTCCTGTGGGGCTTCATCGCCGCCGTGATCGTCGTGTACTACGGCGTCCTGGTGGGCCTGCCCTGGGGCCGGGTCGCCGTGGTCATCTCCTTCAGCCTGATCGGCATGGCCGGCTCTTACGCCGTCGCGTGGTTCGGCATCCGGGTCAACACCTTCGCCAACTCCCGCACCGCCTTCGCCTCGCTGGCCGGCAAGCCCTTGCCCGTGCACCGCATCCCGATGAAGTCGGGCATGTCCATCGGCATGGTCCTGATCAGCCTCGAGCTGCTCATCATGCTCGTGATCCTGCTCTTCCTGCCGCGCGACATCGCGGGCGCCTGCTTCATCGGCTTCGCGATCGGCGAGTCCCTGGGTGCTGCGGCGCTGCGCATCGCCGGTGGCATCTTCACCAAGATCGCGGACATCGGCTCCGACCTCATGAAGATCGCCTTCAAGATCAAGGAGGACGACGCCCGCAACCCCGGCGTCATCGCCGACTGCACCGGGGACAACGCGGGCGACTCGGTCGGCCCGAGCGCGGACGGCTTCGAGACCTACGGCGTGACCGGTGTCGCACTGGTGACGTTCATCCTGCTCGGCGTCCAGGACCCGGTGGTCCAGGCGAGCCTGCTGGTGTGGCTCTTCGTGATCCGCGCGGTCATGGTCATCGCCTCGGGACTGTCCTACCTCGCGAACGACGCGTGGACCCGGCGCCGCTACGCCACGGCCGACCGGATGAACTTCGAGACCCCGCTCACCTCGCTGGTCTGGGTCACCTCGGTGGTCTCGATCGCCGCGACCTTCGTGACCACCTGGGCGGTGCTCGGCGAGAGCCTGGCCGCCAACGGCATCTGGTGGAAGCTCGCCGCGATCATCTCCCTGGGCACCCTGGCGGGCGCCCTCATCCCCGAGCTGGTCAAGGCCTTCACCTCGACCAACAGCAGGCACGTCCAGGAGGTCGTCAAGAGCTCCCGCCAGGGCGGTGCCTCGCTCAACATCCTGTCCGGCCTGGTCGCAGGCAACTTCGCCGCGTACTGGCTGGGCATGGCCGTCGTCGGGCTGATGGGCGGCGCCTTCCTGGTGAGCAACCAGGGCCTGGACGCCCTCATGCTCGCCCCTGCGGTCTTCGCCTTCGGGCTGGTCGCCTTCGGCTTCCTGAGCATGGGGCCGGTGACCATCGCGGTCGACTCCTACGGGCCGGTCACCGACAACGCGCAGAGCGTGTACGAGCTGTCCCAGATCGAGGAGATCGCCGACATCGACGCCGAGCTCGCCCGCGAGCACGGCGTGACGGCCCAGTGGGACAAGGCCAAGCAGATGCTCGAGGAGAACGACGGCGCGGGCAACACCTTCAAGGCCACCGCCAAGCCCGTGCTCATCGGCACGGCCGTGGTGGGCGCCACCACGATGATCTTCTCGATCATCATGCTGCTCACCGACAGCCTCACCACCGGCATGGAGAACCTGTCCATGCTGCACCCGCCCTTCCTGCTCGGGCTGGTCACCGGTGGCGCGATCATCTACTGGTTCACCGGTGCCTCGATCCAGGCCGTGACCACCGGCGCCTACCGCGCGGTGCAGTTCATCAAGGCCACGATCAAGCTGGACGGCACGACCAAGGCCAGCGAGGCCGACTCGCGGCGCGTGGTCGAGATCTGCACCCAGTACGCCCAGAAGGGCATGCTCAACATGTTCCTCGGGGTCTTCTTCGCGACCCTGGCCTTCGCCTTCGTCGAGCCGTACTTCTTCATCGGCTACCTCATCTCGATCGCCGTGTTCGGCCTGTACCAGGCGAACTTCATGGCCAACGCCGGTGGGGCGTGGGACAACGCCAAGAAGATCGTCGAGGTCGACCTGCACGCCAAGGGCACCGCGCTGCACGAGGCGACCATCGTCGGCGACACCGTGGGCGACCCGTACAAGGACACGTCCTCGGTGGCCCTCAACCCGGTGATCAAGTTCACCACCCTGTTCGGGCTGCTCGCGGTCGAGCTCGCGGTGAGCCTCGAGGCCCAGGGCCGGCACTCGCTGGTGCTCTCCCTCGCGGCGGCCTTCTTCCTGGTGACCACCTTCTTCGTGCACCGGTCGTTCTACGGGATGCGGATCAACGAGAACCTCGCCGACGACGGTGACGACCCGGCCGAGCTCGACGCCCCCGACGACACCGACGACGGCCTGGCCACCCGCGGCCGCCCGGAGGGGCTCATGGGCTCCGACGCCGGTGCCGCGGTCCCCGGGGCGCGAGCCCCGGGCGACTCCCACTCGGAGCAGCTCGCGGGCTCGGGAGCCGGTGAGTCACGATGAAGGTCGCGATCAGCTACTCCGACGCGCTCGTCGACCCGGACGGGCACGTCGCAGGTCATGACGCGGGTGCCACCCTGGTGCGCCGGCTGCTGCGGATCTTCCCCGGGTCCCGGTTGATCGGGCCGGGACCGCGTCGATACCCCGACCTCGAGGTCATCCCGCTGGAGTTCCTCGACGGGACCGACACCGTGGTCATCACCATGGACGTCCTGGACTCGGTGAGCGTGTGGCAGACGCTCCGGGCGACCTGCGACGAGCCGCAGGTGATGAACTTCGTCTGGTGGAGCACGTCGCAGTACACCCACAAGGTGCAGCGCAGCGCGCTCGCGCTGTCCTGCGCCCTGTTCCCCACTTTCGCGAACTCCGAGCGCACCGCCAACGAGGTACGGGAGATCGTCTCGGCGGGGACCATCCCGCCGCTCGCCGAGGCGGCCAAGATCGCCTGGGTGAACCTGGGCATCCGCCTCGAGCACCTCCAGCCCCGCCAGGAGCCGTCCGTCCCGGTGGTGCTCTACCCGGCGATCTACCTCTCCGAGCGCAAGCAGCCGCAGGTCTTCCTCGACGTCGTGGAGCGCGTCGCCAAGCGCACCCCGATCATGGTCGAGGCACGGCTCCACGAGTCGCACCTGATCTCCGAGCAGGCCATGCGGCTGTCCCGCCGGGACTGGGCCTGGGTGGGACCCCTCACGGCCAGCCGGGACGACTACTGGCACGCCCTGGCGCGCACCACGGCGTTCCTGGCCACGGCGACCGAGGAGTCCTACGGGCTGGAGTACATCGAGGCGCTCGTCGCAGGTGCGGTGGGGGTGTTCCCCGACCGCCCGTGGGTGCACGCGATCCTGCCGTCCGGCTACCCGTTCGTGTACCGCACCCCCGCCGAGGCCGAGGAGATGCTGCTGCGTGCGGTGACCGACACCGCTGCCTGCCGGGCCGAGATCGACCGGGCCGCAGGGGGCAGCTTCGCCGAGTGGCTGCGCGCGCGCCACGACGACGACCAGTTCGCGACGGCGATCACCGCACGCGTCGCGCAGTGGTTCGGCAGCTGACCGGACCGGACCCGGTCGGGGCTCGGTCGGGGCTCGGTGCGGACCGGTCAGCCCAGCGGGTCGCCGGGTCCGTAGGGGGTGAGCCGCAGCGTGCGCGCGTCGGTGCGGACGATCTCCTCGGCGTGGGCCAGGAGGTCCTCGACCGAGTCGGCACCGGCCCGCACGAACCTCCCCGAGAGGGCATCCAGACGCCCTGAGGCCAGGGCGAGCAGCAGGTCCACCACGACCTGCGGGGGCGTCCAGTCGGTGCGTTCCTCGTGGGCCGGCATGCCGCCGGTCATGTCGGTGGCCACGACCCCCGGCGCCAGGTCGAAGATGCGCACCCCCTGGTCACCGTGCTGGGCGTGCACCAGGGTCGTGAGCCGTGCCAGCGCACCCTTGCTGATGCCGTACCCCGTGTACGCGGGCGACGGCCGGTGACCCGCACCGCTGTTGATGTTGACGACCCGGCCCGAACCACGGGAGATCATCGCCGGGAGCACCGCATGGGTGACCTGCACCGGCCCGCGCACGTTGGTCTCGACCACGCGCCACACGTCCTGCACGTCGTCCTGCGCGAACGGGACCTCGCGCTGCTCGATCACCCCGGCGTTGTTGACCAGCAGACCGATGCCACCCAGGTCCTGCTCGAGCCGGCGCACCGCTGCGACGACGAGCTCGGCGTCGGTCACGTCGACCGGCACGACGACGACCCTGGGCGGCTCGACCCCCGCGTCGCGCGCCTGGTCGACGACCTCGCCCGCGACCACCTCGAGGTGCTCGAGGGTGCGACCCACCAGACCGAGGTCGTACCCGGCGCCGGCCAGACCCAGGGCCAGAGCGCGTCCGATACCTCGACCGGCACCCGTGACCACGGCCGTCCTGGGCGCCTGGGCAGGGTTGCTCGGGAGGGTGCTCACGGTGTCCATCGGGCCATCCTGACTCACCCCGGTGCGATGTTCGACCCCACCGGCCGCGCCATCGCGAGCAGCTCGAGGTCGTCGCGGTGCGGCAGCCCGTACCGGGGGTCACCGTAGGGGAAGGGGTGCCGCTCACCGGTGAGCGTGAAGCCGCATCGCTCGTACCACGCGATCAGCTCGGTGCGCTGCGCGAGCACCGTGATCTCGACCCGTTCGGCGCCCCAGACCTCGGTGGCGTGGTCCGTCGCTGCGCCCAGCATCCACCGCCCCACACCCCCGCCCTGCCGACCGGGTCGGACGGCGAACATCCCGAGACGGGCTGTCCGTGCGCGCCGCTCGAGGTGGCAGCACGCGACCAGACCCGCAGACGGCGGCCCGTCCTCGGCGAGCAGCACCACCCCGGCCGGATCGCGGACCAGGTCACGCACCATCTCCACGTCAGTACGCTGCCCGCCCAGCAGGTCCGCCTCGGTGGTCCATCCCTGACGGCTCTCCTCGCCGCGATAGGCGGAGTCGACCAGGGCCACCACCGCCCCGGCATCAGCGTCCGCGGCGATCCGCACGGTCAACGTCATGCCCCCAGTGTGCCCGCGACCCGTCCGGGAGGGCGTCCCCCGGACGGCGGCCACGGCGTCATACCTGCGGACGGGCCCGCCGCACCCGTCGTCGGCCCGCCGCGAGCGCCCTGCGATGGATCACCTCGAGGCGACGCAGCTCGCGGTCCGGGTCGAGCGGCGCCCGTCCGCCCTGGCGCGGGACCTCGCCGACCAACGGCGACGTCGCCGGAACGCTGCTCACCGCCGTGCCGGACGCCGCGCTCATGCCGAGCCCCGAAGACTCAGGGGCAACCGTGAGCGGGTCAGCAGCATCGCCGCACCGACGGCCAGGGCAGGCAGGCCGATCACCACCGATGCGACCTCGGCCCACGGCAGCACGACCTGCCACGTCGGGTCGGCGGAGAACCCCTGCCCCCTGCGGACCAGCACGAACACGGCGCCGAGCAGCAGCCCCGCGACGGCTCCGAGGACCACCCCGGTCCCGGCGATCGCCCCGGCCTGCGCACCCGCGACCGTCCGCCGGGTGCGCGGTGAGGCCCCGACCGCGGCAAGGGTCGCGAGGTCTGCCCTCGACTCGGCGGCCGCCAGGCCGACGGCGATCCAGGTCGCGGCGAGCCCCAGGACGACCGCCACAGCGACCACCACGAGCATCGTGACGTCCTGACCGGTCACCCACGGGCTCTCGACCTCGACGCCGCTCGCGACCGGACCGATCGCGTCAGCCACCGCCTGGGTGGCGGCCTCGAGCGTGTCCCGGGCCAGCGGCTCCGTGGTGGTCCCGACCACCCCGGCCTCGACCGGCACGAGGTCGAGGGTCTCGAGCCGCTCCCACGCGCCCATCGGCAGCACCACGCCGTAGAGCGAGCCACGGGCTCCCACGACGTGACCGGGCAGGACCAGCTCCTCCTCGTGCGGATCGCCCGAGCCGTCCATGTCGTAGACCGAGAAGGTGAGGTGCACGGTGCCGTCGGCCCACAGCGCCGCCGCGTCGTTGACCAGCACCGCACCCCCTGCGAGCGCCGCGGCGGCCTCCCCTGCCTCCGGCAGGCCGAGGGTCCGCACCACGGTCCCGTCGTCGACGAGCACGCTGCCGAACCCCACCGAGTACGGGTTGGAGGAGAGCACCGACCCACCGGGCTCGCAGCGCGGGTCGTCCTGCGCGTCCGCGAGCTCCTGCTGGGTGGCCTGCCGCTCGAGGAGCCACACCGGGCACATGGCCTCGACCGGGCGCTCGGCCCACACGCTGAGGCTCATGGACGCAGGATCGGGCTCGGCGACGGTCAGGATCCGCACCACGGCCGAGGTGGCGAGCGGCGCGACGTCCTCGAAGGCTGCCCCGGCCCGTGCGACGAGCCCGGCCCGGTCGACGTCGTCGAGCTCATCGGGGTGCACCGCGATGTGCACGGTGCCCTCCGCCGCGATCGGTGCCCAGGTCAGCCGGTCGTGGTGGTCGCTCGAGGTCAGGAACACCAGGCCGGCGGTCGCCCCGGCGACCGCCGCGATGACCGCGGCGACCGCGGGTGCTGTCCGACCCCGCTGCCGTGCGGTGTCCCGCAGGGCGAACCTCAGGGCGGTGGGCGCCCACCGTGCGACCCGGCCGAGCAGCGTGACCACGGCACCCGAGGTCGCGACCATCCCGACGAGCAGCAGCAGGACTCCGGCGACCGCGAAGCCGGACTGCGCGCGCAGGGCACCTGAGACGGCCGCGGCCGTGCCGATGCCGAGCAGCACGAGGCCCACGACGGGGACCCCGTGGTGCGGTGCGGCCTCGGCCCGCCGTCCGCTGAGCGCCGCGACGACGTCGACCCGGCACGCCCGGTGCGCGGGGAGCCAGGCCGCGGCCGCGGCGATCCCGGTGCCGAGGGCGATCAGCCCGAGGATCTCCAGCCAGGGCACCACGAGGTTGGGGAACGCGCCCGCGCCGACCGGGAGCCACGTCACCAGGGCCGCTCCTGCACCGACCCCCAGGACGGCGGCCACGACCGACGCGCCCAGCCCGATGACGACCCCGTTCCACAGCACGAGTCGCCGCAGGTCTCGACGGTCCCCGCCGTGCGCCGCGAGCAGTGCGAGCTCGCGCGAGGAGCGCCGTGCCCCCACGGCGAAGGCGGGGCCCACGATCAGCACCGCCTCGAGCAGACCCGCGCCCACCACTGCCGCCACGAGCAGGGCCGTCCGCGCCGAGGTGCCTCCCTGCACGAGCTCGCCGTCCGTGTGCAGCGGCATCGCTGAGCGCGGCGGAGGGTCGGCGAGCACAGCACGACTGCGGACCAGCAGGCCCAGGTCGTTCAGGGCGACCACGTGGTCCCAGGTGACGGGATCCGTTCCGGTCACCCACCACTCGACACCCCACTGGGCAGCCAGCGGGGCGAGATCGACGTCCTGCGCGGCCGTGGGCAGCAGCGTGCCGGGCAGCGCGAGCACATCGGGACCCTCGACGAAGGGATGCAGCATCCCGGTGACCCGGACCCGCTGCTCGGGCTCACCAACCGCCCGCAGCCCGAGCTCCTCACCCACTCCGACACCGAGGTCCTCGGCGAGCCAGGAGCTGATCAGCACCTCACCGGCCCGCGCCGGGAGGTCACCCACGACCGGCTCGAAGACCCCGCCGACCGGACCGAGCAGGTCGACCTCGCCGTACCCGGCCCGGCTCGACCGGTCCGTCGTGGTGAGAAGGGCCCGTCGCCCGTCGAGGCGGACGAGCCCTGCGTCGTCACCCAGGACGGCCCGGACGTCGTCCTCGATCTCCGCGAGCGTCGGGTCCTGGACCCGCGACTCGTCGTAGGAGCACCCGACGCTCTGACGCACGTCCTGCACGATCGCGGCCGGGCAGTGGTAGCTGAGCCGGGCCTGCGTAACCTCCCCCACCATGAGCCGGGTGAACAGCGCGTCTCCGGGCGTCGAAGAACGAAGCAGCACCACGATGACGACCGCCGCGAGCACCGGCAGGCCCACCATGACGGCGATCAGGGCCGTCCGCCCCCTGGACCGTGCCGCGTCGCGCCGTGCGATGCGGAGCACGGCTCTCCACGGTGCCGCTCCGCGGCTCATCACGCCGGATCGAGGGTGAGCAGCGCCTCGACGTCGGGCCGCGGACCGGTGGAGTCCACCACGACACCGTCACGCAGGAACACCGTGCGGTCGGCCCAGGCCGCGAACCGAGCCTCGTGCGTGACCAGCAGCCCGGCAGCGCCGGCGTCGACGCGGGCGCGGAGCACACGCATGACGTCCTCCCCGGTCACCGAGTCGAGCGCCCCGGTGGGCTCGTCGGCAAGGACCAGCCGACGAGGCCCGACCAGCGCCCGGGCGATCGCCACCCGCTGCTGCTGCCCGCCCGAGAGCTCGTCGGGGAAACGGTCGGCGAGCTCGGCGATCCCCACGTCGGCCAGGGCCGCGAGCGCCTCGACACGTGCCGGGCGGGTCGAGACCCCGTCGAGCTCGCGGGGGAGCGAGACGTTCTCCGCGGCCGTGAGCGCGGGGATCAGGTTGAAGTCCTGGAAGACGTATCCGACGCTGCGACGACGCAGCCGGGCCCGCGCCTTGAGGTCCAGCCCGGACAGCTGCGCGTCAGCCAGGCTCACGGTCCCCGAGGTCGGGCTGTCCAGCCCACCGGCGATGTTCAGCAGGGTGGACTTGCCCGAGCCCGACGGGCCCATCACGGCGACGAGCTCGCCGACCCGGACCTCGAGGTCGACGCTGCGCAGCGCATGCACGGTCAGCTCGCCATGGCCGTGGGTGCGGGTGACCTGGGCGAGCCGCAGGAGCACCGGTCCGAGCGTGGTCACCGGTCGGCCCCCGACGCACTCGCGGCGCCAGGTACGCCCAGCCGACCCGGGGGCGCGGCGTCGGTGGGCGGTACGGCCGGTACCGCAGCGCTGCCGAGCGTCGCGGCCTCGTGGGAGGCCCGGGCCAACCGGGCCTCGACGTGGTCGAGCCACCGGATCTCGGCCTCCGCCCCGAAGATCAGGCTGTCCAGGACGAGGGACCAGGCGAGGTCCGCGCGGGCGTCCGCGACGGGTGTGTCGACCGGACCCACGTCCCCGGCCTGACCGCCCCCCGCCAGCGCTGCGCGGCGGTGGTCGGGGGTGACCTTGAGGCGGGTGAAGTCGCGCAGCGAGCGCAGCGTCTCGGTGCGCTGACGCTGGATCACCCCTCGCACGTCGACCCCCGGTGAGGTGACCGCCAGAGCGAGCTTGATCGCGAGCTCGTCGCGCGCCGGGGCACCCCGCTCGACCGGGGTCGCCCACCACGACGTCGCGGCCGCCCGACCGGCGTCGGTCAGCCGGAAGCGCTCGAACGGTGCGTCGTCCTCGGACGCATCGTCGGTCGACCCGGTCCCCCCCTGCGGGACCGGCTCGACCAGGCCGTCACGGACGAGACGGTGGACCGTGGTGTAGACCTGACCGATGTTGAGCGGCCAGGTCCCCCCGGTGCGGCGCTCGAACTCCTGACGCAGCTGATAGCCGTGCATCGGCTGCTCGGCGAGCAGCGCCACCAGTCCGTTGCGTACCGACATGCGCGCCCCCTGCGCTTGTTACCGGGTAACCATGGACGAGGTTACCCGGTAAGCACAGGGAGTCAAGGACCGTCGGGGTGTCGGGCGCGCAGACTCAGAGCCCTTCGGCGACCGCCGCAGTCACGTGCAGCCAGGCCTCCCGGGTCGAGGGGGCCAGCGCCTCGACGTCGAGCGGCCCTCCGGCGACCAGGGCCGGGTCGTACGGGACGTCCTGGACCGTGCGGGTCAACCGGCCGAAGTGCTCGTGCAGCCTCGCGGTCAGCGTGTGGTCGACCCGGGGAGCAGGTGCCGAGAGCACCGTCACCGCCCGGCTGACCGCCTCGCCGTGCCCCATGGCCCGCAGCGCGTCGACCGCCCAGGCCGCAGACTGCGAGGTGTCCTCCCGCACGGTCGACACGATCACCAGCTGGTCGGCCGCCTCGACCGCCGCCTGCCAGTTCGAGGCACGCATGTTGTTGCCGGTGTCGATCACCATCACGCGGTAGAACCGGGCGAGCGTCCCGTGCAGCGCGGTGAACGCCTCGGCGTCGATCGACGCCGCCGAGGCGGCGTCCTCGTCGGAGGCCAGGACGTCGAACTGCGCGGACCCCTGCGCCCGCACGTAGTTGTCCAGGTCTCCGACGCGGGCCGACCCCGGGTCGGAGAACCGGTCCAGGTCCTGCAGCAGGTTCACCGCGGTGTTGTGGTGCCGCGCCTGGTGCGACCGCCAGCCCAGGGTCCCCCGGGTCTCGTTGTTGTCCCAGGCCAGGGTGTACCCACCCCGGTGGATGCCGAAGGTCGCGGCGATGAGCAACGAGGCGGTCGTCTTGTGGGCCCCGCCCTTGGGGTTGAGCACGACGATCGTCCTGGGTCCGTCGAGGCTGCGTTGCACCGTGGCGACAGCCGTGCGCCGACGCACCTCGGCGGCCCCGGGCGGCGGGGCGACCAGACCCCCGGTCAGCCTGCGCACAGTGGCCTGCCACCCGTGCTCGGCCGGACCGGTCGCCGGCTCGGGTCGTGAGGAGAGCAGGTCCGTCAGCGTGGGCAGCTCCTCCGGTGTCGGCTCTCCCACCCGGGCGTCGAGCCCACGGAACGGCGACGCGGGCTCGGTCCACCGGTACGGGGCACCCTCGCCTGCCCCCGCCCGCGAGGTGGGCGCCCAGGGCGTCGACGAGGCCCTGGGCCCTGCCACCGGGCGGGCGACCACCGGCGGGCTCTCGGGGACGTCGTCCTCGTCGGGCTCGGCCGGCAGCACCGGGGGGACAGGTGTGGAGGCCCCGGTCGGCGAGGCGGCACCGTCGACCCCGACCCGCACCGACACCGGCGCCACCGGCAGGACCCGTGGCGGCTCGGGGACCGGCGGCGGCTCGGGGAGCGGCCCGTGACCGTCGTGCCGGAACGTGGACGCCGGGTCGTCGTGCGCGGCGTCCTCGTGCGCCTCGTCGTGCGCGGCGTCCTCGTGCGCCTCGTCGTGCGCGGCGTCCTCGTGCGCCTCGTCGTGCGCCTCGTCGTGCGCGGCGTCGTCGTGCGCGTCGTCGTGGACCGGGACGCCCTGCGGTGGGGTCAGGTCCGAGGTGGCGTCGTCCGGCACGGGAACGCGCATCCGTGCGGGGCGCTCGATCGTCCGGTCCCACGGCTCCTCGGCGTAGGCGTCGGCCACGTCCTGGGCAGCGCGCTGCTGCCGAAGCTCCCGCCGGGTCGGCGGACGTGGGGGGTCGTCGCCGTCCGGCACGCCACCGACCTCTTGCTCGTCCACGCCCACACCTCCCGGGTGATCCGACCCGCACCGGTCACGTGTCGATTGCTGGCGGCCTCGAGACCCGCCCCGCGGCACCGAACCTACGCCGGTCACCGCCTCCGTGCACGGCAAGGGGCCCGGCGCGGTGCATGATCAGCCCGTCGACCTGCACCGCACCGGGCCCGGTTCGAGCCCCTGCCCCTAGTGTCTCGAGTCCGGCAGCGCCGCCGTCGGCCGCTCGACCGCTGCCCGAAGGGGGACTCGCGGCAGGCTCGCGGCGAGCGCCCTGCGGTGAAGCAGCGCCATCCGCCGCAGCTCACGCTCGAGCCGGTCCGGCTGCGCCGGGACCTCCGTGGCGCGCCCACGGACTCCTCCGGCGCTCATCGGGCGTCGGAGAAGTCGAGGTGTGCGTCCGTGACCGCGACGACCGACCAGATGCCACCCTCGGAGCTGGTCAGCTCATAGGTCGGCAGCAGCACCGCAGCACCGTCGGGCTGGGTGTGCACGGCCACACCGAGACGGGCCTGCGTGATCACCGCCTCGGTGACCGGCCACCGGAAGCTCGCCCCGGGCTGCACGGTGGGCGGGACCGTCGGCTCCTCGGGCACGGGCATCGTCTCGGACGTGCCGCGTGCGAGCACCGAACCCTCGGCGTAGGCGATCGGACCACCCTGGCCCCCGCCGAACCGCGGGTCCACGAGGCGCTCGACAGCCTCTGTCGGGCTCACCACGTCGAGATCCCCGAGCTCGACCAGAGGTGCCAGCGAACCGTAGAGGGACTGCACGCCGTCCGCGACGAGCTGCGCACTCCACTGGGCGCCCGTCCGCTGACCGTCGAGCACCTGGTACGCCGTGACGAAGGTCATCTGCGGGTCGCCGTGCTCCTCCACGACGAGCTCGAGACCACCGGCGTCGATACCCAGGGAGGCGAGCACGTCACGCAGAACGGCCTCGGCGGCCTCCCCCGTCGGCGCCGGTCCCAGGTCGCGCTCCTGGCACTCGGGCACGGGCATGACACCGATCTCGGGATCGAGCCTCATCGCCTCCTCGCTCGGGCCGCTGTCCCCTGCGGCGCCGGACTGCTGCTCGGTGTCCAGGCTCACGGCCCCGCAGGACCACGGGTCGCGCGTGGGGTCGTACATGCTCAGCGTGCCCATGCCGTCGGGCTGGAGCTGAAGGACCGGGCCGCTCCCGTCGATGGGTCCGATGGTCCAGCTGCCGTACTCCTGCCGGGGTTCGCCAGCGATCCCCAGGCTCGCGGCCGCAGCCACCAGCGTGTCGGCCGAGAAGACCGCTGTCGCGTCGTAGGCCCAGGCCGCAGCGGTGCCGCCCTGGTCCGACAGGCCCTGTGCGGTGAAGACCGTGCGCCCGAAGTACCCGGGCCAGAACATCGCCCTGTCCTCCATGGCGGCGGCGTCACCGCCCATCGGGCCCATCATCTCGGTCTGAGGGGCGCCCGGCGACGTCCCGTCGAGCAGGATCGGCCCGTCGGCCACCGGCGCGTCGGAGCTCCCGGCAGCCCCCACCGCGTAGCCCCCTCCCGCCCCGACCAGCAGGGCGGCGGCGGCGACGCCCGCGACCCGGGCCGGCCACGAGGTCCAGCGTCGGTCACGACGCTCGCGGGCCGCCGCGAGCTCGTCGGTGGTCTGCGCCCCCTCGGGCACGTCGGCCACGCCCGGGACCTCGACCACCAGGGTCTCGCCGGACGTCGCGTCGGGGGCCTCGACCCGGTCACGGACCGCCTCCCGCAGGGCACCGCTGTCGGGCGCGAGGTCGGCCGCGGGGTCGGCGGCCCGCAGCCGCACGACGGCGCCCTCGGCCGCCTGCTGGTCGCCCCCGCCGGTGGGGGGCGAACCCGCTCCGGTGTTCTCGTTCACGTCGACCTCCACAGGTCCCGACCCGCGGTGCAGGTCCTCACCGTGTCTGTGTCTGCTCGGAGGTCCGGCTTGCACCGGTGCCGGGCCGGGCGGTGGCCTGCGGCGGGTCCGCGTCGTGAGCGCTCCAGGCCGCTCGCAGCCGCGACCGCGCCCGCGACAGCGCAGCGTCGGCCCCTCCACGGGTGATCCCCAGCGCGACCGCGAGCTGGTCCCCGTCCAGACCCTCCCAGGCGTGGAGCAGGAGGATCCGCCGGTCACGCGGGCCGAGGGCGGCGAGCACCGCTCGCACCTCGTCGTCGGCCAGGGTCAGCTCCGAGGCGTCGAGGTCGTCGACCTCCTCGGGAACCTCCTCGACGGGGATCGCGCGGATCTTGCGCCGGTGGTTGGCCAGGACGAACCCGGCCGTCCGGTACAGCCAGGGCAGCTCGGCCCCGTCCGGGACGTCGTCGCGGCGGCGCCAGGCGGTCGCCAGGACGTCGGCGGCGAGGTCCTGGGCGTCGTCGATCGGCGCCCGTCGCGCGAAGTACCGGTACACGGCGGTCGAGTGCGCGCGGAACAGACCCTCGAACCAGGCGTCGTCACGCATGAGGGCTCCCAGGGTCGACGGGCTGTCTCCCAGAACTCTGTGCCATCCCTGGCACTTCTTGCAGGCGACGCGCAGGAAGTTCCCAGATGCCGGTCCGAGCACGCAGTCCTAGCCTGGGACGGCACCCCCACGCTTGGCGGTGCACAGCGAAGGAGAGGCCCGATGAGCCAGAACCCGCACGAGACCCCCGGCGTTCCCGACGCGCGAGCCGGCGACGACCGCGACCCGATGCCCTCCCCGCCCGACAGCACCCCCGACGCCCTGACCGACACCGAGGTCGACGAGGTCCGCGGCTCGAGCGACGAGCCGCAGGACGTCACCGACGTGGAGAGCGCCTACGGCCTGCAGTCCCAGGTCTCGCAGGCCGAGGGCAGCGACGACGACCCCGCGAGCTTCCTCAACATCTGATCGGGGCCGGCGGCCTGCGCACTGGTCGCAGCGCACCCGTCCGACCCCCGGACGCACGAACGGCCCCCCCCCGCGGGGGGGGGGGGGGGGGGGGGGGGGGGGGGGGGGGGGGGGCCCCCCCCACAAAGGGGGAGGGGGGGGGGGGGGGGCGCCGGGGGC
>NZ_JAMBPP010000007.1:0-111476 GCF_023369855.1 Actinotalea alkalitolerans | reverse complement strand
GGGGCGCGCCCGCCCGCCCCGGCCCCCGCCCCCCCCCCCCCCCCCGCCCGGGCCCCCCCGCCCGGCGGGGGGGGGGGGGGGGGCGTTCGGTGTGGATCGATGGTGAGCGTCAGCTCACCGAACAAGAGTCAGAGCGGGCGGATGTCGTCCGCCTGGGGGCCCTTGGGGCCCTGCTTGACCTCGAACTCGACCTTCTGGTTCTCCTCGAGCGAGCGGTACCCGCTCGACGCGATCGCGCTGTAGTGCGCGAAGACGTCGGCGCCGCCGTCGTCGGGAGCGATGAAGCCGAAGCCCTTTTCGGCGTTGAACCACTTCACGGTGCCAGTAGCCATGTTTGTCTCCTTCAGGAGTGTCAATCGGACCCGACGTTCGGGCCGCTCATCGCGGTGTTCGTCGTCCGCTCCTGGTAAGGAAGGCGTACCGGACCCGGGGGTTCGGCACAGTCGAGACGTGCAAGCACTGCAACTTCGGGCACGACACTACGGCACCCGGGGCGAATGCACCAGGAGGAACCAGATCGAACCCTCCACACCGACGGGTTAGGCTCCGGCCGTGACCCCGTTCCTGCTGCTCGCGACACGTGCCGACGACGCAGCCGCCGACGGGGAGTACGAGGCCCTGCTGCGGTTCGGCGGTCTCGCACCCGACCAGCTCCACCGGGTCCGGGCGGAGGCGTCCTCGCTGCCCGACATCGACCTGCGCCGCTACGCCGGGGTCATCATCGGCGGCAGCCCCTTCAACGCGAGCGACCCGGTCGAGTCCAAGTCCCCGGGCCAGCTGAGGGTCGAGCGGGAGATCTCGTCCCTCCTGGACGAGGTGGTCGCACGTGACATGCCCTTCCTCGGCGCCTGCTACGGGGTCGGCACCCTGGGCGTCCACCAGGGCGGGGTGATCGACCGCACCTACGGCGAGCCGGTCGGCGCGGTCCCCATCACCCTGACGGCGGCGGGCCGCAAGGACCCGCTCTTCGCGGGCCTGCCCAGCACGTTCGACGCCTTCGTCGGGCACAAGGAGGCCGTTCGGACCCCTCCACCCGGCGCCGTGGTGCTCGCGACCTCGCCGCACTGCCCGGTGCAGGCCTTCCGGATCAAGGAGAACCTGTACGCCACGCAGTTCCATCCCGAGCTGGACGTGCCCGGGATCGTGGCCCGGGTCGAGGTCTACCGCCATGCCGGGTACTTCCCGCCCGACGAGCTCACCCAGGTCATCGAGGCGGTCAGCGGCGCGGTCGTCGACCAGCCTCCCCGCATCCTGGCGAACTTCGTGGCGCGCTACGCCCGCTGAGTCCCACGAACCACGCACGTCAGCGCCTCGGGCACCGGCGACCCCCGCCGACACCGCCCGGTCAGCGCTCCAGGGCCTCCCGGGCGAGGTCGAGCGCCCGGACCGGGTCGACCTCCAGCTCCCTGACCCGCTGGGCGAACTGCCCCGCAGCGATCCGGGCCTCACGCTCGCGGTCCGCGCCGCGCAGGGCGACGAAGGTACCTGCCCGCCCCCTGGTGATCACGACCCCGTTCTGCTCGAGCTCGCGGTAGGCCCGCGCCACCGTGTTGGCGGCCAGCCCCAGGTCCTCGGCGAGCCTGCGCACCGTGGGCAGCCGGTGCCCGGGGACCAGACCTCCCTGGGACACCAGGGTGTCGATCTGGGCCCGGACCTGCTCGTAGGGCGGGACGTGCGAGGCAGGGTCGACCACGAGCATCATCGGTGGGCCGCCTGTCCCGCCTGGGCTGCCTGGTCAGCCGGGACCGGCGCGGGCCACAGCCGCTGCCGGAAGTGCCGCTGAGGGTTGCTCACCAGGCTCACGACCGTCATCACCGCGCCCGCGACGAGGATGATCGGCAGCACCGCGAGAGTGACGCCGACCGCGGGGTTCGCCGGCCAGCCGCCCTCGAGGCCGTCACTGATGACCCCCGACAGCACCACGGGCCCCGCGGCACCGACGAACAGCGAGAGGGTGGTCAGATCACGCAGCGTCCTGGCCCGCAGGGCGTCGTCCCACGCCAGCTCGAGGCTCGTGGTCGCGACCTGACGCTGCTGGACGAGCCGGTGCGCGAGCAGCTCGTCCACCACGACGACCGCGGCGGGCACCACGCCGCACAGCACGAGCAGCCCCGCGGGGACCTCGCCGAGATCGAGCAGACCGGTCCGGTCCACGAGGGCCGCGGCCGCCGCGAGGAGCGCGGACGCACCCGCCAGGACCCAGGTGGACCACCGCTCGTACCCGGGCACGTAGTCGGCATGGGTGGGGGTCGACGCCCGGGCGATCCGGGGCCCGGCGGACGCCGTCGGCCGGGTGGACTCGCGCCAGGCCACGACGCCGTTCCCGGTCGCGTGCCCGGCGAAGACCGCGGCGACGACCAGGAACGGCGCGTAGGTGATGCGCTCGAACAGGTCCGTGCCGACGTACAGCCAGGCCGCGACGGACCACACCGCGACGATCACGCCGATCGCGCCCGCCCTCTCCCGCCGGGCGAGCCGACGTGTCACGGCGGGCTCGTTCGTCTCGTCGAGCGCGAGGTCGACGGTACGGGCGAAGCGGTGAGCCCGCGCGGCGCGACTCGCTCCACGGCTGTACAGCACGATCATGATCACGGCGTGCACCGTGAAGCCGATCAGGAGGAACGCGGTGGCCTGCATCAGGACTCCTTTGTGTAGCGAACTTGTACCAATGTAGCACTACAGTTCTGCGACACAAAACCTTCCGCGTGCCCTCTCGCGGCGCCCCGCTCCCGGCGCGTCGTCACCCCTCGCCGGGCCAGCCGCCCCGGTGCTCGGGCAGCGTCACGTCGGGGTCGAAGCACGGGGCGCGCAGCAGGGTGAGGGTCGCCCAGCCGGCCGCGAGCAGCCCGGCGTCGGAGTCCACGTCGGTGGTCGGGTCGATCTCGGCGTAGGTCACGGTCAGGTCGCCACCCTCGACCTCGTCGACCGTCGCCTGCACCGCGCCGAAGGACGCCAGCGGCGCCTGCCGGACCCCGCGCAGCTCGGCCAGCGGCACGTCCGGGACGTTGACGTTGAGCACCCCGCCCGACGCCTCGCGCCCCGTCAGCCAGGCGAGCCCGTGCGCGGCGACCCGCTCGGCCGTCCCCCAGTGGCGGGGCCGGGCAGCAGCGCACGAGACCGCCAGACCATGGATGCCGTGCGTCATCGCCGAGAACGCCGCGCCGACCGTCCCCGAGTGGATCACCGCGTTGCCCGTGTTGGGCCCCCGGTTGACCCCGCTGAGCACGACGTCGGGTCGAGGCCCGAAGGCATCGTGCGCCGCCAGGAACGCGATGAGCCCCGGCGAGGCGCCCACCGCGAACGACGGGACGCCCTCGGGCAGCCCGGGACAGGGCTGCGGACGCCTGACCAGCGTGCCGTCCCGCTCGACACCGAGCAGGGACGCGCTGGCCCCCGAGTACTCGTGGGCGGGTGCCACGACGGTCACCTCGTACCCTGCGGCGAGGGCGACCCGTGCGAGCACCGCGAGGCCCTCGGACTCGATCCCGTCGTCGTTGGTGATGAGCGCTCTCATGCTGCCTCCTGTCCTGTCCTGTCCGGTCCGGTCCGGTCCGGCCTGCCGCACGGGGCGTGCCACGCGGCAGGCCGGTCAGGTGATCTCGTGGACGGCCACCTCGTGCGCGAAGCGCTCGATCTGCTCGCGCCGACCGGTGCCCAGTCCGTGCCGCGCCACGTTGAGCGCCCCCGCGGCGGCTCCCAGCCGGACCGCCTCCTCCAGGTCGAGCCCGCGCCCGAGGCCGACGGCGATCCCCGCGGTCATCGAGTCCCCGGCGCCACGGTGCTCGACCGGCGTCACGTGCGGAACCCTGACCTCCACGGCCCGCTCCCGGGTGACCACCAGGGTCGGGTCCTGCGCACGCGAGACCACCATGGCGCGCACCCCGTCGGCAAGCATCCGACGAGCGCCGTCGACCAGACCCGCCCGCGACCTGCGCTCGGCGAACCCCCCGTCGAGCATCTCCGAGTGACTCATCTTCAGGACGTCCACCCCGGGACCGAGCACGGCCCGGGTGGCCTCCCCCGAGAGGTCGGCGACCACCGTCCGGCCCGTGGCGCGCAGGTCGTCGGCCAGCCGGCCGAAGACGTCGGCCGGCAGCGTCGTGGGCGGGTCGGCCCCGGCAACCACCACGACGTCGACGTCCAGTGACCCGACCAGGACGGTGCCGTAGAGGTCGTCGATCTCGTGGCGGTCGAGCGGCGACGGCGTGGTCCGGACCACCTCGACCTGGGCGCCGTCACGATGATCCAGGATCGAGGTGCCGTTGGCCCCTGCGTAGGGGGTCGGACGCACGCCGATCCCCTCGTGCTCGACCAGGTGGGCGAGCACCTCACCCGACTCTCCCCCGAAGGGTCCGCAGACCACGACGTCGGCCTCGAGCACCGAGGCCATGCGAGCCAGCCACAGCCCCTGACCACCGAGGTGCAGGTGCACCTGGGGCGCGTCGTCGGGAGGCGTGGGCTCGATCACCAGGCTCAGCAACGGCGTCGCGGCGAGCACGAGGACCCGGGGCCGGGAGTCCTGCTCGCCCCCCTCGTGGTCGGGGTCCGGGGTCGGTCCACGAGACACGGTGCTCCTCCTCGTCCGCGCCCGGCCAGGAGGTGCCGCCCTCGGGTCCGGGCGGGCCACCGACCACCCGGCCGGAGCTCACAGTCTGCTCGGCCGGACCGGACGTCGCACGCCCGGGGCCGGGCGAGGCGCTCGGACCGGAGCCCGTCCCGACGGGTGACCTGCGTGGGATCGCGACCATCCCTCGCGGCCAACCCCTCAGGAACGCCACCGCCGTGCCGAATGTTCTGGTATGGAAGCGGTCAACGCGGACCCGGAGGTCCTGATGCACCCCTCAGAGCACGACCTCACCGATGCAGCCGTCCCGTGCGCAGCGCGGCCCTCCACCGGCTTCCTCCACCTCGACGGTGCGTGCCGCTGCTTCTTCGGCGGTCCGCCCCCCGAGTTCGCCCCGGCGCGAGCCCTCTCCGAGCTCAGCCACGCGTCCTGATCCCCGCGCGACCTGGACGCGCCCGCGGGGCCGCGCACCTCGGCCGTGGCCACGACCTCAGTCGCGTGGCACGTCCCAGGTCACCTGGGTCGGCTCGTTCGGCATGAGGATCCACAGGATCGGGTAGATCAGGATCGGGCTGCCCGGCACCACGAGCAGCAGCAGGAGGAAGAGGAACCTCGTCGGCCACGGCTCGAGTCCCAGCCGGCGACCGACCCCCGCGCAGACGCCGGCGATGACACGTCCGTCACGGGGCCGGACGAGGCCCTGACGGGTGAAGCTGTCCTGGATGCTCACGGGTTTCTCCTGGTCGATGGGTCGGGCGGTCCGGTCCGGACACCACCACCCTGCCGCGGCCGGACGGCGCGCACCTCCGGGATGAGCCCTGACCCGACCCCGGTTCGCACGCAGACTCCCCTAGGGGTCCCGGCACCGAACCACCCGGTCGGACACCTCAGGTACGGGCCCGGGCCGGCGATGAGTCGTAGCACCCCTTGACCAGCGCGCGACCAGACCGGCACCCGACGGCGGGTGACCCCGGCCGGTCGCAGCGGTCATCTTCCGTCGCCGTCCACGCCATCGCGCCGCGGGTCGCCGCGCGCCACCTCTCGGAGGTCACCGTGCCCTCAGTCCGCCCACCCTCGACGACCCTGCGGGTCCGGGTCACCACCGTCATGACCCTGGCCGCGGCCCTGGTCGCCGCGGGGTCGTTCACCGTCCCGTCGGCCGAGGCATCCCCTGCCGCAGCGAGCTCGGTCGGCGAGACCGACCCGCGCACGGCGTCGGAGCAGCTCACCCCCGCCCGCGGGATGCTCTTCGGTGCGCACGTCGCCGGCCGTGCTGCGGGCGACGCCGAGAGCAGCGTCGCGGCCTTCGAGACCGACATCGGCCGCAAGCTCGACCTGATGCGGTGGTACGTCCGCTGGGACACCCCGATGCCCCCGAACCCGGTGGTCCGGACGATCGAGCGCGGACGGACACCCGTGCTCTCGATCGAGCCGACCCTGGAGGACCGCACCCGGCTCCCCTGGGCGCAGATCGCCCAGGGCGCCCACGACACGCGCATCCGCGAGCAGGCCGCAGCGGTGCGCTCCCTCGGGGTGCCGGTCTTCCTGACCTTCCACCACGAGCCCGACTACGCCACCGGGCACGGGACCCCCGCCGAGTTCCGTGCGGCGTGGCGGCACTTCGTGGAGGTCTTCCGCCAGGAGGGTGCGACCAACGTCGCGTGGACCTGGGTGATGACCCCGGGCAGCTTCGGTGCCGCAGCGGTCACCGCGGGCGCCGAGGCCTACTACCCGGGGGACGACGTCGTGGACTGGCTCGCCCTCGACCCGTACAACTGGAACGCCTGCACCACCGGTGTCCCCTCCCGCTGGCGACCCATGTCGGAGATCGCCGGTCCCTTCCGGGCCTGGGGTCAGGCGCGCGGCAAGCCCCTGATGCTCGCCGAGTGGGGCTCGTTCGAGGACTCGACCTCCTCGACCCGCAAGGCCAACTGGTACCGCGAGTCGATGTCCACCCTGGCCGGGTGGCCCGAGGTCAAGGCAGTCGTGGCCTTCCACGCGCACGGCAACTGCGCCTGGTGGGTCGACTCGACCCCCACGTCCCTCCAGGGCTTCGTCGACGCAGGTGCCCGATCGACCGCCCACGCCCGGGCCAACGCGTGGCTGCGCCCCTCGGTCACGCACGGGACCGCGCCGCTCACCCTGACCCTCGACGCGTCGGGCAGCACCGGGACGGCCTCGCGCAACGGCTCCGGCATCACGAGCTGGTCCCTCGCCCTGGGCGACGGGACCGTGCGGACGGGACAGGGCCAGCCACCCTCGGACCTCACGCACACCTACGCCGCGGGGACCTACGAGGCTCGGCTGACCGTGACCGACGCCACCGGTTCGAGCAACGTCGACCGCCGCACCGTGCAGGCGGCGCCGGCGCCCACCCTGACCGCGAGCGAGCGGGAGCGCACTGCGACGTCGATCCAGCTCAACGCCTGGGTGAACCCGCACGGTCACGCGGCCACGGTCCGGTTCGAGTGGGGCCCGTCCACCGGCTACGGCAGCTCGAGCCCGGTGATCGACGTCGCAGACGTCCCCTACGCCAAGCACGTCACCCACACCGCGAGCGGGCTGCCCGTGGGGTCGAGGGTCTACTGGCGGGTCACCGCGACGACCGTGGCAGGGACGTCGGTGCTGACGCGGGTCACCGACACCCACGGCCCACCGACGAGCACCGGCACCCTGGGCGCGGACCGCACCCGCACCTCGGCCACCGTGCGGGTAGGGGTCCACCCCCACCTGCTCGCCACCTCCGCGCGGCTCGAGTGGGGCACGTCCCCGGCGCTGGGCAGCAGCACCGTCCCGCAGCAGGTCGACGCGCTCACCTGGGAGAAGACCGTGACGTTCAGGCTCGACGGCCTGCTCCCCGGCAGGACTTACCACTACCGGCTGGTCGCCACGAACTCGCTGGGCACAGTCACCGGACCGGTGCGGACGGTCACGACACTGCCCTGAGGTGGGTCAGAAGTCGTCGAGGTCGAGCTCGAACCAGACCGTCTTGCCGCCATCTCCGTGCTCCTCGACGCCCCAGCGGGTCGCCATGGCCTCGACGATCGCCATGCCCCGGCCGCTGGCCGCCGTCGGCTCCTGACGCAGCACGACCGGCGGTTGCGCGCCCGTGTCCGCGACCGAGACCCGCAGGACACCGGAGTCGTGGTGCACCCGGACCCCGATCGCCCCGCCCTCGGGACCGTGCAGCACCGCGTTGGCGAGCAGCTCGCTCGAGAGCAGCTCCACGACCTGGTTCGCCATCCCGGTCACACCGTGCCCGACGGCGCTCTGCACCACCCAGTGGCGACCGACGGCGACTGACCTGCGCTGCGAGGGAAGGACGATGCCGTCGGAGTCCTGCGTCCCGCCGGCGGTCTCCGAGGGGGGCGGTTCCGGTGGCGGCTCCTGGGCACCGAGCACGAGGCGGAGGGTGCGGCCCGAGGAGGTGCGACGAGCATGCTCACCGCTCACGGACCTCACCTCGTCTCCTCGACACCACGCCATCGGCTCACCACACCCCCCTAGGGTGGTCCATCAGGGCCTCCCTGGCGCGTCGACCCCGCCAGGACGGACCTCAAGCCCGGTTCCCGCAGGGACGACGACGTGCCCTGCCCCCAGGGTAGGCCTCACCTGTCCACCGCCTGCCGGACCTCCCGGGCGTGGCACCTGACCGAGGTGCGCGCTCAGCACAGCTCGACCCGGACGCCGTCGGGCACCAGCAGCAGACGGACCGCCGAGAGGTCGCGCACCACGAGATCCGCCTCGATCCGGCCGTCGGCCGCGGTGGTGGTCAAGGCCAGCGTCGCCGCCCCTGCAGCCTCGCCCGCCTGGACCCCCGCGGTCGCGTCCTCCACGACGAGGCAGTCCTCCGGCCGTACACCCAGCCGGTCGGCGCCGAGCCGGAAGGGCTCGGGGTCGGGCTTGCCGCGGGTCACGTCGTCCACGGTCACCACGACACGCGGCACCGGCAGCCCGGTCGCGACCAGGCGGGCCTGTGCGAGCCGGCGCGTGCACGACGTCACGATGGCGCTCCGGCCCGGGGCGTCCACGGCGTGCAGTGCGCGGCTCGCCCCGGGCAGGATCGCGATGTCGTCAAGATCCGCGACCTCGAGCTCCTCGACCCGCTCGACGGCCCGTGCCCGCTCGCTCGCCGTCCGGTCGTGCATGAGGTGGTCGAGCAGGGCACGTGCCGGCGTCCCGTGGAAGTCCCCGAACCGCTCCGCCGGGATCGCGAACTCCTGGGCGAGCCGTGTCCAGGAACGGACCACCGAGCCGATCGAGGAGATGAGCGTCCCGTCCATGTCGAACAGGACCGCGCTGAAGGTCCGGTCCAGGACGAGTCCGGGGGCGCGACCCCGGACGGCGTCGCGCGCGCTGGTGCTCACCGCCCCAGGGTTCCACGCCCTGCGGCCGACATCGTGCACCGCCACGGCGCGACGTCGCGGAACTCCCGCTCCACGCCCCACGTTGACCAGGGGCCCGTTCGCCGAGCGGCGTACCCCGACCCCCAGGAGCAGCCGTGCCCACCACGATCACCGCTGTCGACCCGGACCTCCCGACCGTCCGCGCAGCGACCCCGGACCTGCCCGTCGACCTCGATGCGGACCCTCGCACCGAGCTGCGACGCCAGACGGAGGTGTACCTCGCGCTCGGTCTGCCGGAGCTTCTCGGCGTCACCGGGCAGGCGTTCCGGTCCGCGTTGCTCCCCCTGGCCGACCTCGTCGAGGAGTCCGCCGCGGGCGCCGGTGACGCGGGGGCCGACAGGGGCGACGCCGTCCCCTTCGTGCTCGTCCTCACCGGTGACTACGACCTCAACGACGCGGTACCGGCCATGCGACGCGCGGGCCGCACCGGTGTCAGCGTGATCGATCGCGAGGAGCTGGCCACCTACCGCGATGTCGCGGGGGTCGAGGTCCCCGGGGGCGGCGCCTACCTGCTGACCGGCATCGACACCGGCAGCAACTACTGCGGCACCAGGCCCGAGGACGCCCTGCTCGCCGTACGAGCGGCCGGACGGACCCCGTTGACGATCACCGAGGGCGTCGCCCTGACGATCCTGCGACCCGACATGCTGCGGCCCAACCGCTGCTACTCGCTGATGGGCTCCCGTGCGACCAACCAGCGGGTGCCCGCGGTCTGGATCAGCGACCGGCGTGCCAAGCTCGGCTGGTGCTGGGACCGCAACCCGCACACGTGGCTGGGCGCCGCGTCGGCCCGCGACCGGGTCGCGGCGGGCTGAGGGGCGTCAGGCGGTCGGACGGCCGGGCTGCTGCCAGGCGAGGTCGATCAGGCGGGGGATCCCGGGCGGTGCGGCCTGGGAGAGCGCCAGGTACTTCGCCTCCGCGCGGTGCAGCCGCACGTGCTCGTCGAGGGTCCAGGTCGGACCGTTGGACAGCGTCGTCCCGCACGAGCACTCGAGCCACACGGTGCCGTCCGGGTCCTGCCGCAGCTCGCCCACGGTGTAGTGGGTGGACCGCGCGTTGGCCTTGGCGTCGCGCAACCCCGCGCTGACCGGCTCGTCGAAGCTCACGACCACAGGTGTACCAGTCCGGGCGCCCGGACCGAAGTCGGACGCTGCGACCTGCACCGGGTCAGGCTCCCAGGCTGCTGCGCTGCCGGTACTCGGCGAGCAGCGTGTCCACGACCCGGGCGGTGCGCAGCGCGCTCTCCCCGGTGCTCAGACAGCTGCCGTGCCCGGTCAGCGCGTCCACGACGGACTGGATCATCGGGAGCTGCACGGTGTCCGGGTAGGGAGCGTCGATCTCCCGGGTCCCGTCACCGTTCGACAGTCGCAGCGGCTCCTGACCGAACGAGGAGAACCTGAGCGACCCGTGCGTCCCGACGATCTCGACCTCGTCCTGGTGCTCGTGGGCGTCGAAGCACCACAGCCCGACCCCCTCGACCCCTGAGGCGTGACGGAAGGTCGCGGTGACGAGGTCCTCGGCCGCGTAGCGGCCCGCCTGGTTCGCGGCGGTGCCGGTCACGTGGGTGACCGGCCCGAGGAGGTGGTCCAGGAGGTCAAGGGTGTGGGATCCCAGGTCGACGAAGTACCCCCCGCCGGAGATCTCGGGCCGGACCCGCCAGGGCAGCCCGGCCGGGTCGTGGTCGGCCGGGTCGGCGGGCTTCTGCGTCCGCACCACCACCGAGCGGGGCGTGCCGATCGCACCGTCGTCGAGCAGGGCCTTGACGACTCCGAACCGGGGCATGGCCCGGCGGTAGTACGCCACGAAGAGCGGCACCCCCGCGGTGCGGCAGGCCTCGATCATCGCCTCGCACTCGGCGGCGCTGCGCGCCATCGGCTTCTCGACGTAGACAGCCTTGCCCGCCCTGGCCGCCCGCACGGCGTAGTGCCGGTGGGAGTCGGGCGGGGTGGCGATGTAGACGGCGTCGACCTCGGGGTCGGCCAGGAGCGCGTCCGCGTCGTCGTACCAGCGCGGCACGCCGTGCCGGCGGGCGTAGTCAGCCGCCTTCGCGCCGTCACGCCGCATGACCGCCACGAGCTCCGACCGGTCGGCCCGCCGGAAGCCGGGCCCGCTCTTGGCCTCCGTGACGTCGCCGACGCCGATGATCCCCCACCGCACCCTGTCCATGGGGTGACGCTAGCGTGCCCCGTGGCGCTTACTCGGCGCGGACGTCGAGCCCGAGCCGCTCGGCCACCCCCACCGCCTGGTCGACCAGCACCACCGCACCTCGCAGCTCCACGGTGCGCGGGTCCAGGCTCGACAGGTCGCTGCCGCGCAGGTCGCAGCCGGTCAGGTCGGCCCGCTCGAACCAGGCACCGGACAGGTCCAGGTCGCGCAGGGTCCCGCCCTGGCACTGCGCGCCGGTCAGGTCGGCCTCCCGCAGCCGCGTCCCGGTGAAGGTCGCCGACCGCAGGTCCGCCCCGGCCAGGCCGACGAACGACCAGTTGCCCCCCACGACCGTGAGCAGGTTGATCGTGCACGCCTGGAACCTGCTGCCCACGAGCTTGCACCGCTCGAACCGGGTGTCGAAGAAGGTGCACCGCACGAAGCCGCACCCGGTGAAGGCCGAGTCCCGGTGCACCGAGGCGTTGAAGCGGACGTTGCGGAACGCGCAGTCCTCGAAGGTCGCGCCGTCTCCGGTCACCTCGGTCATGTCGACGTCGACGAAGGCCACCCCGGTGTGATGCTCGCCCGAGATGTCCCGGGCGTACCAGTCGGCCCCGACCACGGTCGTCGTCGTCGGGGGCCAGGACGCGTCACCGCGGTCAGTCATCTCTGGTCACCCCGCCATCATCACGTGCGGCACCGACAGGCCCCTCCCCACCGACCAGGAGGCCGTCGTACATTCGGAGCATGTGCCGCAACATCCGCCCCCTGAACAACCTCGAGCCCGCGGCGACCCCGGACGAGGTCCACGCCGCGGCGCTGCAGTACGTCCGCAAGGTCAGCGGGACCACCCGGCCGTCCCGGGCCAACCAGGAGGTCTTCGACCGGGCGGTCGAGGAGATCGCCCACCTCACCCGGCACCTCCTCGAGGCGCTGGTGACCACCGCGCCCGCCAAGGATCGCGAGGTCGAGGCCGCCAAGGCACGGGCCCGATGGGACCGTCGCGCGGCGGCCGGATAAACCTTCACCGGAGAGCGGTTCCAGAACGGCCCGGATAGGAGGACACTGGTCCTGATGTCCTCCTCGCCCCCCGGTAGACGCCGGCACCTGCCCAACAGTCCGTTCAACGCTGCCCGCGAGCGCGCGTTGCTCCCCGCGGACCCCATCCCCATCGGCGCCCGTGTCTCGCACGAGCGCCACGGCATGGGTCGCGTCGTGGCGTTGGACGGCATCGAAGCCGTGATCGTCGACTTCGGGGACGGCGAGATCCTCCGGGTCCCCCTGGGCAGCCGTCGCCTCGAGGTCATCTAGGTCCGACCGGTACCGGCGGTCCGGTCTGAGGCACCTCAGACAGGTCGCGGCCCGGTCCGGTCCTGCGCACCGGTCAACCTCCCGATGTGCCGCAAGGCACCTCAGGGCGAGTGTGGAAGCACCGAGCGAACCGCTCGGCAGGCCGCACCGGAGGACGACATGACCATCACCTGGGGACCCGCGCTCGACGCCGAGATCGCCTACCGACAGGAGCGCGTGCAGGCCCAGGCCCGCCCGCGCGTGGCCCGCCCGGCGCCGGAGGACCCGGCCCCGGTACCCGCTCGCGTCTCCGCTGCCGTGCGCCGCGGGACCGCCGCGCGCTCTACCGGACGTCGGTGGTCGCTGCCAGGATCGAGGACATGGCACGTGGCACGTTGACCTCACCGTTCGTCGCCCGGCAGACCCAGGTCGCCGCTCTCCGCGCGGCTCTCGACCGGGCTGCCGACGGCGTCCCGGGCACGGTCCTGGTCGGCGCCGACGCCGGGGTCGGCAAGTCCCGGCTGCTGTCGCGCTTCGCCGAGATCAGCACGGACGCCGGAGCGACGGCCGTCACCACCCACTGCGTGGACCTGGGCGAGGTCGGCCTGCCCTACCTGCCGTTCGCCGAGGCGCTGGCCCAGCTACGGGCCATGGACGGCGTGGTCGACGAGGTCGCCGCCGTGCGCCCGGCCCTGGGCCGTCTGCTGCCCTCGCGGGCACCCACGCAGGACCCGCCCGGCGAGGACAGGTCGGTGCGGCTGCAGCTCTTCGACGGGATCGCCGAGGTCCTGGGTGCCGTCGGCCGGCCGGGCGCTCCCCTGGTGCTGATCCTCGAGGACCTGCACTGGGCGGACTCCTCGAGCCGTGACGTCCTGCGGTACCTCGTGGCCCGGCTGCGCACCGAGCACCTGCTCATCGTGGCCAGCTACCGCACCGACGACCTCCACCGCCGCCACCCGCTGCGCCCGATCCTCGCCGAGCTGTGGCGCCACCAACGGGTCGAGCGGCTGGACCTCGAGCCGTTCACCGCGGACGAGCTCCGCGAGTTCACGACCGCCGTCACGGGCGCACCGGTGGGGCAGGCGACGCTCGACAGCGTCATGGCGCGCTCCGAGGGCAACGCGTACTTCGCAGAGGAGCTCCTTGCAGGCGGGCTCGGGGGGTCAGCACTCCCGGGGACCCTCGCGGACGTCCTGCGCGCGCGGATCGAGCAGCTCGACCCCCCGGTGCAGCGACTCGCACAGGTCGCCTCGGTGGCCGGGCGACGGGTCGCCGAGCCGCTGCTGCGCGCCGTCCTGGCCACCGACGCCGGGCCGGGTCTGCGCGAGGAAGGGCTGGACGCGACCCTCCGCGAGGCGGTCACGCACCACCTGCTGGTGGGTGAGGACGGCCGGATGGCCTTCCGTCACGCCCTGCTCGCTGAGGTGGTCTACGGCGACCTGCTGCCCGGGGAGCAGACGACGCTGCACCGCGCCTACCTCGAGGCGATGAGGGCCGACCCGTCGCTGGGCCCCCCGTCGAGCGTCGCCGCGCACGCCCTGCGCGCCAACGACCTCCCGGCGGCGCTCGCAGCGTCCCACGCGGCCGCCCTGGACGCGGCCGTGGTGCTCGCCCCCGCCGAGGAGCTCCGTCATCTCGAGACGGTCCTGCGACTGTGGGACGCGGTGCCGGACGCCGCGACCCTCGTCGGCGAGGACCGCATCGCCGTCCTCGGGCGGACGGCGCTCGCCGCCGGGCGAGCGGGTGAGGCCGAGCGGGCCGTCGCCCTGGCCCGGGACGCCGTCGCCTCGGCCGCCCCCGACCGGGCCCGCCGGGCACCGCTGCGCGCGGCCCTGGCCCGCCACCTGCTCGGTGCCGAGCGCGAACGTGAGGCCCTCGCGGAGTCCACCGCGGCGCGCGCCGAGCTGACCGAGCAGACCCCACCGGCCGAGCGGGCCTGGACGCTCGCCACGCACGCGCGGTGCTGCCTGGTCAACGACCTCGACGAGGAGGCGACCGCCGTGGCCACCCTCGCCATCGAGGCCGCGCGGGCGGCCGAGGTCCCGGCAGCCGAGGCGGACGCGCTCGCGACCCTCGCGGTGCTCGTGGTCGACGACCACGCCCGCACGGCCGAGCTGCTGGCGACCGCACAGCGCAGGGCGCGCGAGGCGGGTGACCTGGTGACCGAGCAGCGCTGCGCGTACAACCTCGCGACGACCCACTACTACGCCGGTCACCTGGAGGAGTCGGCCGCCGTGCTGGAGGCAGCGCAGGTGCGCACCCGCGGTGCGGGCCTGACGTGGAGCGAGTTCGGCGTCTCCCAGCGCTTCTTCCGGGACCTGGTGCGCTACGCCCGCGGTGACCTCGCGGTCGACCCGGGCTGGGCCGAGCCGCTGCCCGAGTCCCAGGCGGCCCTGCTGGGCGCCGTGCAGCAGTACTCGGCGGTCGCGCGCGGCGAGTGGGAGGAGATCCTCTCGGCCGTGGAGATCCCGCCGGTGTGGGCATGGGACGGCCAGGTCGCTCTCATCACGGGTGGCTGCACCATCGACGCGCTCACCTGGGTCGGGCGCCTCGACGAGGCCGTGAGCCTGGCCACCGATCTCATCGACCACCTGGGCAGGGCCTGGACCGACTACTTCCTGGGCGGGATCTGGCTGGCGGCGCTGGGCATCTCCGCCCTGGCCGACGCCGCCACCGCCGAGCGGCTCGCGGGCAAGGATCCCGCCGCGAGGGTGCGCCTGGGGACCGAGCTGGTCGAACGGGCCATCCGCACCGCTGAGCGGGGGCGACCCCGGGGAGGCCGTCTCGGGCCGGAGGGACGTGCCTGGCTCGCCAGGGCCCGCGCCGAGCACGCCCGCCTCCTGGGCGACGGCGGTGCCGACGCGTGGCGCGAGGCCGTCGAGGGCTTCGGGTACGGCTACCGCTACGAGGAGGCCCGCAGCCGGTGGCGATGGGCTGAGGCCCTGGTGGCCGCGGGTGACCGCCGCGGCGCCCAGGAGCAGGCCGCCCGGGCGGCCGAGGAGGCGCAGTCCATGGGCGCCGCCCCGCTGCTCGAGGCCGTGCACTCCCTGGCCCGTCGTGCGCGCCTGGACCTGCCGGGGGTCCGTCGTGCGCCGTCGTCGGTGCTGACCGACCGTGAGGCCGAGGTGCTTGCCCTGGTGGCCCGAGGGCTCTCGAACCGGCAGATCGGCGAGCAGCTGTTCATCAGCGGCAAGACCGTGAGCGTCCACGTGTCCAACCTCCTCGCCAAGCTCGGGGTCACCGGCCGCGCCGAAGCGGTCTCGGTGGCCCACCGCCGCGGGCTGATCGGTGCCGGCTGATTCCCCTGGCCGCACGCACCCCCCACGTCTACGGTGAGGCCATGGCACGCGCGACGACGCCGGCGGTCGAGCTCGACGTGGGGGGACGGACCGTCCGGGTCACCAGTCCCGACAGGGTGGTCTTCCCCGAGCGAGGCCTGACCAAGCTCGACGTCGTGCAGTACTTCCTGGCGGTGGGCGACGGGATCCTGGGGGCGCTGAGAGATCGGCCGACGACCCTCGAACGGTGGCCCAAGGGGGTGTTCGAGGGCGCCCGGCTCGCGACCCGCACCGACTCCTCGGGCGACGCGTTCTACCAGAAGCGGGTCCCCCAGGGCGCACCGGACTACGTGCGGACCGCCCGCATCTCCTTCCCCAGCGGACGCACCGCCGACGAGGTGTGCCCGACCGAGCTCGCCGTGGTGGCCTGGGCCGCGAACCTCGGCACCCTCACCTTCCACCCCTGGCCGGTGCGCTCGGCCGACGTCGACTCCCCTGACGAGCTGCGCATCGACCTCGACCCGCAGCCCGGTACCGACTACGACGACGCCGCGCGGGTCGCCCCCGAGGTGCGGGCGCTGCTGCACGAGCTCGGCATGGAGGCCTGGCCCAAGACCTCGGGCGGGCGCGGGATCCACCTGTTCGTGCCGATCGAGCCACGCTGGACCTTCACCCAGGCGCGGCGCGCGACCATCGCCCTGGGCCGCGAGGTCGAGCGACGGCTGCCCGAGCTGGTGACGATGAAGTGGTGGAAGGAGGAGCGCGGGCAGAAGATCTTCATCGACTACAACCAGATGGCACGCGACCGCACCATCGCCTCGGCCTACTCGGTGCGTGCCAACCCGCGCGCCACGGTCTCCGCCCCGTTGCGCTGGGAGGAGGTCGACCAGGTCCACCCTGACGACTTCGACGTCACGACCATGCCCGCCCGCTTCGCCGAGGTGGGTGACCTGTTCGACCGCGGCGACCTGGCGTACTCGATCGAGCCGTTGCTCGAGCTCGCCGACAAGGACGAACGTGACCACGGGCACGACGACCTCCCCTATCCCCCGGAGTACCCGAAGATGCCCGGGGAGCCGACCCGGGTCCAGCCCAGCCGAGCCAGGCGCCCCGAGGCCTGAGACCCCCGACCTCTGGAGAACCACGATGCCCTACGGACACCTCGGGTCGATGCGCACCCGACCAGGCCGCCGCGACGAGGTCGTCGCGATCCTCACCGAGGGCGCCGCGGCACTCCGCGAGGCCGGCTGCCACCTCTACGTGGTGGGCGTGAGCGAGACCGACGACGACCTCGTGTGGGTCAGCGAGGTCTGGGAGTCCCAGGCCCACCACGAGGGGTCGCTCGAGCTCCCCGCGGTGCGCGAGCAGATCAGTCGTGCGATGCCGATGCTGACGGGCGAGTTCGAGACGCACCCGCTCCGGGTGGTCGGCGGGCTCGGGGTCGAGTCCTAGCAGCGGCCGGTCACGAGCGACCGGTGCGAACCGTCCGACCAGGTGGAGTGCGCCTGCGCGCGTGAAAGGTTCCACCCCGCCAGGCCACCGGACGCGGGGGCGACCTCGACCCCGGCCAGCAGGCACGACCGCAGCGGCTCGTCGAGCTCGGCCATCGTCGGCACGGCGTCGGCCGACAGACCCTGCAGGTAGGTGACGTCCAGCGCGGCAGCCGTACGGCTGCCGGCATCGGCCCCGGGGTCGGCTGCGACGTTGTACCGCACGATCATCGCGTCGGGGTTGGCGACCGCGAGCCCCAGCAGGGCCGCCGCGGCGACGTGCACGACGGCGCGCGGCAGCCACCCGCCCCGCCAACGCACCCCGGCGACCAGGACCAGGACGAGCACGAGGCCCAGGACGATCTCGGCGAGCACGGCGGACACCCTCAGACGGGTGAGCCCGAACGCGTCGACGTACAGGCTCATCCGGTGCAGCGCGGAGACCACCACACCCAGGGTTGCGACGCACAGCACGCCCAGGGCGGCACGGGTCACCAGCCGGTCACGTGCGGTCTCCCGGGGGGCCCGCCGCGCGGCGACGGCGACCACCACGAGCGTCAGCGCGGTGGCGGCCACGAGCTGGGCGAAACCCTGCCGCGCGTACTGCGCGTAGGTCAGTCCTGCGGTCTCCAGGACGTGCTGGTGGCCCCCGAGCAGGGCCACGACCTGCACCGTCACGAAGGCCAGCACCATCGCGTCCAGGGCGAGCACCGGGAGCAGCCACTCGCCACGGCTGACCGGCCGGGCCGGTGGCAGGCCGAGCGTGGACCACGCCGGGGGTGCCAGAGCCAGGTGCGCGAGGGTCGCGGCGAGGACCGCCACCAGCACACCCACCACGACCCGTCCGGGGAGCAGGCCGAGGTCGACCCGCAGATAGCTCGCGAAGACCAGGTCGGCAGCAGCGAACAGCAGCCCGAAGACGAGCAGCAGGACCGCCGTGACGGCCACGCTGCGCAGCACGACCAGCGCCTGCGCGCGCCGTGGGCCGACGAGCTCGCCCGCGCTGCGCGAGAGCCAACGCACCGCTCGCAGGCCTCCCGCGGCCCAGCTCAGGACACCGAGCAGCACTGCGGGTGCCGACCGCGCGGAGGTCGCCGCGGTCGCGCCCACCACCGCCGCCGCTGCCACGCACAGTCCCACCAGCCAGCCCGCGTCACGCACCGCGACCACGGCCACGAGTGCGACGCACAGGGCCGCCGTCGCCAGGTCGCCGACCGCACGCCGTCGGAGCAGGGCCGGGACGGCTGCGCCCCACACGACGAGCCCGACGAGCCCGATGCCCAGACCCGGCCGGTGCCCCACGACCAGGATCCCGCCCGCCAGCCCGGAGACCGTGATCCCGACGAGCACCGGGGCGGGCACCGTCCGGCGGTCCTCGGCCCAGAAGTCCCGCAGGGCGGTCGTGACGGGTCCGGGCGGCCGCGGCAGGGAGACGGTCGGGCCGGGGGCCCGCAGGAGGGTGGTGGTCGGGCCGGGTGGGACGGACGGCGCGGACGGACCGGGCCGGCCCGGCGACGTCGCGGTCGGTGTCACCGCACGGTCCGACGGGGGCCGGGGTGCCGACGGGGGCGGGGGTGTCGGCGGGAGCGGCGTGCCGGGGTCGTCCATGTCCGTCACGCTAGAGATCACCGCCCGGCCGTGTCCGCCGCTCGGGGGGCGGGTTCTGGGAGGGTTCTGTGCGCGTCAGTGAACATCTGCGCACCGGCGCTCGTCGTCGACCGCGGACCGCTCCGAACCGCCGGGAAGCCTCACGCGTCGCCGAGCAGCCCCAGGTGCAGGGCGCGGAGCACCGCACGGGTCCGGTCCTTGACGCCGAGCTTGGCCAGCACGGACGAGATGTGGTTCTTCACGGTCCCCTCGGCGAGGAACATCGCCTCGGCGATCTCACGGTTGGTGTAGCCACCGGCGAGCAGCCGCAGGATCTCCGTCTCACGCTCGGTCATCGGCTCCGCGGGGGGCAGGTGCGCGAACCCGTCGGGCTCCGGCTGGGTCTCGATCGCCCTCAGCAGACTGTCGGTGAGCGCGGGCCGCACGACGGTTCCCCCCTCGGCGAGGGTGGTGATCGCACCGACCAGCTCCTCCAGGCTCACGTCCTTGAGCAGGTAGCCCTTCGCCCCGGCGCGGAGCGCGCGCAGCACGAGGTCGTCGTCGTCGAAGGTCGTGAGGACTAGGACGGGCACCGTGTGGCCACGCTCGCGCAGCGCCTCGAGCGTGGCCAGGCCGTCCCGCCCCGGCATGCGCAGGTCGAGCAGCAGCACGTCGGGCTGGCAGGTGCCCACGAGGCCGAGGGCCTCGTCACCGTCCGCGGCCAGCGCCACCACCTCGATCGTGTCGCTCAGCCCCAGCAAGCTCTCGATCCCCTGGCGGACGAGCCGCTGGTCGTCCACGACGACCACGCGGATCACGTCGGCACCGCGGCCCGGCGCGGGAGCACCGCGTTGACCCGGAAGCCGGAGGAGCCGTCGAGCTCGACCTGGCCGCCGAGCGCTGCGACCCGCTCCTGCAGCCCCCGCAGCCCGTTCCCGACGACGACGGGCGCCCCTCCGACACCGTCGTCCTGGGTCTCGAGGTGCACGTCGCCGTCCTCGGCACGGTTCAGCGTGACCCAGAGGTTCTCGGCCTGCGCGTGACGGATCGCGTTGGTGACGATCTCCTGGACCGCGCGCACGAGAGCTGTCGCCCGGGCGTCGTCCAGGTCGAGGTCAGGATCGACGTCCAGGTGCACCGTGGGGTACGGGATGTCCCCCACGACCTCCGCGAGGGCGGTGCGCAGGTCGAAGGGCTGGGCCCGCTCGGTCCCCACGACCGAACGGACGTCACCGAGCAGCTCCTTGGCCAGGGCACGCGCACGCACGACGTGCTCGCGGCCCGGACCCTCGGTGCGGTGGGTCGCGATCTCCAGCTCGAGGGCCAGCGCGGTGAGCTGGTGGCCGAGCACGTCGTGCAGCTCACGGGAGATCCGCAGACGCTCCTGGGCCTGGCTCGACTGGGCCAGCAGGGCGGACGTGCTGCGCAGCTCGACGTGCGCCACGGTCACCTGACCGAGCGCCTCGCTCACGCGCTCCTGGCTCCAGACCATGCTCGCGCTGGCCATCTGGAGCAGGGCGTACAGCACGCCGACGAGCACGACCTCACCCCAGGGGCTGGGTGTGGTCACCAGCGGCCCGGCCGCCGAGGACGCTGCGACCACCACCGCGCTGTTGAGAGCGACGACCGCGAGCGTCGCCCGGACGCTCAGGTGAAGGGCTGCCGACGCGGCGACGATGACCAGGAGGATCGCGGACATCCCGCCACGGTTGGGCGAGAGCAGCACGACGACGGCGCCGGCCACGACCGGCACCGCGACCAGCACGAGCCGGCCACGGACCGACCGTGGTGTCGAGCGCACCGACACCACGGCGACCCCGACCAGGTAGGTCACGAAGGCCACGAGCCAGGTCCCCAGGATCAGCGGCGTGCCGACCGCCGCGACGCCCGAGCCCTCGACCACGGCGACGAGCAGGCACACCACCACCAGGCACGCGGCGGCCCACATCTCGACGTACCGGCTCCGCTGCATCAGGTCAGCGTACGGAGCCGGCCATGCCCAGGTGAGGTGCCGGAAGTCATGGTGCGCTCCGGTGACGACCGGCAGATGTGGCACTCGGGCGCACCTCCCTAGCGTGGGAGCCGGAACGGTCGGACGACTCGAGGAGGCAGGACGCATGGCGGCGATCGAGGTCGAGGACCTGCGCAAGCGCTACGGCGGCACGGTCGCCGTGGACGGTGTCAGCTTCGCGGTCGAGCGAGGGGAGATCTTCGGCGTCCTCGGGCGCAACGGCGCAGGCAAGACCACGACCGTCGAGTGCCTCGTCGGCCTGCGCAAGGCCGACAGCGGCCGTACCCGCGTCCTGGGTCTCGACCCGCACGCCGATCGCGACCGGCTGCGTCAGGTGGTCGGGGTCCAGCTCCAGCAGGCCGAGCTGCACGACGGCCTGCGGGTCCTCGAGCTCGTCCGGATGTATCGCTCGTTCTACCCGACGGGCGCCGACCCCGAGGAGCTCGTGACTCGGCTCGGGCTGTGGGAGTCACGCAGGACGCCGTTCGCCCACCTCTCGGGCGGCCAGGCACAACGGCTCTCGATCGCCCTGGCCCTGGTCGGCGCCCCTCGGGTCGCGGTGCTCGACGAGCTGACCACAGGGCTGGACTCCCCGGCCCGGCGCGACATGTGGGGACTGGTCGAAGGGATGCGGGACGACGGCGTCACCGTCGTCCTCGTCACGCACATCATGGAAGAGGCCGAGCGGCTCTGCGACCGGATCGCCGTGATGCACGCGGGCAAGGTCGTGGCCCTCGACACCCCGGCGGGCCTGGTCGACCGCGCCGACGCGGCCCCTGCGGTGAGCTTCCGGGTTCACGGCAGCTTCGAGCCCACGATGCTCACCGCACTCGCGAGCGTGCACGACGTCGACGTCCGGGGCGAGGTGGTGCACGCGACGGGCCACGCCGACCTCGTGCACGACGGCGCACTGGTCCGGGAGATCACCGACGCGCTCGAGCACCACGGCGTCGTGATGAGCGACCTCCGGACGCACCGACCGAGCCTCGACGACGCGTTCCTGGCGATGACGGAGGACTGACATGAGCCACGACACCGAGACCCTGCCCGTGGCCCACCGGCCCGGCCCCGCCGCCTGGGCGCAGCTCGTCCTGGGCGAGGCCCGTGTGGTGGTGCGGGACACCGCTGGTCTCATCCTCCCGATCGGGATGCCGGTGCTCATCCTGGTGATGAACGGCATCGGAGACGGCGCCGACCAGGTGCTCGCGAACGGGAGCACCGTGATGAGCGCCATCATCCTGCCGCTGACCCTGTCGATGGTGGCGGCCCTGGTCGGCGTGGTGAACATGCCGTCGTTCCTGGCGTCCTACCGCAAGCACGGCATCCTGCGCCGGCTCGCCGTCACCCCGGCACGCCCCTCGATGGTGCTGGTCAGCCAGATGGCCGTGAGTCTGGTCCAGTTCCTCATCGGGGCCGGACTCGCCGTCACGCTCGGTGTGGTGGCCTTCGGCGCGACCCTCCCGGCAGCGCCCGGGTGGGCCCTGCTGGCCGGCCTGGGACTGGTCGGCTCGATGTACGCCGTGGGCCTGCTCATCGCCGCCACGGCACGCAGCGTCAACGGGGCCCTGGCGGTCGGCCTGGTGGCCTTCTTCGTCATGCTCGCCCTCGGGGGCGGGTTCGGCCCGGTCGAGAACCTCCCCGACGCGCTGGCCACGATCGGTGAGCGCCTGCCCTTCGGCGCGGCGAGCGCTGCGCTCTCGGCGGCCTGGGTCGGCCAGGCACCGAGCAGCCTGCACCTCGCGGTCCTCACCGCGTGGACCGTGGTCGCGGGCGCGCTGTCGGCCAAGCTCTTCCGCTGGACGTGACGCGCTGCGCAGAGAGAGGTCCTGCCGAGGTCCGACCGGAGGATCAGGCGCGCTCGGCGAGATCTCCCCGAAGAGAGCGTCCTACAACCGGTCATCGGTGCGGAGCCGCCAGGCGGTCAGCACCGCGCAGGCCACGAGCAGACCGGAGATGACGGCGACGGCCTGCAGGTCCACCCCGTTCCCGAGCCAGGGTCCGCGTAGCAGGCGGGCGCCGTACGTCACCGGGAGGGCGTCTCCGACGCGTGCGAGGGTGTCGGGGAGGACCTCGCTGGGAGGCCCGGCTCCGCCCAGCATCACGAACACGAAGAAGAGCAGCACCCCGAGCCCCTGAGCGGCCCGCGCCGTCGGCAGCACGAGGCCGAGCAGCGCACCGAGCACCGCGAACGAGACCGCGCACAGCAGGTGAGCCGCGACCACCCCGATCCAGTCCTGGGGGGTGAGCGCGCCGTAGGCCACGACGGACACGCAACCCACGACGACGGCGCCGACGGTCGCCACGCACGTCGCCACCACCACGTGCGCCCCGATCAGCGCGACGGGGGACAGCGCCGACGCGCGGAACCGGCGCAGCACGCCCTGCTCGCGGTACCCGGCCAGGTGCACCGGGACGGTCAGGACACCGACGGTCGCCGCCACGAGGGCGACGTAGGCCGAGGTGTAGAAGTCGACGGCGCCGATGCCCTCCCACACCGACGGGTCTGCCGGCTGTCCACCGAAGACGCCGTTGAGGACGTACAGGATGACGACCGGGAGGACCAGCACGAAGAGGACCGTCATCGGCTCCCGGCTGAACAGCCGCAGCTCGGTGGCGGTCACCGCGACCAGTGCTCTCACGCGCCCGCCTCCTCCTGCCCCGGAGATGCAGGATCCCCGGCCGTCAGCGCCAGGTACGCGTCCTCGAGGGTGGGAAGCTCCCCGCGGAGGTCGATCGGCTCGAGCCCGTGGCAGACGAGGGCGTGCCCGACCCGGGCCAGGAGGGGGCCAGCGCCCGTCACGCGCGCGCGGCCGCCGCCATCCTGCTCCACCGCGTCCACCCCGGCGACGGAGCGGAGGAAGCCCAGGTCGGATCCCGGTGCGACCGTGAACGTGACCACCACGGACCGGCACTGAGACGCCACGACCTCGGCCGGCGTACCGGTGGCCACCACGCCGCCCCCGACCAGCACCGCGAGCCGGTCGCACAGGCGCTGCGCCTCGTCCATGAAGTGGGTCACCAGGAGCACGGTCGCGCCGCGGTCACGAACAGCCTCGACGAGGTCCCACGCGACGCGGCGTCCTGCGGGGTCAAGCCCGGTGGTCATCTCGTCGAGGATCACCAGCCTCGGATCCGCCACGAGCGCCAGGGCGACGAAGAGCCGTTGCCGCTGGCCGCCCGAGAGGTCACCGAACGCCGTCCGGCGCTGGTCCCCCAACCCCCACTCCTCGAGGGCCGCCTCCCACGGACGACCACCTGGCCGGATCGTGGAGAACAGGCGCAGCGCCTCCCCCACCCGCAGCCGGTCGGGCAGGGCCGAGTCCTGGAGCTGACTGCCGACCAGGCGCCGGACACCGGCCGGATCGGTCCGCGGGTCGAGCCCGAAGACCTCGAGCCGGCCCTCGTCGGCGTGCCGGAGCCCCTGGAGGCACTCGACCGTCGTCGTCTTGCCCGAGCCGTTGGGCCCGAGCAGGCCGAAGATCTCACCGTCGGAGACGTCGAAGGACACGTCCGCGGCCGCGACGGTCGGGCCGTACCGCTTCTGCAGGTGCTGCACCGAGACGGCCGTCGCCATGCACGCCACGATCCTCCGGGCGCACTCCCAGCGGCAAGGTCTCGCCGAGGTGGGTGTCGGCAGGACCATGGGCTGACAGCAGAGTGCCCGGCATCAGCAGGTGCTGTACCGGGCCTCGTGGTCGGAGCCGCCTATCAGAATCGAACTGATGACCTTCTCATTACGAGTGAGACGCTCTACCGACTGAGCTAAGGCGGCGATGCTGCCCCGTGCCGGCGGGCACGTGGCGAGCGGGGCCTACTGTACCCAGCCGCAGGCGAGGCTCCAAAGCGGGCCTGTGCGCCGCCGCGGCGTCACCTGCTCGGGCCGGGTTCCAGGTCAGCAGGTCAGCCCGTCCTGCGGGACGACTCCCCTGACCAGGTAGTCCTCGACGGCCCCGCTCACGCACTCGTTGGACCGGCCGTAGGCCGTGTGACCCTCACCCTCCCAGCTGACCAGCACCCCCGACTCGAGCTGCTCGGCCAGTGCCACGCTCCAGGCGTAGGGGGTCGCAGGGTCCCCCGTGGTGCCGACCACCAGGATCGGCTCCGCCCCCGAGGCGGCGATCGGTGCGCGGACGACCTCCGAGCGCACCGGCCACTCCTCGCAGCCCACGGCCATCCCGAAGCTCCTGCCGAAGGTCGGGGCGACGGCCTCGATCTCCTTGGCGAACAGGACCATCTCCTCGTAGTCGCGCTCCTCGGTCGGGTAGTCCACGCAGTTGATCGCGGTGAAGGCGATCATCATGTTCGACAGGTACTCACCCTCGGGGGTGCGCTCGAGGTAGGCGTTCGCGAGCTCGAGCAGGACCGTCCCCTGGTTGTCCTGGAGGGCCTCGGCGAGGGCCATCGTCAGCAGCGGCCAGTACGTGTCGTCGTAGAGCGTGACGACCAGGCCGTGGAAGGCCATCGTGCGGTTCACGACGTTCCCGTCGCCGGCGTCGAGCGGGGTGCGGTACGCGCGTTCCATCAGCGCGGCGATCTGCGCGAGCCCGTCGTCCACGGTCCCGGTCAGCGGGCAGCCGCGCCCGGCCTGGCAGTCCGCGACGTAGGCGGTCAGGGCGTTCTCGAACCCGATCGCCTGCCCGATCACGAGGTCGTCGTTGGACATCGACGGGTCCAGCGCACCGTCGAGCAGCAGCCGGCCCACGTTCTGCGGGAAGAGCTCGGCGTAGGTGGCCCCCAGGAACGTCCCGTACGAGAAGCCCGCGTAGTACAGCTCGTCGTCACCCAGGACGGCGCGCAGCAGGTCGAGGTCGCGGGCCGAGCTGACGGTGTCGACCTCACCCAGCAGGGGTCCGGTCTCGGCGCTGCAGACCTCACCGAAGGCGCGGACCTTCTCGCGTGCGGCGTCCACGTCCTCCTGGCTCTCCAGAGGGACGTCGGTGGTGAAGAACTCCTCGAGGACGCTGTCGTCACCACAGCTCACCGCGGAGGACTGCCCCACACCCCGCGGGTCGAACGAGACCGCGTCGAAGGCAGCCAGGACGTCCTCGCCCAGGGTGCTGCTCACGGCGTACGAGAGGTAGTCGACGCCCGAGCCGCCCGGCCCGCCGGGGTTGAGGATCAGCGACCCGATCCGGTCCGCGGCGGCCCCCTGCGCCGGGAGGCGCTTGACCGCGAGGTCGATCGTCGCGGCGTCGGGGTCGTCCCAGTCCAGGGGCGCCTTGACCGTCGCGCACTCGTACTCGGCGCCGTCCTCGCACCCGGACCACACGACCTCCTGGTCGTAGAAGCCCTCGATCCCGCCGGCGAGCCCCGGGGCATCGCTCGTGGGTTCGCTGTCCTGCGGGGGGGTCGTCTGCTCCTTGGGAGCGACGCAGCCCGCGAGCAGCAGGGCGAGCGTGACGGCCAGGACCCCTGTCCGCAGTCGTGGACGGGTCGGGTTCTTGGCGTTCAGCACGGGGTCAACCGTAACGAACGCCGGTGACAGCCCGTGACCGTGCGCGCCAGGACCCTCAGGCCTGCACCTGGACGCCCTCGGGTCGAGCCGCCCCCGCCCCGAGTGCGCTCACCACCCGGTCGACGTCGTCCTGGTCGTTCCACAGGTGGAAGGCCAGTCGCACGCCACCGGCCCGGGCGGCCGCCGTGCACCCGGCCGCGGTCAGACGTCCCAGGACGGCGCCGTCCGGATCGGGCAGGGACAGGATCGGCAGGCCCGTCGGCTCCAGGCCCAGCTCCGCGCGGACCAGGTCGGCCAGGTCGGCCCCGTGCCGGCGCACGGCCTGCGCGGTCGACGGATCTCCCCGCATCAGGTCGGCGAAGAGCCCGAGAGCAGGGGCCGTCCCGGCCCACACGATCCACGCCGGCGAGACGTCGAAACGGCGCGCGTCGGCCGCGAGCTGCATCCGCGGCCCGTAGACCGACTCCCACACCGACTCCCCCGCGTACCACCCGGCGTGCAGGGGGCGCAGCCGACGCCCGGCCTCCTCGCTGATCGTGAGGAACGCGGAACCACGTGGTGCGCACAACCACTTGTAGGCACCGGTGACGGTGATGTCGAACGCGCTCGCGTCGACCGGCAGCCACCCGGCCGCCTGGGTCAGGTCCACCACCACCAGCGCACCGACCTCGCGCGCGGCGCGGACCACCGCGTCAGCGTCTGCCAGTGCGCCGTCGGCCGACTGCACCAGGGAGAACGCCACCACGTCCACCCCGGGTCGCACCGCCTCGGCGAGGGCGTCCAGCGGGACGTGCTCGACGATCAGGCCACGGTCGGCGTGCACCATGAAGGGGAAGGTGACCGAGGTGAACTCGCCCGTCGGACAGACCACCCGGGCACCGTCGGGCAGGGCCGAGGCCACCAGGCCCATGAAGGTCGAGACCTGCGGGCCCACGGCGACCCGTCCGACGTCGACCCCGACCAGGCGCGCGAAGGCCGTCCGCGCGGCGTGCACGTCGGCGTCGAAGCCGGGCGCCGACACCGTCCCGGCCTGCCACCCGGTCAGCGTGGCCTGGAGCGCCGCGAGGACGCCCCGGGGCGGCAGGCCCATGCTCGCGGCGTTGAGGTACCCGGGAGTCGAGGACCACTGGTCGGCGTAGGTCGTCATCGACCCAGCCTCCCGCAGCCAGACCCCCGGCGACAGTGGTTCGGGACGGGACCTAGCCCTGCGGACGCAGGGCGACGGCCATCGCCTCGATCGCGAGCAGCGGGGCGACGTTCCCGGCGAGCCGGGTGCGCGCCTCGCCGATCGCGTCCATGCGTCGGATGCTCTGCACCGCGGTGCTCGCACCGGCCAGACGCCGGACCTCGTCCTCGTGCGCGGCGTTGACCAGGTCGACATCGGCGCCCATCTGGACGACGAGCACGTCCCGGTACAACGAGAGGAGGTCGAGCAAGGACCGGTCGAGCACGTCCCGCTGGGCACGGGTCGCGCGACGCTTCTGGTCGTCCTCGAGCTGCCTCACCTGGGCTCGCAGGGTCGGTGGCAGGGTCTTGCCGTCCTCGGCGCCGAGGGTGCGCAGCAGCGCCGCCTTCTCGGCGGCGTCCCGGTTCTCCGTGGCGGCCTTGGACTCCGCGGTGGCGACCTCGACCAGGTCGGCGGCTGCAAGCACCGCGTCGCCCACCCCCCGGATCGCCGCTGCCACCGCAAGGGTCCGCGAGCGACGGGCCCGGGCGTCGGGGTCACGGGCCAGTCGCCGGGCCAGACCGATGTGGCTCTGGGCGGCTCGCGCGGCGACGTCGGCCACCGTCGGGTCGGCGCCGTCCCGCGAGACCAGGAGGGCGGCGACGTCGGCCACCGGAGGGATGCGCAGGGCCACCCCGCGGCACCGCGACCTGATGGTCACCACGACGTCCTGGGGGCTGGGTGCGCACAGCAGCCAGACGGTGCGCGGAGGCGGTTCCTCGATGGCCTTGAGCAGCACGTTCGAGGTGCGCTCGGTCATCCGGTCGGCGTCCTCGACGATGATGACGCGCCACCGACCCTGGGACGGCGAGCGCTGGGCCAGCCCGATGAGGTCACGCACCTCCTCGATGCTGATGCTGACCTTCTCGGTGGCCACGACCGTGACGTCCGCGTGGGTGCCCGCCAGGGCCGTGGTGCAGGCCTGGCAGTGCCCGCACCCGGCGTCGAGGCACTGCAGCGCGGCCGCGAACGCACGCGCCGCGTTCGAGCGTCCCGAGCCGGGCGGCCCGGTCAGCAGCCACGCGTGGGTCATCGCGCCCGGATCCCGGCGGGCCTCCTGCAGCACCCCCACCGCGCCGCTCTGCCCGACGACGTCGTCCCACACGCTCACCGTCGGGTCTCGCTGCTCGCCGGTCCGCTGGTCGCCGGTCCGCTGGTCGCCGCCGGCCGTGCGTCGAGCACCGCGGCCGCACGGGCGCGGATGCGCTCCTGGATCTCCTCGACGCTGCGCGTCGCGTCCAGGACCAACCAGCGCTCGCCACCCACGGCGGCCCGGTCCAGGAAGGCGCGGCGGGTGCGTTCGTGGAACTCCGCGCCGGCCCTCTCGAGCCGGTCGGGGGCGCCCGTCAGACGACCCAGACCGACCGCCGGGTCGAGGTCGAGCAGCACCGTGAGATCGGGCAGCAGGCCCTCGGTCGCCCACAGCGAGAGCCGCTCGACCTCCTCGGCGCCCAGGTCACGACCGTCGCCCTGGTAGGCCACCGACGAGTCCAGGTACCGGTCGGTGAGCACCACCGCACCGCGCTCGAGGGCCGGTCGGACCACCGTGTCGACGTGGTGGGCACGGTCGGTCGCGTACAGCAGCGCCTCGGTCCGGGCACTCACGTGGCCGCCGTGCAGGACGGCGTCGCGCAGCTCCAGGCCCAGGGCCGTCCCGCCGGGCTCACGCGTGGTCACGACCTCGCGATGCCGGGTGGTGCGCAGCCAGTCACCCAGCAGCCCGAGCTGGGTCGACTTGCCGACGCCGTCGCCGCCCTCGAAGGAGACGAAGACACCACGGGCGGGCGCACCTGGGGAGGGGACGGTCACCGCGTCAGGGTAGCCGTCAGGGGCGACAGGCGGTGACCCGCGCAGACCCGGCGGTGTCCTCACTCACCGGGGTAGACGACACCGACCTGCCGGCGGATCTCGTCCATCGTCCGCATCACCTCGAGGGTGTGCTCGAGCGTGATGCGGGGGCTCTCGGTCTCCCCCTGGGTGACCCGGTGGGCGACCTCGGCCGCCTGGTACTGGAAGCCGCCGTCGACCGGCATGTCGTAGGTCCACCGGGCACCGTCGTTGCGGATCACCGTGAACGACGTCGGACGGTAGAAGCTGTCGGCGATCTCGATCCGACCCTCGGTGCCGCCGATGACTGCCGTGGTCGCGGTGCGCGCCCACAGCGTGGTGTGCAGGGAGGCCTGGACGCGGTCACCGTAGCCCAGGGCGATGCTCAGCTGACCGTCGACGCCCGTGGGGGTCAACGAACCTGTCGCCTGGACGGTGTCGGGGACACCGAGCAGGTCGTGCGCGAAGGAGACGGGGTACACCCCGAGGTCGAGCAGCGCCCCACCTGCGAGGTCGGGGTTGTGCAGCCGGTGCGTGGTCGGCATGTGGCCGAAGGCCTGGCCGTGGTCCGCGATCAGCGAGACGACCTCACCGATCTCACCGCGGGCGAGGACCTCGCGCAGGGCGACCACGTGGGGCAGGAAGCGGGTCCACATCGCCTCCATCACGAAGACCCCCGCGGCACGCGCCGCATCCACGACCTCCTGCGCCTCGGCCTCGTTGCGGGTGAACGCCTTCTCGACCAGCACGTGCTTGCCCGCGGCGATCGCCAGGAGCGCGTGCTCGCGGTGCTCGGAGTGGGGGGACGCGACATAGATCGCGTCGACCTGCGGGTCCCGGACCAGGGCGTCGTACCCGTTGTGCGTGGTCGGGACGCCGTGGTGCGTGGCGAAGCGCTCGGCGCGGTCACGGCTGCGCGAGCCGACCGCGACGAGCTGGGCCCGGGTGTGGTGGTTGACGGCGGCGGCGAAGGTGTTCGCGATGCCCCCGGGGCCGAGGATCCCCCAGCGGATCGGAGGGGCGCTGCGGGGGTCGTCGGCGTGTGTCATGGGTTCCACCGTAGTCCGCGCCGAGGCCGCACGGGGGGGCACGGGGCGCTCAGGCAGCGAGGTCCCGCGCCGGCCGCAACGCGCTGCGCCCCTGCTGCCACGCCTCGAGCATCCGCGCGCCCGCGTGTCCGTCCACCGCGAGGCACGCGGCAGCACCCCACAGCACGTCGCTGCGCAGCTGCGGCTCGAGCTCGACCAGACCGCCGGCGAGGTCCCGACCCGCGATCTGCTCGTGCACCGCATCGGCCTCGACGTGCTCGTCGTAGTAGTGCGTGGCCTCGGGGCCGTGGCCTAGGCGCCGCAGGCCGTTGGCGTACTTCCGCGACGGGATCGACGACGTCATCTCGAAGGCCGCGAGATGCCCGATGATCGCCCCGCGCAGGCGCCGGTGCAGACCGAACAGGCTCATCATGTTCACCGAGGCGAGCGTCGGCGCCGGCACCACGTCGAGGTAGGCACCGTAGGAGTCGTCCAGGCCGAGGGCGCGCATCAGCCCGGCGAACAGCTCGGCGTGGGTGTGACCAGGGCGCCCGTTGCCGTACTCGTCGGCCTGCACCTCGATCAGGGCGGACTTCGGCCGGCCGCTCAGCCGAGGCAGGGCCCAGGTGTGAGGGTCCGCCTCCTTGAGCTGGTACACCGACCGGTGCATCACGAGCTCACGCACCTGCTCGTCGGTGGCCTTCTTCGCGACGAACGACGAGACGCTCGGCCCACCGTCCGCCGCGGTCAGGGCGAACAGCAGCGCCGCGACCTCCGACGCCGTGCGTGGCTCACCCGCCGGCACCGGCACCATCTCGCGGATCGCACCTTCGAGCACGCCCTCGAGCACAGCACGGCACCGCAGCAGGTCCGGGCTCCACTCCCAGGCCTCGTCGACCCCGTCGACGCCCCGGTAGTGCAGCTCGTAGAGCAGGAAGAGGCTGAGCTGGAGGTCCTCGTCGTCGAGCACCTGCGTCGCAGGACGGCGGCCGTCGGCCAGGGCTCGGTCGAGGGCCGCCTGCATCGTGACCACCGGTCCGGGCTCACGCACCAACGCCTCGAGGAGCGCAGCGCTCACCGGTCCGCGGGCTGCGGGTCGTCGCATCAGATCCTCCTCGTCAGGTGCCACCGCCACGCGGTGGGTCACGGCACCCTCAGCGCCGCTCCGTCAGGCTGACACCGGGCGGGCGGTGCCGCATCCGGGACGGCAGAGACGGTCGTCACGTGCACGGACCCGCACGAGTCGACCCTGCGCCGAGCCGAGGCCCCACCCGGTACCACCGTGCCGCTCGCCGCGCGGACCCCGCCCCGACGAGGTTGACTGCGGTGGGTGACCACCGATCACCTGCGCGACGCCGGCCCTGGGCCCACCTCGGCCCCGACGCCCCCCGCGACCCCCTGGGCCAGCATCACCGCATGCCCCGACGGGCCGCTGCTGGTGCGCGGCGAGGTCGAGATCCTCCTCGCGACCGGCGAGCCGGCACCACGCCGACGCTCGACCGTCGCGCTGTGCCGGTGCGGCGCGTCGGGCATCAAGCCCTACTGCGACGGCAGCCACAAGGTCATCGGCTTCCGCACCGACGACGAGCCTGTGTGACCCTCAGGCCTTCTTGGTCGACGTCTTGGCCGGTGCCTTCTTGGCCGGTGCCTTGCGGGCAGCGGGCTTGCGGGCGGTCTTCTTGACCGGGCCCCTGGCCCGCTTCTCGGCGAGCAGCTCGGCGGCTCGCTCCAGGGTCACCGACTCCACGGCGTCCTCCTTGCGGAGCGTCGCGTTCGTCTCGCCGTCGGTCACGTAGGGGCCGAAGCGTCCCTCCTTGACCACGACGGGCTTCTTGCTGACCGGGTCCTCGCCGAGCTCACGCAGCGGCGGAGCAGCGGTCGCCCCGCGCCCGCGCTTGGGCTGGGCGTAGATCTCGAGCGCCTCCTGGAGGGTGATGTCGAACATCGCCTCCTCGGTGGGCAGGGTCCGCGAGTCCGTCCCCCGCTTGAGGTACGGGCCGTAGCGCCCGTTCTGGGCCGTGATCTCGACCCCCGACTCGGGGTCCACACCCACCACGCGCGGCAGCGACAGCAGCCGCAGCGCGTCCTGCAGGGTCACCGACTGCACCTGCATGGTCTTGAGCAGCGACGCGGTGCGCGGCTTGGGCTGGGCGGCGAGCGCCTTCTTCTTGGCGGCGGCCGACAGGCCCGGGTCGAGCTCGGGCTCAGGCAGCAGCTCGGTCACGTACGGGCCGTACCGGCCGTTCTTCGCGACGATGGTCGTCCCGGTCGTGGGGTCCTCGCCGAGGACCAGGTCACCGTCGGCCTGGCTGTCGAGCAGCTCGCGGGCCTTCTCGACGGTCAGCTCGTCCGGGGCGAGGTCGTCGGGGACCGACGCGCGCTTGGGCTCGACCGTGGGCCCGTCGGGACCTGCACCGCCACCCGTCGCCCCGGAACCCGCACCCTCGGGCCCGTCGGCGCCCGGCGACCCGACGGCGACGCCCGCCTCCTCGACGTACGGCCCGTAGCGACCGACCCGCAGCGTGATCCCGTCACCGATGGGCACCGAGTTGATGTCCCGTGCGTCGATGTCCCCGAGGTCCTGGACGAGGTGCTGCAGCCCCTCACCCTCCGGGGTCCCGGTGCCGTCGCCGAAGTAGAAGCGGCTGAGCCAGGCGACCCGCTCCTTGTCGCCGGCCGCGATGAGGTCGAGGTCGCTCTCCATCTCGGCCGTGAAGTCGTAGTCCACCAGACGCGCGAAGTGCTCCTCGAGCAGACGGATCACCGCGAAGGCCAGCCAGCTCGGCACGAGGGCCTGGCCGCGAGGCAGCACGTACCCGCGGTCGACGATCACCGAGATGGTGGCCGCATAGGTCGACGGACGGCCGATGCCCCGCTCCTCGAGCGCCTTGATCAGGCTCGCCTCGGTGTAGCGGGGCGGCGGCGAGGTGCGGTGGCCCTCGGCCTCGACCCCCCGGGCGTCCAGCGCGTCACCCTCGGACATCCGCGGCAGCCGCGCATCGGCCTTCTTGGCCGTGGCGGAGGCACCCTCGGTGCCGGCGTCGACCACGGCGCCGCCCGCATCGGCGTACCGGTCGGTGTCGCGACCCTCCTCGTACGCGGCCATGAAGCCACGGAAGGTGATCACCGTGCCCGACGCCGCGAACTCGGCGTCGACCCGCGCCGCGGGGCGCTGGGCGACGACGACGTCCTGCGTGGTCGTCGCCCCCAGCCGCACCGAGGCGGTCGATCCCTTGGCGTCGGCCATCTGGGAGGCGACCGTGCGCTTCCAGATCAGCTCGTACAGCTTGAACTGGTCGCCCGAGAGCTCGCGGGCGACCTGCGCGGGGGTGCGGAACGAGTCCCCCGCCGGACGGATCGCCTCGTGGGCCTCCTGGGCGCCCTTGTTCTTCGGGGCGTAGATGCGCGGAGCGTCGGGGACGAACTCGGGTCCGTACAGCTCGGCGGCCTGGCGTCGCGCGGCGTCGATGGCCTGCGCGCTCAGCGACGGCGAGTCCGTCCGCATGTAGGTGATGTAGCCGTTCTCGTACAGGCCCTGCGCGGTGCGCATCGTCTGCCGCGAGCTCATCCGCAGCTTGCGCGAGGCCTCCTGCTGCAGGGTCGAGGTGGTGAACGGCATCGCCGGCTTGCGCGTGTACGGCTTGGTGTCCAGGCTCCGGACGCTGAACTCCGCCTCGGCCAGGCCACGGACCAGTGCGGTCGCCGCGGCCTCGTCGAGGGGCACCACACCCTTGCCGGTCAGGGTCCCGCGGTCGTCGAAGTCGCGCCCGGTCGCCACCCGCGCACCGTCGACCGAGGCCAGCCGCGCCGAGAAGGCGCCGTGGGCGGACTCGTCGGTGGGCTGCGCGACGGCGAACTCACCACGCACGTCCCAGTACTCGGCAGCCGAGAACGCCATGCGCTCACGCTCACGCTCGACCACCATGCGGGTCGCCACGGACTGCACCCGGCCCGCAGACAGCCCCTGGCGGACCTTGCGCCACAGAACCGGCGAGACCTCGTAGCCGTACAGCCGGTCGAGGATGCGTCGCGTCTCCTGGGCGTCGACCAGCCGGGTGTCGAGCTCACGGGTGGCCTCGAGGGCCCGGTTGATGGCCTCACGTGTGATCTCGTGGAAGACCATCCGCTTGACCGGGACGGTCGGCTTGAGCTCGGCCAGCAGGTGCCAGGCGATGGCCTCGCCCTCGCGGTCCTCATCGGTCGCGAGGTAGAGCTCGTCAGCACCCTTGAGGAGCTTCTTCAGCTCCGCGACCTTCTTCTTCTTGTCCGCGTCGACCACGTAGAACGGCTCGAAGCCGTTGTCGACGTCGACGGCGAACTTCCCGAAGGGGCCCTTCTTCATCTCGGCCGGCAGCTCGGAGGGCTGCGGCAGGTCCCGGATGTGCCCCACGGACGCCTCGACGACGAAGCCGTCACCGAGGTAGCCGGCGATCGTGCGCGCCTTGGCGGGCGACTCCACGATCACGAGCTTGCGACCAGCGGACATACGGACCTGCTTCCTGTGGGACGAGACCGTTCGTGGCCTGGTCGGGACTCCAGCATGAGGTACGAGCGCCGGGGCGCTCACATCGGGCGCCCGAGCCGTGGCGACGGACGACCGAGCCCTGTCGATCGGGCACTCTACGACCTCAGGTCAACTCCCGGCTGACCGCCCCGTCCACGCGGTGCGTCCAGCTCGCACCGACAGGCACCCGCCGGTGCCGCTCAGACCGCCGTCCGAGGCTCGGTCGCACGCCGCAGCGCCAGCAGCACCGCGAAGGCCAGGAACGTGACGCCGACGACGCTGAGGGCACCACCACCGTACGCGGTGAGCAGGTCCGTGGTGCTCGTGAGCCCGGCGTCCAGGTGGGCCGCACTGCGTTGCAGGGCCAGCCCGCCTCCGATCAGCGCGGTCACCCCGGCGAGGCTCAGCAGCCCGACCACTGCGCGGCTCCGGCCCGGACGGTCCGGGCCTGCGGCCACGTCACCCCGCACCGACAGGGCGGTCGCGATCCCCGCCCACACCAGCACCACCAGCACCGCGGCCACCACGTCGCTCGGGCGGTGCCACCTGCCCACGAGCGTCGAGACCCCCGTCGCGGCGGCATACATCGCACCGATCAGAGCCGCAGCCGGTCGCATCCGACGGGGCACCACGAAGAGCAGCGCCGCCGCGACCGAGGCGGCCGCCGTCGTGTGACCGCTGGGCAGCGCGTTCGCGAGCGAGACGCCCACCCCGAGGTCGGGGCGGTCGAAGACCACGTGCTTGAGCAGCTGGGTGGTGAGGTTCGCCCCACCCATGAGGACCGCGACCTGCAGGGCGAGCAGCATGCGCCGGCGCAGCACCGCCAGCAGCATCGTGGCGACCAGCACACCCGCGATGAAGGGCACCGAGATGATCTCGAGGACCGGTTCGGCCACCTGCCACAACCGGTGCTGCCCCAGGGCAGCGCCCTCGAACGCCGCCTCCTCCAGGCGCTGGCCCGTCAGCGAGCCGACGAACACCCGCCACACCGCCCACACACCCACCGCGGACACGGCAGCGACCACGATCGCCGGGGCGAGGTGACCCGCCCGGACCTCGCGGCCGCCCTGCCGTCGCTGCGGAGCCCGTCCACCCTCGAGGGCAGGACCGGCCGGTGGCGCGTCAGCGTGCCCCGGTGCGGCGGGGCCGCCTCGAGCCGGCGGGAAGGAGGGTGGTGCGCTCACCCACCCACCGTAAGCGAGGAAGGGCCTGGGTCCGGCAGCGAGGAGACTCCGGTGTCGGGTCGCAGCAGCCCGTCGCGGACGAGGTCCCGCACCTGGGGCAGGAGCTCGGACCGCAGCTCAACGACCGGGACGTCGAGGATCGCTGCGACGCCTGCCACGATCTGGCCGACCGCCAGCTCGCCGTCGCAGGCCCCGACCAGCCCTGCCAGGGCTGTGCCGGCCTGCACGGCACGGCCGAACCCCTCCCCCTGACGCAGCAGCACCACGCTCGGGTCGCCCGCCCCCGGGACCAGGTACCTCTCCTCGGTGACGTCGGCCGCCACGACCAGCCGGGCGGCACCGAGCGCGTCGTCGTCCCTCGCCTCGAGCCAGTCATGGCCGGCCAGTGCGGCCGCGAGGTGCGCCCCGAGAGGCTGGCGCACCGGCCCGGTGACCTCCTCGACGCGACGCAGGGTCGCCCGACCGGTCGACGGTCGCCGCAGGAGCACGAACCCGAAGCCCACCGCCTCGACCCCCCGCGCGGCGAAGTCGTCCAACCAGGCCAGGTACCCCGCCTCCCAGCCCGCCGGGTCACGCTCGGCCGTCGTCCCCCCGTCGCGCAGCCAGGTCTCGGCGTACTCGGCCGGGTCCTGCACGTCGCGCTGGACCACCCACGCGTCCAGCCCCGAGGCCTGCGCCCACGAGCCCACCCGCTCGCGCCAGTCCTCACCACGTCGGTGCTCCCAGTTGCCCAGCAGCTGCGCGACGCCACCGGGCGCGAGCACCCGGCCCATGCCCTGGACGAGGTCGCGCACCAGGTCGTCCCCCGCGCGACCCCCGTCGCGGTACTCGAAGTGCGGGACACCCGGGGAGTCGGCCGCACCGCCCGGCCCCCCGCGGGGGGTGATGACGAAGGGCGGGTTGGAGACCACGAGGTCGAAGGGCTCGTCGAGCGGACCGGTGACCGGTTCGAGCATCGAGCCGCGGCGCAGGTCCAGACCCGGTCCGTCCAGACCTGCCAGGGCGGCGTTGAACGCGGTGAAGGCCAGCGCCCGGCGAGAGATGTCCGTGGCCACCACGAGGTCGCTGTGACGGGTCGCGTGGAGGGCCTGGATCCCGCAGCCGGTGCCCAGGTCGAGGGTGCGCCGGCGACGGTCACGCACGGTCACCTGGGCCAGGGTGGTCGAGGCCCCACCCACGCCGAGCACGTGGTCGGGGTGCACCGCCGCCCCGGTCGCCAGCTCGCCGAGGTCCGAGGTCAACCACCAGTTCACCGACCCCGCGGCGTCCGCGGCCGCGTAGGGGCGCAGGTCGACCCTGGCCCGCACCGCGTCCGCACGCCCCTGACCGGCCGCCCCGACCAGGCCGAGCTGCGCGCACCCCTGCGTCCCGGTCCCCGGCAGGGCGGCGTCGAGGGCCACGCGGGTGACCTCTCCCCCGAGCACGAAGAGGCGCACGAGGGTTGCCACGGCGTGCGACCCGGTGCCCGCGGCGCGGTCGACCTCGCGCAGGGCGGGGAGTCGCTGCTCACGGTGCAGCGCGGCCGAGGCCACCGGGCCGAGCAGGCCCTCGACCGCCTCGACCGTCAGGCCGCTGCGGTCCAGGTCCGCCCGCAGGGACTCCACGAGCGGGAGCTCGGTCAGGGGGACCGCCCCCGGTGCGCCGGGGGTCACACCAGGTGCGCCTCGTGCTCGAAGCGGCCCTCGCGGTCGACCTTCGCGGCGCGCAGCCGCGACATGATGACCGCCCCGAAGGCGATGGCCGTCGCAAGGATCGCGATCGACAGCCGCACCACGTGGTTCGCGTCGTCCCCGACGCTGATCTGCACGATCGCCGGGGCGATCAGCAGGGCCACGAGGTTCATCACCTTGATCAGCGGGTTGATCGCGGGTCCGGCGGTGTCCTTGAACGGGTCGCCGACGGTGTCCCCGATGACCACGGCCGCGTGGGCCTCGGAGTTCTTGCCGCCGTAGTTGCCGTCCTCGACGATCTTCTTCGCGTTGTCCCAGGTCCCGCCCGCGTTGGCCAGGAACACGGCCATCAGCACACCGGCGCCGATCGACCCGGCGAGGAACCCGGCGAGCGGCCCGACCCCCAGGCCGAAGCCGACGGCGATCGGCGCGAAGGCCGCGAGCAGACCCGGGGTCGCGAGCTCACGCAGCGAGTCCCGCGTGCAGATGTCCACGACCCGGCCGTACTCGGGCCGCACCTCGCCCGTCATGATCCCGGGGTTCTCCCGGAACTGGCGACGCACCTCGAAGACGATGGCCCCCGCGGCCCGGGTGACCGCGTCGATGGCCAGGCCCGAGAACAGGAACACCGTGGCCCCGCCGAGGATGACGCCCACCAGGGTGATCGGGGAGATGATCGAGTAGGACAGCATGGCGGCGACCACGTCGTTGGTGACCGTCGCGTCACCGACCTGCGCGAGCGCCGTGCCGACGGCGTCGGCGTAGGAGCCGAAGAGCGCGGTGGCCGCCAGGACCGCCGTGGCGATCGCGATGCCCTTGGTGATCGCCTTGGTGGTGTTCCCGACGGCGTCGAGGTCGGTGAGGATCTGCGCACCCTCCTCGGTGACGTCGCCGGACATCTCCGCGATGCCCTGCGCGTTGTCGCTCACCGGACCGAAGGTGTCCATCGCGACGATCACGCCGACGGTCGTCAGCAGGCCGCAGCCCGCGAGCGCGATCAGGAAGAGCGAGAGCCACACCGACCCACCGGCCAGGAGGAACGCCCCGCACATCGCCGCGGCGATGATCCCCGCGGTGTAGACGGCCGACTCGAAACCGACCCCGATGCCCGAGAGGACCACGGTCGCGGCACCGGTCAGCGAGGTCCGGGCCACGTGCAGCGTGGGCTTGGAGGTGGTGCCGGTGAAGTAGCCGGTGATCCACAGGATGACCCCGGCCAGCACCACGCCGATCGCGACGGCCAGGGCCGCGACGAGCCGCGGGTCGCCCGGGTGCGTCTCCAGGCCCGCGGTGCCCCCGGTGAGCTCGGCGAAGGTCGAGGGCAGGTAGAGGAAGGCCGCCACACCGGCCAGGACGGCTCCGACGAGCGCCGAGGTGTAGAAGCCGCGGTTGATGGCGGCGAGGCCGCTCTCCGACCCGCGCACCTTGGTGATCACGACGCCCAGCACCGCGACCAGCGCACCGATCGCGGTGACGATCAGGGGGAAGACCAGACCCTGCTCGCCGAACGCCGCCTTGCCCAGGATGAGGGCGGCGACCAGGGTCACCGCGTAGGACTCGAAGAGGTCGGCCGCCATCCCCGCGCAGTCGCCGACGTTGTCGCCCACGTTGTCGGCGATGGTCGCGGCGTTGCGCGGGTCGTCCTCGGGGATGTTCTTCTCCACCTTGCCGACCAGGTCGGCCCCGACGTCGGCCGCCTTGGTGAAGATGCCGCCGCCGACCCTCATGAACATGGCCAGCAGGGCCGCTCCGAACCCGAAGCCCTCCAGCACCGCCGGCGCGTCGCCCCGGTAGATGAGCACGACCGACGCCGCACCCAGCAGCCCGAGCCCGACCACGCACATGCCGACGAACCCACCGGTGCGGAAGGCGATGCGCGCACCCTCGGCTCGCCCGCCGGGCAGCGAGGCCGCTGCCGCGACCCGCAGGTTCGCCCGCGTCGCGAGCCACATGCCGAGGTAGCCGATGGCCGCCGAGAAACCTGCACCGAGCAGGAAGAACACCGAGCGGCCCAGCCGGATGCCGGTGTCGCCGGGGAGCAGGAAGAGCAGCCCGAACACGACGAGCGCGAAGAGCACCAGGGTGCGGAACTGGCGGCTCAGGTACGCCGAGGCACCCTCCTGGACGGCCCGGGCGATGTCCTGCATCCCCTGCGTGCCCTCACCGGCCGCGAGCACCTGCTTGCGCAGCACCAGCGCGTACGCCAGGGAAGCGACGGCGACGGCGGCGATGACACTGACGATCATGAGGCTCGTGGACCCGAGCGTGAGCATTCGTCCTCCTCGGCGGCGGGCGTCGGTCGGCACGGCACCGTTGCCGTCGACCTGTCGCGGCTCCCCCTGAGCCGCGACGGGCGCAGTCTACGGGTGGATCGGCACCGGTCGACGACCCCAACGTTTCGCGCGCCCGGGCCGTCATCATGGTCAGCGGTGCAGGCAACGGGTCGGCGCCACCAGAGAGGGAACCGATGGCTGCGTGGGAGGACTCCCTGGACGACCTGGTCCGCACCCGCGGCTCGGCGCTGGTCGGGTACGCGTACCTCCTGTGCGGGGACCGCCGCGAGGCCGAGGACCTCGTCCAGGACGCACTGGTCAAGACCTACTCCCGTGGGCGGGCCGGCCTGCGGGCGACCAACGTCGAAGGCTACGTCCGCCGGGCCGTGCTGACGACCTACCTGGACGGGTTCCGCCGACGGCGACGCTGGGCGGCGGTGCGCCACCTCGTCAGCCGGGACGACTCCTCCGCCGGTCATGAGGGCGTGACGACCGAGCGGCTCGACGTGCAGGACGCCCTGCGCTCGCTGGCTCCTCGTGAGCGGGCCTGCGTGGTGCTGCGCTTCTACGAGGACCTCACCGTCGCGGCCATCGCCGAGGAGCTCCTCGTCAGCCAGGGCGCGGTCAAGCGGTACCTGTCCGACGGGGTGCGGCGCATGGAGGCCCTGCTGGGCCCGCTGCCCACGGGCCCGACCGGGACCGAGGATGCCCAGCCGAAGGACTCGGCGGTCTCCACGACCACCAGCGAAGAGATCACCGTCATCACCGGGAGGACCTCACGATGAGCATCGACCTGGAGCGCGCGCTCCTGCAGATCGCCGGCTCGGTGCACGACGACGCCACCACGGCACGCATGTCCGGTCAGGTGCACCACATGGTCACCCGGATCCGGCGACGGCGGGCTGCCCGCCACACCGCCCAGGGCGTGGTCGGGGTCGCAGCGGTGGCCGCCGTCGTGCTCGCCGGCGCGCAGGGGCTGGGGGGCAGGGACACGGCCCTGGCGCCCTCGGCGACCGAGGAGCCGCAGCAGGAGGATCCGTCGAACGGGTCGGAGCAGGCGAGCGACCTGGAGACCTGCTTCCCGCTGGACCTCGCCGAGGGCGCTGGCATCGGTCTGACCGCCGGGGCCGAGGCGATCGCACCGGTCGCCCTGGGCGAGAACCTCGATGTCCAGCTGACCCTCACCGGCACCGGGGAGACGGCGACCGACATCAGCACCCTCACTCCCGAGATCGTGGTGACCCTCGACGGCCGTCCCGTCGGTGCGCGGAACGCGATGGAAGGGACCGACACCGTGGACGCGCTCGAGCCCGGGGAGACCCAGATCTACCGGGTGCTCCACAACCTCGCGGACTGCTCGGGGACGACCCTGCTCCCGCCGGGCGCCTACGAGGCCTACGCCGTCGGGCAGCGCGGAGACGACCCCGCCTCGATCTACCTGGGTGGACCCTGGCCGTTCTCCGTCCACGAGCGGTCTCCCGAGGAGGAGGCGGTCGTCTCGCTGACGGCCGACAGCGAGCGAGTCCTGGCCGAGATCCTCGCGAACCCCAACCCTGCGCCGTTCCCCGCGTGCGGGTCGGAGGTGTGGCTCGACGACGGACAGCCCCCGCTGCTGCTCGACCTCGACCTTCCCCCGGCGACCTACGCACCCGGGGCGGACGTCACCGGGAGGGTCACTCTGCGCACCACCGAGGAACGCCACGTGGTCGCCAGGACGTCGGTGCCGACCCTGGTGCTCGCCAAGGACGGTGTGGTCGTCGCCCGGAGTGTCGCCGACGACCTGACCGTCCTCACCGACCTGACTGCCGGCGCGACGTCGTCCCAAGAGGTCGAGGGCAGCCTGCACCTGTGCACCACCGAGCCCCGCTCCCTGCGGCTGCCGGCGGGCACCTACCAGGCGTACGGGGTGGTCGAGGGTGAGCTCACGGAGGTGACCTACCCCGACGGAACGACAGAGGGCCCCCTGGCAGGGCTGCTCGCCGCGAACTACATCCCGGCCGAGGTGGTCGTCGAGTAGCCCGACGCGCGAACCGGCGGCGCCCGGGTCGATACTGACGGGTGACCCCTGACACCAGCACCAGCACCGCGCACCCGGACGACAGCACGACACAGCCCGGCGTGGGCGCCGTCCTGTTCGACATCGACGGCACGCTCGTCGACTCCAACTACCTGCACGTGCACGCATGGGCGCAGGCGTTCGCCGAGGCCGGTCTGACGGTCGACTCCTGGCGGGTGCACCGCGCGATCGGCATGGGCTCGGGCCTCCTGCTCACCGACCTGGTCGGCCAGCAGGACGCCGACCGTCACGGCGAGGCCCTCAAGGATCGTCACGGTGAGCTCTACACGCAGCTCGCAGCGCAGCAGCGGGCCTTCGACGGGGCCCGCGAGCTGGTCCGCGCGGTGGCCGAGCGTGGCGCACGGACGGTCCTGGCGACCTCGGCCGGTCCGACCTCGCTCGAGCACCTGCGCGAGGTCCTCGACCTCGACGACGTCGTCACCGGGATCACCTCGGCGAAGGACGTCGAGCACGCCAAGCCTTCGCCCGACCTGGTCGAGGCGGCGCTCGAGATCGCCGGGGTGCCGCCCGAGCGGGCCGTCATGGTCGGCGACACGGTCTGGGACGTCGAGGCCGCGGCGCGGGCCGGGGTCCGGTGCGTGGGCGTGCTCACCGGGGGCAGCAGCGAGGCCGCGCTGCGCGAGGCGGGCGCGGTGGCCGTCTACCCCGACGTCGCGAGCCTGCTCGCCGACCTCGACCAGAGCCCGCTCGCCTCGACCTGGCGCTGAGAGCGGCGGCGGGACTACTCCTCGAGTGCGTCCGCGAGCGTCGAGTGGATGGTGAAGACCTGCGACAGCGCGGTGATCCGGAAGACCTTGAGGATGGTCTCCTGGTCGATCACCAGGCGCAGGTCACCGCCCAGGGTGCGCACCTTCTTCAGGGCACCGACCAGGACACCGAGCCCGGTCGAGTCCATGAACCGCACCGCGGTGAGGTCCACGACCAGGTCGGTGCTGTCGGCGTCGATCAGGTCGGAGAGCTCCTCCCGGAGGACCGGCGCCGTGTAGACGTCGATCTCACCACCGACCTCGACAACGGTACGGTCGCCGACGGCACGGCTCGTCACAGAGACGTCCACGGGTCCCTCCTTCTCGGTCGGTCCTGCACATTGAACCAAAGGTCTCGCCCATGCTCGTACGGGCTCGCCCGATGCACACCCTGAGAGAGTCGTGGGACGCCTGGCTTGCGTCGGTTTGCCCCCGTTGGTGATCGACCTGTGGCGGAGCTCTCAGCCCTCAGCGGGCCGAGCGGCCTCGATCACGTGGTCACGCACCCCCAGATCATGCAGGTGACGAGCCAGCTCGGCAAGGTCGGCCGGCCCCAGGAGCTGCGGGTCCGCCACGGTGCGCACCTGCAGTTCGACCCCGGCGTCCAGGGCCAGCCGCAGGCTCGCGAAGGCCTTGTGCGCGCTCGCACCGGCCCCGGTCGCCGCTCGGTACAGGCCTGCGGGGGCCTTGATGTCGAGCCACAGGCGGTCCACCAGCGGCAGCACGGCGGCGAGCCGCTGCGGGTAGGCCCCCGAGGTCCGCAGCCCCGTCGCCAGGCCCAGCTCGCGCAGCTGCATCAGCGCAGCGACCAGCCCGTCCTGACGGGTCGGCTCGCCCCCCGACAGCACGACGGCATCCACCCCGGCGGTGTCGCCGTCGGCCGACGCACCGCCCAGAAGGCCGGCGCGGACCTCGGCCCAGGGCACCGCCCCGCCGACCATCGGGTCGCGCAGCAGGGGCGTGGGGCACGCGGCGCACTGCCACGCGCAACCCTGCAGCAGCACCGTCGCAGGACGACGACCGCTCCACCCGAGCTCGCAGGTCGGCGACCACGCGGCGATCTCGAGCCCGTCGGCACCCTCCCGCGCCGGGCGGTCGGGCACCCGGAGCACAGTGGCGGGGGTCCGCGAGACCGTCGGGCCCAGGCGCGCCGCGCACGCCCAGCCCGCGGTCGTCACGGTCCGCTCCCCGAGGGGTGCGGCGGCGGGTGGCGGGGCCAGCAGTGTGCGAGACATGGGACCAGTCTCAGATCGCTGCGGACGACAGGTCCCGGACCAACGTCCTTCCGCCGCTGCGGAGCACCTCGTCGAGGGCTGCGGCGTACTCGGGCCGGGTGCCCTGCGGACGCACCTCCTGGAGCACATGGTCGGTGACACCGAGGGCGGCCAGCGCGCGACCCAGCCGGGAGACGTCGTCGGCCGAGAGCACGGTGGGGTCCACGGTCGTGCGGACCTGCACGGCCACCCCCGCGTCCAGGACCAGCCGCAGTGACCGCTCGACCGCCCGCGCGCTCGAGGCCACGCCCGTGACGGCCTGGTACAGATCTGCCGGCGCCTTGACGTCGAACCCGACCCAGTCGACCAGCGGCAGCACCGCCTCCAGGCGACGGGGGTACGCGCCGCCGGTGTGCAGACCGACCCCGAGCCCCGCGTCCCGGACCTCCCGCGCGGCCGCCACGAGCGCGGGCTGACGCGTCGGCTCACCACCGGAGAACACGACGCCGTCGAGCAACCCGTGGCGGCGCGCGATCAGGTCGCGCACCTCGCTCCACGCCACAGTGCCCGGGGTGCGCGGGTCGATCAGCTCAGGGTTGTGGCAGTAGGTGCACGCCCAGGGGCAGCCCTGCAGGAAGGCCGTCGCGACGAGCCGCCCCGGCCAGTCGCAGGTCGACAGCCGGGTCAGCCCGGCGATCTGCAGCTCCTCGGGCCGGGCCTGCCCGCCCCTCACACGAGGACCGGTTCGACCGGAGCCCGCACGGTCAGCGTCGGGACCACCGAGCCCTCCTGGAAGTGCGTGCGCTCGGCGTGCTCCCCCTTCTTGCCCACGTTGAACGAGCTGACCGGCCGGTGGTAGCCCATGACCCGGGTCCAGACCTCGCACTCGACCGGCGCTGTCCCGGGGTTCTCCTGGGCGCAGCGGGTGCATACGTGCTCCTCGCCCGGCAGGTACCCGTGGTTGGGGCAGATCGAGAACGTGGGGGTGATGGTGATGTACGGCAGGCGGAAGCGGGTCAGCGCACGGCGCACGAGCTCACGGCAGGCCTGGGAGCTCGACACCTTCTCGGCCATGTACAGGTGCAGCACGGTCCCGCCGGTGTACTTGCACTGCAGCTCGTCCTGCAGCTCGAGGGCCTCGAACGGGTCGTCGGTGAACCCGACCGGCAGCTGGGAGGAGTTGGTGTAGTACGGGTTGGTCTCGGTGCCTGCCTGGAGGATCCCGGCGTACCGCTTGCGGTCCTCGCGGGCGAACCGGTACGTGGTGCCCTCGGCCGGGGTCGCCTCGAGGTTGTACATGTGACCGGTCGACTCCTGGAACTCGACCATCCGGGCCCGCACGTGGTCGAGCACCCGGACCGCCAGTGCGTGACCCTCGGGGGTGCTGATGTCCTGCGTGTCTCCCGTCAGGTTGCGCACCATCTCGTTGAGGCCGTTGACCCCGATCGTCGAGAAGTGGTTGCGCAGGGTCCCCAGGTATCGCTTGGTGTAGGGGAACAGGCCCTCGTCGATGTACCGCTGGATGACCTTGCGCTTGACCTCGAGCGAGTCACGGGACAGGTCCAGGAGACGGTCGAGGTCACGCAGCAGGCCCGCCTCGTCGCCGCGGAACCGGTGCCCCAGTCGGGCGCAGTTGATCGTGACCACGCCGAGGGACCCTGTCTGCTCGGCCGAGCCGAACAGACCGTTGCCCCGCTTGAGCAGCTCGCGCAGGTCGAGCTGGAGCCGGCAGCACATCGACCGGATCTGGTGGGGCTCGAGCTCGGAGTTGATGAAGTTCTGGAAGTAGGGCAGGCCGTACTTGGCGGTCATCTCGAACAGCAGCGCCGCGTTCTCGCTCTCCCAGGGGAAGTCCTTGGTGATGTTGTAGGTCGGGATCGGGAAGGTGAACACCCGACCCGAGGCGTCACCAGCGGTCATCACCTCGATGTAGGCGCGGTTGATGAGGTCCATCTCGACCTGCAGGTCGCCGTAGGTGAAGTCGACCTCGGTGCCGTCGATCACCGGGACCTGCGAGCGCAGGTCCTCGGGGCAGGTCCAGTCGAAGGTGAGGTTGGTGAACGGCGTCTGGGTGCCCCACCGCGAGGGCACGTTGAGGTTGTAGACCAGCTCCTGGATGCACTGCAGCACCTGGTCGTAGGTGAGCGCGTCGATCCGCACGTACGGGGCCATGTAGGTGTCGAAGGAGCTGAACGCCTGCGCGCCGGCCCACTCGTTCTGCATCGTCCCCAGGAAGTTCACGATCTGCCCCACGGCTGAGCTCAGGTGCCGCGGCGGCCTCGCCTCGACCTTGCCCGGCACCCCGTTGAGGCCCTCGGTGAGCAACGTGCGCAGCGACCAGCCCGCGCAGTACCCGGCGAGCATGTCCAGGTCGTGGATGTGCAGGTCGCCGTCGCGGTGCGCGCGGCCGATCTCCGGCTCGTACACGTGCGAGAGCCAGTAGTTGGCCGTGACCTTGCCCGAGGTGTTCAGGATCAGCCCACCCAGGGAGTACCCCTGGTTGGCGTTGGCGTTGACCCGCCAGTCGCTGCGGTCCAGGTACTCGTTGATCGACGTCCCGACCTCGACCACGGTACGGGCGTCGTCGCGGAGCCGGGCGTGCTGCTCGCGGTAGGCGATGTAGGCCCGCGCGGTGGCCGTGCTGCCGTCCTGGAGCAGCACCTGCTCGACGAGGTCCTGGATGTGCTCGACCTGGGGGTAGGGCGCGCCCTCGACCCGCAGCCGTGCCGTCACGGCGTCGGTGAGCTCGGCGGCGCGCTCCGCGTCGAGCTCACGGGTCGCCGCGCCCGCCCGGGTGATCGCCGAGCGGATCCGTCCGGCATCGAAGCCCGCGGTCGCGCCGGAGCGCTTGAGGACACCTGCGGGCACGGTCGGGTGAGTCATCTGAGTTCTCCTCGCTGAATCCGGACGGACTACCGTCCAGGGGACACCGGCTCCCAGATGTAGTAGTTCCGCATCCCCGAGCCACAAGATGTAGTGATCCTGGCGGGATCGCGGCACCATCGCCTGGGACCTACGACCCGGGGGGTGCGGGGTCGGGCCACCCCGCACCCCCCCGGGGGCGGCAACCGGTCGCCGACAGGCGGGGTGACAGGATCAGCACGTGGTGGGCTCCGACGCGTTGCTCGACGTGCTGCTCGCGGGTGGACGCCGTGAGGAGCGGCTGACCCACGTCCGGCACCTTCCCGCCCGCGAGGGTCAGGTCACCGACTGGCCCACGTGGGCCGACCCGGCGCTCGTGCGCGGGTACCGGGCGCTGGGTGTCGAGAGGCCGTGGGTCCATCAGGTCCGGGCGGCCGACGCCGCATGGTCGGGACGTCACACCGTGCTGGCCACCTCGACCGGGTCGGGCAAGTCCCTGGCGTTCTGGCTCCCGGCCCTCACCGCGGTCCGGGCCGACGCCGCCGCCGGGCTGCTCGACCCCGGTCGCATCGAGTCCACCCGACGGCGCGGGTCGGTGCTCTACCTGTGCCCCACGAAGGCCCTCGCCGCCGACCAGCTCACCGGGCTCGACCGCCTGGTGAGCGCCTCGGGCACCGGCGACCTACGAGCCGCGACCTGCGACGGCGACACCGACCTCTCCGACCGACGGTGGATCCAGGACCACGCCGACGTCGTGCTGACCAACCCGGACCTGCTGCACTTCTCGCTGCTGCCCGGGCACCGCCGGTGGGTGCGGCTGCTGCGCTCGCTGCGGTTCGTCGTCGTGGACGAGAGCCACGCCTTCCGCGGGGTGTTCGGGGCGCACGTGGCCGCGGTGCTGCGGCGCCTGCTCCGGCTCGCCGCTCACTACGGGGCCGCGCCGACGGTCGTCCTCGCCTCGGCCACCACCGCGGACCCCGCCCAGAGCGCATCCCGGCTGCTGGGCGTCGCCGCCCAGGACGTCGTCGCGATCACCGACGACACCTCTCCCCGCGGTCGCAAGACCTTCGCCCTGTGGCAGCCACCCGAGCTCCCCGGGCTCGCGGTCCAGCCCGACGGGCTCGACACCGCCGACGACAGCACTGGCGCCGGTCTCGTGGGCGCTACCGGTCCCACGGGCGGGAGCGGGGCCTCCGTGGTGCGTGGCCCGACCACCCCCACGGCACCGACCCACCGGACGGCCACCGCCGAGATGGCCGACCTGCTGGCAGACCTCACCCTCGCGGGAGCCCGCACGCTGGCCTTCACCCGTTCCCGACGGGCCGCGGAGTCGGTCGCGAGCACGACGCGGGACCACCTGAACCAGGTGCGCCCGGGACTTGGCCGCTCGGTCGCGGCCTACCGCGGCGGGTACCTGCCCGAGGAGCGGCGCGCCCTCGAGGAGGGCATCCGCTCAGGGGCGCTGCGGGCGCTGGCCACGACCAACGCCCTCGAGCTCGGGGTGGACATCACGGGGCTCGACGCCGTGCTGATCGCCGGATGGCCCGGGACCCGGGTGTCGCTGTGGCAGCAGGCCGGCCGGGCCGGGCGCGCGGGGGCCGAGGGCCTGGTCGCCCTCATCGCCCGTGAGGACCCGTTGGACACCTACCTGGTCAACCACCCCGAGGCGATCTTCGACCGCCCGGTGGAGGCGACGGTCTTCGACCCGACCAACCCCTACGTCCTGGGCCCGCACCTGTGCGCCGCCGCCGCCGAGCTCCCGCTCCGTCGCGAGGACCTCGCGGTCTTCGGGCCCGGGACCGAGGAGCTGCTCGACGTGCTGGTCGAACGAGGTGCCCTGCGCCGCCGCTCCTCGGGCTGGTACTGGACCCACCACGAGCCGGCCGCGCGCCTGACCGACCTCCGCGGGTCGGGGGGCGACCCCGTGCGCGTCGTCGAGGGACGTACCGGCCGGCTGCTGGGCACCGTGGACGCCGGGGCCGCCGACTCGACCGTCCACCCTGGTGCGGTGTACGTGCACCAGGGCGAGACCTTCGTGGTCGAGGACCTCGACCTGGAGGGATCCGTCGCCCTCGTCCGTCCGCGCAGCGTGGACTACGGCACGTGGTCCCGATGGGTGACCTCGATCGAGATCCGGGGGGTTCGCGAGGAGCGGCACACCGGCCCGGTGACCTGGGGTCTGGGCACCGTGGACGTCACCACCCAGGTGATCAGCTACCAGCGCCGTCGGCTGCCGGAGATGACGGTCGTCGGAGGTGAGGTGCTCGACCTCCCGGCACGCACCCTGACCACCACTGCGGTGTGGTGGACGGCCCCGGCGTCGGTGCTGGCCGAGGCCGGGATCGACGAGGACGAGGCCCCGGGGGCGCTGCACGCCGCCGAGCACGCCTCGATCGGGCTGCTGCCCCTGCTCGCCACCTGTGACCGGTGGGACCTGGGTGGGGTCTCCACCGCCCTCCACGTGGACACCGGCTGCGCGACCGTGTTCGTCTACGACGGCCATCCCGGTGGGGCGGGCTTCGCCGAGCGCGGGTTCCACCTCGGCCGGACCTGGCTGCGCGCGACGCGCGACGCGATCGCGGGATGCACCTGCACGACCGGGTGCCCGGCGTGCATCCAGTCACCCAAGTGCGGCAACAGCAACAGCCCGCTCGAGAAGGCTGCCGCGGTCCGACTCCTCGACGCGGTCCTCGCGACGATGCCGGACGGCGCCGCGTCGAGGTGAGAGACCGCCTGGTCGACGCGTCAGGGGCGTGAGAGCGGTCAGGGCAGAGCGGTCAGGGCAGAGCGGCACGCGCCGAGGCCGGTCCGGCCCGCGCGGAGGCCGTGGCAGTCCCGACCACCGTGTCCCTGGCCACCTCGAGCTCCACGACCTCGCCGCTGCGGACCTCGCACCCCGTCAGGCGCGCCCTGTTCCGCGCGACCACCTCGGCCGCAACGGCGCACGCGGCGACGGCCGGGTCCTCGGTGCCCACCGTGGGTGCGGTCCCCCGCGTCACCCCTGGCGGGAGTGCGATCGTCCCCGCGGCGGCGAGTGCGGCCAGGTCGGCAGCAGACTGAGCACCCAGCCGGGCACGCTGCGCGGCGCCCAGGGTCCCCAGACCCGCAGCGAGCACCAGGATCACCGCGACGAGAGCCAGTGCCAGGACGGTGCCCGACCCCCTGTCGTCGCGCGCCTGCCACGCAGCACTGCCCAGGGCCGCCGATCGGCCGTTCACGGTTCGTCCCAGGCGGTGGCGGTTGCCGCCAGCCCCAGCAGACCGCCGGTGAACCAGGCCGGCGCCACCGCGCCCTCGACCGTGACCTCGACGAACGGTGGCTCTCGCCGGACGGAGACGACCACCGCGTCCCCGGCGACGCGACGAGCGACGGCGGCGACCTGGGCGTCGTCCTGACCGAGGGCGGCCACCCGGGCGCCGGCCCGGGCGCCGTCCGCGCACCGCAGCTGCACGGTGGTCGCCGCCGCGGTCACCAGCAGCACGGCGAGCAGCAGGACGACTGCGGGCAACGTGACAGCCAGCTCCGCGGTCACGGCACCGGAGTCCCCGCGCGGGAGGCGCCGCCGTCGCTCCACGCTCACACCGACAGCGCCCCGCGCACGATCCCGAGGAGCAGCCCGCGCACCTCGTCGCTGCGCAGGATCAGGATCAGCAGGCCGCCGAAGCCGGCGGCGGCGACGGTCGCGATCGCGTACTCGGCCGTGGCCATCCCCGCGTCGGCCGGGAGCACCCGCAGCCGTGGTGCGGCCCCTACCCTCGCGGGGCCGGACACCGGTCGCGAGCGGCTCGGCCGGCGGACCTGGGCTCGGTGCCGGCGCGGCGGGAGGACGATCGACCCCGGGGTGGTGCCGGACGGCCCGACGGGACCCTTCGCGGGATCACGACCCTCGAGGGGCGGGCGGTCCGGCACAGGGTCGCGGCCCTGGGCGGGCGCGTGCTCCTGGGCGGGGTCGTGGTCCTGGACGGGGTCGTGGTCCTCCAGCAGGGCTGTGGTCATGGTGGTCACCTCTCGTCGGGCCGAACCTTCCGGCCGATGGGTGCGCGACGTGCTGTCGCGCCCGACCACCGTCGGCCGACCGGTCACGAGGTGTCTGATCACACCGGGGCCCGGGTGGACGGCTCCCGGACGGCAGACCCTGTGGATCAGCACCGGTGACCTCACCGCCCGAGGGCCGACGTAGCCAACGACATCAGCACCGGCATCAGCCCGACGAGGACGAAGGCCGGCAGGTAGCACAGGCCCAGGGGCAGCACGAGCCGCACGCCGAGACGGCCCGCGGCCTCGAGCGACCGTGCCTGACGTTCGCGTCGTACCCGATCCGCGGCGGCGCGAAGGCCCGCGGACGGAGGCGCCCCGTCCTCCCAGCTCGCGCGGAGCGCCTCGACCACGGGCCCGAGCCCGTGGCCCGCCCCGCTGCCGCCCCCTGCCCCGTCACCTGACCCGCCGCCCGTCCCGGGCCCGCCGCCCCAGGCCGCGACCCACGACGACCCGAGGAGCAGGCCCGTCCCGGCCTGCTCGAGCCTGCGGCCCCGCGCACCGCCCACCGCTGCGCCCACGGCACCGAGCGCCCGAGGGACGCTCACCCCGCTCGAGCAGGCCGCGTCGAGGAGGTCGAGGACCACCGCGACGTCGACCTCGGCGGGCACGACGACCGCACGGCGACGACCCCAGCGCCTCGGAGCGCCCGTCTTCGTGGGTCGTGGCCAGTCCAGCCGAGGGGGGCCGGTCGTGCGTGCGAGTCGCGCGACCCTCCCGCGGGTCACCGGGAGCCCGCCCTCTCGGCAGCGAGCAGCAGCACCCTGACCCACCGTCGGCCGGCGAGCACCAGGGCCGCCCCGAGCAGCAGCAGCACCGAGCCGACACCCCCGTCGAGCAGCACCGACAGCGGGTCGGCACCCAGCGCGACACCCAGCAGCAGACCGAGGACCGGGAGCCAGGCCAGCACTCGTGCGGTCGCCAGCGGCCCGGCTCGCGCAGCGTCTCGCTGCGACGCCGCCTCGCACTCCTGCACGACCGAGACGAGCAGCCGCTCGAGCACGACACCAGGGGCGGCGCCGAGCTCCGCGGCGAGCGTGGCGGCCGCGAGCACCGCGACCGCCTGCCCCGGGTCGTCGGGCGTCCGCTCGACCAGCGCACCCAGCCGGGGCAGACCCTCGGGATCGGTCGCGACCCCGACGCGTCGCCACGCCTCGACCGGTGGCGCTCCGGACCGCACCGCTGCGACGACCTCGAGCAGGAGCGCGACGAAGGACTCCGCCCCGAACGGGACGACCTGGTGCCCGACCCTCGTCCGAGCGGGCTCGGGCCGGAGCCGGCCGACCCTGCTCATCCCGGTGACCCGTCGCCCGGCCAGGAACCGGTCGCGGTCGCCGCGTCGGCCTCGAGCCCCCACCGAGCGACGGCGACCTGCCATGCCGGCCCGCGTCGCACCCGTCCACCGACCTGCTCGATCGCGGGAACCACCTGGAGCTCACCACCCGGCTCGCGGTGCACGACACCCACCTGGGCGACCTGGCGCCTGCCCTCCTCGCGCCTCAGGTGCACCACCGCGTGCAGGGCACTCGCCGCCTGGGCGGCGACCGCCTCCCGGGGCATCCCGGCCAGGGCCCCGAGCGCCTCGAGCCTCGTCGGCACCTCCTCGACCGAGTTCGCGTGGAGGGTCCCGCACCCGCCCTCGTGCCCGGTGTTGAGTGCGGTCAGGAGCTCGCGGACCTCCGCCCCGCGGCACTCACCCAGCACGAGGCGGTCGGGTCTCATCCGCAACGCGTGCCGGACCAGCGAGGCGAGGTCGACCTCGCCGGCCCCTTCGACGTTGGCCCGCCGAGCCACCAGGCCCACCACGTGCGGATGGTCGGGAGCCAGCTCCCTCGCCTCCTCGATGCACACGATGCGCTCGTGGGCGGGGACCAGTCCCAGCAGCGTCGCGAGCAGGGTGGTCTTGCCCGTTCCGGTCGCCCCGCTCACCAGCAGGTTCGCCCGCCTGGAGACCAGGGCGCGCAGCACCGGCGCCAGGGCCGGTGCGACGCTGCCGGCCCGGACCAGCTCGTCGAGGGAGAAGGCCCTGCGACGCAGCACCCGCAAGGAGATCAGCGCGCCGTCGCCGGCCACCGGGGGCAGGACGGCGTGCAACCGGGTCCCGTCGGGGAGCCGCGCGTCGACCACCGGGGCGGCGTCGTCGAGCCGCTGCCCCCCGGCGGCGGCGAGCCGCACCGCGAGCGCACGCACGCTGGTTCCCCCGAGGTCGAGATCGGCCCGCTCGAGGCCACGGCCGCGGTCGACCCACACCTCGCGTGGTCCGTTGACCAGGACGTCGCTCACACCGGGCTGCTCGAGCAGGCCCTGGAGCGGCCCGGCACCGTGCAGCTCGGCACGGACCAGTCCTTCGAGGTGGGCGCGGTCGGTGCGCCCCATCACCCCACCGAGCTCTCGGACGATGGTCGCGAGGTCCACCCGGTCGAGGTCGGGGCCGTGCGCCGCGGCGCGTTCGCGCACGCGGGCGACCAGCTCGGCGTCGGCTCCCGCGCCGACGCCCGACCCCCGACGGTCGGGCCGGGTGACCGGCCCGGTGCCTGCGCGCACTCAGCGGCCCTCGCCCGCGAGACCACGGACGGTCCGCCCCACGGCACGTCCCAGCGCGCCACGCCGTCTGACCATGGGCCCGAAGCCGCGGTCGACGGCCTCGGCGAGGCGGGGCTCGGTGGGCAGGACGGCGACCACCGGGAGGTCCACCACGTGGGCGACCTCGAGCGGTGCGACACGAGCCCGTCGAGACCCTCGCAGGACCAGGCGGGTCGGCCACCGCGCGGCCGACGACGACGCGTCGCCGGGCGGACCGAGCGCACCGGTCGGCCCGTGCGGGACGAGGTCGGTCCGGGCAGCACGCTCCAGCGCGCTCCGGGCCGCGAGCGCACCGGCCACGCCACGGACGTCCTGCGCGGTGACGAGCAGGAGGTCGGAGCACAGGTCCAGCACCGGGATCAGCACGTCGCCGGCCGAGGCCACGCAGCGTACGGGGAGGTCGACGACCACCCACGAGCATCCTGCGGCGAGCGCGGCGACCACTGCGGGGGCCGCGCGGGGCGGGCCGTGCTCACCGTCCCTGGCGCCACCGCTGAGTACCTCGACCCCCTGCCAGGACGGCAGCACCCCGGTCATGTCGGTCGCCTCGAGCGCCCCCTGGACCTGCCGGAGGTCGACCCATCGGACCCCTGGCCCGCCCTCGAGCCCGAGCAGGACGTCCAGGCCGCCTCCCGTGTCGTCCAGGTCGACGAGAGCCACCCGGTCGCCGTCCTGCGCGACCCGTGCGGCGAGCAGCGCAGCGAAGGTCGAGGCGCCGACCCCGCCGCACGCACCGAGCACCCCGACGACACCGCCCGCACCGACGACACCACCGGGCTCGGGAGACCGGCCCCGGTGCGCCAGGGCGCGTCGGCCGGTCCCCCGGGAAACCGGGTCGGCTCTCTGAGCACCGTGTCGTCTCACGGGGAGACCGTGCCGCCCGGCGCGCCCCGGGACATGAGGGGGCATCGACGGACCGTGGTCCGTCCGACCCGAGGAGTCCCTGTGGACAGACGTGCAGGCTCCCGTCCCACCGACGCCGCACGCCGGCCGATAGCCTCGGACGTCATGCGCCACGGCACGGGCGCACGGCGACCTCCGGGAGGACGAGTGGGCACGGGACGCGCAGCGGCGTTCTTCGACCTCGACAAGACGATCATCGCGACGTCCTCGGTCACAGCCTTCTCCCGCCCCTTCTACGCCGGGGGCCTGATCACCCGCAAGGACGTGCTGCGCACCGCGTACGCGCAGTTCCTGTTCCTGCTGGGCCGCGCCGACGCCGACCAGACCGAGCGGATGCGCGCCCACCTGTCGACCATGGTGGCCGGGTGGGACGTCGCCCAGGTCTCGTCGATCGTCGCCGAGACGCTGCACCTGCACATCGAGCCGACCGTGTACGCCGAGGCCGTCTCGCTCATCGACGAGCACCACGCCGCGGGGCGCGACGTCGTGGTGGTCTCGGCCTCAGGATCAGAGGTCGTCGCCCCCATCGCCGCGCTCCTGGGCGCGGACCACGTCATCGCCTCCCGCATGGAGATCGTGGACGGTCGCTACACCGGCGAGATCGCCTACTACGCCTACGGCGAGCACAAGGCCTCGGCGGTGCGCGCCCTCGCCGAGGAGCAGGGATACGACCTCGACGCGAGCTACGCCTACTCCGACTCGGTCACCGACGTCCCGCTGCTCGCGAGCGTGGGGATCGCCGCGGTGGTCAACCCGGACCGGGCGCTGCGCCGCCTGGCGGGCGAGAGGGGCTGGGACGTCCTGACCTTCCAGCGCCCGGTGGCCCTGCGCACCCGCTTCCCGGCACCGCGCCGCTCCGTGCCCACCCTGCTCGTGGTCCTGGCGGCGGTGGCCGCAGGGATCCTCCTGGCCCGCCGCCGGTCCCGGGCCTGACCCGCTCGATGGCGTCCGGGTCGCCCGTCCCGGCGGTGACGGGCGCGTCCATCGGTCGGGACGCACCATCCACCCAGCGAGATGCTGAGCACGGGCCGCCACACCGGGACCTCTGGTCCCTTCCCCTGGGGTCGTAACAGGCGTACAAAGGAATCACAACAGCACAGCGGGCAGCGAGAACCCACGCGCGACCAGTCCACGAGCGGACCTGCATGGACGGGCGTTCCCGTTCAAGGCAGTCATGTGCACGCCTGATACCTCGCTACCCGTGCTGACGGTGACGGCGTCCCCCAGGGGGCGCCGTTGTCGTGCGCCACCCGAGCAACCCGCCCGCGAGCCCCACCGAGCTCGCGTGGGCCCTCACCCGCCCGCCGGTCCCCCCGCACCCGTGAGCGAACCCGCCAGGACCGCGTCAGCGATCGCGGTGCCCTCCGCGGCCCCCTGCGTCACCGACTCGGCGCAGTAGCGCAGCCAGCGGGCGACACCCTCGGGCGAGCCCGTGGCGAAGCCTGCCGCGGCCGACAGGTAGACGTTGGGCTCCTGCGCCCACACCGCCTCCGGGACCACCACGCCCACCGGGTCCACCCCGCCGGTGGTCACCTGGTGCCGGAACAGGGCACGTGCCACGACCCCGTTGCCCTGCGTGAACGGCCGCAGCGCGAGCATCTCCCCGTGCACCACCGCGGAGAGGACCAGGGCAGGCACCTCCCGTGGCAGCGGCGCGCCGGCCAACGCACCCAGTGCCGCGAGCCGGGCGTCCAGCTCGCCCGCGACAGGGGCCGGCCCGAGACCACGCAGGTCCAGCGGCTGCCCGCCGGAGCGTGGTCGTCCCGGAACCCCGTCACCGACGTCCTCCCCGACGCCGAGGGCGTGCAGCCTGGCCGCCAGCTGCCCGAAAGGCATCGCGCCCCGCACACCCGTCGCCCCCGGTGCACGCATCAGCCGCTCGACCTCGGCCTGGACCCGCAACGCCCCCACCACTGCCCTGCCCTCGGGGCCCGACGCCGCGTCGTCGGCCCCGCGCGCGACGTCGCGCACCACGGTCAGCGGCACCCGGATCCCGTCCACGACCGCACCGGCCCGGGCGCACCGCACCCCCGCCTCGGTACGCACGACCGCCCACTGCCGTCGCAGGGCCCGGTGCCACCGCAGGGCCTCGCAGGCGGCGCGCGCCCGGGCGACCGCGTCGGCGACACCCGGCAGGTCCGTGAGCGGTCGGAGCGGGTGGTCGGGCACCGACCAACCCTAGTGGCGGTGCCCCGCCGGACCCCGGGCTCCCGCCCTGCGCCGTCCACGGATCCGGGGCCTGCACAATGGGGTCCCATGAGCTCAGCGCCGAGTGTGTCGTCCTCCATCACCGTCCGCCTCGAGGTCCAGGCCCGCCCGACCGCGATCAGCGAGCTCACGACCACCGTCGAGCACGCCGGGGGCATCGTCACCGCGCTCGACATCACACGGTCGGGCCACGAGCAGATCGTGGTCGACGTCTCGTGCGCGACGCGCGGTCAGGAGCACGCCGACGAGATCGTCGACCGGCTGCGGGAGATGTCCGGCGTGAGCGTCGGACGGGTCAGCGACCGCACCTTCCTCATGCACCTGGGCGGCAAGCTGTCGATCGAGTCCAAGGTCCCGATCCGCAACCGCGACGACCTGTCGATGGTCTACACCCCGGGGGTCGCCCGGGTCTGCGAGGCCATCGCCGCGCACCCCGCCGATGCCCGCAACCTGACGATCAAGCGCAACACCATCGCGGTGGTCACCGACGGCACGGCCGTGCTCGGGCTCGGCGACATCGGCCCGCTCGCCGCGCTCCCGGTGATGGAGGGCAAGGCCGCGCTGTTCAAGCGCTTCGCGGACATCGACGCCTTCCCGATCGCGCTGGACACCACCGACGTCGACCAGATCGTCGAGACCGTGTGCGCCATCGCGCCGGTCTTCGCGGGGATCAACCTCGAGGACATCTCCGCGCCGCGGTGCTTCGAGATCGAGCGTCGCCTGCGCGAGCGCCTGGACATCCCGGTCTTCCACGACGACCAGCACGGCACCGCGATCGTGGCCCTCGCCGCGCTCACCAACGCGCTCAAGGTGGTCGACAAGCAGCTCGGCTCGGTCCGGATCGTGATGTCGGGAGCGGGCGCGGCAGGCACAGCGGTGCTCAAGCTGCTGCTGGCCGCCGGGGCGCGCGACGTGGTGGTCGCGGACGTCGAGGGAGTGGTGCACACCGGCCGGGTCGGGCTCGACCCGTCGCTGCGCTGGACGGCCGAGAACACCAACCCCCGCGGCGAGACCGGGTCGCTACGGACCGCACTGGCCGGGGCCGACGTCTTCATCGGGCTCTCGGCGCCCGACATCCTCACCGGAGCGGACATCGCGACCATGGCGCCGCGGTCGATCGTCTTCGCGATGGCCAACCCGCGGCCCGAGGTCGACCCCGACGACGCCGCTCCGCACGCGGCGATCGTCGGCACCGGCCGGTCGGACTTCGCCAACCAGATCAACAACGTGCTGGCCTTCCCCGGGGTGTTCCGCGGGCTCCTGGACGCGCAGTCCCACCGGGTCACCACGACGTTGCTGCTCGCAGCCGCCCAGGCGCTCGCGGCGGTCGTGTCGGAGGACGAGCTCAACCCGACCTACATCGTCCCGAGCGTCTTCAACCCCGAGGTCACGACCCGGGTGGCGACCGCCGTGGAGCAGGCAGCGCGGGCGACCGGCGTCTGACCACGACCGGTCAGCACCGGGTGCCGAGCGCGACGACTCAGCGCCACGCTCCGCGCGCGTACTGCGGGGGCCACGACACCCCGGAGCCTGCGGCGACCGGCGCACGGAGCTCGTGGGCGGCGCGCAGGGGCCACATGGGGTCGCGCAGGGCCGCCCGCCCGATCAGCACCGCGTCCGCGGCACCGTCGACCAGCACCTGCTCGGCCTGCTCGGCCGTCGTGATCAGTCCCACGGCCGCGACCGGGATGCCGCCCCCGGCGCGGACCGCGCGTGCGAGCGGGACCTGGTAGCCGGGGCCGACGGGGATGTCCGCGGGCGCGTTGCCTCCTGACGACACGTCGACCAGATCCACGCCGAGCCCGGCGAGCCATGAGGCGACCTCGGTGACGTCCTGGACGCTCACGCCGTCCGGCGCCCAGTCCGTGGCCGAGACCCGCACCAGGAGCGGCTTGTCCTGCGGCCACTCCTCGCGGACCGCGGTCACCACCTCGAGCAGGAGCCGCGACCGGTTGGCCAGGGAACCGCCGTACCCGTCGGTCCGGCGGTTGGACAACGGCGAGAGGAACTGGTGCAGCAGGTAGCCGTGCGCTGCGTGCACCTCGACGACGTCGAACCCGGCGAGGTGCGATCTGCGGGTGGCCTCGACGAAGGCCTCGACCACCGCACCGATCTGCGCCGCGGTCAGCTCCTGGGGCGTGACGTAGCCCTCGAAGGGGATCGGCGAGGGAGCCAGCGGCTCCCACCCGCCGTCCTGCGGGGCGACCGTCCCCTGGGTCGCTTCCCACGGCCGGGAGGTCGACGCCTTGCGGCCCGCGTGGGCGAGCTGGATGCCGATGTGCGCGCCCTGGTCGTGGACGAAGTCGACGATCCTCGACCAGGCGCGCTGCTGCTCGTCGTCCCAGATCCCGGTGTCCTGAGGGGAGATGCGCCCCTCCGGGAGCACGGCTGTCGCCTCGGTCAGGACCAGGCCGAAGCCTCCCGAGGCCCGGGCACCCAGGTGCACCAGGTGCCAGTCGGACGGCATGCCGTCGACAGCCGAGTACTGGCACATCGGGGCGAGCCAGATGCGGTTGCGCAGCGTGGTGCCGCGCAGGGTCAGGGGTTCGAGGATGCGGGAGGTCACGGCAGCGCAACGACGTGGTGGGCGCGGCCATTCCGCGCGCCCCTCGGCGAAGGTCTCTGGCTCAGCCGCCGAACAGCGCGGTGGCCTTCAGGGCGGTCTGCAGCACGCCGTACCCGAGCAGGGTTCCGACGACCAGCCACAGACCCATCGCCATCCCGCGGATGACGACACCGGCCGGGGCCGCAGGTGTGACCGGTCCGGGCTGCGCCGCCTCGGTCTTCAGGGACGGGGCCATCTCAGGACTCCTTCGTGGCGGCCGCGACCAGAGGCTGGTCGGGGAGGGACTGGTCGGCGACGGCCGGGTCGGGCACCGTCTGGTGGGGTGGGACGACGACCTCGTGGAACCGCTCGTGGACCGGCCGCACCAGCATGTTCGCGATGAAACCGACCACCAGGATGCAGGACATGACGATCAGCGACGGCAGGTACATGGCCGCGCCCTCGACCCCACGTGCGCTGAGCGAGTCGGCGATGCCGTTGACGATCAGCGGACCAGCGATGCCGGCGGCCGACCAGGCGGTCAGCAGGCGGCCGTGGATCGCGCCGACCTCCAGGACGCCGAAGAGGTCCTTGAGGTACGCCGGGATGGTCGCGAAGCCGCCGCCGTAGAAGCTCACGATGAAGAAGGTGAGCGTCACGAACAGGGCGATCGCACTGCCGCCGAAGGCCGCGAGCGACCCGTAGAGCAGGGCACCGACACCGAGGTACATCATGTAGGTGCGCTTGCGACCCAGCTTGTCCGACAACGTGGACCACCCGAACCGGCCGGCCATGTTCGCCAGGGAGAGCATGCCCACGAAGCCCGCGGCGGTGGCCGGGGTCACCGAGGTGAAGAAGTCCTGGATCATCGGCGAGGCCTGCTCGAGGATCCCGATGCCTGCGGTCACGTTGGCGAACAGGACGATCCACAGCAGGTAGAACTGCGGGGTGCGGATCGCCTTGGTCGCCGACACGTCGGCGTGCGTCTGCATCGACTTCTTCTTGACCGAAGGGATCCACCCCTCGGGCTTCCAGCCCGGGGCAGGCACCCGGATGACCACGGCGCCGGCCGTCATCAGCACCGCGTAGATCGCGGCCAGGGTCAGCATGGTCGGGACGATCGCCTCGGCCGGTGTCGCGGCGTAGGTGTCGAGCAGCCGGGCGGTCAGCGGCGAGGCGACCATCGCGCCACCACCGAAGCCCATGATGGCCAGGCCCGTCGCGAGGCCCGGACGGTCGGGGAACCACTTGATCAGGGTCGACACCGGGGAGATGTACCCGATGCCGAGGCCGATCCCGCCCAGGAAGCCGTAGCCGAGGTAGACGATCCACAGCTGACCCAGCGAGACCCCGAGCGAGGCGACCAGGAAGCCCGAGACCCAGAAGGTCGCGGACAGCGCCATCGCCTTGCGCGGCCCGTTGCGCTCCATCCACTTGCCGCCGAAGGCGGCCGAGAGACCGAGCATGACGATCGCGATCGAGAAGATGATGGCGATCGAGGTGTGGCTCGACTCGAAGCGGTCGATGAGCGGGTTCTTGAAGACGCTGAACGCGTACACCTGCCCGATGGAGAGGTGGACGGCCAGGGCTGCTGGCGGGACCAGCCACCGGTTGTAGCCGGCAGGCGCGATCGTGCGGCTGCGGTCGAGCAGGTTCATCAGATGCCTTCCCAGGTACGGCCGAGGTGGGCCTGTTCGTTACACAATGGTCTCGACACATATCGCCGTCTGCGGGGGACCTTTGTCACGGCGCGACGGGTGGTGAACTGCCGGGATCCGGGTGGCGAACCGCCCGGCACGCACCGGTCACCCCGCGCGGCCCCGGAGGGCGGGCGCTACGTTGTGGCGGACCACCCCAGCGACAGGAGCCGAGATGTCCACTCCGGTGCAGCCCGACAACGAGCCCGACCGCGAGACCACGGCCCCGACCACCGGGCAGCACGCGGCCCCTCGCCCCTACCCGCCCGCACCTCCCGCGGCCACGGGCGACGACCGGCCGGCCCCGGCGGCCGCCTCCGCACCCCCCGAGGGTGGGTCCGCGCCGGTCGCTCCACCCACGGCGCCGGCCCCGCCTGCCTCCGACCCCCCGGCCCAGCCCACGGCACCTCCCGGGAGCATCCCTGCGCCCGAGACCAGCCCGCCGCCCGCCGACCGTCGCGAGGCGCGGCGCACCACGCGGCGCGAGGTCCCCGAACCACCGTCCAGGCCCGGGGTGGTGCGGCACGTCCTGGGTGTCCTCCTCGGGCTCGTCCTGACCCCGGTCGCCGTGCTCCTGGTCGGGATCGGCACGGCCCGGCTGTCGGATGCTGCCGGCACCGGGACGGACACCGACGTCCTGGGCGCGACCCTGCTCGTGGTGGGCGCCGTGCTGCTGCTCGCCGTGGTGCTCCTGGGCGTCTGGTCTCCCGCGGTCCCGATCACCGGTGGGCTCGTCTGGGGGGTGGCCCTGGGGGTCGCCTACCTCGTGGTCCCGGGAACGATGGAGTCCGTGGTCGACCAGCTCTCGGACGGACGGAGCGTCCCGGCGGCCGTCGACGAGCTCGCCGCCGGAGCCATGAGCGGGCAGCTCCTGGTGACCGGCCTGCTGCTGCTCGGCGCGGGGCTGGCCACCGCCTTCGCCCGCCGCGCCGGCCGCCGATGGGCCCAGGCGGTCGCTACGGCCCACGCCGCCCGGTCCGAGCAGGCCCGTCTCGACACCACCGCGGGAGACCCCACGGGGTGAGCCGGGCACGCCGACGCCCGGCTGTCGACGGACGAACGTCCCGGTCACGTCGCCGTGCGTCTACGATCCGAGCAGACCGGCACGCCCGGCCTGACCGACCGCACCACCGCTGCTGCGCCCGGAGGAACTGTGACTGACGACGCCCAGAGCACACCGCTCGAGAGCCTGAGCACCGCGAGCCCCGCCTTCCCACCGACGGTCGAGTTCGCGGCCCAGGCCAACGCGCACGCCGAGCTGTACTCGTGGGCGGCCGCCGACCGGCTGGGGTTCTGGGGCGAGCAGGCCCGCGAGCTGCTCACCTGGGACAGCCCGTTCAGCGAGGTCCTGGACTGGTCCGGGGCCCCGGTGGCCCGCTGGTTCGCCGACGGCACGCTCAACGCCTGCTACAACGCGGTCGACCGCCACGTCGAGGCCGGGAACGGTGACCGGGTCGCCCTGCTCTTCGAGGGGGAGCCGGGCGACACCCGGCGGATCACCTACGCCGAGCTCCAGCAGGAGGTCTCCCGAGCCGCGAACGTGCTGCTCGACCTGGGGGTGAGGACCGGCGACCGGGTCGCGATCTACCTGCCGATGATCCCCGAGGCCGTCATCGCGATGCTGGCCTGCGCCCGGATCGGCGCTGTGCACTCGGTGGTCTTCGGTGGGTTCTCGGCCGAGGCCCTGCGCTCCCGGATCGACGACGCCTCGGCCGTCCTGGTCATCACGGCCGACGGCGGCTACCGGCGCGGCTCCGCGAGCGCCCTCAAGCCCGCGGTCGACGAGGCCCTCGGGGCGACCTCGGACGCCCTGGGCCCGGTCGACCCGCCGTCGGGCACCACGACCACGGTCCGCAAGGTCCTGGTGGTGCGGCGCACCGGGCAGGACGTCGCGTGGTCGGAGGGCCGCGACGTGTGGTGGCACGAGGCGCTGGCAGCGGCCTCGGACCAGCACACCCCGGTCGCGGTGGAGGCCGAGCACCCGCTGTTCATCCTCTACACCTCGGGGACCACCGGGAAGCCCAAGGGCATCTTCCACACCACGGGTGGCTACCTGACCCAGACGGCGTTCACCCACCTCAACGTCTTCGACCTCAAGGCCGAGACGGACGTCTACTGGTGCACGGCCGACGTCGGCTGGGTGACCGGCCACAGCTACGTGGTCTACGGGCCCCTGCTCAACGGCGCGACCCAGCTCGTCTACGAGGGCACGCCCGACACCCCGCACAAGGGTCGCTGGTGGGAGCTCGTCGCCCGGTACGGCGTCACCATCCTCTACACGGCGCCGACGGCGATCCGCACCTGCATGAAGTGGGGCGAGGACATCCCCGCCGGTCACGACCTGTCGAGCCTGCGCGTGCTCGGCAGCGTGGGTGAGCCGATCAACCCCGAGGCGTGGACCTGGTACCGGCGGGTCATCGGTGGCGACCGGACCCCGGTGGTCGACACGTGGTGGCAGACCGAGACGGGAGCGATCATGATCTCGCCCCTGCCCGGGGTGACCGCGGCCAAGCCCGGCTCGGCGCAGACCCCGCTGCCGGGCATCGCCGCCGAGGTCGTCGACGAGGAGGGCCATCCCGTCCCGGACGGGGCGAGCGGCTACCTGGTCCTCACCGAGCCGTGGCCTGCGATGCTGCGCGGCATCTGGGGGGACGAGCAACGCTTCCGGGACACCTACTGGTCCCGGTTCGCGGACATCTACTTCGCGGGGGACGGTGCGAGGAAGGACGACGACGGCGACATCTGGCTGCTCGGTCGCGTCGACGACGTGATGAACATCTCTGGCCACCGGCTCTCGACCGCCGAGATCGAGTCGGCTCTCGTCTCGCACCCGATGGTCGCCGAGGCGGCCGTCGTCGGGGCGAGCGACGAGACGACCGGGCAGGCCGTGGTGGCGTTCGTCATCCTGCGGGCCGAGTGGCTCGACCGCGTGGCCGAACCGGCCGAGCCCGGGACGGACCCGCAGCCCGACGTCGCGACGACGCTGCGCGCGCACGTCGCCAAGGAGATCGGGCCGATCGCCAAGCCCCGCACCATCCTGGTGGTCACCGAGCTCCCCAAGACCCGGTCGGGCAAGATCATGCGACGGCTGCTGCGCGACGTGGCCGAGCACCGGACCGTGGGCGACGTCACGACCCTCGCCGACTCCTCGGTGATGGACCTCATCGCGTCCGGGCTGGACCGGCCGACCAGCACCTGAGCCCGCGGCGCTGGCGTGGTGGGATGGACGCATGCCCGGACCTGAGGTGCACGACGGCGCGCTGACCCCCGAGCTCGGGACGGCGGTCCGGCTGCTGGCCGACCGGGCGCGCGAGCACGACGGGATCGAGGCGCTCGGGGAGCAGACCCTGCTCCACCTCGCCGCACCCGGGGCGGACGTCCGGCACGTCCTGGCCCCTCCCGGCACCGGCGAGCCCTCTCCGGACGGCCCCGGCACGGCCGAGCCCCGCACGCCCGGGAGCGGGCTCCTGGGGTACGCCTCGGTCGATCTCTCAGCCGTCGCGACCGGCAGCGCGACCATCGAGCTCGTCGTCGCCCCGGAGGCCCGGCGCCGTGGCCTCGGTCGGAGCCTGCTGGCCACGGCGCGGGAGCTCGCCACCCAGCGGGGCGCGCCCCGTCCGTCGGTCTGGGCGCACGGAGACCTGCCCGGCGCGCGCGCCCTCGCCGCACGCTCGGGCCTGGTGCCGACCCGTGAGCTGTGGCAGATGACGCTCGACCTCTCCTCGACCTCCGGCACCGAGACCCCGGAGGTGCCCGGCGGCGTGACCGTCCGCCCGTTCGTGCCCGGTCTCGACGAGGAGGCCTGGCTCGACGTCAACTCCCGGGCCTTCGCGGACCACCCCGAGCAGGGCCGGATGACCCTGGAGGACCTCCGGGCCCGTCAGCGGGAGCCCTGGTTCGACCCCCGGGACCTGCTGCTCGCCGAGCGCGCCGGGACGGTGCTCGCCTCGACCTGGATGAAGGTCGAGCCCGGGTCCGACAGCGGCGAGCTCTACGCCCTCGGGGTCGACCCGCAGGCGCAGGGATCAGGGCTCGGCCGGCTGCTGACCGCGCTGACCGTCGACCACCTGCGACGGCTCGGTCTGCGGGAGGCGATGCTGTACACCGAGGCCTCGAACACCGCGGCCGTCCGCACCTACACGCGCGCGGGGTTCCGCAGGTCGCGCGTGGACGTCCAGTACAGCTGACGCCTCCCGACCGACGGGACCGCCAGGCCCACGGTCGACAGACCTCCGCGGGCACCTGCACACAGGGCATCCGGTGATGCGACGATGGGCGGCATGACAGCGCAGCCCCAGGCCCGTTCCCGCACCGGCGGTGGCGCCAGCGCGCCCACCGGCGGCACCGGCACCCGGGACGACTCCTCCGACCACGCCACCGTGGAGCAGACCAGCACGGAGCGGACCAGCACCGCGCAGCGCAACGGCACGACGCGCCGGGGCGGGGCGACGCAGCCAGAGGGCACCTCGAGCTCCGCCGCCGCCGGCACCCCCGGGGAAGCGACCGACGACACCGCGACCACCCCAGCGGTCTCGGGTCCGGCGTCGACCGCCGAGCCGAGCGAGCCCGCCCCGCTGCCCGACGACCGCTTCATCGACCGCGAGCTCGACTGGCTGGCGTTCAACGAGCGGGTCCTCGAGCTCGCCGAGGACGCCTCACTGCCGTTGCTCGAGCGGGTGCGGTACCTGGCGATCTTCGCCTCGAACCTCGACGAGTTCTTCATGGTCCGGGTGGCGGGACTGAAGCGGCGCATGGCCACCGGCATGGCGGTCACCGCTGCGTCGGGGATGAGCCCCCGGCAGGTGCTCGAGGCCATCGACGCCCGCGCCCAGGAGCTGATGACCCGTCACTCCCTGGTCTTCACCGACTCGGTGCAGCCGGCCCTGGCCACCGAGGGCATCACCCTGTCGCACTGGGACGACCTGTCCCTGGCCGAGCAGGAGCGCCTGCACAAGTTCTTCCGCAAGCAGATCTTCCCGGTGCTGACGCCGCTGGCCGTCGACCCCGCGCACCCGTTCCCCTACATCTCCGGCCTGTCGCTCAACCTCGCGGTCGTGGTGCTCAACCCGTCGACCGGCAAGGAGCACTTCGCGCGGGTCAAGGTCCCGCCGCTGCTGCCGCGCTTCATCGCCGTCGACGCACGCGGCCGTCCGAGCGCACCGAGCACCCAGACCGCCGACCCCGAGAAGGGCCCGACCTCCTTCGTCCCGCTCGAGGACATCATCGCGGTGCACCTCGACACGCTGTTCCCGGGGATGGAGGTCGTGGACCACCACTCGTTCCGGGTGACCCGCAACGAGGACGTCGAGGTCGAGGAGGACGACGCCGAGAACATCCTCCAGGCCATGGAGAAGGAGCTGCTGCGCCGACGGTTCGGTCCTCCGGTGCGCCTCGAGCTCGCCTCGGACATCGCCCCCCGGGTGCGTGAGCTGCTCGTGCGCGAGCTCGGCGTCGACGCCTCCGAGGTCTACGAGCTCCCCGCCCCGCTCGACCTCACGGGTCTGAACCTCATCGCCGACCTGGACCGGCAGGACCTGCACTACCCGCGGTTCGTGGGAGGCACCCACCGCCACCTCGCCGAGGTCGAGAGCGCCAACCCCACGAACATCTTCGCCGCGATCCGACGCCGCGACATCCTGCTGCACCACCCGTACGACTCGTTCGCGACCTCGGTGCAGACCTTCCTGGCCCAGGCCGCCGCGGACCCCGACGTCCTGGCCATCAAGCAGACCCTCTACCGCACGTCGGGGGACTCCCCCATCGTGGACTCGCTGATCGACGCCGCCGAGGCCGGCAAGCAGGTGCTGGCCCTGGTCGAGATCAAGGCGCGGTTCGACGAGCAGGCCAACATCTCGTGGGCGCGCAAGCTCGAGCAGGCCGGCGTCCACGTCGTCTACGGCATCGTCGGGCTCAAGACGCACTGCAAGCTGTCCCTCGTGGTGCGCCAGGAGAGCGACGGGCTGCGCCGCTACTGCCACGTCGGCACGGGCAACTACAACCCCAAGACCGCACGGCTGTACGAGGACTACGGTCTGCTGACCTGCGACACGGACGTCGGCCAGGACCTCACGCGGCTGTTCAACCAGCTCTCCGGCTACGCGCCCAAGACCCGGTTCCACCGCCTGCTGGTGGCCCCCCGCTCGGTGCGCTCGGGCCTGATCGACCGGATCGAGCGCGAGGTCGAGGCCCACCAGGCCGGCAAGCCCGCGTGGATCAAGTTCAAGGTCAACTCTGTGGTCGACGAGGCCACCATCGACGCTCTCTACCGGGCCTCGCAGGCCGGGGTGCCGGTCGACCTGGTGATCCGCGGCATCTGCGCGGTGCGGCCCGGGGTGCCCGATCTGAGCGAGACGATCCGGGTGCGCTCGATCCTGGGACGGTTCCTCGAGCACGCCCGCGTGTTCGCCTTCGCCAACGGGGGTCAGGAGCCCGAGGTCCTCATCGGCTCCGCGGACCTCATGCACCGCAACCTCGACCGACGCGTCGAGACGCTGATCCGCATCGGCGACCCCGACCACATCGCGGAGCTGGTCGAGCTGCTCGACGTGTCGATGGACCCGGGGACGGCCTCGTGGCACCTGGACGCCGACGGATCCTGGACGCGGCACCACCTCGACGACGAGGGGCAGCCGCTGGTCGACCTGCAGGAGCTGCTGATCACGCGTCAGCGCCGTCGTCCAGCCCGCTCACGGTGACCGTGCGATCAGCCCCGTCAGCCGTCGTCCACGCGGCGGGGGCCCTCCTGTGGCGCGAGCGCGACGGCCGGCTCGAGGTCGTCCTGGTCCACCGCCCGCGCTACAAGGACTGGTCGTGGCCCAAGGGCAAGCTCGACCCGGCCGAGTCCGTCCCCGCAGCGGCGGTCCGTGAGGTCGAGGAGGAGACCGGGATGCCGGTCGTCCTGGGCATCCCGCTGCCAGGTCGGCGCTACGCGCTCGCCGACGGACGCATCAAGCAGGTGCACTACTGGGCGGCGCGCGCCACCGAGGAGGACGACGCCCCGGCGATGAGCGCACGCACCCCGGTCCAGACCGCAGGCCTCGACGAGATCGACGAGGTGGTGTGGGTCGGGGTCGCGACGGCCGAGCAGATGCTGACCCAGCGCACCGACCGGCTCCCGCTGGACCTCCTGCGTCAGGCATGGGACCGCGGCCGGCTGGACACCCGGCCGCTCGTCGTCGTCCGCCACGGCCGTGCCCGACGGCGATCGGCGTGGTCGCGCGGCGAGGCCACCCGGCCGTTGACCCCCAAGGGCGTCTCCCAGGCCGAGGCGCTGGTGCCGGTGCTGGCCGCCTTCGGCGTGCGCGAGGTGCTCACCAGCCCGTGGGAGCGGTGCCTGCGGACCGTCGAGCCCTACGCCAAGCGCGCGGGTCTGGTGGCCGAGCTGGTCGACGAGCTGACCGAGGCCGCCCACGACGAGGAGCCGGAACGTGCCGCGGAGCTCGTGAACGAGCTGATCCAGCGACCGCGGGACGCCGCGGTCTCGACGCACCGACCCGTGCTGCCCTCGGTGATGGACGCGGTCGGGGACGCCACCCGGCGCTGGACGGCGGGAGCCCTGCCCGGCAAGGACCCGTACCTGCGGACCGGCGAGGTGCTGGTCAGCCACGTGTCGGGCCGGGGGACGTCGGCCCGCGTGGTGGCCGTGGAACGACACCGCCCGCCCTCGTCGATCGTCCGCGGGGGGTGTTGATGACGCCGGGCCGGGAGCGCCTGTCGGCGCGAGGGCCGCTCGAAGCGGCTTTGTGTGGAGCCCGGGGCTGCCGCGACCCGGCGTCAGGCTCTATTTTACCCAGCCGACCACTCCGCGGTACCCGTGCACAGGGTGAGGACCCTCACGGCGTCGGGTGGAATACGCCCCGCCGCGGCTCAGTCCAGGCGCCCCGCGCGCCACAGCCCGGCCGCGACCTCGAGCTCCTCCGCGGTCCGCACCAGCCCTGAGGCGCCACGGGTCATCCGGTGCGCGAGATCGGTGTCGGTGCCCTCGACGAAGTCGGCGTCGTGCGCAGCCCCCGTGGCGAGCACCCGGCAGAAGGCCGCGCCACGCTCCAGGGTGACCGCCAGGTCACCCGCGAAGACCCCTGACAGCACCGCGTCGACGACCCGGGAGACGTCGCTCGGCCCGGGAGGGCTCGCGACCCCCGCGACGACGTCGTGCACCTGGGCCACCGACACCCCCATCCGGTACCGCTCGGCGATGGTGCGGGGATCGCGCCGCACCCACTCGCGCAGCACGTACAGACGCCACAACGCACCCGGGAGCGTCGTCGGAGGGCTGTCCGCCCACATGCTCGCGACGGTGTCCAGCCCCTCGGCCTCGACCAGACGCACCAGGCGCTCGACGACCTCGGGGTCCTCCGCGGCGCGACCCTGGTGGACGATCGCGTTGGCCGTGGTGTGCGCGACCTCCGAGCGCAGCGCAGGGTCGACATCGCCGGGGAGCTCGTCGGCCGCACGTGGGTCGAGCATCGCCGGGCGTCGGGGTCGTCGTCCCTCGACCATCAGGAGGCACCCTCCTGTGCGGCGAAGGTCAGTGACACCGAGTTCATGCAGTACCGGTCACCGGTCGGCGTCTGCGGCGCGTCGTCGAACAGGTGGCCCAGGTGCGAGCCGCAGCGCGCGCAGCGCACCTCGGTGCGCACCATGCCCAGGCTGCGGTCCTCGATGAGCTCGACCGCGTCCTGCTCACGCGGAGCGTAGAAGCTGGGCCACCCGCAGTGGGAGTCGAACTTCGTCTCGGCCTGGAAGAGCTCGGCGCCGCAGGCCCGGCACGCATAGGTGCCCACCCGCTGCTCCTCGAGCAGCTCACCCGTCCACGGCCGTTCGGTGCCCGCCTGGCGCAGCACCGCGAACTCCTCGGGCGACAGCTCTGCGCGCCACTGCTCCTGGGACTTGCTCACCTCGTACGTCATGGCTCCTCCGATCCGCCGTGCCCCTGCACCCGACCGACACTACGTCCGCTGCGCCACCGGCCGCGCATCGGCCCACCGGACCCGCCACGGGCCGTCCGGCGGATCGGGCGAGACCCGACCCATCCGGGCAGCAGACCGCTCCGAACCTCCTGCGACATCGCCCGAACCGAAGCACGAGGAGCAACCATGCGTCCCACCCGTAGGCACACCGCCGCCGTCGTCGCCGCCGTCGCCGCAGCACTGGCACTGACGTCCTGCTCGGCCGACACCACACCCGAGGCACCGCCGGCCGCGACCCAGGACACGACCCCCGAGGAGTCCGGCACCGACATGGAGATGCCGACCCTGATGCCGATGGGCACCGGTGACCCGTTCGCCGACGCGCGCACCGCCGCCGCCCACATGCCCGAGACCGCGCTCGTGCTGGCGACCGGTCTGGTCGCAGCGACCGGCACCGAGGGCCAGGTGGACTCGGCTGCCGCGGACCTGAGGTCCGGGCTGACCGCGCTGCTCCAGGAGCACGTCTACCTCGCCGGGATCGCCGTGGCGACCGCATACACGGCCGGGCCCGACTCGGGCGAGTTCGAGGCCGCTGCCGCGTCCCTGGACGGCAACTCGGTCGACCTCTCCGAGGCCATCGCCTCGCTCGCCGGTGACGAGAACGGCGACGCCTTCCTGACCCTGTGGCGCGAGCACGTCGGCTTCTTCGTCGACTACGCCGTCGCCGAGGCGGGCGGCGACACCGCCGGCACCGACGAGGCGGTGATGAACCTGCAGGGCTACACCTCGCAGGCGGGCCTGTTCTTCGAGGACATCAGCGCCGGCAACCTGCCGGCCGCGGCGATCAGCGAGTCCCTCGGGATGCACATCACCACGCTGACCGCGGCGATCGACGCCCTCGCCGCGGGTGACCCGACCGCCTACGCCAAGCTCCAGACGGCCGCGGCGCACGTCGGCGAGGCCGGCGCGACCATCGCCGGTGGCCTCGACGCCGCGCTGGACCTCGAGGGCGACCCGGCGGACCCGGCCTCGACCCTGCGGGCAGGCCTGACCGAGCTCACCCAGGAGCACGTCTACCTGGCCTCGATCGCGGTGTTCACCGCGTACACCGCCGAGGGCGGCCCGGAGTCGGAGGCCTTCGCCGCTGCCGCCGCGGTGCTCGACGAGAACTCGGTCGCCCTGTCGGAGGCCGTCGCCTCCCTCGCGGGTGAGGAGAACGGCGCCGCGTTCCTCGACCTGTGGCGCGAGCACATCGGCTACTTCGTCGACTACGCGGTCGCCGCGGCCGGCGAGGACACCGAGGGGATGAGTGACGCCCTGCGCAACCTGGACGGCTACCGCCCGCAGGCCGGTGCCTTCTTCGAGGAGGTCAGCGGTGGCGAGCTCCCGGCCGACGCGGTCGCCGAGTCGCTCACCCACCACGTCGAGACCCTCGCCGGGGCGATCGACTCGCTCAAGGCGGCACTGGTCGGCTGAGCCCCACCCGTCGCCCTGCGGACGGCGCCGGCCCGTCGGGTCGGCGCCGTCCCGGACCGGGCCGGCCCGCGGGTCGGCCCGGTCTGGGGCAGACTGAGCGACGTGGCGAGCTCCCCCCGCGGCACCGCGGCCGTACCCCCGTCCTCGGACGGGCCCCCGGCCCCGACGCCGGAGGAGCTGATGACGGCGGTCGCCCAGGGAGACCAGCAGGCCTTCGCCCAGCTCTACGACCTGCTCTCCCCCGCGGTGCACGGCACCGCGCGGAGGGTGCTGAGGGACCCCGACCACGCGGCCGAGGTCACCCAGGAGGTCATGCTCGAGGTGTGGCGCACCGCGGCCCGGTTCGACCGTGACCGCGGATCGGTCCGCACCTGGGCCGTGACCCTCGCGCACCGCAGGGCGGTCGACCGGGTGCGGTCGGTCCAGGCCCAGCGGGACCGGGACCAACGGAACCTGGACGGTGAGCACCACGCCCCGTTCGACGTCGTCGCGGAGGAGGTCGAGGACACCATGGAACACCGACGGGTGCGCCAGTGCCTGGCCAGCCTGACCGCCACCCAGCGTGACGCCGTCGTGCTGGCCTACTACGGGGGCCGCACCTACCGCGAGGTCTCCGAGGAGCTCGCCGCCCCCCTGCCGACCGTCAAGAGCCGCATCCGCGACGGGCTGCTCCGGCTGCGCGACTGCCTGGGGGTGGCGGCATGACCGACGACGAGGTCCGCGACCTGCTCGGCGCGTACGCCCTGGACGCCGTGGACGACATCGAGCGGCGCGCGGTCGAGCGGCTCGTCGTCCAGGACGAGGCCGCCGCGCGTGAGCTCGCCACGCTGCAGGCCGTCGCGGCCGAGCTGGGCGCGGCCACGAGCGCCGAGCCGCCCGCGTCCCTGCGTGCCACGGTCCTGGCCGAGGTCGCCAGGACCCCGCAGACCGGTCGCGACCTGCCCGCAGGAGCGGTGCCGGTACCGGTGCCGGACGAGGGTCCTGCGGTCCGGGACGACCTGCGCGAGCGTCGTGAACGGCGCCGCAGGCTCACCCGGTTCGGGATCGCCGCAGCCGTCGTGGCCGCCCTGGCCGTGCCGGGAGCCGTCGCGATCCAGCAGCACGAGCGGGCCGTGCAGGCCGAGATCCGCGCCGAGCAGCTGAGCGACCTGCTGACCGACCCGGCGAGCGTCGTGCTGCGGGGAGAGGCGACCGGTGGCGGCGAGGCCGTCGCGGTGCTCGGCGCCGAGGGCGCCGTGCTGCTCGCCGAAGGGCTGCCCGCCCTGGACGGCGACCTCGTCTACCAGCTCTGGGCGATGCGCGACGGCGTCCCCGTCCCCGCGGGCCTGCTCGACGTGCGCGACGGCACGGTGCAGGCCCTCGCCGAGGAGGGCTACCTGCCGGGTGACGGCCTGGCGGTGTCCGTCGAGCCCGCCGGGGGCTCGCCGCAGCCCACCACCGACCCCGTGCTGGTCCTCATCCCCGGGTGACGCACCCTCACCGGGGCGGGGTGTCGTCCTGCGGGTCCTGAGGCGGGCCGGACGGGTCCGTGAGCGGCTCACCGTCGAGCACGTCCTCCTCACGCAGCCGCGGGGTGCTGACCCGTTCGGGGCGCACGCCGCGCTTGTCGGCGTAGAAGGCACGGATGCGGTCCATGTCGGCCCGGACGTCACCCGTCACCACGAAGGTGTCGCCGCTGCCCGTGGTCCGGGTCGGCCCGTCGATGAAGCCCAGGGTCAGCGGCAGACCCGTCTCCAGGGCGATGCGGTAGAACCCCGACTTCCAGTGGTCGGTCCGCGCCCGGGTGCCCTCGGCCGCCAGGACCAGGACGAAGCCCTCGGACGCGCCTGCCTCGTGGATCAGGCTCCGCACGAGGCCCGCGCCGCCACGGCGATCCGTGGGGATCGCGCCGAGCGAGGCGAAGAACCACGCCAGCGGGCCGCGGAAGGCCTCGCGCTTGACCAGCACCCTGGGCGGCACGTCGTCGGCCCACAGCACCATCAGGGTCAGGACGAAGTCCCAGTTCGAGGTGTGCGGTGCGCCGACGAAGATGCCCGTGCGCGGCAGCGTGCCGACCTTGCGCCAGCCGCTGACCCGGAACATCGCGCGGGCGAGCGCGCGCCGCACCGGCATCCGGTGACGCGCACGCTCGCCCGTGGACCGGTCAGGGACCGGCGACGACTGATCGGGTGAGGGCTCAGTGCCCACGGCGACGCCCCGCGCCACCGCCACGCGACATCTCGACCGCGCCGCTGCGCCGCGGTGCGGCCCCGCCACCCTGCGCGGGGAACTGCGAGATCCCGCTACGGCCCTGCGAGCTGCTCGCGGCCGGCGCGGCCGCGGTGCGCCGACGACGCCCACCCCCCGCCGAGGACGACTCCCCGGCCTGTCCGGCACCTGCCGTGGCACGGCCCGCACCGGCGGCACGGCCCGACCCGGCCGACCGGGACGGCCCGCGCCCGCGAGACCCGCCGCCCGAGCCGCTGCTGGTGCGCACCGAGACGGGGGGTGCGGTCGGGGCGACCACGGGGGCCAGCTCACCGACGAGGGCCTCGAGGGCCGGGGCGCCGGCACGGACCGACTGGGGACGGGCCGAGATCTTCGCCAGGCGGGTCAGCGTTCGCATGTCGCCAGTCTCCTCGGGGAGCACCAGCGTCACCACGTCACCGCCCGACCCGGCACGGGCCGTCCGACCCGAGCGGTGCAGGTAGGCCTTGTGCTCGGCCGGCGGGTCGACGTGCACGACCAGCTCGATCTCGTCGACGTGGATGCCGCGCGCGGCGATGTCGGTGGCCACCAGGACCCGGACACCCCCGGTCGAGAAGGCGTCGAGATTGCGCTCGCGGGCGTTCTGGCTCAGGTTGCCGTGCAGGTCCACCGCAGGGATCCCCGCGGCGGTGAGCTGCTTGGCGAGCTTCTTGGCCTGGTGCTTGGTCCGCGTGAAGAGCAGCCGGCGGCCGGTGCCCGAGGCGAGGTGCTGGACGACCGCACGCTTGGTCTCGGCCCCGTCCACGGTGAAGACGTGGTGGGTCATCGCCGCGACGGGCGACTCGGCCGAGTCCACCGAGTGGGTGCTGGGCCGGTCGAGGAAGCGCTGCACGAGCTGGTCCACGCCCTTGTCGAGGGTGGCCGAGAAGAGCAGGCGCTGGCCCTTGGCCGGGGTCGCGGTCATGATCCGGCGCACACCGGGCAGGAAGCCCAGGTCGGCCATGTGGTCGGCCTCGTCCAGGACGGTGATCTCGATGCCGTCCAGGGTGAGGACCTTCTGCTTGAGCAGGTCCTCGAGCCGGCCCGGGCAGGCGACGACGATGTCGACACCGGCCGCGAGCGCGACCTCCTGGCGGTGCTGCGAGACACCACCGAAGATCGTGGTCACGCGCAGCCCGGCGACCGTGGCCAGGGGCTCGAGCGTCGCGGCGATCTGGGTCGCGAGCTCACGGGTCGGGGCGAGGACCAGTCCGCGCGGACGACGCGCCCGTCGGGCCGAGGTGATCTCCTGCGGGGTGCGCCCGGCGGTGAGGCGGACGACCATCGGCAGCGAGAAGGCGAGCGTCTTGCCCGACCCCGTACGACCGCGGCCGAGGACGTCGCGGCCGGCCAGGGTGTCCGGCAGGGTCGCGGTCTGGATGGGGAAGGGGGCGGTGATGCCGGCTCCTGCGAGGGAGCGGGCAAGGTTCTCGGGCACGCCGAGAGAAGTGAAGCTGGACATGGTGACATCGCCTTTCCGGCGGTGGATGGGTCGGGGCTCGCGGCGGCTTTCGCGGGGGATTCCCGCCGGTGCTCCACGACGTAGAGGCATGCAGGATGCACGCCTTCTCGGACAACAGTGTGCCCTATCCCGGCATTCCCTGCGTCCGGCGAGGATCCCGACCGCCTCGTCCCCTGCGTCCGGCGAGGATCCCGACCGCCTCGTCCCCTGCGTCCGGCGAGGATCCCGACCGCCTCGTCGAGGTCCGTGGGGTGCCTTCCCTCAGGACCGGGCGTGACCTGCCGATGGGCAGTTGAGGCGGTCACCGCAGACCGCCACGAGCCGAGAGGGCGACATGGACGACGGGCCCGGGCGCCGGGACGAGGCCGACTCCTCGCACACCCTGCTCATCCTGACGCCCAGCACCGGCGGGTACTACTTCGGGGCGGTGCTCAGCGGGATCGCCCGCGAGGTGGCCGCTGCCGGGGGCCACGCCGTCGTCGTGCAGACCCTCGAGCCCGGGGTCCAGAGCGACCAGCAGGGCCGGGCACCCGACTTCCGCACACCGCTGGCCCGCGACCAGAGCCGCGGCGCGGTCTGCATCACCTCCGCGGTGCGCAGCGACTACCTGGCCGACCTGCAGGCGTCCGGACGCCCCGTCGCCGTCGCGAGCAACCTGCTGGACGGGCTGACCGCACCGACCGCGCTGCCCGACAACCACGGCGGGACGACAGCGGCTGTGGACCACCTCGTCGCGCACGGGCACACCCGGATCGGCTTCGTGGGGAACTTCGTGCAGCAGGACATCCAGGACCGCTACGACGCCTACCGGCAGGCGCTGGCCGCGCACGGCCTCGAGGTCGACCCCGCGCTGACGTTCGAGGCCGGTGACAACGGCGAGCCCGGCGGGGTGCGCGCCGGCACGGCCTACCTCGCGTCGTCCCGGCCCACCGCGCTCATGGTCGCGACGGACCGCAACGCCCTGGGGCTGCTCGAGACCGTTCGCGCCGGTGGGGTCCGGGTGCCGCACGACCTCGCCGTGGTCGCGTTCGACAACACCGAGGCTGCGGGCTTCGCCTCCCCACCGCTGACGACCGTGGACCAGCCGTTCGACGAGGTCGGCGCGCTCGCGGCCCGGCTCGTCCTGGCACAGGTCACCGGGGCAGAGGTGGCACCCGTGCCGCACCACGCCACGGCGCGGCTCGTGGTGCGCGCCTCGTGCGGCTGCACCTCCGCCCTGCCCTCCGACGGCCAGGCGGACCTGCGCGCCGAGACGGTCGCCCAGCTCCACCGGGCGCTGCTGACCGGCCGGGTCCGGGAGGACGTCGCCGTCCGGACCCAGGTGGACGCCCTGCTCGACCGGGTCACCCGGCTGACGCACGACGGCGCGCCCTCGACGGCCGACCAGATCGAGCTCGCGGCGGCGGTGCGCGCCGTCACGCCGAGCGCGGACGTGCTGCGGCAGGTCACCCGCGTCCTCGCCGAGCACATCCGTGCAGCCGGGCCGGACCACGTCGCCCACGTCCTGGGCTCGCTCCTGCGGGACGTCCAGGTGGCGGCCCTGCTGCATCAGTCGATGATCTTCGAGACCAAGCTCGACGAGCAGTACTCGGTCGACTCCGGCCTGCTCGACCCCGCGAGCGGGACCCCTTGCACCCTCGCCTGGCTCGCCGGGACCCACGTCGCCGCGGGGGCCCTGGCCCTGTGGTCCGAGCGCGTCCAGGGGGATGCGCCGGCGACCGACGAGCTGGTCGTGGCGGGCACCTGGGATCCCGAGCACCTCCTGGACGGCCTGGTCGGAACGACCACGACGGCTCAGGCCTTCCCTCCCGCCGCGCTGGTCCGCTCGGCCGACCCCGCACGCCGCGAGCTCTGCTTCGTGGTCCCGGTCCGCACCAGGGAGCGGGACTGGGGAGTGCTGGCGGTCGTCGCGACGATCGAGACGGCCTCGGCGCGCGAGACCTACCACCACTGGGCGACCCTCCTCGCCTCGGCGCTCGAGCAGCAGGACCTCCAGCGGGCCGTGCACGCGAGCGAGGAGCGCTACGCACTGGCCGCCCGGGCGGCCAACGACGGGCTGTGGGACCTCGACCTGCGCAGCGAGCGGCTGACCCTGACCCAGCGTTGCCGCGACATCCTGGGGACCGGTGCCGAGCAGATCACCATGGACTCCTGGACGGACCTCGCACACCCGCAGGACGTCACCGCGCTGCGGGACACCCTCGCCGGGGCGATGTCCCTGCGGAGCGAGCCGTTCGAGGTCGAGCACCGGTTGCGCCACGCCGACGGCAGGTACCACTGGGTCCTCATGCGCTGCCTCGGCGACGGACCCGTGGGCAGCCCGGTCACCCGGCTGGTCGGCTCGGTCTCCGACATCGGACCACGCAAGGAGCTCGAGGAGCAGCTACGTCACGGCGCCCTCTACGACGAGCTCACCGGGCTGCCCAACCGCCGGCTCTTCCTGGACCACCTCCGGCTGGCCCTGGACCGGTCGCGGCGACGACGCGGCTCGCAGTACGCCGTGGTGTTCCTGGACCTCGACGGCTTCAAGCTCGTCAACGACTCGCTGGGCCACCTGCGCGGGGACGAGCTGCTCACCGTGGTCGCCGGTCGGCTGCGCCGCGACCTGCGGTCCTCCGACACCGCCGCACGCATCGGGGGTGACGAGTTCGCCGTGCTGCTCGCCGACCCGCTCCCCGAGGAGCTGCTCGTCATCGCGCAGCGGATCCAGGAGGGCATCGCGGCCCCGATCACGCTGGGCGAGCACGAGGTCTCGGTGACCGCGAGCATCGGCATCGCGACCTGCGAGAACGTCTACACCGACGCCGAGGACGTGCTGCGCGACGCCGACATCGCGATGTACGAGGCCAAGGGCACCGAACGCGGGACGGCGTGCGTCTTCGACCCGCAGATGCACGCCCGCGCCACGAGCCGGCTGCGGACCAGGGGCGAGCTGCGTGCGGCCCTGGCCGACCACCAGTTCGTCATGCACTACCAGCCGATCGTCGCGCTGGACGGATCGGCGGTCGCCCACTTCGAGGCCCTCGTGCGCTGGCAGCACCCCGAGCGGGGGCTGCTGCTCCCGGGGCAGTTCCTGGCCGCGATGGAGGACGAGTCGACCATCGTGTCGCTCGGTCGCTGGGCGATCGACGAGGTGTGCCGGCAGATCGCCGAGTGGCGCCGCGGGTACACCGGGGAGGTCGTGGTCTCGGTCAACCTGTCCCACCGTGAGTTCTGGTCGGCCGACCTGCTGCGCACCCTGACCGGGGCGCTCGAGCGGCACGAGGTCCCTGCGCAGTGCCTCGTCCTGGAGATCACCGAGTCGGTGGTGATGTCCGACACGACCCTGGCCCGTGAGGTCATGTCACGGCTGCAGACCGCGGGTCTACGGCTGCACATCGACGACTTCGGCACCGGCCAGTCCTCGCTCGCCGCCCTGCGGACCCTCCCGGTGGACGCTCTCAAGATCGACGGCTCGTTCATCCGTGAGCTCGATGCGAGCGAGCAGACCGCCGAGCTGGTCAGGATCATCCTGTACATGGGTCGGGTGCTGGGCCTCGAGGTGATCGCCGAGTGCGTCGAGACCACGGCGCAGGCCGAGCAGCTCGGCGCGATGGGCTGCACCACCGTCCAGGGCTGGCTCTACGCACGGGCTGTGCCGGGCGTGGAGGCCGGGCGTCTGCTCGGCGACGACCTCACCGCCGCGACCCGACCCTCCGAGGGGACCCTGTGCCGCACCCGATGACCGTGCTGGCCTTCGCGCGCAGCACGAGCGGCTTCTACTTCGGGGAGCTTCTCGCCGGGATCTCCAGCGAGGTCGCCGCCGCGGGTGGGCGCCTGGTCGTGATCCAGACCCTCGACCCGGGCGACGTGGCGGACGCCGTCGTGCAGACCCCGCGCTTCGACCTCCCGGTCGCCTGGGACCAGGTCGACGGGGCGATCGCCGTCTCGCTGGCTGCCGCAGCACCGTTCCTCGACCGGCTCCGGGGGTCGGGGATCCCCGTGGTGCTCGCGAGCACCCGCGTCGAGGGCATCGACGAGCCCCTGGCCCTGCCGAACAACCACGGCGGCGCCTACGCCGCGGTCGAGCACCTCATCGCCCACGGCCACACCCGCATCGGCTTCGTCGGGAACCTCGTCCAGACCGACATGCAGGAGCGGTACGCCGCCTACTGCGAAGCGCTCCTCGAGCACGGTCTCGAGCACGGTGACCACCTGCACTACCGGACCCCGGACAACGCCGAGCCCGGCGGGGCTGCGGCGGCCCGCACGGTGCTGGCCGACCCCGACCCGCCGACCGCCCTCATGGTGGCCACCGATCGCAACGCCCTGGGACTGATGGAGGTGCTGCGCGCCGCCGGGAGACGCATCCCGCAGGACCTCGCCGTCGTCGGCTTCGACAACATCGAGGCGAGCGGGTTCTCCTCCCCGTCGTTGTCGAGCGTGAGCCAGCGGTTCGACGAGGTGGGTGGTCTCGCCGCGCGCCTCCTGATCGCCCGGGTGCGCGGGGAGAAGGTGGCACCCCGGCCCCACACCCCACCAGCGGTCGTGGTCGCGGCACGCGGCTCGTGCGGATGCACCACCGACCTGCTGGGGTCCCCCGACGTCGCCGTCCGTGGCATCGACGTCCCCCTGGCCGTGCTGCGGTCCGAGCTCGGGGACCTGCTGCGCAGCTCGCTCCACTCGGGCGGCAGCGACGTAGACCCTTTCGCGGGTGACGGCATCCCCGAGGCCGTCATGGAGGTGGACAGGCTGCTGGGCACCGCTGACCGTCTCTCGACCGACGCGCTGCGCGGGCTCCTGGACACCCTGAACCGGCTCGGACGGCGACCCGACGCGCTGCACCGGGTGGCGAACTCGATCACCGAGTACGTCCAGCGGGCGGTGGGCCACGAGGCCGCCGAGACCGTCACGCCGAACGCGGCACGGATCTCCGCAGCGCTGTGGCAGCTCCAGTCGGGCGCCTACCTGCGCCGCTCGCAGGCGCAGGAGAGGTCGCTCACCGAGCAGTTCGAGGTCGCCTCGAGCCTGCTGGACCCCTCCGCGCTCGACCCCCGCAACCTCGCCTGGCTGGGCTCGACCCACGTGCGCGCAGGGGTGCTCGCGATGTGGGAGGGACCACCGGAGGACGGTCTGCTGCGCGTCGTGGGGACCTACGACACGACCGGGACGGTGCATCGCCGGACCGACCCGACGACGCGGGTCGAGGAGTTCCCGCCCCGGGACCTGATCGACCTGGCCGACCCCCACGACCGCGAGGCCTGCTTCGTGGTGCCGGTCCGCAACCGGGGAGCCGACTGGGGGCTCCTCGCCCTGGTGGGGGACATCGACACGACGTCCTCACGGGACACCTACCACCACTGGGCGGCGCTGCTCTGCTCGGCCTTCGAGGGCGAGGCCCTCGAACGGGCCGTCCGGGCCAGCGAGGAGCGGTACGCCTACGCGGCGCGGGCCACGAACGACGGCCTGTGGGAGTGGGATCTGGCCACCGGGACGTTCTACCTCTCGCAGCGGTGCAGCGACATCCTGGGGCAGCCCGAGGGGACCATGGTGAGCCTCGACCGGTGGATGGAGGTGATCCACCCCGACGACCTCGCCGCGATGCAGGGTGCCATGGTCGCCGCGACCACCCGGCACGACGAGCCGGTCGAGGTGGAGTACCGGGTCAGGCGACCCGACGGGACCGAACGGTGGGTGCAGCTGCGGGGCATGGGCGTGGCCCCCGGGGCGGGCCCGGTCGAACGGCTCGTGGGCTCGTTGTCCGACGTCAACCCGCGCAAGGAGCTCGAGGAGCAGCTGCGCCGGGGCGCGCTGTACGACACCGTCACGGGGCTGCCCAACCGGCGGTTCTTCCTGGAGCGGCTCACCTGGGCGGTCCAGCAGGCACAACGGGACCCCCGGGCCCAGTACGCCGTGGTCTTCATGGACCTCGACGGCTTCAAGCTCGTCAACGACTCGCTCGGGCACCTGATGGGCGACCAGCTGCTGCAGACCGTGGGAGACCGGCTGCGGGCGGACCTTCGGGCGGTCGACACCGCGGCGCGCTTCGGCGGGGACGAGTTCGCGGTCCTGCTGTTCGGCCTGCGGCCCGACAGCGTGCTGGACGTCGTGGATCGCATCCAGGCCGCCGTCGCCGCCCCGATCACCCTGGGCGAGCACGAGGTCTCGGTCACCGCGAGCGTGGGGATCACCACCTCGCTCACCGGCTACGACGACCCCGAGGACGTGCTGCGCGACGCCGACATCGCGATGTACCACGCCAAGGGCTCCGACCGCGGCTCGGCGTCGGTCTTCGACCCCGAGATGCACGCGCGAGCGACCGGGCGGCTCCGGGCCCGCGGCGAGCTGCGCGCCGCGCTCGCCCAGCACCAGTTCGTCGTGCACTACCAGCCGATCGTCTCGCTGGCCGGTGAGTGCCTGCGGCAGCTCGAGGCCCTCGTGCGGTGGCAGCACCCCGAGCGAGGTCTGCTGCTGCCCGGGGAGTTCCTGTCCGTGCTCGAGGAGAACGACGCCGTCGTCTCGATGGGGCAGTGGCTCGTCGACGAGGTCTGCCGGCAGATCGCCACGTGGCAGCTCGACTACGACGGACCGCTCACCGTCTCGGTCAACGTCTCGCACCGCGAGTTCTGGTCCGAGGCGATGATCCCCACCGTCACGAACGCGCTCGCCCGGCACCGGGTCGACCCGGGGTGCCTGGTCGTGGAGATCACCGAGTCGGTGATGATGGCCGACCCCGCCGCAGCCCGCCGTCGGATGGCCGACCTGCGGGCCCTGGGGGTCCGTCTGCACATCGACGACTTCGGCACGGGCCAGTCGTCGTTGCACGCGCTGCGCTCCTTCCCGGTCGACGCCCTGAAGATCGACGGCTCGTTCGTCCGTGAGCTCGGTGACGTCGAGCAGGCGACCGAGCTGGTCCGGGTCATCGTCGCGATGGGCCGCACCCTGGGTCTGGACGTGGTCGCGGAGTGCGTCGAGACGGCCGCCCAGGCCGACCAGCTGTCCGCGATGGGATGCGCGAACGCCCAGGGGTGGCTGTATGCACGGGCACTGCCCGGGTCGGACGTAGGAGCGCTGCTGGGCACCCGTCTCGACCCCGTCACCCGTCCGGCCGTGTCTGGTTCGCCCGGATCCCCCCCATTGGGGTGAAATTCGGCATCCCGAGGGTCCGTCCGCTTGTCCGACGCCCGGGCGGCGCCTAGCGTCCGACTCCTGACAGGTTCCCGCTCCCCCACCGGGGCCTGTCCAGCGCTAGCGACGGGACGGCCGATGCCCCCACACGAGGATCCGAGGGAACGGACCGCGCCGACCAGGCGCCCGCTCTCGCTGACCCGACGCTTCGCGCTGATCAGCCTGGTCGGGATGGCCCTGGTCGGCTCGGCGCTGGTCACCACCACCTCGTACGCGTTGCGCAGCCAGTCGCTCCGTGAGGCGGTGGCGGCCGCCGAGGCCGTCGCGACCGCGACCCGCGCCACCGTCGCGGAGTCCGCGTACGAGACCGGTGAGCTCACCCTGCCGGAACGCACCGCGCTGCGGTCCGTCCTGGCCGACGCCGACCAGCGGGTCGTCTCGGTCCGTCTCTGGGCGAGGGACGGCACCCAGGTCTTCGACTCGACCGGCGCCGGCGACCCGGCGCAGGTCGACACCGAGCGCCTCGCCCGGGCGACCCAGGACCGCATCCCCGGCGTCACCCTGCGCACCCATGCTCCCTCGGGCGCCGACCCCGCCGCGCAGGACCCCGGGCAGATCTCGGCGCTCGAGGTCCACGTGCCGGTCTCCTACGCCGGGCGGACGGTCGGCGCCGCCCAGGTGGTCCTGGACCGTACCGAGGCGCTCGCGACCGAGCGCAGCGCGCTGGCGCGGGTCACCGCGGTCGTCGTCGCGGGCCTGGTGCTGCTCTGGGTCGTGCTGTTCCGGACGGTCCGGTCCGCCTCGCGCCGGCTCCAGCAGACCGCCCGCGAGAACGCCCGCCTGGCGATGCAGGACGCGCTGACCGGCCTTCCCAACCGGCGCATGCTGATGTCCCGCCTCGCCCGGTCGGTCCGCACCTCGCAGGCCGGGGGTGGGGGCGTGGGCCTGCTCCTGCTCGACATCGACCGCTTCAAGGACATCAACGACTCGCTGGGGCACGACCACGGAGACCAGCTGCTGGTCCAGATCGCGCGTCGTCTCACCGAGACCTTCCGCGGTCAGGACGTCGTGGCGCGGCTCGGCGGCGACGAGTTCGCGGTCCTGCTGCCGGGCGTGGAGTCGGTCGAGGCGGCCGAGGCGCTCGCGCAGCGTGCCCGTGCGGTGTTCGCCGAGCCGTACCGGCTGGGTGCGATGAGCCTGCACGTGGCGACCTCGATCGGCGTCGCGACGATCCCCGACCACGCCCACGACGCCCCGACCCTGATGCGACGTGCGGACGTCGCGATGTACACCGCCAAGCACCACCGCAGGGGCGTCGCCGTGTACTCCGCGGCCGACGACGACTCGAGCCCCGCCCGGCTGGTCCTCCAGGGCGAGCTGCACCGCGCCCTGACCCGCACCGACGAGCTCGCCCTGCACTACCAGCCGAAGATCGACCTGATGACGGGCGCGACCGTCGGCTTCGAGGCGCTCATGCGCTGGCACCACCCGACCCGTGGCGAGGTCGAGCCGTCGGTGTTCATCCCGCTGGCCGAGCAGTCCGGCCTGATCGACGACCTGACGACCTTCGCGCTGCGCACCGCGATCGCCCAGCTCGGTGAGTGGACCGAGGTGAACCCCGCCCCCGTCGCGGTGAACCTGTCGGCGCTCAGCGTCTCCTCGGCCGACGTCGTGGTGCAGATCCAGCGCCTGCTCGCCCAGCACGGTGTCGCACCCGGCCGGCTCGAGGTCGAGATCACCGAGACGGCCCTGGTGCGCGACCCGACGCGGGTGGTGCCCGTGCTCCGCCGGCTCGCGGCCATCGGGGTGCGGGTCGCGATCGACGACTTCGGCATCGGCAACACCTCGATCGCCCAGCTGCGCGACCTGCCCGTCGGGGTGCTCAAGATCGACCGGCTCTTCGTCTCCGACCTGAGCCAGGGCACCGACCGCCCCGGCTCGCAGGCGGTGATCAAGGCGATGGTCGACCTTGCGCACTCGTTCGGGATGCAGGTGGTCGCCGAAGGGGTCGAGGACGGCAACACCGCGGCCCGCCTGCTCGCCCTGGGCGTGGACCTGGCCCAGGGCTTCTGGTACTCGCCCGCCGTGGCCGCCCACGAGGCGGTCGACGACCCCGCTCGACGGCGGACGCGCACGCACCACGACCTCGGGGCCACGGCCTGAGCATGCCCCTGGGGCTGGGACGATGTGCCCGTGCTGACTGACGTGTGGGACCAGCTCTCCTCGGCGATGTCCGCGGTCACGCAGACCCAACCGGTCCCGCCGTCGGGCACCGTGCTGCTGACCGCAGCCGTGGCGCTGGCCGTGGTGCTGCTCCCGGGCCTGTGGCCGGTGGCCCGGCACGTGGTGACCGTCGCGCACGAGGGCGCGCACGCGGTGACGGCCGTGCTGACCGGTCGGCGGCTGACCGGCATCCGGCTGCACTCGGACACCTCGGGGCTGACCGTCTCGCGTGGACGGCCGCGAGGCGTCGGCATGGTGCTGACGCTCTTCGCGGGCTACGTGGGCCCTGGCCTCATCGGGCTGGGGGCGGCCGCGCTGCTCGGCGCGGGGTACGCCGTGGGGCTGCTGTGGGCGCTGCTGGTGCTGCTGGCCCTGATGCTCGTGCAGATCCGCAACCTGTTCGGGCTGTGGGTCGTGCTGGTGTGCGGCACGGCGGTCTTCGCCGTCACGTGGTGGGCCGGGCCGACGACGCAGTCCGCGGTGGCCTACGCGGTGACCTGGTTCCTGCTCCTGGCGGCCCCTCGACCGGTCCTCGAGCTGCAGGTCCAGCGCAGCCGCGGTCAGGCACGGACCTCCGACGCCGACCAGCTCGCCCGGCTGACCCGCGTTCCCGGGATCCTCTGGGTGATGGTCTTCGCTGCGGTCACGCTGGGTGCGGCAGCCCTCGGGGTGACCTGGCTGCTGCCGGGTGTGCTCTGAGCGACCCGCGGCGACCGCGAGCGTCGGCTCAGAGGGCGTCCAGGGCCTTGCGTACCCGCAGCAGGGTCCGCAGGTTGCGGTCGGTGAGGAACTGCTTGTAGCGGTTCGCGGCGGCGAGCACGCTGCGCGGGGTGTCCAGCGTGCCTCCGCGGGGGGCGACCCAGGCGGTCGCCTCAGGACCGAGGCGCACCTCCTGCGCGTCGTGGTCGGCGGCGGTGACCGCGGCCTCGAGCTCGTCCAGGACGTGCGGCGCGGAGCAGAGGGTGACGTAGGTGTGGGTGCTGGCCGAGTCCGCGGGGAACGGGCACGCGTCGATCAGCTCGCCGAGCCGCTCGGCAGTGACCACCACGACCCAGGCCTGGTAGCCGAAGGCCTCTCGCAGCGCACCCTCGACCAGGGCCTTGAGGGCGCCGGCGTCACCGTCGTAGCGGCACACCACGTTGCCCGAGGCCAGCAGGGTCGCGACGCCCTCGAGCGGCAGCCGGCCCAGCACCTCGCGCAGGTCGGCCATCCGCACCGTCACACCACCGACGTTGACCCCGCGGAGGAAGATCGCGTACCTCGTCACCGCCTCAGGGTAGGCGCCCGGACGGCCCCCTCGGGGGGCCGGGACCAACGACCCTGGCGGCACCCCAGGCCTCTGAGGACGGTGGAGAGATGAGCGCACTGGTCGTCTACGAGTCGATGTTCGGCAGCACGAGGGCGGTCGCCGAGGCCGTCGGCGAGGGTCTGCGCGAGTGCGGTCCGGTCCGCGTCGTCGAGGTCGGCGAGCTGATCGGCGAGGGCCACACCGTCCGACCACCTGACGACGTGAGCCTGCTCGTGGTCGGCGGGCCCACCCATGCGCTCGGCATGAGCCGGGCGTCGACCCGCGAGGACGCCGCCCTCGAGGCCCCCGACGGGCTGGTGTCCGCGGGGCCGGGCCTGCGTGAGTGGCTCGAGGGGCTGAGTGCCGTCGGCCTGCCGTTCGCGGCCTTCGACACCAAGGTCCTCAAGCCCAACATCCCCGGTTCGGCGGCCAAGGTCGCGGACAAGATGCTGCGCCGCGCGGGTGGCCGACGGGTCGCTCCGGCCCGCAGCTTCCGGGTGCACGGGAAGAACGGCGGACTGGTCGAGGGCGAGCTCGAGGCCGCGGCCGTCTGGGGACGTGAGCTCGGCGGGTCGTCGGCCGTCGTGCACTGAGCACCTGCCACGCTGTCGTCGACCACCCGCGCGGCGCGGGTCACGACCGGGAGGACGACCGCTGTGCGCAGCCAGATGTTCGGCACCAACATGGAGCTCGCCACGGGCGACCGCTTCGCCCTGCAGAACCCCAAGATGCTGCGGGTCCAGCTCAACGGTGACGTGATGGCGCGCCAGGGGTCGATGGTCGCCTACCAGGGTCAGATGGACTTCGCCTTCCAGGGCGCGGGGCTGGGGAAGTTCCTCAAGAAGGCGCTGACCGGTGAGGGAGTCCCGCTCATGCGGGTCACCGGGCAGGGGGACCTGTTCCTGGCCGACGACGCGAGCGAGATCCACATCATCACCCTCGAGGGTGACTCGGTGACGATCAACGGGCGCAACGTCCTGGCGTTCGAGTCGACCCTCCAGTGGGACGTCCGGCGGGTCGAGGGTGCCTCGATGCTCTCGGGGGGCCTGTTCAACACGGTCTTCACCGGGCACGGCCAGCTCGCGATCTCGTCCCACGGCACCCCGGTGGTGCTCGACGTCGACGCGCCCACCTACGCGGACATGCAGGCCGCGATCGCCTGGTCCACCTCGTTGCAGACGAGCGTCAAGCGGTCGATGACGGCCGGCTCGCTGATCGGGCGGGGTTCGGGCGAGGCCTTCCAGCTCGGCTTCGCCGGTCAGGGCTTCGTGGTCGTCCAGGCCTCCGAGGGCCCCCAGGTCGCCACGTCCTCCTGATCGCTCGACCCGCCGGCGGCGCTGTCAGCGTGCGGCGAGCGCGTCGACCATCCGGGTCACGCTCGAGGTGAGCCCCCACCGGGTGGCGAGCTCGACCAGCCGCTCGGGGTGCGCCGGGGTCCGTGGCAGCTGGTCGTCGACCTCCCCGACGGGCACGTCCAGCGCGACGCGCACCACCCCGGGGGCCACGTCGAGGTAGGGCAGCGCCTCGGTGAGCCGTCGCCGCTGGGCGGGGGTCAGCCGGTCGTCGTGGGCCTGGACGGCTGCGAGCACGCCGTCGAGGTCCCCGTAGCGTCGCAGCAGCGTGACGGCGGTCTTCTCGCCGATCCCGGCGACCCCGGGCAGCCCGTCGCTGGGGTCCCCGCGCAGCACGGCCATGTCGGCGTAGGCCGAGCCGGTCGGCACGTCGTACCTCTCCGCCAGCCGGGTCTGGTCGATGACGTCCAGGTCGGAGATGCCCCGCGCGGTGTAGAGCACCGTGGTGGGGACGTCGTCGTCGACCAGCTGGAACAGGTCGCGGTCGCCGGTGACGATCTCCACCGGGCTGCGCTCGCGGCGGGGGCGGGCCGCCTCGCGGGCCGCGAGGGTGCCGATCACGTCATCGGCCTCGTAGCCGGGTGCGCCGACCCTCGCCAGGCCCAGGGCGGCCAGCACCTCGGCGATCACGGGGACCTGAGGGGCCAGGGTGTCCGGGACCTCCTCCCCGCCGTCGGCCGAGAGCCGGTGCGCCTTGTAGCTGGGGATCGCGTCGACCCGGAAGGCCGGGCGCCAGTCATCGTCCCAGCAGGCCACCAGGCGGTCCGGGCGTCGAGCGGTGATGAGCCGGGCGGTCATGTCGAGCAGCCCGCGGACGGCGTTGACCGGGGTGCCGTCCGGCGACCGCACCGAGTCGGGGACACCGAAGTAGGCCCGGAAGTACAGGGTCGCGGTGTCCAGGAGGAGCAACGGGTGTCCGGCGTGGGTCATGGTGTCCTCTCGGTGTCCTGCCGGGTCGAGTCTCCCGGCTGGCACGCCGTCGTGCCAAGGCCGACTCCGAACGCACATCGTGGCTATCATCGCCGCATGTCGATGAAACCTACGGGTGACGATGTCGTGCGCCACGAGGTCGATCCACGCGACGCGACCGCCGAGCACGAGGCGCTGGCCGTCGCCGGCGCCCTCTTCCGCAGCCTCGGCGACCCCGCGCGCCTGGCGATCCTGCGCCACCTCTGCCTGGGCGAGCACAAGGTCGTCGAGCTCACGGCGCACCTCGACCTCGCGCAGTCCACCGTCTCGGCCCACCTCGCGTGCCTGCGTGACTGCGGGCTGGTCACCTCACGCCCCGAGGGCCGCGCCTCGATGTGGTCGCTGACCGCCGCACCCCAGATCGTGGATGTCCTCGGCGCGGCTGAGCGCCTGCTCGCCGTCACCGGCGAGTCCGTCGCCCTGTGCCCCACCTACGGCGCCGCGACGGCGCCGACCGTGCACGGTCGGACGGCCAGCTGATGGCACGCCAGCACGGGCACGGGGTCACCGCTCCGGCCGAACGGGCGCGGCTCGGCCGGCGGGCCCAGCTCCTCGCCGCGACCTCCGTGGCCTACAACGTCCTCGAGGCGGTCATCGCGATCGCCGCCGGGATGGTCGCCGGGTCGATCGCACTGATCGGTTTCGGCCTGGACTCGATGGTCGAGGTCTCGAGCGGACTGATCATCCTGTGGCAGTTCCGCCGGCACCTGCCCGAGCAGCGCGAGAAGCAGGCCCTGCGCCTGATGGCCCTCGCGTTCTTCGCCCTGGCCGCGTTCGTGGGCGTCGAGTCCGCCCGGGCGCTGGCGCTGCCGGGCGTGGAGCCCCAGCCCTCGACGGTCGGCATCGTCCTGGCCTGCGTGTCCCTGGCCCTGATGCCGTTCCTGTCCTGGGCGCAGCGACGCACCGGACGTGCCCTCGGCTCGCAGGCCGTCGTCGCCGACGGCACCCAGACACTGCTGTGCACCTACCTGTCGGGAGTCCTCCTGCTCGGGCTGGTCGCCAACGCGACCCTCGGCTGGTCCTGGGCCGACGCGGTCGCGGGCCTGGTGATCGCCGCGGTCGCCGTGCGGGAGGGGCTCGAGGCCTGGCGCGGGGAGACGTGCACCTGCGCCGTGGCCGAGACCTCCGCCGGGCAGCCCACCGCGGAGCACACCGCCGCGGCGGCCGACTGAGGGGCGCGGGCTCGACGCGCGAACGCCCCGAGCCCGTCGCACACTCGTGGGATCCGCCCGGACCTGACGGAGGAACCATGAGCCCCACCCCCGCACCGCAGCACGCACCCCTCGACGACCAGCGCCCCGCGCACCGCGCGCAGTCCCCCGCGCTGGTCCGGATCGCCGAGCGGATCGAGCAGGACGAGCGTCTCGACGGCGCCGTCGCGGCGCTGCGCCCTGCCGCCCAGGCGCTCGTCGCCGGGCGTGCCCGGCGTGCGCTGCTGCAGGGTCGGCCGCTGGGTCACGCGCTGCACCCCCTGCTCACCGACGCACCGCTGGGTGCGTGGATGTCGGCCACCGCGCTCGACGTCGTCGGGGGTGACGCCGCACGGCCCGCGGCCCGCCGGCTCGTCGGCCTGGGAGTCCTCAGCGCTGTCCCCACCGCGCTCACCGGGCTCGCCGAGTGGGCGCACACCGGGCAGCGGGACAGCCGCGTGGGCGTCGTCCACGCCGTCAGCAACACCCTCACGCTCGCGCTGTACGGCGCCTCCTACCTCGCCCGACGACGCGAGCGCCACGCGCTCGGCACGGCCTGGGGACTCGCCGGGGCGCTGACCGCAGGGATCGGCGGGTTCCTCGGTGCGCACCTCGCCCTGGCCCGCAACGTCGCGAGCCGCGACGTCGCGTTCGCCGAGTCGATCCCCGGCGACCAGCGGACCGTCGGCCCGGCACCCGACGACCCCGCCTGAGCCGGCCGGACGGGTCCCGCTCCCGGCCTGCGAGGCGGCACGTCCCGACCTACAGTCGATGAGGACCGCAGACGACCGAGGAGGCTCGATGACCGACCACGCACCCGTGTCCCGCGACGACCTGCCGATCCCCGACTACGACCACCTGCCGGTCACCGGCCTGGGCCACCGCATCCGGTCCCTGGACCGCGACCAGGTCCAGACCCTGCTGAGCTACGAGCAGCAGCACGGTGACCGGCTGCCCGTGGTCGAGGTGCTGCGTGCACGCCTCAAGGCCCTCGCGGACGGGGCCGACCCGTCCGGCGGGGATGCCGCCGACGTGGCTCCCGAGCTCTCGGGGGGCGCCGCCGGCGGCAGCAAGGTCAGCCCGCAGACCCAGGGACCGCCACCCGTGCCGCCGCAGACCGGCGACATGATGAACCCCGGGGCACCGGTCACTCCGGGGCCGCGCACCTGAGCGGCGCCGCCCTGAGGTGACGAGGCGACGCCGCACGGCGACGCTCAGTGCAGCCGTGCGGGCCGGCCCGTCGCGTCCTCGATCTGCTCCTGAGCCGTCTCGGTGATCTGGTCCGCCAGGCGACGCAGAGCGCGTGCCACGGCGACCTCGTCGCCGATCACCGGCGCGTCCGGGTCGTGCGGGTTCTTCCGCGCCCGACCCACCGCACCGAGGTGCTCCGGGCTCCCGGTGACCAGCACGGCCCGTGCGGTCGTCTCGTCCCCGTCATGGCTCAGCGACACCTGCACCCGCCAGGTACGCACCGTGGAGGGGGGCGGCCGGTCGTCCGGGCCACCGTGCTCGACATGCGCGTCCGGGCCAGGGAACACCAGTGTCCGCTCACCGGTGTCGGACCACTCGACCAGGTACGGCGGAGCGCCACCGGGATCTCTGACCTCGACCACCTTCCCGTCGCGGACCACGCCGTCGACCACGCTCGACGCGAGCACCAACCGGTCCCCCACGGTCGCCTTCATCGCCTCTCTCCTCTCCTGCGGCCCCCTCTCCTCATCATGCTCGCCGGACCGCGAGATGCCCAGGGCTCCTCCCCACGGACCGCCCGGACCCGGCCCCTGGCCCAGGGGCCGGCATCGCCGGAGGAATCACCCACGACCACCCGGGCGACCCCGCCCTCCACCGGATACCGTGGTCACGTGTCCACAGGACGACGGGCACGCAGGAGCGGACGCCGGGGGGCGACGGCCGACGAGGAGTGAGGAGAGGTCGCCGTGACACTGGCCGACACCCCGCTCCTGCCGTCGAGCGTCGGGTACTGCCACGAGGCCCTGCTCTGGCACGGGATCGACTCCTTCCTCGCGAGCGCGGTCCCGTTCGTGACCGAAGGACTGGATGCGGGCTCTCCCGTCCTGGTGGCTGTCACCGCGCCCCTCGCCGACGCCCTGCGCACCGCCCTGGATCCGCCCGACGGCGCACGGGTCGAGTTCGTTGACATGGCCGAGCTCGGACGCAACCCTGCTCGGATCATCCCGGCGTGGCTCGACTTCATCGCCCGGCACGCCTCCAGCGGCATCCCCCTGCGCTGCATCGGCGAGCCCATCTGGGACGGCCGGCGCGAGGCAGAGATCTCCGAGTGCCAGATCCACGAGGCCATGCTCAACCTCGTGATCCCCGCGCACGCCCCGCTGTGGCTGCTGTGCCCCTACGACACCGAGACGCTGGGCCAGGGCGTCCTGGACGAGGCGCTGCGCAGCCATCCCACGTTCACCGACGCCGACGGCTCCGGCGTGAGTGCCCGGTACGCCGGCGACGACCATGCCCACCGGCTCTCGGCCCGAGACCTCCCTGCCCCGGGTGCCCCGACGCACGACCTCCTGTTCGGACGCGGCAGCCTGGGCGACCTCCGGCGGCTCGTCCACGGCCGGGCCGTCGACGCCGGGATCGACGCGGCCCGTGCGGGTGACCTCGTCCTGGGCGTCAACGAGGTCGCGGCGAACAGCCTGGACCACGGGGGTGGCCGCGGGCTGCTGCGGACCTGGTCGGAACCCGGCGCCCTGGTCTTCGAGGTGCGTGACGCGGGCCGCGTGGACGACCTCCTCGTCGGGCGCATCCCCCCGAGCCCCGCGCAACCCCGCGGTCGCGGCCTGTGGATCGTCAACCAGCTGTGCGACCTGATGCAGATCCGGACCACCGAGCAGGGCACGGTGGTCCGTGTCGTCACCTGGCTGTAGACGTCCCCGGCCCGACGCGAGGATGCCCGCAGGTCAGTCCGCGGCGACGGTCCGCTGCGCCGCCCACGCCCTCAGCGACGCGATCCGCTCGGACATCACCACGCTCAACGGCCGGGTGCCGCGGATCTCCGTCAGCACGTGCGCCGCGGCCACCGGACGCCCCTCGGCATGGGCCGCGTAGGCGGCCGACACCACGGCCTGCTCGATCTCGGCGCCCGAGAACCCGTCGCACTCCCGCGCCAGGCCGGCGACCTCGTGCGGCTCGAGAACGACCTCGCGCCGAGCGGCGTGGATGCGCAGCACCTCCTCGCGGACCGCCGGTGCCGGGAGGTCCACGAAGAAGATCTCGTCGAACCTCCCCTTGCGGACGAGCTCGGGCGGCAACCGCGAGATGTCGTTCGCGGTGGCGACCACGAACACCCTGCTGCGCTTCTCGGCCAGCCAGGTCAGGAAGGTCCCGAGCAACCTCTGCGAGGACCCGGTGTCGTTGTCGGAGGTCGCGAGCCCCTTCTCGATCTCGTCGATCCACACGACGCACGGCGCCATGACGTCCGCGGTCGCGAGGCTCTCACGCAGCTTGCGCTCGGACTCGCCCACGTACTTGTCGTGCACCGCGGCGAGATCCAGCCGCAGCAGCGGCACACCGTAGACACCCGCGGCGACCTTCGCGGCGAGGCTCTTGCCGCACCCCTGGACACCGAGGAGCAGCACCCCCTTGGGCGGGTCGAGGCCCGGAGCCGTCCCGTCGAACGCGGGCCGTCGACGGGCGAGCCACTCCTTGAGCCGCGACATCCCGGCGAGCTCTGCCATCGCGGCGGTCTCGTACTCGAAGCCGAGCACCCCGCCCCGGTTGAGCAGGGCGTACTTGGCCTCCATCACCGCCGGAGCGTCCTGAGCGGTCACCGCGCCGTCGTCGTGGATCGCGGTGCGGGCGAGCCGGCGGGTGTCGGTCACCGACAGGCCCGCGAGGTTCTCCACCAGCAGGCCGATCGAGGCCTCGTCGGCACGCACCCGCGCACCGTTGAGGCGGGCCCACTCCCGAGCGACCTCGTCGACGATCGCGCGCCGCTCCTGCCTCCCGGGGAAGGCCATCTCGAAGCGCGCGGCCAGGTGGGCGAGCTCGGGCGGGAGCTCGACCTCGTGGCTGATCAGCACCACGGTGCGCGGTGACTGGTCGTACCGCTGGGCGATGTCCTTGAGGAGCCGGACGTTGACCGGCTCGGCGAGGTAGGGGTGGAAGTCGATCAGCACGTAGATGCCGGGCAGCCCGCCGTCACGGATCGAGGAGAGCACCTGGCCGGGCTCGGCGTTGAACCTCTGCGGGCCACCCAGGTCGACGTCGGCCCGCCGCAGCCCGTCGGTCACCAGCCACTCGAAGACCGGCTGAGGGGGTCTGGCGGTGGCGGCGAGGTCCAGGAGCAGCCGGCGGGCACGCTCCTCGTCACGGGTCTCGATGACGATCAGCGCGACCCGGCTCGCGAGCAGCGCCTCGAGGTCGCGCCGCGAGTCGTGGGTGGTCACGGCGGGCAATCTACCGGTGGGTGGGTGACCCCGGCCGGGACCCGGCGGGTGAGACGCGGACAACGGCCGGGGCGCACTTCGCTAGCCTGGTGGCCGAAGGTGGTTGCGCACGGCGGCCTCGTCGACGATGGGTGGACATGACTGCTGGCCGGTCCCCTGCCGTGCTGCCTGGCGTGAGGCTCGCGACCTTCAACATCCTGCACGGACGGTCCTTCGTCGACCACGAGGTCGACCTCGACCGCTTCTCCGGGGCGGTGGCGGGCCTGGACGCCGACGTGCTGGCCCTCCAGGAGGTGGACCGCTCCCAGCCCCGCTCGCACGGCGCGGACCTCACCCGGCTGGCCGCCGAGGCGATGGGGGCGACCGACCACCGGTTCATGGCGACGATGACCGGTACGCCGGGCCAGTGGCACCCTGCCGCGGACGACCACGCGGCGGACGCACCCGCCTACGGGATCTCGCTGCTGAGCCGCCACCCCGTCCTGTCGTGGCGTGCGCTCCGGCTCGCGCCGCTGCCGTTCCGCGCCCCGGCGTTCCATGCGGACAGCCTGCGCCCCCGCCTGGTGCACGACGAGCCCCGTGCGGCCCTGGCCGCCGTGGTCGACACCCCTGACGGGGAGCTGACCGTGATCGCGACGCACCTGACCTTCGTGCCCGGCTGGAACGTCGTCCAGCTCCGGCGCCTACTCCGTGCCGTGCGGCGGTCCCCCCGCCCGGCGGTGCTCATGGGCGACCTCAACATCCGGGCGCCGCGCGCCGCCCGGCTGACCGGCTGGCGGCCGCTGGTCACCGCCCCGAGCTTCCCGGTGGGCGCACCCGACCGTCAGATCGACCACGTCCTGGCCCAGGGTGACCTGCGGGTCACCTCGGCCGGCACCGTCCACGACACGGGCGTCTCGGACCACCGGGCGCTCGTCGTCGAGGTCCGGGTGGGCGGCCACGAGGCGCCGAGGTAGGCAGGCTGCTCAGACGTGCGGGTCGGGCAGCCGCCAGACGGCGTTGCGGTCACCGGCACGCCCGGCCGGGCGTGCCCTGGAACCAGCACCGCCACGACCGCGGTAGTCGTTGCCCCCCAGCGCTCGCGAGAGCGCTGCGAGGTTGGCCGGGTCCCCCAGCCGGTCCCGGGACCACGTGGCCGGTCCGAGGTGATCGACCACCGTGCTGACCAGCGCGAGGGTCCCTCCCGGCTCACGTGCGAGCTCCAGGACCCGCAGCTGCTGCGGCCAGTCCACCAACGAGGACGTCGTCACCTCCCACAGCCCGCCCGCGCGGTCGGGAGCCTGGTGCCACCGGTGGGAGTGGGCGTGGACGTGCCCCGCCACCCAGGCCACCACGCCGCGGTGGCGCAGGAGCAGCGCCAGGACGTCCGCACCGAGATGGCGCTCGGGCGCCCCGGACGGCGCGTAGCCGTTGGTCAGCGTCCACGACGGGTGGTGCGAGGTCACCACCACGTACCGGCCCGCGGACCGGTCGAGCTCCTCGGCGAGCCACGCGAGCTGGGGCGCGTCCACCGAGCCCTGCCATCCGCCGAACGGGTTCACGGTGTCCAGGGCCACGAACCGGACCTGGCCCACGTCCCGCGCCCAGTACCCCGGACCGACGGGGTCGACCGGGTCACGCTCACCGTCGGCCGGGACCGCCACCCGGGGCGACGTCGGGGCGTGGGTGTAGCGCGCCGGGCCCACGGGCGAGGTGGCCTCGCGTACGACCAGCGGTGTCTGCCCGGGGGCCAGGCCCACCACCCGCTCCGCGCCGGTGGCCAGGGCACGGAGCGGTGCCGTGACCGCGACGGTCCCCTGGAGCAGCGTGTCGTGGTTGCCCGCGACCGTCAGGACCGGCAGACCCGCACCCGGGGAGGTCACCGCGACCCGGGCGGCCTCGACCAGACCCGGCACGCGCGGGTAGCCGTAACGGGCGGTCGGGTGGTCGTCGGCGCAGCCGGCCGGGGCGCCGTCGGGGTGCCAGAAGTGCGGCCACCAGCCACCCGCCCCACGGGACCCGACCCATGCGCTGCGGTGCGGGTGACCGCTCCACGGCGCGACAGGCTGCCCGGCCATGAGCTCGGTGTACCACCGCAGCTCGTTGCGCTGGGCGTTGTCGGTGACGTCCCCGGTGACCAGCACGGCGTCCAGGTCGACCCCGGTGACCGGGGCCGCCGCGAGGCGCTGCACGGCACCCAGGGCGGCCGCGGCGACCTGGACGGTGAGGATCTCCTGCGGGCGATAGGTGCCCACCAGACCGAGGTGGTCGGCGTAGGGCGCCCCGGGGTCGCCGTGGTGGTCGAGGTGCTCGAGGCGGGCCGGCGACTCGGCGTCGCACAGGTGCAGGTCGGTCAGGTGCACCACGCTCGCCAGCACGGCCGCACCCCGGTGCAGCGGCTCACCGTGATGGCCCTCGCCGGGGGCGTCGACCAGGTCGGCCCAGCCCAGCGGGCCCTGGGGACCCCGGTCGAGCGTCCGCTCCACGGTGGACGGCGCGCTGCGCACCGGCGGGGTGCTGCGGGTCGTCGAGGCGCGGTTCACTGGAGCATCACCGCCCCTGCGCCGGGGCGGACCGAGACCGTCACGTGGTCGCCCGTCTCCAGGCCGCCCGCGGTCTCGCCGAGCAGGTCGGCGGTGAGCAGACCCTCGACCGGGTGGTCCAGGGTCAGGCGGGTCAGCGCCCCTTGGAAGGTCACCCCCACGACCCGGGCCGCGTCGCTCGCGCCGTCGGGCGCCGTCAGGACCACCCGGCTCACCCCGACCTGCTCGGGACGCACGACGGCGGTCGCCTCTCCGAAGGAGCGGCCTGCCGAGACCACGGTGCCGACCACCGCATCCACCGGGGACCCCAGCACCCGCCAGGTGCCGTCGGTCCCGCGCTGCGCGGCAAGGCGGTTGACCGTGCCGACGAAGCCCGCGACGAAGGCCGAGGCCGGACGGCTGTAGAGCACCCGTGGTGGGTCGATCTGCTCGACGGCTCCCTCACGCATCACCGCGACGCGGTCGGCCACGGCCATGGCCTCGTGCTGGTCGTGGGTCACGAAGACCGTCGTGACCCCGACCTCACGCTGCAGCCGACGGATCTCCTCGCGCAGGTGCTCCCTGACCTGCGCGTCGAGCGCTGAGAGCGGCTCGTCGAGCAGCAGCAGCCGAGGAGCCGTGGCGATCGCCCGCGCGAGCGCGACCCGCTGCTTCTGCCCGCCGGACATCTGGTGCGGGTACTTCGCGGCATGCTTCTCCAGGCGGGTGACCTCGAGCAGCCGGTCGACCGTTGCGGCGACCTCGCGGGCCCCCTTGCGCTGCACCCGCAGCCCGAACTCGATGTTCTGCCGGGCGGTGAGGTTCGGGAACAGGCTGTACTCCTGGAAGACCATGCCGAACCGACGACGCCGCGGGGAGACCCCGGTGACGTCCTCGCCGTCCACGGTGATGCGTCCGACGTCGGGTCGTTCGAAGCCCGCGAGCAGGCGCAGCGCGGTCGTCTTGCCGCACCCCGACGGTCCCAGCAGGCAGACGAGCTCACCGGTCTCGATGCGCAGGTGAAGGTCCGCGAGCGCAACGGTGGTGCCGAACTCCTTGCGCACCCCGGTCATCTCGATGGTGGCCATGACGTCCTCTCAGATCCCGGTGGTGCTCACGCCCAGCCCACGCCGGCGCAACAGCTGCACGACGGCGCCCAGGGCCAGGGCGGTGAGGACCATGACAGCCAGCGCGAGGGCCATCCCGGCCTGCGGGGCGGAGCGCTGGTAGTTGACGAGGTAGGTGGGCAAGGTCTCCTTGAGCAGCAGCGAGGCGAACGCGAACTCGCCGAGCACCGCGGCCGCGGTGAGCCCGCAGGCCGCCACGACGGAGGCGCTGAGGTTGGGGGCCAGGACGCGCAGCAGAACCGTGGGCCACGACGCTCCCAGGCTGCGGGCGGCCTCGACGAGGGTGCGGGCGTGGATGCTGCGCAGCCCCGCGTCCAGCGCACGGTAGGTGAAGGGCATCGCCCACAGCGCGTAGAACGGCACCAGGCTCAGCGGGCTGGCCAGGAACCACGGTGCGACGGCGCGGAAGGTGGCCGCCACCCCCACGACCAGTGCGATCGGTGGGATGACCCACGGCAGGAGGGTGATCGCGGTGAGCACCGGGCGCAGGTGTGGTGCCCTGATCTCGGCCAGTACCGCGAGCGGCAGCAGGAGTGCCAGGTTGAGGGCGATGGCGAGCACGGCCAGCACGACGCTGGTGCGAGTGGCCTCCCAGAGGGCGGGCTCACCCAGGGCCTGACCGAGCCGGTCGAGGGACCAGCCCTCGAGCAGCCGGCCGCGGTCCAGCAGGGCGACCGGGACGTTCTGGAAGGCGAAGCGGGCCATCGCCAGCTGCGGCACCACGAAGAACAGGCCCAGGGCCACCAGGTACGTCCACCGCAGGACCTGGCCGGCGCGCGGGAGGCGACGTGGGCGCCGCTGGCCGGCACCCGGGTCTCCGCGCCGACCCACCGGTGCACGTCGCGGCGCTGGGGCGCCCGCCGGCGGGGGCGCCGGTGTCGCGGTCGTGGCGGTCATCCGCGGGACCACCGGGCGGCGCGCCGCTGCAGCAGGCTCATCAGGCCCAGGCTCGCCAGGAGCAGCGCGACGGTCCAGGTCACCAACGCGTACCCGAGGTCCTGCTCACCGGTGATCACGTTGCCCTGGAGCACGAAGCGGATCTGCAGCGGGACGAGCTGGCCGCTCGAGTTCAGCACCCAGGCCGTCGCGTAGGCGCTGAACGCGTTGATGAACAGCAGGAGCATCCCGCCCAGCGTCGAGGGGAGCAGGATCGGTGCGGCCACGGTGCGCCAGTAGCGCACCGGCCCGGCGCCCATCAGCGTGGCCGCCTCGCGCCAGGACTCGCGCAGGCCCGTCACGGCGGGCATCACCACGAGGAACATCAGCGGCACCTGGAAGTACAGGTACACCACCGTCAGACCGGTCAGGGTCGAGAGCGAGAAGCCCGACCCGACCAGGTCGATCCCGACAGCGGCGAGTAGCTTGGTGAGCGCCCCCTGGGTACCCAGGGCAGCGACGAAGGCGAAGGCCAGCGGGACGCCGCCGAGCTGCGAGGCCACCGAGCACCACGCGTCCAGCGCGGGACGCAACCAGGCGGGACGGCTCATCCCCCGGACCGCGAGGGCCAGCAGCAACCCGAGCACCCCGCCGAGCACGGCGGTCGCCGCGGCCAGTGTCAGCGAGTTCTGGAACGCGCTGCGGTACGGCCCCGAGATGGCCCGCATCAGCGCCTGCGTCCCGACCGCACCGTCCGGCGTGACCGACTGCACGACCACCGTGAGGGTCGGCCACAGGAGGAAGACCCCGACGAACGCCAGGAAGGGGAGCAGGGCGAGCGTGCTCCCCCTCGGTCGGGCCCATCGCCGTCGGGCGCGTGCCGCCCTCCCGGGTCGTCCCGGTTCGGGCGTCCTGGAGCCCTCGGGGGACGACCCACCCACCGGGTCGGCGTCCAGGCTGGACGCCGACCCGGTGGTGGTCACCAGCCGGAGGTCGGTCACCTGTCGGCGACCAGCGGGCCCCACTGCTCGGCCAGGGTGGCCTTGGCAGCGTTGATCTGGTCCTGGGTCGGGAAGGTGATCTGCTCGATCGTCTCGGCGTCGGGCAGGTTCGCAGCGAGCTCGTCGTCGACCAGACCGGCCTCGACCAGCGCGGCGTACCGGGCCGGGATGGCGCCTCCCGCCAGGTACCCCAGGGCACCGTCGTCGCCGACGAGGTGCTCGAGCCAGAGCCGGGCCGCGCACGGGTGCGGGGCCTCGGTGACGACGGACTGCGCGTAGTACCCGCCGTAGACGCCGTCCTGCGGGACGGTGACCTGGATGTCGAAGCCGGCGTCCTGCATGATCGGCTCGATGGCGGGGAAGTTGTAGGTCCAGTCGAGGGCGATCGGGACCTCGCCCGAGACCAGGGTGGCCTCGGTCACGTCGATCGACTGGAGGTTGCCGATCTCCTTGAGCTCGGCGAAGTACTCGATCCCGGGCAGGATGTCGTCGAAGTCGCCACCGTTGGCGAGCGAGGCCGCCATGACGGCTGCGAAGGCCGCACCGGCCTCGCGCGGGTCGCCGTTGAGGGTCACCATGCCGCGATAGGCGGGATCCTTGAGGTCGGCGAACGAGGTCGGCGCCTGCGGGACGAGGGTCGTGTTCGTCGCCACGGCCATGACCCCGTAGTACGCCGCGACCCAGTGACCCTCGGGGTCCTTGAGGGCATCCGGGATCTCGTCCCAGACGACCGGCTTGTACTGCTCGGCGTAGCCCTCGTCGATCATCTGCTGGGTGAACGAGGCACCCACGTCGACGACCTCGGGCATGTCGGCCTGGCCGCGCAGGGTCTGGATGGCGGTGATCTCGTCGGCCGACGACGCATCGGGGTTCGCGACCTTCGCCTCCAGGCCGTAGCCGTCACGGAAGTCGGCCAGGATGCCGCCGTAGTTGGCCCAGGTGTCGGGCAGGGCGATGAGGTTGACCGAGCCCTCGGCGGCGGCGGCCCGAGCGATCTCCTCGATCGTCGTCCCGCAGTCCGCAGGTGAGGCCCCGCCTGCGGTCGCAGGCGAGGCGGGGGTCTCGGCGGTCGCCGGGCTGCAGGCGGTCAGGGCGACCGCCACCAGGGCGAGCGGGGCGAGCAGGGTGGTTCTGCGCATCGAAGTCCCTCGGGGAGGAGTGCGGCCGAGCGAGTCCCGGCACGAGGGGATGTCTAGCGAGGCGGGGCGACGCACCCGCACCGGGCGGGTGAACGTCGAGGGATCGCTCGATGAAGATCCGCGCCGAGGCCCGGGGACCGCCGGTAGCGTGCGGTGGGTGCCTGACCTCCGGGTGTCCCCCACCGCAGCCCAGGGCCGTGCGACGGCGCTGGTCGCGCTGCTCGCGACGGCCGGTGCGACCCACCTGGTCGCGCCCCGGGCCTACGCGTCGCTGATCCCCCGGGGACTGGGCGACCCGCGCCCGTGGGTGATCGGCAGCGGGGTCGCCGAGCTCGCCTGCGCGGTCGCGGTGGCGATCCCCCGTACCCGGCGCGCGGGTGCTCTGGCGACCGCGGCACTGTTCGTCGGGGTGTTCCCGGGGAACGTGACGATGGCCCTGCGCGCACGCTCGGGGGCCGGGTCGGCGCTGGTTCGGGCGGTCGCCTGGGGGCGCCTCCCGCTGCAGGTCCCGCTGGTCCGGTGGGCGCTGCGGGTGGCTGCCGAGGCCCCCCGGGCGGGGTGAGGGACCGGGTCGGCGGGGTGCCCGCGCCGGTCCGTCGCAGACCGTTCCCAGGTGGATGTGGCAGGTTGGTCCCCCTGCACGGGCCGAATATCACGAACTGGTGGGGAACACCCCTTGGCCGGGGACCGTTGTACCGGTGCTCGCGTCATCACTGGGCGCCCGGGGACTCTCATCCTCACAAGGCCCCGCGCAGCGGAGGTCGCACCGGTCAGGTTCCACCTGGACGACTTCGCTGGCAGGGGTATGAGGTCCCGCCAGGGTCTGCAACACTCGTCTACGCTTTCTGAAACTTGCAAGCGAGCGTAGCTCCCAGCTTCGAAGGGTCAGGTGTGTCCTCCCATGGCACAGCACACCATCTCGGAACCATCACCCGTCTTGGAGAGCACGATGCACACCTTGGACGAGCTCGGCATCCCGGAGAGCTACGTCGACGCGCACGGCCACGTCCAGACGCCGCCCGCCCAGACGTTGGCCGCGATGGCCGCCGCTGTCGGCGCCGGGCCCGTCGTCGAACAGCCGCTCGTGTGCGTCCCCGGGCAGCACCACCCCGCTCTCGACGGCCCCGATGAGCTGCTCGACCAGCACGAGAACGTCGTCGCGACCCCGGACGGCCTGGCCCCCGAGACCGGCTACTACCACCTCGTCTCCCGGCAGGGCACCCGCCGCCTGGTGATCAGCGCCCCCGAGCGCCTCCCGCAGCCGCCGCGCGGCTGGGGATGGGCCGTGCAGCTCTACGCCGCCCGGTCACGTGACTCATGGGGCATCGGCGACTTCGGCGACCTCACCACCATCACCCGGGCCGCGCAGCACGCCGGGGCCCGGTCGGTGCTCATCTCGCCGGTCCACGCCGCCGCACCCGTGCCCGCCCAGCAGGCCTCGCCCTACTCACCCGCCTCACGCCAGTGGCTCCAGCTGCTGCACATCGCGATCGAGGACGTCCCCGGCGCGAGCGAGGTGGACCTGACCGACCTCTCGCAGGCCGGCCGCGGGCTCAACGAGCAGCGGCGCATCTACCGCGACACCGTGTGGACCCTCAAGCGGGCAGCCCTCGAGCGGATCTGGGAGGCCACCCGGTACCAGCTGCCCGTCGAGCACGACGTCTGGGTCGGCGAGCACGGTCAGGACCTGACCCGCTTCGCGACCTGGTGCGTCCTGGCCGAGACCTACAGCACCGGCAACTGGCGTGAGTGGCCCGAGCAGTACCACCACCCCCGCGGCGCGGTCGACTTCGCCGCGGAGCACGCCGACCGGATCGCCTTCTACGCGTGGGCGCAGTGGGTCGCCGACACCCAGTTCGGTGCCGCCTGCCGCGCCGGGGCGAGCGTCGTCGCCGACGTCGCCGTCGGCTTCGACTCGAGCAGCGCGGACGCCTGGGGCCACCAGGACGAGGTCTGCTTCGACTTCGAGGTGGGCTGCCCGCCGGACCGCCACAACCTCGACGGGCAGAAGTGGGGCCTGCCCCCGCTCAACCCGGTCGCCCTGGTCGCCGCCGACTTCGACCCGTTCATCAAGATGGTCCGCTCGGCGCTGCGGCACGCCGACGCGCTGCGGATCGACCACGTGATGCAGCTCTGGCGCCTGTTCTGGGTCCCTGCCGGCGCGGCGGCCGGGCAGGGCGCCTACGTCCACTACCCGACCGAGGCCATGCTCGCGATCCTGCGGGTCGAGGCCGACCGGACCGGCGCATGGGTCGTCGGCGAGGACATGGGCACCGTCGCCGAGGGCGTCCGCGAGACCATGGAGCGGGTCGGGATGCTCGGGTACCGCGCCGCCCTGCGACTGCCCGTCGACCAGTTCCCCGAGCCGGTCATGGGCGCGTCGTCGACCCACGACCAGGCCACGATCGCCGGCACGCTGACCGGGTCGGACATGGAGGACCTGCGCAGCATCGGCAAGTCCGCGAACTTCGAGCAGCTCGAAGGGGTGCGCCGCGAGCTCGCAGCGGCAGCCGGCGTCGACCCCGACGGGCCGATCGGCACCGCGGAGATCCACCGTGCCGTGCTCGCGCAGTACGAGCGGCTGGCGGCGTGCAAGGCCCGGGTCGTGCTCGCCTCGCTGGACGACGTCGGAGCGGTCGCCGAACGACCGAACATGCCCGGCACCGTCACCGAGTGGCCCAACTGGTGCCTAAGCCTGCCGCGACCGGTCGAGGACGTCCTGGACGAGCCCCTCGCCCACGAGCTCGCCGCGGTCCTGGGGTCGCACGGCCGCACGGCCTGAGGGCCCGCCTCGACGCAACCCCTCGGCGTCGATCTGCGCGGTCCGGGTTGGGCACCTGGACCTGCCGGTCGAGCCGGCCCGGTCGGGTCAGTGCGGGGTCGAGGGTGTCGGCCCGGTTCGTCGCGGCCGGCACGACCACCTGCGAACCGCCGAAGCCGCCTGATCTCGTTGAGCAGCGAGATCAGGCAGCTCGTCGGGGTCCACGTCCTGCTGATCGGCAGTGGTGAGAGCGACTGAGGCGTCGACACCGACCACCCGCAGGCCTGTGCAGGACGCCCTCGCGACGACCCGCCGTGCGTGTAGCCTGCGACGCGTCCGGAGCACGACCCCACCCCAGCATCGCTCGGAGGAGCCCTCGTGCCACCAGGGATGCCGGGCTCGGCGGACCAGCACGGCACGGACGGGTGGTGGGCACCCGATCCGATGCGGCGCGCTCCGCTGCGGTTCTGGTCCGGCGCGGGCTGGACCCGGTGGGTCAGCGACGGTCGGTCCGTCTGGGCCGACGCGACCCCGGTCCGCCGTGCCCTCGTCGCGTCCGACCACGACGCTCTCCAGCTGGTCGAGGAGGTCCTCCTCCCGGAGGCACAGGCCCGCGGGATCCTGACCGTCGGCCAGCAGCCAGCACTCCTCGCGCTGGTGGCCGAGCTCCGCGCCGAGGCCGCGGGTGGGACGGGGACCGGTCCGCAGCCGGGCGCCGTCGCGGTCGCCACGGCCACCGCACGCCCCGTCGCCGCCCGCCCGGCCACCGCCCGCGCCACGACCCCCGTCGCCGCCCGCCCGGCCACCGCCGCCACGCCCCCCGTCGCCGCCCGCCGTCCGGCCCCGGTGCGCGCCCCTGCGCCGCGACAGCCCTCCCCGCTGGCCCGGTGGTGGTCACGCACCCGCCACGTGGTGGGTACCGACCTGACCGTGCACGGCCTCGCGTACCTGGGCGTGCTGCTGCTCTTCGTCGGTCTGTTCGGGCTGGTGGCCTTCGCCTTCGCCGACGTCGCCCCGGCCATGCGCCCCGTCGCCGAGCTCGCGGCCGCGTCGGTCCCCTTCCTCGCCGCGCGACTCCTGCTCGGGCACGGGGCCGCCGTCGTCGGCAGGGCGCTCGAGGTGGTCGGTGGGCTGCTGCTGCCCGTCATGGTGATCACCTCGGTGCTGGACGGCTACCCTTTCCCGCCCGACCTCCAGGGCTCGTCCCTCGTCGTGGCGGTGACCACGGTGTGCCTGGTGGGCGCGCTGGCCTACGCCTGGTGGTCCGAGCGGCACCCGGCCAGCGGGCTGCGCTACCTGGTCGCCCCCCTGCTCTGGTTCGCCGCCGCGGGCGCGACGCTCGGTGTCGGGCGCCCGGTGCCGGTCGGGGAGCAGGTGGCCGTGCTGAGCAGCGCGCAGGTCACCGCGCTGTCGGGCGCGCTCGTGCTGACCCTGGCCGCCGCACGCCTGCGACCTGCAGCGCGTCTCGCCGGACCGACCGTGAGCGCCGGGGTGCCCGGCACTCTCGTCGTCGCCCTCCTGGCCCTCCTGACCTGGGCGGCGCAGGGCTGGCCCCCGGTCGAGATCGGCCTCACCGGGGTCTTCCTCCTCGCGGCGCTGCCGCTGCTGCGCCCGCGGGTCCCGGACGAGGTGCTCGACCTCGTCGTGCCGGCATGGTGGGCCGTCGTCACCCTCGCGCTCGTCCCGGGTCTGCCCGGAGCCGTGGTCGCCACGGTGTCCGCGGCGGGGTTCCTCGTGCTCCTGGAGGTCGCTGGGCGGCGGCACCGTCCGCCCTCGGCCGTCGCCCTGCCCGCGGTGGGGCTGGGGATCGCCCTGGTGGCTGCGTGGCCGGAGGCGCCGTGGGCCGCGGGCCTGCTCGCCGGTGTCGCCGGCTGGGCCGCGGTCCGGCGCACCCGGCCCTACGCCCGGGAGACGACCACGGCCCTCGACGCAGCGGCCGCGGTGCTGCCCGTGGCTGCCGTCGTGGCCCTGGGCCGGGCGACCGACCTCATGACCTCCGTGGTCGCCGCGACGGCGCTCGTGATGCTGGCCACGCTCCTGGCGACCCGTCCTGTGCTGGACCGCGGCACGGGCGACGCGTTCTGGCGCACCTGGTGGAGGGTGGCGTCCCCGGTCGTCGGCACCGCCGCGCTGCTCCTGGGGGCGCCGCGCGTCCTGGACGGCACGCTGGGGGCGGCCTCACCGACCGAGCAGTGGGTCGCCGTCGGCTGCCTGCTCGCCCTGGCCGCCACCACGGCGGTCGGACCCCTGCCGGCGACCGTGAGGGTGTGGGCCGTGCCCGTTCCCCTCGTGGCCGCCTGGCTGCTGGCCTGCTCGACCGCCGAGGTGCCGGACCTCGTGCGTGGCACCGTCCTGGGCGTCGCAGCACTGGCGATGGTCGTGGGCGCGCACCTCCCCCGACGGGTGGCAGCTGACGGCCCGGGCTCCGTGAGCAGCCACCTGGGTGGTGCAGGCCACCTGGTCGCAGGGGTCTCGCTGGTGGTGGCCGGTGGCGGCTGGTCGACGGTCGCCGTGGTGGGCCTGGCGACCGCAGGCGTCCTGGTGACGGCCGTCCGTGACGACTCCGACCGCTCGCCGGTGGGCGCGGCGCTGGCCCGCAGCGGTGAGCTCGCACGCCACCTGCCGTGGGTCCTCGGCGCGATCGGCTTCCCGGTCGTCGTGTCACTGGCCCTCGACGAGTCCGGCCTGGTCCCGCTCTCGGGCCCCTGGGCCACCGCCGCCGTCTCGGCGACCGCGCTGCTGTACGCGGGGCTCGCACGCATCCACCGCCCCGTGCGTCGCGGCACCACCCTGGCCTGGGTCGCCGTCGTCGCAGCGGTCCTCGGCGCCACCACCCCGGGTGCGGCGTGGCCTGCCGTGTCCGGCCTCGCCGCCCTGGTGCTGACCGTGGTGCTGCTCCCCGCGCACCGTCGCCCCGAGCCCGTCCGCTGGGTCGGCTGGCTGGCGTCGACTCCTCTGCTCGGGCTCCTGGCCTGGCAGACGGTGCCCTGGTTCGCCGGGCTCGGTGCCACGACCGCTACCGCTGCCACGCTCGTGGTGGTCGGGGCGGCGCAGGTGGTCGGCGCTGCCGCGGCCGACCTCCGGGGGCAGTCGTGGGTCCCTCACGCCATCCCCCGCCGGCGCGCCCTGATCGCCCCGGCCACCCTGGGTGGCGCCAGCCTGGGAGCCGGCCTGCTGATGTCGGCCGTGCTGGTGCCCGCGCGCCCGGCCGGGACGCTGCTCGTCGTGGGTGCCGGGGTGATGGTCGCCGTCGGGCTGCTGGCCCGCGCGGGACTGCTCGGCGGGCTCGGCGTCGTCACGGCATGGTGGGGTGCACTCTGGCTCTCGGGTCCCCAGATCGAGGACCGACCGTGGATCGCCGTCCTGGTCACCGCCGGCGTCCTGGCGTGCGCCGAGGCCCTGCACCGGGCGTCCCCCGACCGGCTGTGGTGGAGCCGCTGGGACGTCCCGGTGCTGGCCGCCGCCGTCCCGGTCGCGCTGACCGCCCTGCTGGTCGCCTTCGGCACCCCTGCCTTCGTCCCGACGTCCACCGTCGTGGGCGCCCTGACCGTGGTCGTCGCGGTGCGCCTGCGCACCCGTCGGGCACTCGCCGAGGTCCTCGGCTGGACCGGGACCGTGCTGATCCTCGCCGGTGCGGCGCAGGCCGGCAGCGGCTGGCTCGCGCTCGCCCTGCTCGGGCTGGCCGCGGTGCACACCACCCTGGCCGTGCGGGCCACCGGTGACGAGCACATCCTGCGTCAGCTGGTCGGGGTGGGCGCGGCCCTCGCGTCGTGGACGGTGGCGCTCGGCTGGTTCGCGTGGTCGGCCCAGACCTCGATCGACGTCTCGGCCGCCGGTGCGGGCGGCCTGGCGCTGCTCATCGGCGGGCTGGCCCACGTGCGGCAGGTCGAGCGGTCCTGGCCCATGGTGTGGGGCGGTGCGGCGCTCGCCGTGACGGGCGTCGCGACGTCGGCCAGCCTGCGGGTCGCCGACCTGTCACCCGTCGAGGTCGCACCGAGCCCCTGGGTGGTGCTCGGCGTGCTGCTCGTCGCCGCCGCCCTGGTCACCGCCGCCTCCCCGCTGCGGCTCCCCGTGCTCCGCGACGTCGCCGCGGGCGCCGTCCTGGTAGCCCTGCTGCTCGCCTTCGTCGTCGGCGAGGTCACCGCCTCGGCGCGGGTGGGGGTGCTCGCCGGGCTGGCGGCCCTCCTGGCAGCTGTGACCCTCGCGCTGGCGGTGCGTGCACCGGGCAGTCCCTGGGCACGACCGTCCACCGGTCTGTCCGGGGCCGCCGCGGTGATCGCGGCGCTCATGGGTGCGGCGCACCTGCCCGACACGGCACTGCTCGTCCCGGTGCTGGCCACGGCCGCGGTCCAGGTCGCCGCCCTCGGCGTCGCGTGGCGTTCCGTCGGGCTGCAGATGGCCTCACCGGCCCTGGCCTGCGCCGCCTGGCTGCTCGCCGTCCCGGCGGCCCTCGCCGACGGGCCGCACTGGTACACGGTGGCGGTGGGCCTGGCCCTGCTGACGGTCGTCGCGCTGTGGCGTCGGGACCGCAGGGCACGAGGCGCCGACACGTCCTCAGGGGAGATCGTCGCCCTCGAGCTCGTCGGGGTCGCCTTCGTGGTGGGTGCCTCGTTCGTGCAGGCCGTGACCGAGTCGCTGCTGCACGCGCTGGTCGCGACGGCCCTCGGGCTGGCCGTCATCGGCTGGGGTGTGCTGACCCGCGTGCGGCGACGCGTGGCCACGGGTGCGCTGGTGGTGCTGGCCGGGACGGTCGTGCTGGTCGCAGTACCGCTGGTCGCGCTGCTCCCGGCCTGGGGCGACGCCGGCCTGTGGCTCCTGGTCGCCGGGGTGGGGCTCGTCTCGGTGCTCGCAGCCACCCTGGTCGAACGGGGACGTGCGGCGGCCCGCTCGACGCGTGGCCGGTTCCGGGACGCGACCCGCGGCTGGGAGTGACGCCCTCCCGGTGGCTTCGGGCCTGGGCTCGTCGGGTCTGACGCCTGTCGGGCCCGGGCCTCGTCAGGTCGCGAGCACGCCGGGGTGCGAGGTCGGTTCCGGCGCCGCGGCCCCCCGGGGGCGGGGCAGGACCGCGCCCGACGGCACGGCCTCCTCGAGCGCCTCGGGTGGGCCTGGCCGCCCGAAGTACCACCCCTGGGCGAGGTCGACCCCCACGGTGCGCAACGCGTCGACGTCGGCCGCGGTCTCGACACCCTCGGCCACGACCTGGGTGCCGTTGCCGTGGGCGAACGCGACCAGCGCCGCGACCAGCGTGGTCAGCACCGGGTCGTGGCTGAGCCCGTCGACGATGCTGCGGTCGAGCTTGATGACGTCGGGAGCGCACAGGACGATGTGGCGCAGCGAGGAGAACCCCGCGCCGACGTCGTCGATCGCCAGCCGCATGCCGGCGGCGCGCGGCCCCTCGAGGGCCGCGTGCAGGGCCTGGTAGTCCTCGACCTGGTCGTGCTCGGAGAGCTCGAGCAGGATGCGCGCCGCCGGCAGCCGGGACAGCAGGTCGGCACACCCCGGGGTCAGCAGCGTCTGGGGGGAGACGTTCATCGCGACGTACCCCGAGACAGCCGGGAGGTGGTCCGCGGCCCGTTCGAGCGCCAGCAGCTCGAGCTCGTGCCCGGCACCGACGCTGTGCGCCTCGGCGAAGACGACGTCGGGCGCCCTGCCCCAGCTCGCCGGGAAGCGGCTGAGCGCCTCGGCCCCGGTCCGCCGGCCGGTGGCGAGGTCGACGATGGGCTGCAGGACGACCGTCGGGCCACCAGCCCGGAGCACCGGGCCGAGCCTGCCCTGGATCTCGGCGCGGAGGGCACCGGCGACCACACCGGGCTCGATGATCACCGCGGCCGCCGAGGCGAGAACCTCCATCAGGGCCTTGTCCCGGGCGTTGAGACCCTTGTCGGAGGTCAGCCCCGCAGCGCAGAAGGTGCCGTAGTACGTCCCGTCGCTCAGGGTGACCGGGACCGAGACGTAGCTGCGCAGCCGCGGGAACCGTGCGGCCGGCAGGGCCATCGCGGCCGGGTGGTCACGCACGTCGGGGATCACCGCAGGGAGCAGCCCGTCGTGGATCGCCTGGCAGAAGGTGGTCTCCTGACGCAGCTCGAGCCCTTCGCGGAAGAGCAACGGGATCGAGGAGTCGACCACCTCGAGGTGCTGGGTGGTGCCGTCCATCCGGGTCAGGAAGGAGACGCTCAGCCCGAGGGCCTTCTTGGCGGTGCGCAGCAGCTCGGCGACCTGCTGCTCGGCGGCTGTCCGCTGCGCCATGTGCACCTCCTGCCCACGACGGCGTCTCCCGTCCGGTCGACCTATCGGCTGCGCCGGCCCGCAGGTGAGCAGTCGGGGAAAGGACCGGCGCGGCGCATGTCGCACCACGGACGTGTCAGTGGTGCGACATACCGTCGGAGCATGGCTACCACCGACACCCACACCTGCGTCTTCTACGACCACGGCGAGGCGGAGCTGGCCTGCGTCTGCGGGCAGCTGGCGATGTACGTGGTCGAGGAGGACGGCACCGACGCCGTCCTGGTCGTCCTGGAGGACGGGACCACGCTCGAGCTCCCCGCGGAGGCTCAGGTCGAGGAGCTCGCGATCTCCGCCTAGCCCACCAACGGGGTCATCGGCTCCGTGACAGGAGCCGTCTCGTGCTGACCCGTGCCGCACCTCAACCACCTGTCCGCGCAGGCCAGGACGGGGCGCGATCGTCATCACGGCTGCGACCCGGGTGAGAGACCAACTTCTCCCAGGGGCTTCCCTCACTCCTCGGACCGCGCCTACCTTGGCCAGCATTGGGACGGGAGATCCGGTGTCAAAGAGGCGCCGGCACCCCCGCCGAGGAGGAGCAGATCGTGACAGCACGCCGACACCTCGTCGCCCTCGTTGCCGCCAGCACACTGGCCGCGGGCACCCTCATGGCATCCCCTGCGACGGCGCACGGGAACCCCCACACACCTGAGCGGTTCGCCGACCGTGTGACCACACAGGGTGTGATGCGGCACCTCGAGAGGTTCCAGGCCATCGCCGACACCCACGACGGCAACCGCGCGGCACTGACCCCGGGATACGAGGCCAGCGCGGAGTACGTCGAGACCACACTCAGGCGCGCCGGGTACCGGACCGAGCGTGACCACTTCACCTTCGACCTCGAGGTCGTGGACGCCGCGAGCCTGACCGTGGGCACCGCAGAGCCCTTCACCGTCGAGGTCGACCAGATGCAGTTCTCCCCCAGCAGCCCCGAGGGGGGTGTCACCGGGAACGCCTCGGCGCCGACGGACGGCCTGGGCTGCACCGCCGACACCTGGGACGGGGTCGACGCGGTCGGCACCATCGCCGTGATCGGCCGCGGTGTCTGCGCCTTCGCCGACAAGGCGGTCAACGCCGAGGCCGCGGGCGCGATCGGCGTCGTGGTCCACAACAACACCGAGGGCATGCTCTTCGGGACCCTGGGCGCCGAGGGTGTGGTGGGGATCCCGGTGGCCGGGACGACGCTGGCCGACGGGCAGGCGGTGCTCGCGGCTGCCGCCGAGGGACCGGTGAGCCTGACCCTGGACGTCCGGTTCCACGTCGAGGAGGCCGAGAGCTTCAACGTCATCGCCCAGACCCGCCACGGTCGCGCCGACAACGTGGTGATGCTCGGGGCGCATCTCGACAGCGTCGAGGACGGCCCGGGCATCAACGACAACGGCACGGGCTCGGCCGCGCTGCTCGAGGTCGCGGTCCAGCTCGCCAAGGGCAAGAAGCTGCCCAACGCGGTGCGCTTCGCCTGGTGGGGCGCCGAGGAGCTCGGGCTGATCGGCTCGACCGCGTACGTCGAGGAGCTCGCCGAGCAGGAGGGTGAGCTCGACCGCATCGCGACCTACCTCAACTTCGACATGGTCGGCTCGCCGAACTACGTCATCGGTGTGTACGACGCGGACGAGTCCACCTACCCGGCCCCGGTCGAGGTGCCCGAGGGCTCGATCGCGACCGAGGCGGTCTTCACCGACTACCTCGACAGCATCGGTCAGCCGTGGGTCGACACCGAGTTCTCGGGTCGGTCGGACTATCAGGCCTTCATCGTCAACGGGGTCCCGGCCTCGGGTCTGTTCACGGGCGCCGACGGGTCCAAGACCGAGGACGAGGTCGCGCTCTTCGGCGGCACCGCGGGCATCCCGTACGACCCGAACTACCACACCCCGCAGGACGACCTGTCGAACGTCGACCCTGAGGCGCTCGGCATCATGAGCAAGGCGATCGCGTTCGCGACGTACAGCCTCGGCCTGGACACCTCCGCCGTCAACGGCGTCACCACCCCCGACCGTCCGGGCAAGGGTCACGGTCGGGGCCATGGGAAGGGTCCCGGCAAGGGCTACGGCAAGGGTCACGGACCCGGGCACGGCAAGGGGCCGGGCACGAGCCACGTCTGGGAGCAGAAGGCCTCCTGAGCCAGGGGCGACCACGTCCCCTCGGGTCAGCAGCCCGCACGAAGGTCGGGAGCCCGTCGTCCCCACGGGGCGGCGGGCTCCTCGGCCGTCCTCACCTCACCGGCGAGGCGGCCGGAGTACCGTGGCGATCATGGCGCGGTCGCGCACACCACCCGAGGAGAACCCATGAGCATCCCTGTCGACATCGGCATCCCCGACGAGCAGCGCGCACGGATCGTGCACGGCCTCTCCCGCGTGCTGGC
>NZ_JAMBPP010000006.1 GCF_023369855.1 Actinotalea alkalitolerans | reverse complement strand
GCCTACATGCAGCTCACCGCCGACGACGTCGAATACCACTCCACCGCCCTCCCCACCACCACCACCGGAAGCACACCGCGATGAGCACCCTGACCGAGAACCGCACCACCGCCTCCGCTCCGCGCGGCACGACGACGCACGACGTGACCTTCCCTCGCGTCGTCCACGCCGAGTGGATCAAGTTCCGCACCCTGCGATCGACCGCCTGGGTGCTGGGTCTCACGGTCCTGGTGATGGCCGGGCTGAGTGCCCTCATGGGGTGGGCGGCCACCCTCGAGGGTGGCGGCGAGGTCACCGGCAGCGCCGCGACCCTCGTCACCTTCGGCTACACCATGGCCCAGCTCGCGGTGGCCGTCCTGGGCGTGCTCACCGTGACCGGCGAGTACTCGACCGGGATGATCCGCTCGACGTTCGCGGCCGTCCCCCGCCGGCTCCCGGCCCTGGGGGCCAAGGTGCTGGTCGTGGCTGCCGTGGTCGCCGTCGTCTCCGTGGTGGGGATCGCCCTGGCGCACCTGGTGTCGTTGCCCTTCCAGTCCCGCGCCGGGCTCTCGCTGGACCTGTCCGACGGTGAGACGCTGCGGATCCTGCTCGGCACGCCCCTGTACCTCGCGACCATCGCGGTGTTCTCGCTCGCGATCGGTGCGATCGTGCGGAACTCCGCGGGCGCGCTGGCGATCGTCCTCGGGCTGCTGCTCGTGGTCGAGAACGTGTTCTCGGCGATCCCGCTGGCCTTCTTCCAGAACGTCAGCCCGTTCCTGCCCTCGACGGCCGGCAGCAAGCTGCTGACCGACGCGGAGATGGCCGAGGCGATCGCCCAGTTCACCACCGGACCCCAGCTGGGACCGTGGGAGGGCTACGGCGTGCTCGTCGGCTGGGTCGTCGTCCTGCTCGCCGTGGCCGCGGTGCTGCTGCGCCGCCGGGACGCCTGAGATCCCGCGTGCGTCCCGGTGGGGTGCCCAGCGGCGGGTCGCCGCTGCCGGGCACCCCGCCGGAGCACCCACGGTGGGAGAGTGGTCACGTGCTCACCGGACCTCTCCAGGACGTGTCGCCGTGAGCACACCCCCGCGGCAGACCGAGCCGCCGACAGCCCCCGGCCCGTTCACCGAGCTGACCACCCGGAACCTCGGGCCGGTCCGCCGGTACTTCGTCCGGCACCCCGTGGCCATGGACGTCGTCGTGATGGCCTGGTTCGGGGTACCCGGGCTGCTCAGCCTGCTGGCCTCCCCGTCGGACGAACCGTTGCGGGACACCGCGACGACGGTCATCCAGGCGCTCTTCGTGGTGCTCGGCACCGCAGCGCTGCTCTGGCGTCGTCGCCGTCCGCTGACCGTCACGGCCGTGATCACCGTGCTGGGGGTCGCGGTGGTCGCGACCACCGGGAGCCTGTCGGGCTTCGAGCTCGCCGCCGCCTTCACCGTCTACGCGGTCGCTGCGAGCCGACCGGCCCGCACGGCCTGGATCACCCTGATGGCCGTGGTGCTCACCCTGGGGGTCGCGGTCACGATCTGGGAGAACCCGCTCGACACCTCCGGCAGCGTCATGGTGGGCCAGGAGGAGCAGTTCACCCCGGACGCCCGGCTGGCCGCCGTGACCTCGCTGGTCATCGTGGTCCTGGCGGCGATCGCGATCGGGATCAGCGTGCGCAACCGCCGCCTGCACGTCGCCGATCTCGTCGAACGGGCCAACGCCCTGGCTCGGGACCGCGACCAGCAGACCCGGCTCGCCCGCGCCGCGGAGCGCACGCGTATCGCCCGGGAGATGCACGACGTCGTCGCCCACAGCCTCTCGGTGATGATCGCGCTGGCGGACGGTGCGGGGGCCGCCCTCGAACGCGCTCCGGACCGGTCACGCGCAGCCCTGGACGAGCTCTCCGAGACCGGACGCTCGGCCCTGGCCGACATGCGCCGTGTGCTGGGGGTGCTGCACGAGCCCGACGCCCCGCTCGGCCCCCAGCCGGGCAGCCCGGACCTCGAGGAGCTGATCGAGCGGTTCCGCACCGCGGGCCTGCCGGTACGTTCCACCGTCGTCGGCGACCCGCTGCCCGACGACGCCGGCCTCCAGCTCGCGACCTACCGGCTCATCCAGGAGTCCCTGACCAACGTGCTGCGCCACGCCCCGGGCGCCGGCTCGGTCGAGGTGCGCGTCAGCACGGTGCCCGGCCAGGTCGAGATCGATGTCACGGACAGCGGGGCGAGCCTGCCCGTGCCCGACGCGGGTGGCGCCGGGCACGGTCTCATCGGCATGCGGGAGCGCGCCGCCGTCTACGGCGGGACCGTCGACGCCGGGCCGCACGACCACGGATGGCGGATGCACGCGGTGCTTCCCTGGACCCAGGAGACGACATGACCGACCCGCCGAGCGCCTCCACCGCGACCGGACCGGCGGCCCCGATCAGGGTGCTGCTGGTCGACGACCAGGCCCTGCTGCGGATGGGGTTCGCGCTGGTCCTCGGCGCCGAGGCCGACCTCGAGGTCGTCGGCGAGGCGGGCGACGGCCGGACCGCCCTGGAGCAGGTCGCCGCACTGCGTCCCGACGTGGTGCTCATGGATGTGCGGATGCCGGGCATGAACGGCATCGAGGCGACCGCCCGGGTCGTCGCCGAGCACCCGACCACCCGGGTGCTGATCCTGACCACCTTCGACCTCGACGAGTACGCCTTCGCCGCACTGAGGGCCGGGGCGAGCGGCTTCCTGCTCAAGGACGCCCGTCCCGCCGAGCTCGTCACGGCGATCCGCACCGTCGCGTCCGGGGACGCCGTCGTGGCCCCCCGGGTCACCCGCCGGATGCTCGAGATGTTCGCCGACCACCTGCCTCGCACCGCGGACACCCCGTCGGCCACCGGCATGGACCCACGGGTCGCCGAGCTGACCCCGCGTGAGCTCGAGGTCCTCCGCGCGGTGGCCGAAGGGCTCTCCAACGCCGAGATCGCCGGCCGCCTCTTCCTGTCCGAGGCGACCGTCAAGACGCACGTCGGGCGCATCCTGGCCAAGCTCCACGTGCGCGACCGGGTGCAGGCCGTGGTGCTCGCCTACGAGACCGGCCTGGTAGGCCGGTAGGTCGCCGACCCACGCGCGGCGGGTCGGTTCCGCAGGCGCCCTGGCACAGTGGGTCCATGTCGACGAGCGAGCGATCCACGACGGCCCCGCTGACGACGTGGGCGGGCAGCCACACCTATGCCGCGCCCGTGCTGCACCGTCCGACCACCGTGGACGAGGTGCAGCAGGTGGTCGGGGCTGCCCGCCGGGTCCGGGCGCTCGGCACCCGGCACTCCTTCAACGACCTCGCGGACTCCCCCGGTGCGCTGCTGAGCCTGGCGGACCTGCCCGAGGCGATCGACGTCGACAGCGAGCGTCGCACCGTCCGGGTCGGTGGTGGGACCCGGTACGGGACGCTCGCCGCTGTCCTGCACCGCGAGGGCTGGGCACTGCACAACCTTGCCTCGCTGCCGCACATCTCGGTGGCCGGCGCCGTCGCCACCGCGACCCACGGCTCGGGTGACCGCCTGCCCAACCTGTCCGCGGCGGTCCGCGGCCTGGAGCTGGTGACCGCCGACGGCCGGCTGCTGAACCTCGGTGCCGACCACCCCTCGCTGGCCGGGGCGGTCGTCTCGCTGGGTGCGCTGGGCGTCGTGGTGGCCGTGACCCTGGCGGTCGAACCGACCTACGACATGGTCCAGGAGGTCCACACCGACCTGCCGTGGTCGGTCGCCCTGGAGCACCTCGACCAGATCACGGCGAGCGCGGACAGCGTGAGCCTCTTCACCGACTGGCAGGGCCCCTCGATCGGGCAGGTCTGGCGCAAGTCCCGGCTCGACCCGGGCGGCACCGGGTGGCGGGCGACCGACGAGCTCCACGGTGCGCGTCCGGCGACCGCTCAGTGCCACCCGGTCGCTGGGGTGGACCCCCGCAGCACGACGGCGCAGCAGGGTGTCGCGGGTCCCTGGCACGATCGCCTGCCGCACTTCCGGATGGACTTCACACCGAGCCACGGGGTCGAGCTGCAGACCGAGTACCTCGTGCCGCGGGACCGTGCAGCCGAGGCGATCGAGGCGGTGCGCGAGCTGGGTCCCCGGATCGCCCCGCTCCTGCTGGTCAGCGAGATCCGCACCGTCGCCTCCGACGACCTGTGGCTCAGCACGGCCTACCGGCAGGACAGCGTGGGCCTGCACTTCACCTGGCAGCAGCGCCGGGCCGAGGTCGAGGCGCTGCTGCCGAGCATCGAGCAGGCACTCGCCCCGGTCGGGCCGCGCCCGCACTGGGGCAAGCTGTTCACCGCGACCGGTGCCGGCTCACCCGAGGCGATCGGTGCGCGCTACCCGCGTCTCGACGACTTCCGCAGGCTGGCGCGCGAGCTCGACCCGGAGGGCGTCTTCGGCAACGACTACCTGGTGCGGCATGGGGTCCTCGCCGCGCGCTGAGGCTCGCCACCACGAACCCTCCCCCGACGGCACCGACCCCGCCCCCTGACGACGGGGGCGGGGTCGGTGCACCACGGACGAAGGGCTCGGCGCCCGCGGGGGAGCTCAGCGGTGACGCGTCCCGACGATGTCGACGACGAAGACCAGGGTGTCGGTGCCTCCGATGCCGGCCTGCGGCATCCCCCGGTCGCCGTAGCCCAGGTGCGGCGGGATCGACAGCAGGACCCGTGAACCGACGACCTTGCCGACCAGCCCCTCGTCCCAGCCACCGATGACGGCGCCGACGCCGATCGGGAAGTTGATCGAGGACCCGCGGTCGTAGGAGTTGTCGAACATCCGACCGCCCCAGACCTGGCCGTAGTAGTTGACCTCGATGTCGTCGCCGGTCTCGACCACCTCGCCGTCGCCCTGGCTCAGCACCTCGACGGACAGGGCGCGCGGCGCCGGGGTGTCGGGGAAGGTGAGCACGGGCTTGTCGCCGAACGAGCCGGATGCGGTGGGCAGGTTCTCGGGCATGGATCGCCTCTCGTAGGGGTCGACGGCGGCACAGGGAGCGTGCTGCCGCCGTCCATCGTGCCCGATCCTGGCGGGCTGTGCGCCGTCCGACGCGGCCGGAGAGGTCAGCGGAGCGGGAGCTGCTCGGCCAACCACCTGATCTGCCGGGCGAGCTGGTGGCCCTGCCCGCCCTCGTGCTCGTTGAACGGGTACTCGACGATCTCGGCCTCAGGCCCGCCGGTCCCGCCCACCACGCCGTGGTGCGACCCGTAGTGGTTGTACGCCGCGTAGACGGTCGACGGCGGACAGGTCGGGTCCATCAGCGCCACCGAGAAGAGTGCCGGGGCGCTCGCCCGCCGGGCGAAGTTCACGCCGTCCAGGTAGGACAGGGTGCGGAACGCCACGTCGACCTGGTCGCGGTGCACCGACAGGTACCGGACGATCTCCGCGTAGGGGTCGCGGGGGGCGATCTCCGCCGCGCGGCGGAAGTGGCACAGGAACGGGACGTCGGGCATGACGGCCGCGAGGTCGGGGACCAGCCCCGCCACCGCGAGCGCGATGCCCCCGCCCTGGCTCGTGCCGGCGACCGCGACCCGACCGTCGACCCCGGGGAGCGCGCGAGCCGCCTCGACCGCGCGGACCGCGTCGGTGAAGAGCCGGCGGTAGTAGTGGTCGGCGGGGTCGAGGATCCCGCGGGTGACGAACCCGTTCGCCGCAGGGGCTCCTGAGCCGCCGCCGTCGGGGGTCACGGCACCTCCCGAGCCCCAGGTGCTGCCCTGCCCGCGGGTGTCCATGAACAGGTGGGCGTACCCCGCGGTGGCCCAGGTCAGCCGTTCGTGGGCCAGGCCCCGGCCACCCCCGTACCCCTGGTACTCGACGACCACGGGCAAGGGCTCGCGGGCCGCTGCCGGCCGGGTGAGCCAGGCGCTGACCCGCTGACCGTCGAAGCCCGCGAAGGACACGTCGAGCACCTCGACCAGGCGCAGCCCTGTCTCGACGGGCCGGGTCACCACGTCCAGAGGGTGCGAGCGGGCCTGGTCCAGGGTGGCGGACCAGAAGTCGTCGAAGTCGTCGGGCTCGGCGACCTCGGGCCGGTATCGGCGCAGGTCCTCGACGGGGAGGTCGAGCAGCGGCATCGTCAGCCGGCCAGGTACGACAGGAGGTCCGGCGCGCCCAGGACCCCCACGGGGTCGCCGTCCCGGGCCACCAGGACCGCCGGCGCGAGCCGTAGCGCCTCCTGGACCGAGGGCACCAGCTGACCGGACCCGACGACCGGCAGTCGCGGTTCGAGGTGCTCGCCGACCGCGTCACCGGAGGCCGCAGCGCCCGTGGCGAGCGCGTCGAGCAGCCCACGCTCGCTGACCGAGCCCGAGACCTCGCCGGACTTGACCGGCGCGTCACCGTTGGCCACCGGGAGCGCCGCCAGCCCCGAGGACCGCAGGACGCCTACGGCCTCGCCGACCGTGTGGGTGGGTCGGACGTGGACGAAGGCCGCGCGCCCGGCGATCGTCTCGAGCACCGTCGCAGCGCTCGGCCCGTCGCCCTCGTCGGGCAGGAACCCGTAGGCCCGCATCCACGGGTCCGAGAAGATCTTCGACAGGTAGCCGCGCCCGCCGTCGGGCAGCAGCACCACGATCACCGCGCGGGCGGCCGCGGCGGGGTCCTCGTCCTGCAGGCGCCGGGCGAGCCTCAGCGCGGCCTCGACCGCCATCCCGCACGAACCACCGACGAGCAGGCCCTCCTCGCGCGCCAGGCGTCGGGTCATGTGGAAGGAGTCGGCGTCGCTGACCGCGATCACCTCGTCAGGCACGCTCGGGTCGTAGGCGCCGGGCCAGAAGTCCTCACCGACACCCTCGACCAGGTAGGGGCGGCCGTCACCGCCCGAGTAGACCGACCCGGCTGGGTCCGCGCCAACGATCCGTACGGCGCCGCTCGCGCGGTCGGCGCTGACCTCCTTGAGGTAGCGACCCGTCCCGGTGATGGTGCCACCCGTGCCGACCCCCGCCACGTAGTGGGTCACCGTGCCGTCGGTGTCCGACCAGATCTCGGGGCCCGTGCTCGCGTAGTGGGCCGCGGGGCCCTCGAGGTTGAAGTACTGGTTGGGCTTCCAGGCCCCCTCGATCTCCCGGACCAGGCGGTCGGAGACCGAGTAGTACGACTCCGGGTCGTCGGGCGCGACGGCGGTCGGGGTGACCACGACCTGGGCGCCGTAGGCGGTGAGCACGTCCCGCTTGTCCTGCGAGACCTTGTCGGGGCACACGAAGACGCAGCGGTACCCCTTGCGCTGACCCACCAGGGCCAGTCCCACCCCGGTGTTGCCACTGGTCGGCTCGACGATGGTGCCACCGGGCCGCAGCTCACCGCTCGCCTCGGCGGCCCCGATCATCCGCTCGGCGATGCGGTCCTTGACCGAGCCACCAGGGTTCATGTACTCGACCTTGGCCAGGACGGTGGCCGAGAGACCCTCGGTCACGACGTTGAGCCGGACCAGCGGGGTGTTGCCGACGAGGTCTGAGATGTGCTCGGCGTACTTCATGGCGGGTGACGGCTCCGATCGGTGTGGCGGTCGGCGGGCACGGGAACGGCCCACGAGCGGCGGGCCGACCGGTCTCGGACACAGGGCCGCCCCCGCGACGGTGGCACGTGGCCACGGTCTCGCGGGGGCGTCCCGGAAGTCCACCCGGTGCCCGCAGGGGCGGTGCGGCTCAGTCGCCGCGCAGGATCGCGAAGATCCGCAGGAACTCCACGTACAGCCAGACGAGCGTCACCATGAGGCCGAAGGCCGCGCTCCAGGCCATCTTGGCCGGGGCGCCCTGCTCGACCCCGCGCTTGATCGAGTCGAAGTCCATGATGAGGACCGCGGAGGCCAGCCCCACGGCGACCAGGCCGATGATGATGCCGAAGGGCCCTTCGCGCAGGCCCCAGCCGCCCATCGTGCCCGTCCACACCAGGACCAGGTTGACCAGCGAGAAGACCAGGTAGCCGCCGACCGAGATCATCAGCCAGCGCTGGAACTTCGGGGTCACGCGCACCTTGCCCGAGCGGAAGAGCACCAGGCAGGCGGCGAAGGTCGCGACGGTGGCGAGCACGGCCTGCATCGCGATGCCGGGCCACATGCCCTCGAACAGGTGCGTCAACCCGCCGAGGAAGACCCCCTGGGCTGCGGCGTACGCCATGATCAGGGGCGGGCTGGGCTGCTTCTTGAAGGCGTTGACCAGGCCCAGCCCGAGCCCGACGATCATGCCGACGAAGAACAGCTCGGGCGCGAGCACCCAGGTCAGGCCACCCGTGACCAGCAGGATCGCGAAGAGCCCTGCGGTCTTCATGATCACGTCGTCGTAGGTCAGGCGCCCGGTGTCCCGCGGGGTCGCGGTCGGGGCGCCGTACATCTGCTCGAGGGTGCCGGCGGCCGGCGTCGCGGCCGACCCGGCGTAGGGGGCGCGCTGCTGGACCCCGGCGCGGCCCTGACGGGGCTGGCCGAAGACGGCGCTGTTGGAGAAGACGGGGTTGCTCACTGAACCTCCTGGTCGCGGCGCGGATGTCGCTGGCCGGTAGTCATCCTATTCTCCTGGTCCAACGCCGGACGGCGCGCTGCCGTTCCCGACGGGTGCGACGTGGTGATGCCGCAGGCCGACCGTCGGGCTCACGGCGCGCTCCGCGACCTCACACCGCGGCATGCTTCCCCTGGGTGACCGGCTCGGCGACGGTCTGCCGCGTGCGGCCCCGCCGCTCCTTGGCCCGCTCGACCATCCAGTACAGCGTCGGCACGAGCACGAGGGTCAGCAGGGTCGAGGAGATCAGGCCGCCGATGACCACCAGGGCGAGGGGCTGCGAGATGAACACCCCACCACCGGTGAGCCCGAAGGCCATCGGGGTCAGCGCGAAGATGGTCGCCGCGGCGGTCATCACGATCGGTCGCAGCCGCTTGCGCGCCCCCTCGGTGATCGCGTCGTACAGCTCCCGGCCCTGCTCGCGGTACTGGTTGATGAGGTCGATCAGCACGATCGCGTTGGTCACCACCACCCCGATGAGCATGAGCAGACCGATCAGTGCGGCCACGCCCAGCGGGGTCGAGGTCGCCAGCAGCATGACCACGGCGCCGGTCGCCGCGAAGGGCACCGAGACCAGGAGGATCAGGGGCTGGACCAGGCTGCGGAACGTCGCGACCATGATCAGGTAGACGATCGCGATCGCGATGAGCAGGGCCGTGCCGAGGTCGGCGAAGGACTCCTCCTGCTGCGCGGCCACCCCGCCCACGGTCACCGATGCCCCCACCGGCAGGTCGAGGTCGTCGAGCTCGGCACGCAGCCGCGTGGTCAGGGCGCCGAGGTCCTGGCCCGCGGGGGTCGCCGAGATGGTCGCGCTGCGCTCACCGTCGAGCCGGGTGATCGAGGTCGGCACGTCGACCACCTCGACGTCGGCCACCTCGGCCAGCGGCACCGGCCCGGCCTCGGTGGGCAGCACCAGCGCCTCGATCTCAGCCAGGGTCTGCGGACCGTCCCCGACCGTGAGCTCGACGTCCACCTGCCCTGCGCCCAGGTCGACGGTGCCCAGCGGTGCGGCACCCATCGCGCCGGCGACGCTGCGGACCACGGCCTGCTCGGTCAGCCCGGCGGCGGCCGCAGCGTCCCTGTCGACCAGCACCTGGACGGTGGGCTGGGCCGCGGAGAGGTTGTTGGTGACGTCGGTGGTGCCCTCGGTCGCCCGCACCGCGGTGTCGACCAGGGCCGCGGCCTCGACGAGCACGTCGTCGTCGGCCGCCTGGACCAGCACGTCGACCGTCGTGCTGCCGAAGGCCGCCGCCCCTCCGTCGACGGTCACGTCCCCCACGTCGGGAAGGTCGCCCAGGACTGACCGCACCTCCTCCTGCACGACCGCCGTGTCGACATCGGGCTCGAGGGTCACCGCGAAGGTCGCCGAGAGGCCCCCGCCGCCCCCCGTGAAGGCCTCGTCCCCACGCGAGCCGACCGTGGTCTGCACCGTGCGGATGCCGGCGACGTCGGCCAGCGCCTCCTCGACCTGGCGGGCGGCGGCGTCCTGGACCTCGAGGCTCGTGCCCGGCTCGAAGGTCTCGGTCACCGTCAGGGTGTCCTGCCCTGCGTCGCCCAGGAAGCTGGTCTCGAGCCGCGGGACCAGCGCCATGGTCCCGCCGAAGACCGCCACCGCGAGGACCACCGCGACCACGGGGCGGGACAGGGCCGCTGCGAGGGTCGGCACGTAGGCACGCTGCATGACCGAGCGGCGCTCGGCCCGCTCAGCCTTCTCCCGCGTCGCCGCGAGGTCCTCGGCACGACCCTTCGGCGGTCGGATGAACCAGTACGCCAGCACGGGCACGACCGTCAGCGCGACGACCAGCGAGGCACCCATGGCGATGCCGATGGTGATCGCGAACGGTCGGAAGAGCTCGCCCACCATGCCGCCCACCAGGGCCACCGGGGCGAAGACCAGGACCGTCGCGATCGTCGAGGAGCTGATCGCCGTGGCCACCTCACGCACGCCCGTGATGATCGCGTCGCGGCGTTCCTCGCCGTAGGAGAGGTGCCGGTTGATGTTCTCGATCACCACGATCGAGTCGTCCACGACCCGGCCGATCGCGATGGTCATCGCCGCGAGGGTCAGGATGTTCAGGGTGAAGCCGAAGACCTGCAGCGAGATGAAGGTCACCAGCAGGGACAGCGGGATCGAGATGGCTGCGACCAGGGTCGAGCGGATCGAGAGCAGGAAGACCAGGATCACGACGACCGCGAAGACCAGGCCGAGGCCGCCCTCGGTCGCGAGCCCCTCGATCGACTCCTCGATGAACGGCGCCTGGTCGAAGACCGCCTCGATGCGCACGTCGCCCAGGGTCGGTGCGAGCTCGGCGAGGGCCTCGCTCACCCCGTGCGAGATCTCGACGGTGTTCCCCCCAGGCGTCTTGACCACCGACACCGCGAGGGCGGGCTCCCCGTCGAGCCGTGAGAAGGCTGTCGGCGGGAGGAGCTCGGCGCTGACGTCGGCCACGTCCTGCAGGGTCACGACCGACCCCGTGGGGGTGATCACCGGCAACCCGGCCAGATCGGCGACCGAGGTGATCTGCGAGCCGACCTGCACGCTCAGCGACGTGTCGCCGTCGCTCACCTGACCCACGGGCAGCACCACACCGTTGTCCTGCAGCACCTGGCTGATCACCGCCGGGTCGACGCCGGCTGCGGCGGCGGCCAGCAGGTCGAGGTCGATCAGGACGCGCTGCTCGGCGGCACCGGTGACGTCCACGTCGCGGACCCCGTCGATCTCGCTCAGCCGGGGCACGACGACGTCCCGCAGGAGCTCGGCCAGCGCGGCCTCGTCCTGACCACCTGTCGCGGCGAGCTGGACCACCGGGAAGTCGTCGATCGAGCCGGTGATGACAGTGGGCTCGACCCCCTCGGGCAGGCGAGCCGAGCTGCGGTTGACGGCCTGCTGGATCGCCTGGCTCGCGGCGTCGAGGTCCTGGCCGTAGTCGAGCTCGATCACGGTCGTCGAGACGCTCGTGCTCGAGGTCGAGCTGATCTCCTCGACCCCGGTGACACCGCTCACGGCGTCCTCGATCACCGCGGTGACCTGCTGCTCGATGATCTGCGGGGAGGCCCCGGGGTTGACCGCGACCACCACTGCCGTGGGGATCTGCAACGAGGGGATGAGCTCCTGCTTGAGGGAGCCCGCACTGATCACCCCGAACACGGCGATGGCCAGGGTGGCCAGGGCCACCACCGAGCGGTTCGCCAGCGAGAGCCGGGCCAGGCGGAACATGGGACCTCCACGGTGACGGGCGGGAACGACCGCCCGTCAGCGGTACCCGAACGGGACAACGCAGAGGTCGGGTCGGACGTTCCACCGCGGTGCGCGCCGGGCGGGACAGCGGGGTCGGGGCACTCACCGGCAGTCGCCCGGTGCCCCCGGTGGGGCTCGAACCCACACTGGACCGGGTTTAAGCCGGTTGCCTCTGCCGGTTGGGCTACGGGGGCGGACCGGTCCCGATCATCCTGCCAGGCCGTCCGCAGCCGCGGGACGCGCTGCCGTGCGGTCGCGACGGCGCGCCGTCAGCCCGCCGGGGTCGCCAGCGACGTGCGGGGGGCGTCCGCCTGCTCCTTGGCGGCCGGCTGCGTGGTGCCCTTGGGGCGAGGGGTCGACGACGCGTCGCGGAACTCCGCCCGGGGGTCGTGCAGCCGGCCGAGCGCGACCAGCTCGCGTCGGAAGAACAGCGCGAGGGTCCAGTCGAGCACGATCCGCACCTTGCGGTTGAAGGTCGGCATCTGAGCCATGTGGTAGGTCCGGTGCATGAACCAGGCGGGCCAGCCGCGCAGCTTGATGCCGTAGACCTGAGCCACGCCCTTGCCGAGCCCGAGCGAGGCCACCGTCCCGACGTGCTTGTGCTCGTAGTCGGTGGGCGGTGCGCTGCGCAGGTGGCGCGCGAGGTTGTCGCCCAGGTGCCGGGCCTGGCGCACGGCGTGCTGGGCGCTCGGCGAGCAGAAGGAGCCGGGGTTGGCCAGATCGGGGACCGCCGCGCAGTCCCCTGCGGTCCACGCCCCGTCCACGACCGTGCCGTCCTGGGAGGCGACCTGCAGGGTCGGCAGGGCGGTCACCCGGCCGGTCCGGTCGAGCGGGAGGTCGGTCTGCGCGAGCACCGGGTTGGCCTTGACCCCCGCGGTCCACACGATGGTCGCGCAGTCGAGCTCGAGCCCGGTCGAGGTCACCACGTGACCGTCGACGCACGAGCTGAGGAAGGTCGACAGGTGCACCTCGATGTCGCGCTTGCGCAGCTGCTCGAGGGCGTAGCCGCCCATCTCCTCACCGAGCTCGGGCAGGATGCGGGTCGAGCCCTCGATCATCACGAACCGCAGGTCCTCGGGCGCGATGCCGTCGTAGTAGCGCAACGCGGCCCGGGCCATGTCCTCGACCTCGGCGATCGCCTCGATGCCCGCGAACCCGCCGCCCACGAAGGTGAAGGTCAGCAACCGGCGTCGCGCGACCGGGTCCCAGGTGGAGGCCGCCACGTCGAGCTTGTTGAGCACGTGGTTGCGCAGGGCGATGGCCTCCTCGACCTGCTTGAAGCCGATCGCCTGCTCGGCCAGCCCCGGGATGGGCAGCGTCCGGGCGACCGATCCGAGGGCCACCACGAGGTGGTCGTAGGTGATCTCGTAGGACTCCCCCTCGACCGGGGTGATGCGTACCGTGCGATCGGCATGGCGGACCTCGCTGACGCGCCCGGTCAGCACGTCGACGCCCTTGAGCTCACGGCGGTGCGAGACCACCACGTGCCGCGGCTCGAGGGAGCCGGCGGCGGCCTCGGGCAGGAACGGCTGGTAGGTCATGTACGAGCGCGGGTCGACCACGACGATCGCCGCCTCCCGTCGTCCGAGGCGCTTGCGCAGCCGCAGCGCGGTGTAGAAGCCGACATACCCCCCGCCGAGGATGACGATGCGGGGAATCTTGCGGGGGCGCGGCGAGACCTGGGACGACTGACTCATGATTGACACGGTAGGCGCCTGTGAAACTCTTCACAAGCACTCCGTCCGCGCACTGGACGTGATCCCGAGCACACCCCGTGGACGTGCCCCTGGGACCTTCGCCCAGGCGGTCGTCAACCGTCCGCGAGGACGCGGCACTCCCGCAGGACGTGGTCGAGCATCGCCTCGGTCAGCCGACCGGTCTGGGTGTTCTGCTGCGACACGTGGTAGCACCCCACGAGGTGCACGACGACGCCGTCGCCGCGGGTCAGCTCGGCGCGGGCCCCGTGGCCGAAACGCGGGGCCGGCACCGGCACCTGCCAACCCAGCGACCTGGCCACACCCAAGGTCGCCTGCCAGCCGAACGCACCCAGCGCCATCATCACCCGCACCGTCGGGGACGTGAGCTCGACCTCGCGACGCAACCAGGGCAGGCAGGTGTCACGCTCGACGGTCGACGGCTTGTTCCCGGGCGGCGCGCACCGCACCGCCGCGACCATCCGCACGCCCGAGAGCACGAGGCCGTCGGCTGCGTCGGTGCTCTGCGCCTGCGAGGCCGCGCCGACCCGGTGCAGCGCGGCGAACAACCAGTCACCCGACCGGTCCCCGGTGAACAACCGACCCGTGCGGTTGGCGCCGTGGGCTGCCGGGGCCAGACCCACGATCAGCAGTCCGGCTCCCGGGTCGCCGAACCCGGCAGCCGGTCGGCCCCAGTAGGGCTGGTCCCGGTAGGCCCGACGACGGGTGACCGCGACCTCCTCGCGCCAGGCGACGAGCCGCGGGCAGGCCCGGCAGACCGTCGAGCACGCGTCGAGATCGGCCAGGGCGGTGGCCCCGGCAGCCAGCGCGGAAACCTCCTCGGTCGACCGTGCCACCGGGGTCGTCGGGTCGGCCGGCTCCCCCGGCCACCCGCCGCCAGCGGCGACCGGGGAGTCGAACAGGTCCCTGGTGCGGGGGTGCGGGAGCAGCATCCTGCGATCATGCCTGCCCGCGCGTGCTGCCCCACGCTCGGCACGCGCGGGCAGGAGGTCGTCAGGACACCGCGGTCGAGGACGCCGAGCGGAGTCGGCGTCTCACGGCACGGTGGCCTCGCCGCTGGTCACGTCCGGCTCGGCATCGCCCGCGGGAGCCTCGGTGGCCTCGCCGTCGTCAACCCGGGCGGGCGCGTCGCCGTCCGTCCGCCGCGCCCGGGCGTCGTCGGCCGCGTCGGCCGCCCCGGCAACCACCACGGCAGGTGCCTTGGCGAACGGGGCAGGTGGGGTGCGCAACGGGCCGTCGAGCAGCTCCCTGGCACCGTCCTCCGCCTGGTCCCACAGGTCGAACGGTGCACCCTTGAGCGGGTAGACGTTCCAGCGCGCTCGGCCGTAGGCGTCCTGCACCGGGGCGAAGGACCAGGGCTCGGTGACCCCGGGCAGCGACCACGCGTCCCAGCTCTCGTCGGTGGTGGTGCGCACCTGTCGTCCGCGGTCGTCGAAGATCTGCACCCCGTCGAGGGGGTTGCCGTCCGCGTCGTAGACGAACAGGTTGCTGACCTGCTGACCCTCGACCCACACCCCGTCGCCGGCGGGGTCCTCGACGTACACGGTGTTGTCGACGTAGACCGGGTAGCCGCCCTGGGCGACCGCCCGCTCGACCTCGTGGCGGAAGGCCGTGGTGAGACCCGGGGCGGCGACGACCGCGAGGAGGTTGAGCACCACGAAGGCACGTCGCACCCACCGACGCTCGCGTCCCATGCCGCGACCGAGGTTGATCGACACGAGCAGCAGGACGGCCAGGAGCAGCCAGGTCCCACCGTGGCGCGGCACGAACCTGCTCGCGTGGAAGGAGTACCCCAGGACGTGCAGCAGGATCGAGTACCAGAGCCACCCGCGCAGCACCCACCACAGCGGGCGGAGCGAGACGACGAGGTCGAGGGCCTTGCGCCCAGCAGCTGTGGAGAGAACCGGCTCGGCCAGCTCGTGACCCCGCACCCGCAGCTCGGTGATGACGCCGCGCGCCCGGCTGCGGACGGCCGGACGGTACCCGGGACGCGCCGGACCCAGGCCTGCGGCAGCACGGAGCTCGGCCGCGTACTCCGCGGCCGGCCCGAACCGCCGGCTGAGGTCGATGACCGAGGAGGCCTCGCCGCCCTCGGGCACGCCTGCGACACCCGACGCGGCGAGCCGACCGATCGGGATCTCACCCGTCGCCACCGGACCGTGAGGGTCCTCCAGGGCCTCCGCGAGGTCGGCCTCGAGCCCGTCGGTGAGGTCCTCGACCTGCTCCGGGGAGAGGTCGGACAGGTGGCGGCGCACGGCGGTGGCGTACGCGCTCACGTGGTCCAGCAGGACGTCGGCGATCATCGGGGGTCCCCTTCGAGCTCGAGCAGTGCGGACAGGGTGGTCGAGAAGGAGCGCCAGTCCTTGCGCTGGGCCTCGAGCATGGCCCGGCCCTGGGCGTTGATCCCGTAGTACTTGCGGTGCGGGCCCTCGTCCGAGGGCACCACGTAGCTGGTCAGGGCTCCCGAGGCGTACAGCCTCCGCAGGGTCCCGTAGACCGAGGCCTCGCCGACCTCCTCGAGCCCGCCGGTCCGCAGCCGCCGGACGACGTCGTACCCGTACCCGTCCTCCTGCCCGACGACCGCGAGCACCGCGACGTCGAGCACCCCCTTCAGCAGCTGGGTCGTGTCCATCGCGCCTCCTGGTGAGCCTGCTCTCGGTCACGGCCGCGCCGTACCGGGTCGTGGTGCGGGAGCCGGCCCCTCCGACCTGCTCCCGCACGGAGCACACTACTCTCTGGTGCGCACTACCGGCCAGAGTGAAGTACCGGCGTGTCGTACGGGTCACGTCACGCCGGCCGGATGCGCAGCGGCGCGACGCGCAGACCTCAGTCGTGCTCGGCCGCGCTCCAGGCGATGCCGTCGAGGATGTCGTGCTCGGAGGTGACCACGGTCTTGAGCCTGCCCCCCGCGATCGCCACCTCGGCACGGACCCGCGAGACCACGTCGGACCAGACCAGGGCGCCCGCGCCGATCACGTCGACCCGTCCGGGGTGCATGAAGGGCAGAGCCTCACGCCGCGAGCGGCGCATCGTCACCAGGGCCCGGCACGAGTCGAGCACACGGTCCACCGGCAGCACCGACCCGTCGATCCGCTCCGGCTCGTACCGGTCCAGGTCCAGGGCGTGCGCCGTCACCGTCGTGACCGAGCCCGCCAGGCCGACCAGCGTCGCCGTCCGGCCGAAGGGCACGATCGCACCCGCGACGTCGAGCGCGGCCGTGACGTCGGCGCTCGCCGCCGTGATCTGCTCACGGGTCGGCGGGTCGTCGTGGAGATGCCGCTCGGTCAGCCGCACGCACCCCACGTCCATCGACGCGGTCGCCACCGGGGACGTGGTCCCCAGCACGAGCTCGGTCGAGCCGCCACCGAGGTCGACCACCAGGAACGGACCGGGGTGCCTGCCCGCCAGGACCCCCGTCGCGCCGCGGAAGGAGAGCCGGGCCTCCTCCTCGCCGCCGATCACCTCGGGCTCGACACCCAGCGCGGCGCGGACCCCGTCGACGAACTCCTGCCGGTTCTCGGCGTCGCGCGTGGCCGAGGTCGCGACGAACCGGGTGCGCTCGACGCCCAGGTCGGCGCACGTCGTCGCGTACCGGCGGGTCGCCTCGAGCGTGCGCGCCATCGCCTCGGGGGCGATCCGCCCGGTGCGGTCGACCCCCTGCCCCAGCCGCACGACCTCCATCGTCCGCACGACGTCGGTGAGCGAGCCGGCCGCGAGGTCGACGTCGGCCACCAGGAGCCGGATGGAGTTGGTCCCGCAGTCGATGGCTGCCACACGCGTCATGCGGGCAAGCCTGCCATCCCCGGTCGGCCGCCGACGCCACCGACACCTCGGGTCGACGCGACCCCCGTCGAGCGACTCAGCAGGTGCAGACGTCGGGGCGCCAGCTCTCGCGGATGAGCACCAGGGCCTCGTCACCCAAGGGGTTGACCCCGTGGCCGGCGGCGAGCGCGTGACCGACCAGCACGTGCAGGCACTTGACCCGGGTGGGCATGCCACCCGCCGAGACCCCCTCGATCTCGGGGACCTCGCCCAGCACGGCGCGCTGGGCCAGGTAGTGCTCGTGCGCGGCACGGTGCGCCGCGGCGAGCGTCTCGTCCTGCGTCAGCCGGTTCGACATCTCCTTCATCACCCCCGAGGCCTCAAGGGTCGAGACTGCCGCCACAGCCCGGGGGTGCGTCAGGTAGAAGGTGGTCGGGAACGGTGTGCCGTCCGGGAGCCTCGGGGCGGTGCGGACCACCGTCGGACGACCGCAGACGCACCTGGCGGCCACCCCCACGACACCGCGCGCGGGCCGGCCCAGCTGCTCGGCCAGGGTCTGCAGGTCCTCGGTACCGACCGGCTCGGGACCGTCGCCCTGCGCCCGCTCACTCGTCACCTGCACCCACACCCTCGTCCGTCGTGGTCGACCCGCCCGCGTCGGGCACCTCGGTCGTGCCCTGCGCAGGATCGCCCGCACCCTCGCCGGGCGTCTCGCCGTCGGTCGTCCCCGCTGACTCACCCGTGATGACGACCGAGTCCCACACCGTCGTGTACCAGGGCGTCACCGCGCCCCCCGTGGGCAGCGCGGGGCCCGCTCCCGGACCTGTTGCCGACTCCGGGAGGACCACCGGCTCGACCACCGTCTCGGGGTCGATCACCCGGTACGCCGTCTCGCCCGGGCGGGCGAACCGCAGGCGGTCCCGTGCCTGAGCTGCCACGAACGCCGGGTCGTCCCAACGCTCGAGCTCGACCTGCAGCTCTCTCTGGTACTGCTCGGCCGCCGTGACCTCGGCGCTGAGCTCGGCCAGGGCGGCCCGCTGACCCAGGTAGGCCCGCAGCGTGGGGAAGACCAGGGTGAAGGCCGCGAGGAGGACCACAGCCAGCACCAGGGCACGGATCGAGAGCAACCGGGCGAGCTGGAAGGTCGTGGTGTCGGCCGTCTCGTCGCCCGCGGGCCCCTGGCCGTCACGCGCCCGGGTGCGCTCGGCGGGTGGTGGACCAGCGGTCCGGCTCGGTCGGGCCGCGGGCGCACGCGCCCCCGACGAGGGTCCGGCACCGGCACGCGGCGCCACCGGACGACGCGCCGTCGTCGTCGCGGGACCGCCTGCGGGCGCACGGCCGGGAGCACCGGCGCGGGGCGCGCTGGGTCGCCGGCTCGAGGACATGGCTCGATTGTGCCCCGCCGACGGCGGGCTACGGCGCACCCGGGCCGGGCGCGCCGCTGCTCGGACGCAGGTCGAGGCTCCTCGCAGGCCCGTGGGCGGGTCGAGCCGGACGGACCGCAGGGCCCGGTCGAGGATCGACCGGGCCCTGCGGGTGCTGCGTGCGGAGCTGTGCTCAGCGGTGCCGCGGGAAGGCGCTGGCGCCCGCGTAGCGTGCGGCGTCGTCCAGCTCCTCCTCGATGCGGAGCAGCTGGTTGTACTTGTTGATGCGCTCGCCGCGGGCGGGAGCACCGGTCTTGATCTGGCCGGCGTTGGTCGCGACCGCCAGGTCGGCGATGGTGACGTCCTCGGTCTCGCCCGAGCGGTGCGAGATCATGGCGGTGAAGCCGGCGCGCTGCGCCATGCTCACCGCGTCGAGGGTCTCCGAGAGCGTGCCGATCTGGTTGAGCTTGACCAGCAGCGAGTTGGCGCTGCGCAGCTCGATGCCCTTGGCCAGGCGCTCGGGGTTGGTCACGAAGAGGTCGTCGCCGACGACCTGCACGCGGTCACCGACGGCCGCCACGAGCTGGGCCCACCCGTCCCACTCGTCCTCGGACAGCGGGTCCTCGATGGAGACCAGCGGGTAGTCGGCGACGAGCTGCGTGTAGTACGCGATGATCTCGTCGCTGGACGTGGCCCGGCCCTCGAACTGGTAGGCGCCGTCCTTGAAGAACTCGGTCGCCGCGACGTCGAGCGCGAGGCCGACGTCCTTGCCGGGGGTGAAGCCGGCCTTCTCGATGGCGACGAGGATCAGGTCCAGGGCGTCGCGGTTGCTCGGCAGGTTGGGGGCGAAGCCACCCTCGTCGCCCAGCCCGGTCCCCAGGCCCTTGCTCTTGAGCACGGACTTCAAGGAGTGGTAGACCTCGGCGCCGGTGCGCAGGGCCTCACGGAACGTGGTGGCGCCGATCGGCGCGACCATGAACTCCTGGATGTCGACGTTGGAGTCGGCGTGCGACCCACCGTTGAGGATGTTCATCATCGGCACCGGCAGGACGTGCGCGTTCGGGCCACCGATGTAGCGGAAGAGCGGCAGGTCGGCACTGTCGGCTGCGGCCTTGGCCACGGCCATCGAGACGCCGAGGATCGCGTTGGCGCCCAGCTTGCCCTTGTTCGGGGTGCCGTCGAGGTCGATCAGGGCCTGGTCGACCAGACGCTGCTCGGAGGCCTCGAAGCCGATGAGCTCCGGGGCGATCTCGTCCATGACGGCGTTGACGGCGTCCTGGACGCCCTTGCCGAGGTAGCGGCCCTTGTCGCCGTCGCGACGCTCCACTGCCTCGAAGGCACCGGTCGACGCGCCCGACGGCACACCGGCCCGGGCGATGGTGCCGTCGTCGAGGGCGACCTCGACCTCCACGGTGGGGTTGCCTCGCGAGTCGAGAATCTCGCGGGCGCCTACGGCCTCGATGCTGGCCACGAAAGCTCCTTCGGACGAACGGATGGGTTGTCGGCTCTGGCCTACGAGTCGCCTGCGGGTGCGGACGACCATCGGCCAGGACGAGCCGGCCGCCGGTCGTCGTCAACCGGCCGGGTTCCACAGTAGTGCGACTTGCCCGACGACGGGCGGGACGTTCGACGCGTGGTCGGGCCGCTGCGGTCAGCAGACCCGTGCGGCGGCCGGGCTCAACGCGCGCTGAGCGCAGGTGCCCCGCTCACGGAGTCCGCGGCGAGGGCCAGGACGATCTTCTCGACCTGGTCCTTGGCGTCCCCGAAGAGCATCGCGGTGTTCTCACGGAAGAACAGCGGGTTCTGCACCCCGGCGTACCCGGTGGCCATCGACCGCTTGAACACCACGACCTGCCCGGCGTTCCACACCTCGAGCACCGGCATGCCGGCGATCGGGGAGCCCGGGTCCTCCAGCGCGGCCGGGTTGACCGTGTCGTTCGCGCCGATGACCAGGACGACGTCGGTCTGCGCCAGGTCGTCGTTGATCTCGTCGAGCTCGAGCACGATGTCGTACGGCACCTTGGCCTCGGCGAGCAGCACGTTCATGTGACCGGGAAGGCGCCCGGCCACCGGGTGCACGCCGAACCGGACGTCGACCCCCGAGGCCCGAAGCCTCGAGACGAGGTCGGCCACGGGGTACTGCGCCTTGGCGACCGCCATGCCGTACCCCGGGGTGATCACGACCGTGCGTGCCGCCCGGAGCATCCCGGCGACCTCCTCGGCGAGGACCTCGCGGTGCTCCCCGTGGTCGCCGCTGTCTGCGGCAGGCGTGCCGGTGTCGGCGCCGAAACCACCCAGGATCACGCTGATGAACGAGCGGTTCATCGCCTTGCACATGATGTAGGACAGGATCGCGCCCGAGGACCCGACCAGCGCACCGACCACGATGAGCAGGTCGTTGCCCAGCATGAAGCCCGCCGCGGCGGCCGCCCAGCCCGAGTAGGAGTTGAGCATCGAGACGACGACGGGCATGTCCCCGCCCCCGATCGAGGCGACCAGGTGCCAGCCCAGGGCCAGTGCGACCACGGTCATGACCAGCAGGGGGACCAGGGCGTTCTGGCCGACGAACCACACCAGCAGCCCGAGCGAGGCGATCAGCGCCACCAGGTTGAGCGTGTTGCGACGCGGCAGCATCAGCGGGGCCGAGGACATCCGCGCCGAGAGCTTGAGGTAGGCCACGACCGAGCCGGTGAAGGTGATGGCCCCGATGAACACCCCGAGGAAGACCTCGACCTGGTGCACCGTCTCGGCAGGCTCGGTCAGGTAGGAGTTGAACCCGACCAGCACGGCCGCCAGACCCACGAAGCTGTGCAGGATGGCGATCATCTCGGGCATCTGCGTCATCTCGACGCTGCGGGCCCGCCAGATGCCGGCGGTCGCCCCGATGATGAAGACCAGCGCGATGAGCAGGAGGGTCACCAGGACCGGGCGCTCGCTGTTCTCGAGCGCGAGCGCGACGGTGGCCGCCAGGGCCAGCACCATCCCGGCCATGCCGAACAGGTTGCCCCGGCGGGCCGTGGCCTGCGTGGACAGGCCCGCCAGGCTGAGGATGAACAGGAGGGCGGCGATCAGGTAGACCGCCCCCACGAGTGAGGTCAGGTGCATGTCACGCGTCCTTCCGGAACATTCCGAGCATCCGGTACGTGACCAGGAACCCGCCGAAGATGTTGATGCTGGCCACCGACGCCGCCGCGAAGGCGATCGTCGAGACGACCACGTCGGCCGACCCGATCTGCAGCAGCGCGCCGACCAAGATGATGCCCGAGATCGCGTTCGTCTGTGCCATGAGCGGGGTGTGCAGGGCGTGCTTGACGTTGAAGATCACGTAGTAGCCCACCACCACCGCGAGGGCGAAGACGGTGAAGTGCTGCTGCGTCTGGTCGGGCGAGACGGTCAGCATCAGCGCCAGGAGCACCGCACCCAGACCGGCGAGCACCGTGCGCCTGGTCCGTCTGCGCTGCGCGGTCTGCTGCGCGACCCGGGCCAGCTCTGCGTGGTCCACCGGCTCGACCTGCTCGACCGCCGGCAGGGCCGAGACCTGCACCGGGGGTGGCGGCCAGAGCACCTCGCCGTCGTGCACGACCGTCATCCCCCGCTGCACCGGGTCCTCGAGGTCGAGCGTCATCTCGCCGTTGCGCTCGGGGGTGAGCAGCTGCATGAGGTGCACGATGTTGGTGCCGAACAGCTGCGAGGTGTGCCGTGGCATCCGACTGGTGAGGTCGGTGTAGCCGAGCACGACCACGCCGTTGTCCGAGACGACACGCTCACCGGGGACGGTCAGCTCGCAGTTCCCGCCGCCGGGGGCGGCAAGGTCGACGATGACGCTCCCGGGTCGCATCGCGGCCACCATCGCCGCGGTCACGGTGGTCGGCGCCGTGCCCCGCACCAGCGCGGTGGTGATGACGACGTCGGCCTGCGCGGTCTCCTGCGCGTACATCAGCGCGGTCTGCCGCTCCTGCTCGGCGGTGAGCGCGGCGGCGTAGCCGTCGGCGCTGACCTCCTGCTGTGCTGCCTCTGCCTGGACGAACTGGGCGCCCATCGACTCGATCTGCTCGCCCACCTCGGGGCGGACGTCGAAGGCACGGACCTGGGCGCCGAGGCTGCCGGCCGCGCCGATCGCGGCGAGCCCGGCGACCCCCGCCCCGATCACGAAGACGTTGGCGGGTGGCGTCTTGCCCGCGGCGGTCACCTGTCCGGTGAACATGCCGCCGAACTCCTCGGCGGCCTCGATCACGGCGCGGTACCCGGCCACGTTGGACAGGGTGCTCAGCACGTCGAGGGACTGCGCTCGGGAGATGCGCGGCACGGCGTCCAGGGCCAGTGCGGTCACGCCGCGACCCGCGAGGCGTTCGATGAGCTCGGGCCGTGAGTGCGGCGCCATCATCGAGACGAGGGTCGTGCCGGGGCGCAGGGCGGCCAGGCGCTCCTCGGCGGGTACGTCGACGGTGGTGACGATGTCGGAGGTCCAGACCTCGTCAGCCGCCACGACCGTCGCGCCGGCCTCGGCGAAGGCGACGTCGGGGTAGCTCGCCGCGACCCCTGCACCGGCCTCGACGACGACCTCGTAGCCGAGCTTGCGCAGCTGCGCGACGGTCGTCGGCGTCGCCGCCACGAGCCGCTCACCGGGCCGGGACTCCCGGGGGACACCGATCTTCATGGTCGTTCACTCCTCGTCTGGGCCGCAGCGACCGCACGGGGGCACCGGGCCTGACGCCGCGCACGGCGCCAGGAATCCTGTCGGAGCGCCCTGGTGGGCGCGAGGACCTGAGTCGACACTACGCCGGGAAAGCGCTTCCCCCAGGGACGTAGGTCTCAGTCGGCCACCGGGCCGACGGCCGGGGCTGCGCTCGGTCCGAGGCTCCCGTCGTCGGCGTGAGGTGCGCGGCCCGCCGCCTCTCGCGAGCGCACGGCGGCCTCGACCGACCGCACCGCAGCACGCAGAGCACCCTCGGCGTCCACCCCCGAGGCGTCGGCCTGCACGACCAGCGCCAGGAGCCGCTCACCCAGGTCTCCGGAACCACCGGCGTCGACCTGCGGGTCGACCTCGACCCCGGCTCGCCGCGCCCGCCCCAGCACCTTCTGCGCACGGGCCAGTGCAGGCAGACCTGCCGGTATGCCGTCGAGGGTCGAGACACGGGCCTTCTCGGCCTGCTTGAGCTGCTCCCAACGTCGGTGCAGGTCCTCCTCGCCGGGCTCGTCGCCACCCTCGGCGAGGTGCGCGTCCTCCTCGAAGACGTGCGGGTGCCGCCGCCGCAGCTTGGCGGCGATCCCGGCCGCGACCTCGTCGAGACCGAAGGGATCGGTCGGGTGCTCCTGGGCGAGCCGGGCGTGGAAGACCACCTGGAGCAGCAGGTCACCCAGCTCCTCACGCAGGCCCGCGCGGTCGTCCTTCTCGATCGCCTCGACGACCTCGTGAACCTCCTCGATCGCGTACGGCACGAGCGAGGCGTGGGTCTGCCGGGCGTCCCACGGGCACCCACCCGGTGACCTGAGCCGGTCCATCACGGCCACCAGGTCGTGCACGGCCCTCAGCCCGGCGAGGTCGCCCCGATCGGTCACTCGGTCGGTGCCGTGATCCAGGGCAGCGCGACCGGGGTGATGGCCCCCGTGGTGCGGTCGAGCGCTCCGTACCGGGGGTTGACCTGGACGTCCAGGCCCCGCACCTGCTCGTTGACCTCGGCGACCACGGTCGCCGCGTCGGGCAGGCCCTGGAGGCTCTGCGAGGCCAGGGTGAACCTGACCAGGGCGACGCTGCCGTCCCCCCAGTCGGTCACCTCGGTGGCCCCGGTGCGCACGGCCGCCTCGTCCATGAGGGCACGCGTCTCGGCCACGGAGACACCCACGCCGTGCTCGGCCGCGGCGTCGATGAAGGACGGGGCACTGATCAGGGCCGAGAGCACCACCCGGATGTCGGTGCCGGTGATCAACGGGGCCAGCTCGGTCGCGGTGCGGTTGAGCTCGGCCTGCGTGATCGACCGGCCGTCGACGACGGCCGCCGCACCGGGCTGGCTCGCGCACCCGGCGAGCAGGGCGGCACCGACGGCGACGGCGAGGGCCGCCCGCACCGCGGCCCGGGGGGATCGGGTGCCGCTGGTCGTAGAACCCACGTGCTTGCCTCCTGCAGTCCGGCCCGCACCCGACGGCGCGGCGCGCTGCTCATCGTAGAACACCCGCCCACGACGCCCGGGCCATGCCGTCCCCGGGCCCGGGGCTGCTCCGCGGCAGACCCGGGCCCGAGGCGCGTGGGTCGTCAGCCGAGCGGTTGGCGTCGGATCCGACCTGCACCCACCATCGAGGTGCCCAGCACCACGGCGAGCAGGGCGAGCATCAGGAGCGCCGCCACCCCGGCACCGGTCGTGGGCAGCCGATCACCGCCCGACGCCGCCCCGGGGCCACCGGCGACGGGCGCAGCCCCGTCGGTTCCCGGGGTGGCCGGGCCCGTCGGGTCGGTCGGGTCCGCGGGGTCGGTCGGGTCCGCGGGGTCGGTCGGGTCGACCGGGCCGGTGCCGCCATCGGGGCCGACGAGCTGGGCAACACCCCACCGGGCTGTGCTCTGGTAGCCCAGGCCCGTCGGGTCGGCCCAGCTCGCGATCCCGACCCGCGCGCCGCCCGACGCGTCGTTGACCTGGACGTCCAACCCGTGGAAGGTCCCCAGCCCGCCCTCCTCGAGCAGGCCGATGGCGGCCTCGACGACGTACCCGCCGTCGACCACGCTCGTGGCGCTGACCACGCGGGCCTGCTGGAACGCCTCGTCGCCGGTGCCGAAGGAGACCTGGTTGTCGACGTTGATCCGGATCTGGGTGTCGTCGTAGCGGTACGGACCGCTCTTGTAGTTGCCCGCGTCGAGGAAGATCTCGATCGAGTCCTGGACCCACGGGTCGGAGCCCGAGACGTCGAGGTCGTCGTCGGCGACCTCGGCCAGGACGTACAGGGTGTCGCCCTGCCACACGGTGCGGACCGTCGCGGTGGCTCCGGTCCCGTCCCCCTCGAGGACCTTGTCGGTCGTCAGGACGTTGCCCGCCTCCCACACCTCGTCGACCTCGCCGTCGATGCTCGGGGGGGCCTCGACCTCGGGGACCTCGACGAAGGAGAGCTCCTCGACGAGCGAGAGGGTGCCCAGCGCGCCGGGAGTGCTCCACCCCGAGGTGAGGCTGCCGTCGACGACGCGGACGTCGAAGCCGAGGGTCTCTCCCTGCGCGACCGGGGCGTCGAGCCAGAGACGGACCACCGCCACCCACCCTCCCTCGACCTCGGCCACGACCGGATCGACGTCGGACACGGACAGAGCAGCCACACCCTCGCCCGGGCCGCCCCGGGCCACGGTGACCGTGGTGCCGTCGACCTCGAGCTCGATGGCGTCCTGCGGCTCGACCGTGGGGTCATCGACCCGGACGTACGCGGTCAGGTGCGTCGGTTCCCAGCGCAGCTGGAACTCGGCGACGTCCTCGATCGCGTGCAGCGGCAGCCTCGACCAGGTGTCGTCAGCGGGCGCCGCGTCGTCGATCGCGACCGTGCCGCGGAACACGTTCGCGGTGCGGACCCGTGCCGGCAGCGTGCCGTCGACGATCCCGTGGTAGGCAGGCTTGGCCTGCAGGCTCCCGTCGAAGGCGAGGGGCGCCTGCGTGCTGCGCCAGCTGCGCGGATCGGTCAGGCCCCACAGCGTGACCGAGTACAGGTCGTCGGCGAACTGCCGGAACACCCCGAAGGCGTCCCGGTAGTAGTACCCCTGCTCGATCAGGTTCGCCTGGGTCACCGGGGTGCCGACGGTCACGTCGAGCTCGGTGACGACCTGCCGGAGGCCGGTGTCCTGGAAGCGGACGATCGCCCCCGCCAGCGCCGAGACCGGCATCGAGAGACTCACGTGGAACTGGTGGCCCACGCCGTCGATCGGCACTCCACGGTCGATCAGTCGGTGGACCAGGTCGTGGTAGCGGTTCTGCTTGCCGCCCTGCTCGGTGTTGTAGTCGTTGATGAAGAGCGCGACCGGACGTCCGCTGCCGGGTGCGGCGTAGACGTCGTTGAAGGCCTCGTCGGCGTAGATGAAGGCGAGGTCGATGAACTCCTCACCCAAGATGCGGTACCACTCGCTGCGCCGCAGCCCGTCGGCGTGCTCGCCGCTGTCCGAGACGACCTCGTTGACCACGTCCCACGCGACGAGGGGGTTCTCCTGGCTGCCGAAGAGCCCGTACCCCCCGCCGGTGCTGAGCGCCTCGGCAACGGCGAAGATGTGGGTGCGCATGCGGTCACGCATCTCCTGCTTGTCGGGCTCGCTGGTGGTCAGCGGGTTGCCGGCAGCGTCCTGGAAGAAGAAGTCCGGGGTCTGGCTGTGCCAGACCAGGACGTGCCCGTAGACCGTGAGGTCGTTGGCCTGCGCGAAGTCCATCAGTGCGGTGGCCTGCGGGTGGGTGCCGAACTCGCCCGCGTCGTCGAACCACGCCTCGGGCTTCATGTGGTTCTCGGCGGTGATCTGGTCGAAGTGCCGGGTGACCAGGTCGGCGGCCGAGCCGAACGTCTCACGCTCGTCGATCGCCACCCCTGCCGGGAACGTGACCGTGTCCTTGATCGGCAGGAGGTCCTGGATCTCACCCTGCTCCTGGTTGCGGATGGTGATGTCGTCGACCAGGAAGTCACCTGCGCCACCGCTGGTGAAGCTGGTCTCGAGGTACAGGAACGCACGGTCGCCCGCAGGCATCGTGAACGAGGCGGTGACCTCGGTCCAGGCACCGGCGGTGACACCGGGAACCTGCTCGACGGTGCTGAACGAGGACGCACCGGTCTGGGCGCTGAGCCAGATGTCGTCGGCGGCCTGGCCGTCCCCCATCCGCACCCACGCGGTGATGTCGTACGTGACCCCGGTCTGGAACACGTCGGTCAGGTCGTAGCCGATGCCCGAACCCTGCGAGGTCCGGTCGGTCACCAGGGCGGCGTAGGTGCCCCCGTGCGCCTGCGCCGTGGTGACCTCGAGGCTCGGCGCGCCCGAGCCGGAGTCCCGCGGGACCCAGCCCTGCAGGGTGCCGTCCTCGAAGTCGAAGGTCAGGTCGACCTGGTCGATCGGGCCGACCGGACCGTCGTCGACCTGCGCCGCGGTGACCGTGAGGTCGTCGACCAGCACCGTCCAGGACTCCCCCGACACGCCTGAGGTCCCGATGTACACGGCCGCCTCGGCGGGGTCGGTACCAGCGGGGAGCGTGTAGGTGCCGGTGACCTCGGTCCAGCCCGCAGCCGAGATGGTGGTGGGGCCGACCCAGGCGTACGCGGGCTCGACGACGAACCGCACGTCGCGGTCGCCGTCCGTGCCCTCGGGCAGCCGGGCCTGCATCGTGAAGGTGTACTCGACGCCCTCGGAGAGAACGCCGTACGGAGACTTCAGGCCGTGGAAGTCCTCGGAGCGCGTGATGCTGAGGGCCGAACCGCCGTCGTCGTCGGCGACGTAGGCCAGCGTGCCGCCGTTGTCCGTCCAGGGCGCGGAGGACAGGCCGTCGAAGTCGAGCGACCACACGGTCACGGGCTCGGCCGGGGGCTCGGTCCCGGGCGCGGGACCGGTGACGACGAGGTCGTCGAGGTAGAGGTCGGAGTGCGGCTCGGCCGTGGTCTGGAGGTAGAGCTTGGCCGACGTCGCGTCGGCGGGGATCGTGTAGTCCCCTCCGATAACCGACCAGGCGCTGTCGGTCACCGTCGGGACCGGTCCGACCCAGTCGTAGGTGGTGGCGCCGTCGACGACCTTCTCCACGGCGAAGCTCACGGTCGCGTCGTCCTGGTCGGCCACGAGCCGGGTGATCGCGTCGACGTCGATCTGCGCGCCGGCGTCGAAGTGGTCGAGGAGCTCGAGGGCGATGCCGTCGTACCCCTGGCCGCGCTCGGTGATGGACAGCACCCCGTTGGCGGGGTCGTCCGGTGAGACCGCGCCGGCGAGCACAGGATCGCCGTTCTGGACCCAGGGAGCCCAGGTGCCGTCCTCGAAGTCGTTCTGCAGGACGACGTCGTCCTGCGCCACGGCGATCGAAGGTAGAGCGAAAGTTGCGGAGATTGCCAGGGCTGTTGCGGTGATCATGGCGGGAACCGCCGTGACACCGCCGGCATGACGCCGACTCATGAGCGCTCCTTTGCGACACGATGTACTGGTATCGGTCACACTAGGCGGGCCCTGCTGTCTCGTAAACCCTTTCGAAAGTTTCTCTCCAGGCGATCGACACCCCAGGCACGGTGTCGTGCCCCGGGCCCCGCGGGAAAGCTAGGAGCCGACCGTCACCTTCGGCGCGGCCGCGACCCCGACGAGCTCACGTGCCCACGCGAGGAGCTCGCCGCCGGCCAGGGGGCGACCCCCGATCCGTGCCGTGGTCGGGTAAGGGATCAGCACGGTGCGCACCGCGGGCTTGAGCACGCTGCCCGGGTAGAGCCGCTTGATCCGCAGCTGAGCCGACTCGGCCAGGTCCACCGGTGCGAGCCGCACGAACTTCCCCTGCGCCGTGACGTCGGTCAGCCCCGCCTCACGCGCGAGGTTGCGGAAGGCCGCGACCTCGAAGAGGTTCTCGACCTGGACGGGAAGCGGCCCGTACCGGTCCACCAGCTCCTCGCGGACGGCCTGCAGCGCGTCGTCCGTCGTGGCGTCGGCGATCTTGCGGTACGCCTCGAGGCGCAGCCGCTCGTGCCCGATGTACTCGTGGGGCACGTGGGCGTCGACCGGGAGCTCGAGGGTCACCTCGGAAGGGGCCTGCTCGCCCTCGCCACGGAAGGCGGCGACCGCCTCGCCGACCATCCGCACGTACAGGTCGAAGCCGACCCCGGCGATGTGGCCCGACTGCTCGCCGCCGAGCAGGTTGCCGGCCCCACGGATCTCGAGGTCCTTCATCGCGACCGCCATGCCCGACCCCAGGTCGGTGTTGGCCGCGATCGTGGCCAACCGGTCGTGGGCGGTCTCGGTCAACGGTCGCTCGGGCGGGTACATGAAGTAGGCGTAGGCCCGCTCCCGACCACGGCCCACCCGTCCGCGCAGCTGGTGCAGCTGCGAGAGCCCCAGCAGGTCGGCACGTTCGAGGATCAGGGTGTTGGCGTTGGAGATGTCCAGGCCCGTCTCGACGATGGTCGTGCACACCAGGACGTCGAACCTCTTCTCCCAGAAGTCGACGATCACACGCTCGAGCTGGTGCTCGCCCATCTTCCCGTGCGCCGTGGCGATCCGGGCCTCGGGGACCAGCTCGGCCAGCCGCGAGGCCGCCCGCTCGATCGAGTCGACCTTGTTGTGGATGTAGAAGACCTGGCCCTCGCGCAACAGCTCACGGCGCACCGCCGCGGTGACCTGCTTCTCGTCGTAGGCCCCCACGAAGGTCAGCACCGGGTGACGCTCCTCGGGCGGGGTCGCGAGCGTCGACATCTCGCGGATCCCGGTCACAGCCATCTCCAGGGTGCGTGGGATCGGCGTCGCGCTCATCGCCAGGACGTCCACGTTGGTCCGCAGCTGCTTGAGGACCTCCTTGTGCTCGACCCCGAAGCGCTGCTCCTCGTCGACGATGACCAGCCCGAGGTCCTTGAAGTGCACCTCTCCGGTGATCAGCCGGTGGGTGCCGATGACGACGTCGACGGTCCCTTCCCGCAACCCTTCGACGACCTCCTTGGACTCCGCCGCGCTCTGGAAGCGCGAGAGCGCCTTGACCGTGACGGGGTACGGCGCGTAGCGCTCGGCGAAGGTGTCGAGGTGCTGCTGCACCAGGAGGGTCGTGGGCACCAGCACCGCGACCTGCTTGCCGTCCTGGACCGCCTTGAAGGCCGCCCGGATCGCGATCTCTGTCTTGCCGTAGCCGACGTCACCGCAGATGAGGCGGTCCATCGGGACCGACTTCTCCATGTCGGCCTTGACCTCGTCGATCGTCACGAGCTGGTCGGGGGTCTCGATGTGGATGAAGGCGTCCTCGAGCTCGGCCTGCCACGGGGTGTCCGGGCCGAACGCGTGGCCCTGGGTCGCCATCCGGGCCGAGTACAGCCGGATGAGCTCGCCCGCGATCTCCTTGATCGCCTTGCGGGCCCGGCCCTTGGTCTTGGCCCAGTCCGACCCGCCCATCCGGTTCAGGGTGGGCGACTCCCCTCCTACGTACTTGGTGATCTGGTCGAGCTGGTCGGTCGGCACGTACAGGCGGTCCCCAGGCTGCCCCCGCTTGGACGCCGAGTACTCGATGACCAGGTACTCCCGGGTCGTGGCTGACGGACCGGTGCCCACGGTGCGCTGGACGAGCTCGACGAAGCGACCGACCCCGTGCTGCTCGTGCACCACGTGGTCGCCCGGGCGCAGCGCGAGGGGGTCCACCGAGTTGCGGCGGCGCGAGGGCATCGCGCGCATGTCCTTGGTCGAGGTCCCGGCACGGCCGGTCAGGTCGGCCTCGTTGAAGACCGCGAGGCGCAGCTCGGGGGCCACAAAGCCTCGTCCGGCGGGCGCGGGGGTGACCAGGACGACCCCGACCTCGGGGTCCTGCGTGACCTCGGCGACCAGACGGGCCGGAACCTCCGCGGCGCTCAGCTGCTCGACCATGCGCACCGCCGGCCCGTGGCCGTCGGTGGTCAGCACCAGACGCCAGCCCTCACGCTGGAGCCCCCGCAGGTCCGTGACGGCCTGGGCGACGTCACCCCGATACCCCTGCACGTCACGGCCGGCGACCACGAGCGCATCGGCGCCCTCGGCCTCGTCGCCGTCGTGCGAGGCACCCTCGTGGGCGGCCCCCTCGGGGTCGACCGTGCCGTCGAGGCTGAAGCTGCTGAACGTCCACCAGCCCAGCCCGCGGGCGAGGGCCAGGCCCCGGGTGTCGCCGTAGTCGGCGAAGGACGCCGCCCGCAGGTCGATCGGCGTGCTGCCGCCCGCGGCCGCAGCCGTCCACGCGGCGTCCAGGAACTCCTGGGTGGTCGCCAGCAGGTCGTGGGCCCGTCGACGCACCCGTTCAGGTTCGGACACCACCAGCAGCGCGTGCTCGGGGAGCAGGTCCAGGACCGGAACCATCCGGTCGACCAGTGCCGGCGCCAGCGACTCCATCCCCTCCACGGCGATGCCCGCCGCGAGCCGGTGGAGCATCTCCGCCGCACCGGGCAGCTGCTCGACCAGTGCCGCGGCCCGGTCGCGGACCGTGTCGGTGAGCAGGATCTCGCGGCACGGCGGCGCCCACAGACCCTCGGCCGCGACCTCGAGGCTGCGCTGGTCGGCCACCGAGAACCAGCGGATCTCCTCGACGTCCTCACCCCACAGCTCGATCCTGAGCGGGTGGTCGTCGGTGGGCGGGAAGACGTCGAGGATCCCCCCGCGCACGGCGTACTCCCCGCGCCGTTCGACCATGTCCACCCGCGTGTACGCCGCTGCCGAGAGCCGGTCGGCGACGTCGGTGAGGTCCGCCTGCTCACCCACGTGCAGCTCGACCGGCACCAGGTCACCCAGCCCCTCCACCACGGGCTGGAGCAGGGCCCGGACGGGGACGACCAGCGCGCGCACCGGACCTGACTGGCCGACGGCCTGCGCGGGGTGAGCGAGCCGCCTGAAGACCGCAAGCCGCCGCGCGACCGTGTCGCTGCGCGGCGAGAGCCGCTCGTGCGGCAAGGTCTCCCACGCCGGCAGGACGGCGACGTCGTCGGCCGGCAGGTAGCAGCGCAGAGCCGAGGCGAGGTCGTCGGCGTCCCGGCCCGTGGCCGTCACCACCACCACGCACGCGGTCGCCTCGGCGCCCTCGCCCGAGGTGCGCAGCTGCTGCAGCGCGTCCAGCAGGGTGGCGACCAACGGCGGACGCAGCCCCGCCGGGACGACGACGTCGACCGCGCCTCGCCCCGCCGCAGACGGGGCGAGCTCACGGAGCCGGGCGACGGTGGGGTCGTGGTGCAGGACGGGCAGCAGGCCGGTGAGGTTCATGGCTCCAGTTCACGACGAGGGCGGCAGCGCGCAGGGGTCCCGCCGCGGGCAGCCGGGCGCATCTCGCCCCGGGCCGGCGACCGGTCAAGGACAGCCTACGTCGGACGTGAGCGCTCGCCGTGCGCCGGTTCTCAGCCCGTCACTGCGGAGTGGAGCGGCTGCGTCAGCGCGTCCAGGGCGTGACGGAGCTGGGTGCTCGAGGTGTGCATCGTGTACGGGAAGTAGACGACCGAGACACCCACCGTTGCGAAGTCCCGCTCGAGGCGTTCCCCCTTGGGTGTGCCCCGCCAGTCGTCACCCTTGAAGATCACGTCGAAGCCGACGGTCCGCCACGTGTCCAGCTTGTCAGGGAGCACCTCGGCCACCGCCTCGTCCACCACTGCGAGCGAACGGACGATCTCGATGCGCTCGCTCAGCGGGACCACGGGCCGGCGACCCTTGGTGAGCTCGAGCATCTCGTCGGAGACGACACCCGCGATCAGGTAGTCGCAGTGCGCCCTCGCATGCTTGAGGATGTTGAGGTGCCCGATGTGGAACAGGTCGAACGCCCCGGGTGCGTATCCGATCACTCGTCCTCCTCCATGGCACGTCTCGGCCGACGCGCCGCCCGCTGGCTCGGCTCGAGCGACGAGCACCCGTCGTGCCGGATGGGTGTCGCTGGCCGGTGCACGTGGATGATCTTAGGGCAGACCGGTCGAAAACGGACAGGGTCGATCGGGTGAACTTCCCCCCTCGCCCTGGCTTCCGCCTCGACCACCGCCGCGCCCTGCTCCGAGCGGGTGAATTCGGCGGCTGCTGCGCACCGCCCTCCTGCGACAGTGCCCATCGGGCCCGGAATAGGGAACAATCAGCGCATATGTGGACGCTCGTCCGAGCATCCACGACCGCAGGCATCGACCGACCTGCACGTCCCGCCGACGAGGAGCCTTCCGCATGGATCTGAGCGACTACGTAGCCGCACTCCGCAAGAGGTGGCTGGTCCTCGCCGTGCTCGGACTTGTCGGGGGCAGCCTCGGATATCTCCAGGCGGGGGCGACCACGCCCATGTACCGAGCCACCAGCTCGGTGTGGGTCTCGCTCGGTCAGGGCGAGACCGTGAGCGAGCTCGTCCAGGGGACGACCTACGTGCAGAACCTCGTGCAGTCCTATGCGCAGCTCGCCACGATGCCGACCGTCCTCGAGCCGGTGATCGAGGAGCTCGAGCTCGACATCAGCGCAAGGGCGCTCGCCCGCACGATCTCGGCGGACACTCCGCTCAACACGGTGATCATCGAGATCTCGGCCGTCAGCGCCGATCCGGAACGCGCAGCTGCCGTGGCCGACGCGGTCTCACGGCAGCTCGACGAAGCGGCACAGGAGGTGGCACCGGCGAGAGCCGACGGCACCGCCTCCGTGTCGATGCGGACGGTGGCTTCCGCCCACGTGCCCACGGTCCCCTTCGTCCCCAACACCAAGCTTCTCACCGCCACCGGGATTCTCCTGGGGGTCGCGGCCGGGATCGCCTTCGCCGTGATCCGAGAGCTCCTGGACACCAAGGTGCGATCGGGCAGGGACGTCGCCCGGGTCACGGAGAGCGCGGTGCTCGGGACGATCGGGTTCGAGCGCAGGCTCCGAGAGCACCAGCTCGTGATGCGATCAGACGCGCGTAGCCCACGCGCAGAGTCCTACCGACGCCTCAAGACCAACCTGCAGTTCCTCGACGTCGGGCGCAAGGTGCACAGCATCGTGGTGACCTCGGCCCTGGCCGGCGAGGGCAAGTCGACGACCGCGATCAACCTGGCGCTCGCCGTGGCCGAGGACTCGCGCAAGGCCCTTCTCGTGGATGCCGATCTCCGCCGACCCTCGGTCGCCGAGTACTGCGGCATCGAGGGCGTCGCCGGGCTCACCAGCGTGCTGATCGGCAAGGCGACGCTCGCCGACGTCGTGCAGCCCTGGGGCCACCCGAACCTGCACGTCCTCGCGTCGGGAGCACTTCCACCCAACCCGAGCCAGATGCTCGGCTCCCCCGCGATGGCAGAGCTGCTCGCGGAGATCACGCAGACGTACGACATGGTGATCTTCGACTCCGCCCCCTTGCTCCCGGTGGCGGACGCCGCGATCCTCTCCCGAATCAGCGACGGTGCGGTCGTGGTGGCCGGCTGCCGCAAGGTGCACCGCAACCAGCTGGCGGACGCGCTCCGCGCACTGGAGTCCGTGGGCGCGAGCTGCCTCGGCATCGTCGTCAACCGCGTGGCACAGCGCGAGAGCGACGGCTACTACAGCTACGGCGCTGCCCCGGCATCGCCTCGCCACAGGCGACGGTTCCGGCGTCGCAAGAGCACCGCGGCCATCGCCGACGACCTGCTCGGCGAGACGGCCGGCTCCTCGGATCCCTTGCCGCACGAGTCCGAGGCAGCACGGGCCCAGACGCAGGAGCCCCCCGTGCCTCGCCAGCTCGACGTCATGGTCGAGGACGCCCCTGAACCAGCGGCGACCGGTAGCCGGGCGACGTGACCACCGGCGTTGCGCCCAGCAGTACCGGGAGCGTGGTGGCCCTGGCACCCCGCTCCTCGCTCCGCCCCGTCAGCACAGCGCAGCGCGTCTCGCCCACGGCTTCGGCTCTGGTCCCCTGGATCGCGATCCTCACCCTCGTCCTGCTGGGCATGCGGCAGTTCCTGTGGAGCGGGCTGACATCGGGGTACGCCCTTGCGTTCCTGCTCGCTCCGGTCTGGTTGCCGGTGCTGCGCCGCTACTGGGGCGGCCGGTGGCTCTTCGCGCTGACCGCACTGGCGCTCGTGTCCGGGCTCTGGCTGACCGAGCTCGCATCCCTCGACCACCGGACGAGCATGTCCAGTCTCGTCGGGACCACGCTCATGGTCCTGGGGACTGTGTGCGGCGTCGGTGTCATCCTCTGGGCGCGACTCGTCACGTCGGACCGGGTCGTCGGGCTCGCCTTCGGGTCCGGACTCGCGATCTCGGAGCTCACCGGCGGCGACCTGGCCAGTGCGAACCCTTGGAAGTACGCGATCGCGGTGCCCCTGGCACTGATCCTGCTCTCGCTCGTCAACCGCCCGGACCGCAAGGGAGGGCAGGTCGCTGCCCTGATGCTGCTGGCAGCGGCATCTGCCCTCCAGGACTCCCGTTCGTACTTCGCGACGTTCCTCGTCGCAGGCCTGCTCACCGCATGGCAGATGCGCCCCACGATCTCCGGTCGGCGGTCCTCGGCGATCACCGTCGTCGTCCTCATGGGGATCGTAGGCGTCACGGTCTACAACCTCGGGACCACCCTCCTCGTGGGGGGCTTCCTCGGCGAGGAGACGCAGCAGCGGTCGATCGAGCAGATCGACGCCTCCGGATCGGTGCTGACCGGCGGACGGCCCGAGATCGCCGCCTCGTGGGCACTCGTCCAGGCCCGCCCTTACGGCTACGGATCAGGAGTGGCCCCCAACCTCGACGACATCCTGGTCGCGAAGACGGGAATGGCGTCGATCGGGTATCAGCCGAACAACGGCTACGTCGAGAACTACATGTTCGGCGGTGAGTTCAAGCTGCACTCGATCGTCGGGGACTTCTGGTCGAGCTTCGGGATCCCCGGAGTCCTGCTCGCGTCAACAGTCGCACTCCTCGTGGTCCGGGGGTTGAGTCTGGCGCTCGCCCGGCGGACGGCGAGTGGCATCGTCGTCTACCTCAGCTGCGCGACACTGTGGAACCTTGCGTTCAGTCCTCTGTACGGCTCGATCCCCAGCCTCATGCTCACGCTCGGGCTCGTGATGACACTGCGCGAGCCCACACCGGCGTCCCGTCCCGTGCCGAGACCGAGACCGACGAGCTCCCATGCAGCGGCCTGAGAACCCGCGCGCCCGGACGTTGGCGGGTTTCGTCGACCCCCGTGCCAACACCCTGAACTTCGTCCGGCTGATCCTGGCAGGGAGTGTCGTCTTCTGGCACGCCTACCCCCTCAACGGTCACCCGTTTCCGTGGGAGGGCGGCCGACAGATCGCCGGGAGCATCGGGGTCGACGGCTTCTTCGCCATCAGCGGCTTCCTGCTCGCCGGGAGCTGGCTGCACAAGCCGCACATCGCCACCTACGCGAAGAACCGGCTGCTGCGCATCATGCCCGCCTTCTGGGTGTGCCTCCTCGTGGTCGGGTTCGGCTTCGCGCCTCTGGCGGCACTCGCCCAGGGCGGGTCGGTGGGGCAGGTGCTCGACGGACCCCACTCGGCTCTCCAGTACGTGCTGAGGAACTCGGCACTCACGATCCAGTTCCACGACGTCGCCGGCACCCCCGCTGATGTCCCCCTGAGCGGGGTCTGGAACGGGTCGCTGTGGACCCTGCGGTGGGAGGCCCTCGCGTATGTCGGCCTGGCGGCGCTCGGGCTGCTCGGCATCCTGCGCCATCGTGCCGCGGTGCTCGCGCTGCTCGGGCTGCTGTGGCTCGCCACCATCGGCCTGGCCGCTGACGTGCTCCCCCAGAACTACTGGCTCGTGAACGGGACGCGCCTGGGGCTCATGTTCGTGGCCGGCATGGTCCTTCACCTCTACGGTGACCGGATCACGTCGCGGTGGTGGCTCGCGGCCGTCTGCACGGCGCTGCTCGTGGCCTCCCCGCTGCTGCCGGACTACCGCATCCTCGCCGGCCCCGCAGTGGCCTACCTCGTCATCTGGTCCGGTGGTCGGATCACGGATCCGCGGCTACGGCTCACCGATCGGGACATCTCCTACGGTCTCTACATCTATGCGTTCCCGATCCAGCAGGCTCTCGTGATCGCAGGCTCAGCCGCCCTGCCACCCCTGGTCGCAGCCGTGCTGGCCATCGCGTTGACGGTCCCCCTCGCGGTCGCGAGCTGGGTGCTGGTCGAGCGGCCGGCGCTACGCCTCAAGTACCGCCGCCTGTGGCCACGCGCCTGGTCCCGCGTCCGGCTCGCCTCCCCGCAGCCGACGTCCTCGCTGCCCGGCACCGTGCCGGTGCGGCCGGTGGCCGGCCACACCGGCGTCGGACACCTTCCCGCCGTGGTCATCCCGGGCGTCGACGTGACGGACCCGCCGCCACCCGCGCCCCCGTCCTGAGGGCCGTGCGCACCGAGTGGCGGTGCGTGCGTGTGGTCATCCCGCTGGTACGGCGATGAGGTCGTCCCATCGGGCGGTCACCGGGGCGTTGGTGGTCGACCCGGTCAGGTAGGTCAGCACACCGATCCCACCAGCGACCTGCAGCGCAGGGGTGGCATCGGTGGTCGTGACCTGCCAACCAGCCGGCTCCTCGGCCCCGACCTTCCACACCTTGGCCCTGATCGTCGTCGGAGAGGTCCCCGAGACCTCGACCCGGATCCGCAGCTCGTCGTTGGCCGCATAGGTCAGCCCCGGCACCAGGACGGACTGCAACGTCGTGCCCGAACGCATCGCACTGATCGTCACCGCCCCGGACTCGAAGACCCGCACCCGCGCGTGGTAGTCGTCGGTGGTCGTGGTCCGCCGCCCGATCAGAGCCACGAACGTCCCACCCCCGGTTGCCACCTTGTCCAGCGAGACCGTGGCCGCCAGGTCCACCGAGGTCGAGGACGCACCGTTGAGATAGGCCGCAACCGTCCCACCAGGGGTCGGCAGCCTCAACGAACCCACCCCGTCACCGACCTGGTAGTTGGCCGCAGACCCGGCCGACCGCTGCCACGCGCCCCCGACATCGGCCATGCCCCAGTCACCCACCACCACACGCCCGAACCCGTCCCGCGCCAGCTCGGTCACCGGACCCGGCTCGACCACCGTCACCTCGGCCGCGACCGTCCCGGTCGCACCCTGGTTGTCCGTCACCGTCAACGTCACCGTGTAGGTGCCCGCAGCCGCGTAGGTGTGCGACGCCGTGACGCCCGCGCCGGTCGCCCCGTCACCGAAGTCCCACGCATACCCCGCGACCGTGCCATCCGGATCAGAGGACCCCGACCCATCCACCGACACCGCCAGATCACTGACCGAGGACGAGAACACCGCCACCGGCACCTGGTTCGCAGGCGGAGGACCAGCCACCGACACCTGCCGTGTCGTCGTGCCCGTCGCACCGGCGTTGTCCGTCACCGTGAGTCGCACGGTGTAGGTGCCGGACGTGGCGTAGGTGTGCGACGCCGTGACGCCCGCGCCGGTCGCCCCGTCACCGAAGTCCCACGCGTAGCCCACGATCGTGCCGTCGACGTCGGAGGACCCGGAGCCGTTGACCGAGACCGTCAACGAGGAGACCGCGGAGGTGAAGGACGCCGTCGGCGCACTGTTCACCGCCGAGCCCAGACCACGCTGGTGATGGGCCGCGACCTGGGCGGCAGTCAGCGCCGTGGGGTAGATCGCGACCTCGTCCAGCGCACCGCCGAGGTAGTCGCTCGAGGGGCGAGGCGACCAGCCGGAGAGGTTGTCCCCGCCGATCCGCCAGAAGCCGCTCATCCCCCGGCCGGTCGAGACGTCGTCGGCCTGGGCGACGAGAGCACCGTCGACGTAGAGCCGCTGCCCGGCCTTGCTCAGGGTGGCCACCACATGGTGCCACTGACCGTTGTTGAAGGAGCCCTGGCTGTTGACCGTGTACCTGCGCCCCGGGTACACCCCGAACCAGATCCGGCCCGAGTTGTCCATCCACACGTGGCGGTCGTGCCACGTCGAGCCACCCGTCGACCGGTTGCCGAAGCCGACCAGCTGGCCACCACGCGTGGTCGTCGTGCGGACCCAGACCTCGATCGAGAACGTGTCGGGAGCCTGGACGGCCGTCGTGGTGGACGCGAAGCCCGATGTCGTTCCGCTGAAGGTGCTGGCCCTGTCGGAGTCATGGGCGATCGCCCCCGTCGCCCCTCGGCTGACACCACCCGCAGCCACCGCGTCAGAGACCCCCGCCCAGTCGCGCACCGTCGTCCCGGACAGCTCCCCGAGCCGCCAGTACGACGAGGCGCCGTCATCGAGCACACCTCGCGCATAGGCACCGAGCGATCCGGTGGTCCCGACCGTGCCCGCTGTCCAGCCGGAGCCGGCCACGTTCCCGAAGGCGTCGGTCACCGTCACGCGGTACTGCTGCGTCGAGCCGGGAGGCAGTCCGGTGTCGGTGTATCCCCTGGTGGGCAGGCTGAAGAACGGGGCCGTGACGTCCTCGGTGAAGATCGGCGCGCCGGTACCCGATCGGTAGAGGCGGTACGTCAGGGTCATGTTGTCGCGGTCCCAGCTGGTAGGCCAGGCGATGCGGAGCGCTCCCGCCGCGACCGAGGTCACCCGCGGGTTCAGCGCGGCGCCACCGATGCGCGGGCCCTCCTTGTTCGGCGCGATCTCCCGGTTCGCCATGCGCACCAGCCCTTGCTGGCGCACACCGTTGACGTGGGTGAACTCCCCCCCGAACACGACGTAGTCCTGACTCGCCGTCACCGACCACGGGCCCTGGTTCTTGCCCGTGTAGCTTCCCGGTGTGAAGGCGGGGTAGAAGTACAGCATCGTCGGCCCGGGGTATCCGAACCAGTTGGTGTACCCCGCCTGGTCGTTCTTGAGCGGCGTGGTCGGGTAGTTCGTGAAGGCGTTGCCGTGGTGCCATGTCCACGGCGACGTCTGGGGGAACCCGCCGTCGACGTTGTTGCAGTAGTGATGGTGCGTCGCGCTGTAGACGACGTCACCCTTGGGGTAGACGCTGTAGGTGTCCCCGTGGCAGTCCTGGACGAAGATGATGTTGCCGTTCCAGTCGGTCTTGAAGTTCCCCTCGAGGTTGCCCCCGCTGCCGAAGTGGTACCCCCCGCCGTAGACGCCGGACGCATCGGACGCCAGGGTGGTGAACGAGGAGTTGGGTCCGGCGTCCCGGATGACGTTGTTGGCGGGGAAGGGCAGGTTCGCCCCGGTGACGGCGTCCACCATCCCGATGCCGTAGCCCGGACGGTTCGAGCCGTTGAGCGAGGTGAAGTTGCCCGCCGCGACGACCTTCGTCAGGTCGGGCGAGACGGCCAGCGCGGCCACCCGCCCGTTCTCTGCGCGGGGCGCCCACGGGAGGAGGGCGCCGTTCGAGGCGTTGACGGCGGCCAGCCCGAGACGCTCGACGGAGTTGACCGCGCTGAAGGAGCCGCCGACGTACACGGTCGAACCGGCCGCCTCGACCGCGCCGACCTTGAAGTTGACTGCGGGCCGGAAGCCGGGCAGCACCGCACCCGTCGTCGGGTTCAGCGCCACGACGCGGTACTGGGTCGTACCGTTGACCGACGTGAAGTCTCCGCCCGCGTAGATGCGCGAACCATCAGGGGACGCACTGATCGACATCACCTGGGCGTTGAAGGATGGTGCGAAGGACGAGAGCAAGGCTCCTGTCGTGAGACTGAACGCGAGCATGTTGGCCCGCGGCACCGTGTTGGCACCCGGAGCGGCGCCGGCCGGACGAGCGGTGGTGAACCTGCCGCCGACGTAGACGGTGTTGCCGACGATGAGCTGGTCCCACACCACGCCGTCGATCTGCACGGTCGGCAAGCCGTCCGCAGCGACGGTGACTGGCACTGAGGGGTCTGCCGGTGCTGTGTCGGCCATGGCAGAGGGAGCCACGAAGACCCCGACCAGGCCGATGACGATCGTGATGCTTCCTGCGATGCTCCGTCGAACCGATGAAGTGCCCACGGCGGGTCCCGGTGATGTCGGATGGCGCAGGGGGCCGCGCCAAGTCCTACGATCGTAGAACGGACAATCTGTACGGAACAGGATGAAAAGGGGCGAACCGCCCTCGCCGTTCCTGATCGTCCACCCAGGCGAGATCGCACGGCGCTCGGCGGGAAGAGACGCAGCGGCAGGTCGGCCGGTGACGGGAGAGGACGGCCCTCCTCGTCAGGAGAACGGCACCCCTCACCCTGCGCGGCGGTACTCGACGAACGTGTGCCCTACCGCCGCGGCAAGGAGTCCGGTGCCGCGTGCTGCGGTCCACGCGCCCCTGCCCTGGTGCTCGGGGTTCGAGGTCAGCAGACCCCACGCGACCCTCCCGCCGCCGGCCAGCAGCCGCGCGAGGCCTCCGCTGATGGCGCGGATCCGGATGGTCATCGCCTTCCCCCTGGTCGACGCCAGCATCAGCTCGACCAGGACGCTGGTCGTGCCGGACCTGTGGCCGCGCCGCAAGGTCCATCGGCCGGTCAGCCGATCACTCGGGACGAACTCGCTCACCACAGCTTCGTCGCACCAGTAGATCTGGCCGTCGGTCTGACGGATCTGCTTGGTGAACAGGTGATCCGAGCCGCCCGCGAGTCCCAGCCGGTCGTCGAACTCGAGCCCGTGCCGCCGGACGTGACGCATGTCGAGCAGGAGGTTCCCGGAACCGGCTGCCTCGAGTGGGGTCCCGGTCGGCATCCGGCGACGGTCGAACACCCGGGCCGCCCTCACCCACGACGCCGGGGGTGACTCATGGACGCGCAGGACCGGTCCCGCCAACGCCGCACCTCCGAGACGGGCGTGGGTGTCCACCATGACGCTCAGCCACTCACCCTCAGGAGTCTCGTCGTCGTCGATGAACACCAGGGTGTCGACGTCAGAGGCCTCCCGAAGGGCCGCGTTCCGGCCGGCCGCGATGCCCGGCCGCGGTTCGTGCACGAACGTCACCTCAGGAAGGTCGAGCTCCTCGACCGCGGCACGCGCACTGGCCCCCGGATCGTTGTCGACCACGACGACCCGCGCTGGGGGGACCTGGACGCGTGCTTGTCTCGCAAGCTCAGGGAGCAGGGCTCCCAGGACGTCCGGTCGCTGGTAGGTCAGCACGGCTACCGCCACACGGCGACCGGCGGCCGGCATCACGTCCATCCGCCGAGGATACAAGGGCTCGGGCCAGCGCAGGCGGACGCCGCTACACAGCAGGTGCACGAGTGTGGAACGATCACGATCCATCGGAGACAGGAGGACCATGAGCTTCAAGCTGGCGGTCATCGGTACGGGCTACGTCGGACTCCCGCTGATCCGCGAGGCGATCAGAGCCGGGATCCCCACCTTCGGTTTTGACATCGACCTCGACCGTCTGGGCGAGATGCGCGCAGGGCGCTCACGGGTCGACGACATCTCCGATGACGAGCTCGCCACGATGCTCACGAACGGGTTCACACCCACGGCGGAGCCCTCGGACCTGGACGAGTGCGACACCTACGTGATCTGCGTCCCCACCCCGCTCACGGAGGACGGCGGCCCGGACCTCTCAGCCGTGATCTCCTCGGCAGAGATGATCGCCAAGCGAGTACGACCGGGCGACCTGGTCGTCCTGGAGTCCACGACCTACCCGGGCACCACGGAGGAAGTGGTCGGTCCGATCCTCGAGACGAGCGGCCACGTCGTCGGACGGGACATCCTCCTGGCCTTCTCCCCCGAGCGCATCGACCCGGGCAACCCGCGGTTCTCTCTGCGCAACACCCCCAAGGTCGTCGGCGGCGTCGACGAGCGCAGCACGGCCCGGGCAACGGAGCTCTACTCCCGGGTGTGCGACGAGGTGGTCATCGCCAGCGGCACGCGCGAGGCCGAGCTGGCCAAGCTCCTCGAGAACACCTACCGGCACGTCAACATCGCCCTGATGAACGAGCTGGCGCAGCTCGCCCACGAGCTCGACATCGATCTCTGGGAGTCGATCCGTTGCGCGTCGACGAAGCCCTTCGGTTTCCATGCCTTCTACCCCGGACCCGGGGTCGGCGGGCACTGCATCCCGATCGACCCGAACTACCTCTCCCACCACATCCGGAGCCGACTGCGCCACCCCTTCCGGTTCGTCGAGCTCGCTCAGGAGATCAACGCGGGCATGCCCGCGTACGTCGCCCGGCGGACGCAGGACCTCCTCAACGATCTCGGTCGGCCGGTCCGGGGGTCGCGGATCCTCCTCCTGGGTGTGACGTACAAGGAGAACATCGCCGACCAGCGCGAGTCTCCCGCCCGAGACGTGGCGACCGCTCTCCTGCACCTGGGTGCTGACCTGCACTACTGGGACCCGTACGTCGCGCAGTGGCAGAGCGGCGGGTCACCGATCCCTCGGGTGATGGACGTCGCGGAGGCCGCTGTCGACATGGACTGCGCGATCCTCCTGCAGAACCACCGGGAGCTCACCCCCGACCGGCTGGCGGCGTTCGGCCAGAAGCTGCTCGACACCCGAGGAGTCACCGTCACCGGTCGGCGGCTCTAGTCGTGCCCCGAGGCGATGCGCTGGACAGCGTCCCGGTGATGGGCGCGCTGTGGCGCGCATCGACGCGCCCGGTGGGTTCCGTTCGCGCGGTGACCTCACCCGACCGCTCGGTCGTCCTGACCTTCGATGACGGGCCGCTCCCGGGGTCCACCGACGGGGTCCTCGCGTCGTTGGCCGACGCCGGGGCGTCGGCCACCTTCTTCGTGCTCATGACCCGCGTCCGCAAGGCCCCGGGACTGCTCCAGGAGATCATCAGCGCGGGCCACGAGGTCGCTCTGCACGGTCCTGACCACGTGCGCCTGACCACCCTGACCACCCGGCAGGTGGTCGACCGGACCCGGGCAGCGAAGCTCGAGCTCGAAGACCGGCTGGGTCGTCCGGTGCGCTGGATCCGGCCGCCGTACGGCTCGCAGTCCCTGCGGACCTGGTCCGCGGTGCGCGGGGCCGGTCTCGTTCCGGTGATGTGGGGCGCGACCACGTGGGACTGGAAGGACATCACGACGCCCCAGCGGCTCGAGGTCGCGATGTCCCACCTCTCGCCGGGGCAGATCGTGCTGGCGCACGACGCCATCGCCGACGCCGAGGACGGCGCCGACCCACGGGTCGACTTCCCGCTCGACCGGGGGGTGTTCGCCAAGCAGCTCCTGGCCGGATACCACGACCGCGGCTACACGGTCGTCAGCCTGGCCGACGCCCTGGCTCGCGGGGGCCGGCTGCGGTCCTGGGCGTGGTTCGGCCGGTAGGCGGCGTCGAGCCGGCGGAGTCCGCACCGATGCTGCCACGGGCCCGCACTCGGCGGATCACCTCGACAGGAGCTCGGCCTGCCTCGTCACTCGCAGGAGCCTGCCGGATCTGCGTCGGCGCGCACCTCACGTGACCATACGACTGACCACATCGACCACCCGTGCCCGGAAGGTCTGGGGTGAGTGCCGTGCGACCGCTGTCGCGGCATCTGCCCAGGCGTCGTTCCGAGACCTGTCCCACTCGCTCACGACACGCACGATCCCGTCGGCCAGCGCCTCGGCACTGCCGGGGAGCACCGTGTGCGCGGAGCGGTAGCCAGCCGTGGCCTCGAGCAGCCCGCTCGTCTCACTGGCCACGACCGGCCGAGCGCACAGCACCGCCTCGACCGCCGTGTTGCCGAAGGGCTCGTCGATCCGCGACGGAACCACGACGAGGTCGCTCGACCGCACCAGATCCCAGACCTCGTTCCTGAACCCGTGAAAGGTGACCCTGTCCCGCAGGTCGAGTCGCGCTACCTGCGCCTCGAGCTCGGCCTGGTACCACTCGTATCCGGGGAACACCGCACCCACGAGATCGAGGTGGGCCGTCACACCACGCTCGTCCAGACACCTCAGGGCATCGACCGCGACATCGACCCCCTTGCGAGGGGAGAGCCTTCCGATGTAGACGATCCTCACCGGCGGCTCGAGCACCTCGCGCCCCATCGACCGATCGGCCGGACCAGGGACCCCGTTGTGCACGAGCTCGATCCGACGACCCAGTCGCGGGAAGGACCGCGCGATCACCCCGATGCTGAACCGGCTGTTCGCAATGACGACATCCGCCGCCAGGAGAGGTAGTCCGAGGACGGTCCGCGCCCAGGCAGGCGCCGACCCCTCGGCCTCGTGCACGTGGCAGAGCGTCGGCACCCGTCGCAGGCGGGCCAGCAGCACCCACAGCGGGATCGTCACTGTGTTGACGTACATGGCCGCAGGCCGCAGGTGGACGAGCAGCCGCCATCCGTGACGCAGTCCGGCGAGGGTGTCCCGCAGGAGCGTGACGACACCACGCGGCCGCAGCAGCGCCTTGCGCAGCACGAGGGTCGGGCAGATCGCGACGTGCGCCCCCCGCTCCCGGACGAGGGCCGAGAGCGGGCCGTGGGCGGGCAGGGTGACGATCACCCGCCACCCTGCCTCGACCAGGGCACTGACGCTCTCCAGGGCGACCCTGTCCGACCCGTAGAGATCGGCGCTCGGATGAGCGAGCAGGATCGTCCGCCCGGTGCCCCCACCGTGGTGCGTGCGTGTGGTCATCCCGCTGGTACGGCGATGAGGTCGTCCCATCGGGCGGTCACCGGGGCGTTGGTGGTCGACCCGGTCAGGTAGGTCAGCACGCCGATCCCACCAGCGACCTGCAGGGCAGGGGTGGCATCGGTGGTCGTGACCTGCCAACCAGCCGGCTCCTCGGCCCCGACCTTCCACACCTTGGCCCTGATCGTCGTCGGAGAGGTCCCCGAGACCTCGACCCGGATCCGCAGCTCGTCGTTGGCCGCATAGGTCAGCCCCGGCACCAGGACGGACTGCAACGTCGTGCCCGAACGCATCGCACTGATCGTCACCGCCCCGGACTCGAAGACCCGCACCCGCGCGTGGTAGTCATCGGTGGTCGTGGTCCGCCGCCCGATCAGAGCCAGATACGTCCCACCCCCGGTAGCGGCCTTGTCCAACGAGACCGTGGCCGCCAGGTCCACCGAGGTCGAGGACGCACCGTTGAGATAGGCCGCAACCGTCCCACCAGGGGTCGGCAGCCTCAACGAACCCACCCCGTCACCGACCTGGTAGTTGGCAGCAGACCCGGCCGACCGCTGCCACGCGCCCCCGACATCGGCCATGCCCCAGTCACCCACCACCACACGCCCGAACCCGTCCCGCGCCAGCTCGGTCACCGGCCCCGGCTCGACCACCGTCACCTCGGCCGCGACCGTCCCGGTCGCACCCTGGTTGTCCGTCACCGTCAACGTCACCGTGTAGGTGCCCGCAGCCGCGTAGGTGTGCGACGCCGTGACGCCCGCGCCGGTCGCCCCGTCACCGAAGTCCCACGCATACCCCGCGACCGTGCCATCCGGATCAGAGGACCCCGACCCATCCACCGACACCGCCAGATCACTGACCGACGACGAGAACACCGCCACCGGAACCTGGTTCGCAGGCGGAGGACCAGCCACCGACACCTGCCGTGTCGTCGTGCCCGTCGCACCGGCGTTGTCCGTCACCGTGAGTCGCACGGTGTAGGTGCCGGACGTGGCGTAGGTGTGCGACGCCGTGACGCCCGCGCCGGTCGCCCCGTCACCGAAGTCCCACGCATACCCCGCGACCGTGCCGTCCGGGTCAGAGGACCCCGACCCATCCACCGACACCGCCAGATCACTGACCGAGGACGAGAACACCGCCACCGGAACCTGGTTGGCAGGCGGAGGGGTCGCGGACGTCGGGTAGGCGATCAGGTCGTCGAAGGCACTGGTCATCGGCGCATTGGTCGACGACGCCGAGAGATAGCTGCTCAGCCCGATCGCCCCAGGGGCCTGCAGCGCAGCGAACGAGTTCGTCGCGCTCACCTGCCAGGTCGCGGGCTCGGCCGCCCCGACCTCCCACGCCTTGGCCTGCACGGTGGTCGGTGACGTCCCGGTGACCTGCAGACGCACCTGGAGCTGATCGCTGGTGGCGAAGTCCACATCGGGCAGCACCACAGCGCCCAGCGTCACCCCGTTCTGCATCGCAGCCAGCGTCACTGCTCCGGTCGAGAGGAACCTCAGGCGACCGGTGTACTCACTCGTGTCGACCCGACGACCGATGACCGACACGTACGTCCCGCCGCCGGTCTGGACCTTGTCGAGCGAGACCTTGACCTGCACCTCGGTATCGGTCGAGGAGACCGCGCCGAGGTAGGAGGACACGGTCGCACCCGATGCGTTCATCCGATGTGTCGCCCTGCCCCCGGAGACCGCGTAGTTCGCCGCAGACCCGGCCGAACGCTGCCACGCGCCCCCGACATCGGCCGTGCCCCAGTCACCCACCACCACACGCCCGAACCCGTCCCGCGCCAGCTCGGTCCCCGGACCCGGCTCGACCACCGTCACCTCGGCCGCGACCGTCCCGGTCGCACCCTGGTTGTCCGTCACCGTCAACGTCACCGTGTACGTCCCGGCAGCCCCATAGGTGTGCGACGCAGTGACCCCCTCACCCGTGGCCCCGTCACCGAAGTCCCACGCATACCCCGCGACCGTGCCGTCCGGGTCCGAGGACCCCGACCCATCCACCGACACCGCCAGATCACTGACCGAGGACGAGAACACCGCCACCGGCACCTGGTTCGCAGGCGGGTCGGTGACCGTCACCTCGGCCGCGACCGTCCCAGTCGCACCCTGGTTGTCCGTCACGGTCAACGTCACCGTGTACGTCCCGGCAGCCCCATAGGTGTGCGACGCACTCACACCCTCACCCGTGGCCCCGTCACCGAAGTCCCACGCATACCCCGCGATCGTGCCGTCCGGGTCCGAGGACCCCGACCCATCCACCGACACCGCCAGATCACTGACCGAGGACGAGAACACCGCCACCGGCACCTGGTTCGCAGGCGGGTCGGTGACCGTCACCTCGGCCGCGACCGTCCCGGTCGCACCCTGGTTGTCCGTCACCGTCAACGTCACCGTGTACGTCCCGGCAGCCCCATAGGTGTGCGACGCAGTGACCCCCTCACCCGTGGCCCCGTCACCGAAGTCCCACGCATACCCCGCGACCGTGCCATCCGGGTCCGAGGACCCCGACCCATCCACCGACACCGCCAGATCACTGACCGAGGACGAGAACACCGCCACCGGCACCTGGTTGGGCGGCGCACCCGTCGTGCCCAGGGAGTAGTGCTCCGCGACGACCGCGGAGCTGAGCGCCCGTGAGTAGACAGCGACCTCGTCGATCGTTCCGGCGAAGTGAGGCTGCGGGCCCCACGTGGTGTCGCTGCCGACCTTCCAGTACCCGTTGTAGGCCTGGGCAGCCGTCTGCCCGTGCTGCCCGACGAGGGCACCGTCGACGTAGAGCCTCATCCCGGCGGACGACTGGGTGGCCACCATGTGATGCCACTGGCCGTCGTTGTAGGACTCGGGCGATGTGATCGTGCTGGCCTCTCCCGTCCAGACACCGAAGGTCAGCTGTCCGCTGTCCTCCATGTAGACGTGGCGGTCGTAGTTGTTCGACAGACCTGTCCTGCTGCTGCCGAAGCCGATGAGCTTCCCGCCTGCGGTGGTCGTCGTCTGGAACCACAGCTCCTGCGAGTAGGTCGTCGGGTTGGTGAACTGCTGGTCGCTCGACAGCATCGCCCCGTTCCCGTTGAAGGTGGCGGCCGTGTCGGCCACGTCGGGGAGGGCACCGGGCGCCCCCAACGTGACGCCGTTGCGGTAAGTGCCGGTGCTGTCGTTGAGGCTGGTGTCCGAGGCCGTCGTCCCTCCGGACTCGCCGAGCCTCCAGTAGAGGTCCGGGTCTGCACCGCGGACGGCAGCACCATAGGCGTCGCCCGGTACGGGGGGGACCGATGACGTGCGTCCGGAGTCCGTGTAGTGCTGGAGGACCTGCTCGTGGGTCAGGACCGATGGGTAGATGGCGACGTCGTCGAGCGACCCAGCGAGGTAGTTGCTCGTCGGCCGGTTGGTCCACCCGTTGAGGTTGTCCCCACCCAGTCGCCAGTAGCCCGAGAAGTCCTGTCCTGCAGTGACATCGGTGCGCTGGCCGACCCGCTTGCCGTCGACGTACAGGCGCATGCCGTTCGGGCCGAGCGACGCGACCACGTGGTGCCACTGACCATCGTTGAACGAGGCCGTGCTGTTCACGGTACGCACCCCGCCCGGGTGGACCCCGAACCAGATCCGGCCGGCGTTGTCCATGTAGACATGGCGGTCGTAGCCGCTCGAGTTCCCGGTCGCCGAGTTCCCGAAGCCGACCAGCTTGCCCCCGCGGTTGGTGGTGGTGCGGACCCACGTCTCGATCGAGAAGGTGTTGGGTCCTTGGACCGCGGTCTGCGTGGAGGCCGTGCCGCTCGAGGAGCCGCTGAAGCCTGCCGCGGCGTCAGCGTCACCGATGATCGCGCCGCTGACGCCCCGGGTCACGCCGTCGCCGGGAGTCGCGTCGTGGAATCCCGCCCAGTCGAACAGCGGGCCGGAGGGCTCCCCGAGGCGCCAGTACGACGAGGCGCCGTCATCCAGCACGCCCTCGGCGTAGTCGCTGAGCGTGCCGTCCTCGGCGATCGTCACCGTGACCCACTCGGACTGCGCCAGGTTGTTGAAGGGGTCGGTCGCGGTCACCCGATAGCGCTGGGTCGACCCCGGCGTGAGACCGGTGTCGGTGAAGCCCATGACCGGAAGGTCCCAGAAGGGTGCCGTCACCGTCTCGTCATAGATCGGCGGCAGTGCGGTGCTCTCCCGGTACAGCCGGTAGCGCAACGTCATGTTGTCGCGGTCCCAGTTACCAGGCCAGGAGATCCTCGCCGTGCCCTCCGCGAACGAGTTCACCCGGGGGTTGAAAGCGGCACCCGCGAGACGCGGGCCCTGGGCGTTGGGGGCGTTCTCCTTGGTCGTCATCCGGACGATCCCCTGCTGACGCACACCGTTGACGTGCGTGAACTCACCCCCGAAGACGAGGTAGTCCCCCTGTGAGATGACCGACCACGGGCCCTGGGTCTTGCCCGTGTAGGAGCCGGGGGTGAATGCAGGGTAGAAGTAGAGCATCGTGGGCCCGGGTGTCCCGAACCAGTCGAAGTACCCGTCCTTGTCATGCTTGAGCGGGGTCGTGGCGTAGTTCGTGTACGCGTTGCCGTGGTGGAAGGTCCACGGGGAGGTCTGCGGGAACCCGCCGTCGACGTTGTCGCAGTAGTGGTGGTGAGTCGCGGAGTACACGACGTCCCCCATGGGGTAGACGCTGTACGTGTCACCGTGGCAGTCCTGGACGTACTCGATCTCACCGTCCCAGGAGGCCTTGAAGATGCCCTCGAGGTTCCCGCCCGGCCCGAAGTGGTACCCACCGCCGTAGACGCCCGTCTCGTCGCCGGCAAGGGTCGTGAAGGAGGAGCTCGGTCCACCGTTGCGGATCAGGTCGTTGGCGGCGAACGGGAGGCTTTCACCCGTGACGGCATCGACCATCCCCATGCCGTACCCCGGTCGATCCGAGCCGTTCAGCGTCGTGAAGCTCCCGGCGACCACGACCTTCGTCGCGTCCGGGGAGACCGCGATCGCGGCGACGCGGCCGTTCTCCGCCCGCGGCGCCCACGGGAGCAGCGCCCCGTTCGCGGCGTTGAGGGCAGCCAGACCGAGCCGCTCGCTCGAGCCGACGGCACTGAACGAGCCACCCACGTACACGACCGACCCGACCGCCTCGACCGCGCCCACCTTGAAGTTGACTGCGGGGCGGAAGTTGGGGAGCACAGCTCCGGTGGTCGGGTTCAGTGCCGCGACGCGGTACTGCGTGGCCCCGTTGACGGTCGTGAAGTCACCACCGACATACAGGCGCGACCCGTCCGGCGAGGCGCTGACGGACATGACCTGCGCGTTGAACGTCGGCGCGAACGACGAGATCAGCGCTCCGGTCTGGAGGTCGAAGGCGAGCATGTGCGCCCGCGGGACGGTGTTCACACCCGGTAGTGCCCCCGCAGGTCTGGCCGTGCTGAAGCTCCCGGCGACGTAGACCGTGTTGCCCACGATCTCCTGGTCCCAGACGACGCCGTCGATCTGGACCGTGGGCAGACCGTCGGCCGTGACCGTCTCAGGAAGCGTCGGATCGGCAGGAGCCGTGTCCGCCATGGCCGGCGTCGCGACGACGACCGTCGCCAGTGCGGTTGCCACAGCGATGAACGCGGCAATGCGCCGCCGAACCGGTGTCCTGGCCATGGTGTCCTCATGTCGTCGCGGGGGATCGGCGAATGATCGCGCCAGCACTGATCCTAGATGCGACAAGAGGGAAATGAGTGATCCTATCGGGTGAAAACGGACACCTCTCCTATGTCGGCCCCGAGCCCTCGAACACCACGATCGGAGCCCCGGCCGCGTGGTCCACGGTGATCTGGAGACGGTCGCGCTCGCCGACCGGGACCGCGAAGACGAAGACCCCGCTCGCCGTGTCTCCCGGGGCCAGCTCGCCCGAGAACCGCTTGACGCCTGGACCACTGAGCTCGACGCCGGGCACCTGGTCGGCTCCGTAGGTCACGTTCACGATCACCGCGCCCAGTGCGGTGGGCGCGGCAGCACCGTTGGTGATCGCCACCGTGACCCGGACCGCCGGCCCGGCCACCTCCCCGGCTCCTTGTCCGGTGCCTTCGACGGCCTCAAGGTCCTGGACGGTCACCGTCAGGCCGGAGTCGACGACCACCGTCTCGTCGAGGGGTACGGGTTCGGCCATCACGAGGACGTCGGTCGGGGCGGTCGGCGGCTCGGCGGGCGACTCTCCCTCGGGTGCGGGCGACTCACCGTCCTGGGGATCGTCCACCGCCGGTTCGGTCGGGGACGCTCCCGGCGACGGCGTCGCCCCTGCCGTGGCCTCGGGGCCGTCGGGGGTGGGCGACGGCGAGCCGACCTCCGAGGGACCACGGTTCGCCGCCCAGATGGCGCCACCAAGACCCAGCACGAGAGCGATCGCGACCAGCCAGATCACCGTGCGACGGCGCCGCGACGGAGAGTGCGTGCCTGGGGTCGACGTGGTGCTCATCAGGGGCCTGCCTTGTCAGAGACGGAGCGAACGGGACGGAGGCCTCGCATCTCACCGAACCACTTCGCCGACGCCAGGACGAGGAACCCCGTCGTGGCGAGGAAGAGGAGGGTGTAGATCACGACGAAGACGTCAGTCAGGCCCAGGACCAGGAAGGACAGGCAGAGGACGCCGTAGTCGGTGGGGACGACCAGCACCGAGCGCACCCACGAGGGGCGGCCCGGACGGTCCTGGGCCACAGACGCGGTGCCCGCCTGCCGGCGCAGCTGCTCGGTGAGGATCATCCCGAAGAAGAGCACGGCCGAGACGATCGCGAAGCCCGCCGGCACGAGGAGCCAGACGTGGTCGACGACGTCGAACCGGTAGAAGCCGACCATGAGGGCGAGCGGCATCGTGACCACCTTGAGGGCGTCGACCATGTGGTCGAGCCACTCGCCGGCCGGACTGCCGCCACCACGGAGCCGTGCCACCTGGCCGTCCGCGGAGTCGAAGGCGTATCCCGTCAGCAGGCAGAAGGTGACCAGGATCCCCGAGCCCAGGGTGGGTGGGACCAGGGCGAGGACGGCGATACCGGCGAACGTGAACACCGCGCTGATCCCGGTGACCGCATCGGGGGTGAGGCCCGCCCGAAAGGCCCAGGCCGCCAGGTAGCGGCCGAGGCGCCGGTTCACGAACCGGGAGTACGCCGGCGCACCACGAGCAGCGGCCTTCTGCGCGCCGGCAAGGCGGGTCAGCACCTCCCGATATCCCCCGTCGACTGTCGTTGCACCCTTGCTCATCGCCCCGCTCCATCCCTGTCCTCGATGCTGCGCGGCCGCTCCACGCTCGCGGGCCGCGGACCCCGGCGGGCCCCGCGAGGCCGACGGACCTCACGCGCCACCAGCTTCTTCGCGAGCGCCTCGTACCCGTCGGACACACTGTCCCAGTCGTAGTCGAGAGCCCGCTCCCGAAGCGCGTCACCCCGCGCCCGGCACCCGGCGCCGTCGGCCTCGGCCTGCTCGACGAGACGCGCGACGTCCTGCGCACCTGAGAAGTACCAGCCGTGCTCCCCGAGCACCTCTCGGTTGAAGGAGACGTCGAAGGCGACGGTGGCCGTGCCGGCACCGATCGCCCTGAGCAGCGACGGGTTCGTCCCGCCGACGGAGTGTCCGTGCAGGTACGTCCTGGCGTTGGCGTAGAGGTGATCGAGCACCTCCTGGTCCCACACCGCACCCAGGAACCGAACACGATCGTCGGCGAGCGAGCGCACCCGGGAGATGTACGCGTCCGCATAGGGTGCGGAGCCGACGACGACCAGGGGCAGGGTCGCGCGACTGTCCCGGTACCCGCGCACCACGACGTCGACGTGGTTCTCCGGCTCGAGACGCGCGACCACGAGGTGGTACTGGTCGGGTTCCAGCCCGAGCTCGACCAGGCGCTGAGAACGGCGCGCGATGATCGGCGCCCCGTAGGAGATCAGCTCGCTCGGCACGCCGAACTCCGCGTCGTAGTAGTCACTGATCCCCTGGGCGTCGGCGATCAGGGCATCGGACCACCGCACCGCCAGGGACTCCGCCGTCCGGTAGTACCGCCGACCCGTACGACCCCACTTCGCCCGCTTCCACTCGAGTCCGTCGACATGGGTGGCGACCGGGATGCGAGCTGCACGCAGGACCGGGAGCCAGGGCGCGTTCGCCGCGTTGAAGACGAACGCGGCGTCGACACGGTGTCCGAGGAGGTGGCCGACCGACAGCCCTGTGTGGCTGAGCGTCTCGAGGGTCCGGGTGCGCAGCGCAGGGAGATGGACGAGCTCCATGCCGAGGTGCTCGGTCGCCCGCGTCCGCTCGTCCGGGTCGGCCCGGCAGTAGACGACGACGGTGTGCCCGCGAGCAACCAGCCGGCGGCCGACCTCTTCGACGCAGGTCTCGAAGCCGCCGTACCGCGCGGGGACTCCCCGAGTTCCGACGAGTGCGATGCGCATGTCACCACCACCAGGTCTTGTCAGCGGGGCTCGGGAGCTCGTAGGTGAGGTCGCGCGGTCGGTCGGCCAGCCTGCGCGCCGGGACCCCCCCGTACAGCGAGAACGGCTCGAGGACCCCGCGGGCGACTGCACCGGCAGCGAGGACGACACCCTCGCCCACCACCGTTCCGGGCAGGACGACGACGCGTGGCCCGAGCCATGCCCGGTCACCGATCCGGACGGGAGCCGTCTCGTAGGCGAAGTCGGGCGAGTCCCACCGGTGCTGGGCCGTCCACACCTGGACACCGGTCGAGAGGTTGACGTCCCGACCGATCTCGAGGCCTCCGCGGGCATCCAGGATGGCGTGGTCGCCGACCTGGGTGCGCGCGCCGATGCTCAGCCTCCGCGCGGCTCGTACCTCGAACCCGTGGTAGACGACCGCGTCGGGGTCGATCGTCGCTCCCAGCGCCCGGAGGGCTCCGACCCGCACGCGATGGTTCGGGACCATGCCGCACATCGACAGGAGTGCCATCTCTGCGGCCGGCCGGCGGCGGCGCAGCGTCGTGACCCAGGCTCGAGTCATCGCTCGCCCCCCGTCCCGCGGCCCGCTCGTCGACCCTCGTGCCGGGAGGCGAGCCTGACAGCCCGCGCGAAGGCGTCCAGATGTGCGGAGCCGATGCTCGACCACTCACGCGCCGAGAGATCAGGGACGGAGCTCGCCGGCCTCTCGCGGGCGTCGCCGAGGGCACGTACGAGGTGCTCGGCAGTCACGGCACCGTCGAACAGGTGGACCCAGTCCCGGCCCACCTCCTCTGCGAGGTCGGCGTTGAGCGGGTTGGCCGGCACGAGGATCGGTCGCCCGAGGGACAGGGCCAGAAGAGCGGCGCTCGAGTTCTGCATGTGACGGTAGGGCAGCACGACGAGCTCCGCCTCACCCACCTCATGCACCAGGGCGGCGTCCGAGACGTGATCCAGCGACAGCCGGATGCGCTGATCGCCGTCTGCGCCGGCACGCACGGCGTCGGCCAGCTGCGCGGTGCTCGGGCGGCCGGCCACGCTCAGGGACAGCCCGTGGTCGACCGGGACTGCTCGGAATGCGGCGACGAGGTCCTCGACCCCCTTGTACGGACGGATCAGGCCGAACGTCAGGACCCGCCCGCGCACGGTCGACGGCACGACGTGCTCGGCGAACCACCCCGCGTAGCCACCGATCGGGATCCGGACGACCGGTCCGGGGCGAGGCGGCTCAGTCACCCCGTTCAGGCAGATCCACAGCGTCGTGCACCGGTCGAGGAGAGCCAGGACCCGGCGCTCGAACCACCCGCGACTCTCGTGGGGCACCTCGTTGTGGAGCGTTCGCACGAGGGCACCCCTGCGCACGCGGAGCCGCACCAGCAGCACGAGGGTCAGCACCATGCCCAGTGCGCTGCGGATCCGCCCGTCGCGACGGAAGATCAGCTCGGGCCAGTGGACGTGCAGCACGTCCCATCGACCGACGAGGGCGGTACGCCAGGTGAACGTCCGGACCGTGGCACCGGCCCCCAGCGACGCGAGGAGCTGGATGAGATAGGGGTTCGTCGTGGGCCGCACCGCATGGAAGGACTGCAGCACGACCAGCGGGCGGTCGCCATCTCCCACCGCCCGGCCGACCTCCCCCGCCGTCGTCACACCGGGCAGGGTCATGATCGCTCGTAGGGCCGCAACGGGTCCCGGGCCGTCCCGGCGGACACCACGTCGACCCCACCGGTCCGGCCGGCGAGCGAGGTCTCAGCCACGAGGACATCGCCTGACAGGTGCTCCGAGAGATGGACGAAGCTCGAGTAGTACGGTGCGATCAGATACCCCGCGCAGGCGAGCAGGTACACGTCGCAGAGTGCGGCGCGGACCCCCTCGACTGAGTTGAACGCCCCCTTGTCACGCTGTCCGACGCACCCCGGGACCGTTGCCACCACCCGCTCCTGGACCTCAGGGACGTCGCACGACACGTAGAACCTCGTCCCGGGCTGATCCCGGGCGATCTCCGTCATCCGGCGCACGAACCACTCGACCGGGGAGGCCTCGCGCGTACGTGCGTGCTGGTTGGCATGCGCGCGGATCATCACGCCGACATAGGGGTGACCGCGCAGGTGCTCGTCGTAGAACGAGGTCACCGCGCGCTGGACCTCGGGGACGAGCTCGAGGGCACGCAGCTCGTCCTGCCAGGGCCGGACCCCAGGGAGCTGCGCCAGCGGGCTCCCCGTGCGGATCTGCCAGACCCGTTCGGTGCGCTTGTCGTCGTCGAGCCAGGTCAGGGTCTCGTCCACGTACGGGTACCACCGGGCCATGGCTCGCGACACCGCCCGCGGGATCGTGGTCCCCTCGAACCTCCACAGGTCAGAGAAGTCCGGGCCGAAGAGCCGACCTGTCGGCCAGACGAAGAGGAACTGCCTCTCCTCGGCCTCGGCGAGAGCCTTGGCGCCCAGGACGACGCGCACCCGGTTTCCCAGGCCCGCGTTGTAGCCGTTGTAGGCGATCAGCGACGGCTCGAGCAACGACCGTGCCCTGGAGGCGAGCATCACAGCGGTGTCAGTTCCCCCTCATGAGAGCGACCGGACGGGCTCCGTGTCGCCGTGCTTCGGTGCATCCTCCCAGGCCCCCGGGCACTTTGTCCGGCTTTGCCGTCAGTTTCACCCGCGCGGTCCAGCCCTCTTTGCCTGGTTCGTCGGTATATTCGCTGCCTGCCACCCGCCATGATCCGCAGGGTGACAGGATCACACCCCGCCACCGTCGGCCGGACCGCCGAAGGACCGGCGGCCATGGGCTCGGCGCTCCGGCGGTACCGATTGCGAGGGGGACCAGCTCGATGCGAGCGCTCGTGCTCTGGGCGGACGACCGCTCGTCCAACCTCGGTGTCCGCGCGCTGGGCGAAGGAGCCCACGCGCTGCTGCAGCAGGCGTGGCCCGAGGTCCAGGTCGAGTTCCAGAGCTTCGGGCGCGGCCCAGCGCCCTTGCCGATCCAAGGCGCACGATCACTGGTCCGCGAGCGCATCACCGGTCGGTTCGGCCTGCAGAAGTGGCTCTCCGGCTTCGACGTCGTGCTCGACATGCGCGCGGGCGACAGCTTCACCGACGCCTACGGCGCAGCGAGACTCACCACGATGTCGACCCTTGCCGAGTGCGCGACCCAGGCCGGGACGCCGGTCGTGCTCGGCCCGCAGACGATCGGCCCGTTCTCGACCGCACGCGGGCGGGCGATCGGCCGGTGGTCGCTCCGACGCGCGCGGCTGGTCATGGCCCGGGACTCGGTCAGCGCCGCGCACGCCGTCGAGCTCGGGCGCGCGGTCGACGCGCTCTCGACGGACGTCGTCTTCGCCCTCCCGGTACCGCAGACACCGCGGACACGTGACGTGCTGCTGAACATCTCGGGCCTGCTCTGGCAGCCCGGCCCGCACGTCGACGCCGAGCGCTACCGGTCGACCGTCGCCGACCTCTACAGGTCCCTGACCGCAGGCGGGCGCCGGGTCGACCTCATGGCGCACGTGCTCCCGTCCTCCTCCCCCGACGACGACGTCCCCGCGATCGACGAGTTCCGCAGCACGATCGCGCCTGATGCCCAGGCCCTGATCCCCGGGTCGCTGACGGAGGCCAGGGAGCTGGTCGCCTCCGCCGAGCTCGTGATCGGCTCACGTATGCACGCGTGTCTCAACGCGCTCTCCGTGGGGACCCCGGCGATCCCGCTGGCCTACTCACGCAAGTTCGCGCCGCTGCTCGACGACCTCGGGTGGCACCACACGGTCGACCTGCGCGTGGACACCGACGCGGCGACGAGCGCGCTGCGCCTGACCGACCGCGACGACCTGGATGACGGGGCGGCGTCGGTCCGCGATCGCGCGCAGGTCCTGCTGCGCCCCGCGGTCGAAGCCCTGCGGGGACTGGGATGACCTCGCGTCGGCTCGACCGGGAGATCGCGCGGGTGGTCGACGGCGGCCTGTGCTCGGGGTGCGGTGCCTGCTGCCAGCTGGACCCTGCCGTCACGATGGAGCTCGACGGCGAGGGGTACTCCCGACCGTGTCGCTCGCACCCCTCGGCATCGACCGAGCGCGAGGACCGCGCCCTGGCACGGCAGTTCCGGTCGGTCTGCCCGGGGGTCGTGGTGCGCGCTCCCGCCCCGCCCGGCTCCGTGAGGCACCCGACGATGGGCCCCGCCCTGGGGGTCTGGGAGGCGTGGGCCGCCGACGAGGACATCCGTCATCGTGGCAGCAGCGGTGGTGTGCTCACCGCACTGGCCGGCTGGCTGGTCGAGGAGGGCGAGGCGGCGTACGTGATCGGCGCAGGGGCCGACGCGGACGACCCTCGCCGCACGGTCAGCGTACGGATCATGAGCCGTGACGAGGCCCTCGCGGCGTCAGGCTCTCGGTACGCACCCGTCTCGACGGCGGCCGCCGTCGGCGCGCTGGACCCGGCCGCCGCTGTGGTCGGCAAGCCGTGCGAGGCGTCCGCACTCCGCTCGCTCGCTTCGGCGCGCGGGGGAGCAGAACCCCTCATCCTCTCGTTCTTCTGCGCGGGAACGCCGAGCCAGCATGCGACCGACGCCCTCGTCGGTTCGCTGGGCGCCCCCGTGGACACCCGGCTCGAGAGCCTGCGCTACCGCGGGAACGGTTGGCCCGGTGACTTCACGGCCCGCACGACCCGAGGGGAGCAGGTGACCATGTCGTACGACGAGTCATGGGGGCGCCACCTCGGGCCCACGGTCCAGTGGCGGTGCAAGGTGTGCGTCGACGGTGTCGGCGAGAGCAGCGACGTGAGTGCCGGCGACTTCTGGCGCACCGATGCGCGCGGGTACCCGGTCTTCGTCGAGGGTGCGGGGGTCAGTGCACTCATCGCCAGGACGCCGCGCGGGCTCGACGTCGTGCGTCGGGCCGTCGAGGCCGGCGTGCTGGTGGCCAGACCTGTCGACATCGACGCCATCGCGGCGGTCCAGCCCCTCCAGCGCACCAGGCGTGAGACGCTCCTGGGGCGGTTGGTCGGGGCCGCCCTCGCGGGCAGGCGCTCACCGCGCTACCGGGGGTTCGGACTGCTCGGCCTCGCCCTCGGCCGCCCCCGGGACGCCATCAGGACTGCGCGTGGGACACGTGCTCGCGTCCGGAGGCTGTCGAGATGAGGCGGCCGCGGGGTCGGAGCGATCGCACACCGGCGCCGGCCCGCGCACCGCTCGGCCTCGGGCACCACGCGGCACGCGGCGCGTTCGTCACCCTGGGCGGTCAGGGACTCCGGATCGTCATCCAGGTGCTCTCGGTAGCACTGCTGGCCCGCGTGCTCTCACCGCAGGACTACGGCCTCATCGCGATGGTCGTGGTGATCGTCGGCGTCGGCGAGATCTTCCGCGACTTCGGTCTGTCCTCGGCAGCGATCCAGGCGCCGACGCTCTCCCGTGAGCAGCGGGACAACCTGTTCTGGATCAACACAGGGATCGGCCTGACCCTTGGCGCGGTCGTGTTCGTCGCGGCGGGAGCGGTGGCCGCGCTCTACGACCAGCCCGAGCTCGTCGGGATCGCACGACTCCTGTCGGTCACCTTCCTGCTCAACGGCATCGCGACCCAGTACCGGGCCGACCTCGTCCGGCACCTCAGGTTCGGCGCGCTCGCCATGGCGGACGTGCTCGCTCCGGTGATCGCCCTCGGGGTCGCGATGGCCTTCGCGGTGGCCGGGTTCGGGTACTGGGCGCTCGTCGCGCAGACCCTCGCCCAGACGACCACCCTTCTCATCGCCTACGCCGTGAGCGCCCGGTGGTTCCCGCGCCTGCCGCACCGAGGGGTCGAGATGCGGGGCTTGCTGCGCTTCGGCTGGCGCCTGGTCGGGACGCAGCTCATCGGTTACGCGAGCAACAACGTCGACTCCTTCGTGATCGGTCTCAGGTTCGGCGCCGGCTCGCTGGGGTTGTACAACCGGGCCTTCCACCTCCTCATGACCCCGCTCAACCAGCTGCGTGCACCGACGACGACCGTGGCCCTCCCGGTCCTGTCCCGCCTCCAGGACGACGACCTGCGCTACGCGGAGTTCATCCGTCGCGGACAGCTGGCGCTGGGATACACCCTCGTCGCGGCGCTCGGGGTCGTCGCCACCGCTGCCGAGCCGATCGTCGAGATCTTCCTGGGTCCGCGGTGGGAGACCGTGGTCCCGCTCCTGCGCCTCCTGGCGGTCGCGGGCATCTTCCAGACCCTGTCCTACGTGGGCTACTGGATCTACCTCTCGCGCAACCTCACCGGAGACCTGCTTCGTTACACCATGGTGACGGCAGCCATCAAGGTGGTCTGCATCCTCGTCGGGAGCACCTGGGGGGTGATCGGGGTCGCCGCAGGGTACGCGGTCGCCCCTGCGCTGGCCTGGCCCTTGTCGTTGTGGTGGCTCTCACGACGCACCGTGATCCCTACCCGAGCGCTCATGACCGGAGCCCTGCGGATCCTCGCCGTCGTGGCCTGCGCGGCCGGTGTCGCAGCGGTCGTGGACCTGACGCTCGTCGCGCACCCTGCGCCGCTCCGCCTCGCGGTGACCGCGGTCACGACGGTGGCGGTCTACGCGCTCGGGGGGCTCGTGCTCCCACCCCTGCGCAGGGACATCAGCGGCGTGCTCGCCATCGCACGGCTCGGGGCCTCACGTGGGGCACTCCTGTGACGCGGTCGATGGACGACGGGCTCGCGTCCCGCCTGGGCCTCGTGGTGGTGAACTACGGCTCCCACGCGCTCGTCGAGAGGAACCTCGCCACGCTCGACCTCGCCGGCCTCGACACGCACGTCGTCGTCGTCGACAACCGGTCCACCGACGAGGAGCGGGATGCGATCGGCCACGTCGGCAGGTCCCATGGCTGGGAGGTCGTCCCCCTCGCCACCAACGTCGGCTTCGGAGCCGCGATGAACGTCGGTGTCGACCGTGCCCTCGCGAGCGACTGCACCGCGCTCGTGCTGCTCAACCCGGACCTGCGGATCGACGTCGCCGTTCTGCGGAGCCTCGTCGACGCCTGCCGTCGGGATCCGGGAGCGATGGTCAGCCCTCGCATCCTGCGGACCGACGGCTCGGTCTGGTTCGCCGGCGGCGAGGTCCGCCTCCGGGACGGACGCACGGTGACGACGGGAGCGAGCTCCGCTGGTCGCACGGGCTGGCTGTCGGGGGCCTGCCTGGCTGTCAGCGCCGAGCTCTGGACCCGTGTGGGCGGGTTCGACCCCGAGTACTTCCTCTACTGGGAGGACGTCGACCTGAGCTGGCGGTGCACCCGGGCCGGCGGGCGGCTCTCGGTTCGTCCCGACCTCGACGCCGTGCACGACGTCGGCGGGACCCAGGGCCCGGGGAAGTCCCTGCTCTACTACCGCTACAACGTCCGGAACAGGCTCGTCTTCGCTGCCAAGCACCTCGACGGACGCCATCAGATCGCCTGGGTGCTCCGGTCGCCCGCGTTCGCTCGCACGGTGCTGCGCCGGGGTGGGCTCAGAGGTCCGCGGTACCGGCATCTCGCCCCGATCTGGGCAGTCGCCGCCGGCACGCTCGAAGGCCTGTGGTTCGTCATACGCCACGGCTCCCGTCAGGCGCGGTCGCAGCGTGACGTTGCCCACATCGCCCCCTGACCCACCTCGCCTGATGGGACACGGGGTGGACAGCATTCACCCGTTTGGCCCTATAGTCCTGCCTGGCGGATGAAGTTCACCCGGTTCAGGCTCTCGCCTTCCGGGCTGCCGAATGATATGCGACCTGAGGACGTCCGCTCGATGCCGCCTCCAGGTCCGCCCGCCCACCCGCAGGATGACGCCCTGGAGGAGACCACGTGCGAGCACGCACCACCTGGAACCGCGCCCGTCTGCAGCATGGCCTCATACTCGCGGTCGCATGCGCTCTCACGGGCGGTGCCACCGCCCCGGCCGATCTCGCAGCGGCCACTCCCAGGGAGGTGACGCTCGCGGCTCCTGGTGTCAGCGAGCTCGGTGCCCGCACCATGGTCCAGCCACCGGTCCCGACGGACACGGTCCGCGTCGATCTCGCATCTCCTCCCCCTACGACACCCCTGAGTCTTGGCAGCGGAACCGGCCGCACGATCAGGCTCGCCGACGTTCCCGGCGGCGCGAGCACCGCGTCACTCACGGTGACACCCCTGGGGCCATCCCCCGCATCTCTCGAGGTGTGTCCAGCCGGCGCAGCCGCACCGGGTACCTGCGCGCGAGTGGACCTCTCGGGCGCCGGGTTCGCCCCGGCCTCCTTCTCGGTCCCTCTCGGTGGTGCTCGCGGAGATGCCGTGCACGTCCAGAGCCTGTCCGGCGACGTGCAGGCCAACCTGGACGTGGCAGGCTTCCATGTCCACGGCCTCGGTGACGCCGACGGCGGCGTCTTCACGAGCATCCCTGCCGTCGCCGTCGCTTCACGCACCATCGCACCGCGGGAGTCGGCGGTCCTGTCCGTGGGCGAGCCGCCGGCCGGCGCTATCGCCGTCTCCGTCCGCCTCGCCGGACACGGAGCATGGCGCGACACCGCCGTCTACGCCTGCCCGACGCCCGAGACCACCGCGACCTGCGACGAGGAGCCCGTCCTGGATGTCAGGGCGCAGACCCGGGCCCTGGCGACGGTGGCCGTGCCTCTCCGTGACGGCGGTGACATCACCTTGTTCAACACCGAGGCGAGCGTCCGGATCCATCCCCGGGTCACCGGGTACTTCGTGGCGCGGACCTCCGACGGTGTCGAGGCGGACGCCAGGCCCGAGGCAGCCACCTCTCCGCCCTCGGACGTCGCACCCTCCTGGGCTCCCCCAGCGGACATCGAGAAGGCCGAGCCTGACCCCGCTCCCACGGAGCCCGCTCCAGCGCCGATCACGGACACGCCTGCGGCCGAGGCCCCCGCTCCGGAGCCCTCTCCCACACCGGCTCCTGCTCCAGCCCCGGCTCCGGCTCCGGCTCCGGCTCCGGCTGGTCAGCCCGGACCCGGCAACACCGGCGTGCCGACCGGCACTCATCTCACCCGCCACGACGGCGACCTGACCATCACCACCCCCGACACCGTCATCGACGGTCTCGACATCCGCGGGTTCGTCCAGGTCAACGCCTCCAACGTCACCATCAAGAACTCCATCGTGCGCGGAGGCCCCACCACCCACGGCCGGGGTCTGGTCGCGGTCGGCTCACCCCACCACAGCGTCCTGATCGAGGACAGCGAGCTCGCCCCCCTGACCGCCCACCCCAACATCGACGGCTTGCGCGGCATGAACATCACCGCCCGCCGCGTCAACATCCACAACGTCATCGACTCCGTGCACATCCGCGGCAACAACGTCACCATCGAGAACTCCTGGCTGCACGACAACGCTCACTTCACCTCAGACCCCAACTGGAACGGTGGCCCCAGCCACGACGACAACATCCAGATCCAGGCGGGCAGCAACCTCACCTTCACCGGCAACACGATCAACGGATCCAAGAACGCCGCCATCATGCTCACCCAGGACGCCGGAGCCGTCTCCAACGTCCGCATCACCGGCAACTGGATCGACAACGGCGCATGCTCGATCAACATCAAGGCAGCATCCGACGCTCCCCGCAATCTCGCGATCACCGACAACACCTTCGGCCGCAACACCCGCCACGCAGGATGCGCGATCGTGGCACCCAGGGCGTTCACGTTCGACGTCGGGGGAAACAGGTTCGACGACGGCGCCGTGGTGTCCGTCAGGACGGGCTGACCCAGCGCGTCCTGATCGCTGCCGCGGCCTGGCGTGCTGCCACTCGTCACCTCGCCGTTCCCGCGACCCTCTGCGTCCCTCGTCGGGCATCACGGCTCCGTGCACACCAGCCGCGCGGCTGCTCATGGCCGGCGGCCATGCGCACTGACCACGCTCGCCCGAAGGGAGGTGGAGGCGCCGAGGGACTCACAGCACGATCACAGCACTGACCCGCACGGTGTCGCGCAGCCTCGCCTCTCGGGTCAGGTCGATACGGCCCCCGCGCGCGCGCCAGATCTCCTCCGGGCGGACTCTTTATCGGTGTGCAGGACCTCCGACAAGCCGCGTTCGGGTGAACCTCGATGCGCTATGTCTGGACTGTCCGAATAGTCCTTGTGACGTTCGGCACAGGCCTGGATTTCTCGGTTCGCAAGCACCTAGTGTTCTGGCTGCCCCCGTAGGGGCCCGAGTCACCAGCCGCTCCCGAGTGGAGCAGCGAACGGACATCCCCGCCAAGTTCGGGAGAATCCGGGCTCATGCCAGAGCATCCTCATGCCGATATCGACACGAGGACGTTGACGACAAAGGCAAACCCGTCGAGAGGCGGGGACGCAAAGCTATGGGACCCCACAGGGTCAGCCAAGCTACCGAATCACGGAGCAGAAGTGACACAGACAGAATTCCGGGTCGCGCGCAGCGCCCCTCTCACCGCAACACCCCCCACCGCTCGCCGGACCCCCACTCTGGCCGGGCGTCGACTGGCCGCTGCAGGGCTGAGCGCTCTCCTGCTGGGTGTGCTCGCCGTCCCGGCGGCCCACGCACAGACCGGGCCCGCGACCGCCACCCGCGTGGTGACCTCGTCCACCGACGCCACCACGCTCTACGTCGCGAGCGTCTACCAGCACCTCTTCAAGCGGTCTCCTGACGCTGGCGGTCTGTCTACCTGGACGCAGCACCTGCGCGCCGGATCTCCGCGGGTCAGCGTCGCCAACGCGATCACGTACAGTGCCGAGTACCGCAGCAACCTGATCACCGCGTCTTACCGGAAGTACCTCGGCCGAGCCCCGGACGCCAAGGGCCTTCAGGACTGGCTCGATGCGATGAGTCGAGGGTTGACGATCCAGCAGATGGAGTCAGGCTTCGTCGCCTCGGACGAGTACTACCTGAGGGTCGACAAGCAGCCCTCCCGCTGGGTGGCCAAGCTCTACCGCGACGTACTGGGTCGATCGGCCAGCAGCCAAGAAGTCGCGCACTGGACCAACCAGCTGAACGGTGGTGCCAGTCGCTACAACGTCGCGCTGGGCTTCCTCCTCTCGTCCGAGCACCTCGCCACCGTCATCAACAGTCACTACGAGTCGCTGCTCGGCCGTGGTATCGACCCGACCGGGCGGACGAACTGGGTACGAGCGATCCAGACAGGATCCCGGGTCGAGGCCGTCATCGGCGGGATCATCGCGAGTGACGAGTACTACGGTCGCGCAACCGCCTCGGCCGTGAAGCCGTCAGCCCCGCTGCCGGCACCTGCACCCGCACCTGCACCTGCACCCGCACCCGCTCCGGCGCCGGGTGCGGCCAAGCCTGGTCCCACCAACACCGGGGTCCCGGCAGGCACCTCACTCAGGGTCCACAACGGTGACCTGACGATCACCACGCCAGGAACCGTCATCAACGGCCTGGACATCCGCGGGTTCGTCCAGGTCAAGGCGGCCAACGTCACCATCAAGAACTCCATCGTGCGCGGAGGCCCCACCACCTTCGGCCGGGGTCTGGTCGCGGTCGGCTCGGCCAGCCACAACGTCCTCATCGAGGACAGCGAGCTCGCCCCCTTCACCGCCCACCCCAACATCGACGGCTTGCGCGGCATGAACATCACCGCCCGCCGCGTCAACATCCACAACGTCATCGACTCCGTGCACATCCGCGGCAACAACGTCACCATCGAGAACTCCTGGCTGCACGACAACGCTCACTTCACCTCAGACCCCAACTGGAACGGTGGCCCCAGCCACGACGACAACATCCAGATCCAGGCGGGCAGCAACCTCACCTTCACCGGCAACACGATCAACGGATCCAAGAACGCCGCCATCATGCTCACCCAGGACGCCGGAGCCGTCTCCAACGTCCGCATCACCGGCAACTGGATCGACAACGGCGCATGCTCGATCAACATCGGCGCGAAGGGCACCAGTCCCGCCAACCTCGCGATCACCGGGAACACCTTCGGCCGCGCCACCAAGCACAAGGACTGCGCGATCATCGCGCCCGAGGCCTTCACGTTCGACTCGTCGAAGAACGTCTACACCGACGGTGTGGCCGTGGTCCGCAAGCGAGGCTGACCCCGTCCGTCGATCGCAGGAGTGCGGGATCCCACAACGCTCGGGGTCCCGCACTCCTGCGTCGGTCAGTAGGCCCCCGAGCCCCGCAGCACGGCCCGTGCCGTCTTCCACAGGATCTCCAGGTCCATCGCGACCGACCAGTTGTCGACGTAGCGCAGGTCGAGGCGGACCGACTCCTCCCAGCTGAGGTCGGACCGACCGGACACCTGCCAGAGCCCCGTGAGACCCGGCTTGACCCGTAGCCGACGGTGGACGGCATCCTCGTAGACGGCGACCTCCTCGGCGAGGGGCGGCCGCGGGCCGACGAGCGACATGTCGCCCTTGACGACGTTGGCGAGCTGCGGCAGCTCGTCGAGCGAGAACCGGCGCAGCACCCGACCGACCGGGGTGACGCGAGGGTCGGCACGCATCTTGAACAACGCCCCGTCGGCCTCGTTGAGGTCGGCGAGCTCGGCCTTCCGAGCGGCGGCGTCGACGTACATGCTGCGGATCTTCCACATGGTGAAGGTCGCACCGTCGACCCCCACACGCGTCTGCGGGTAGAACGGCGAGCCTGGGGACGTGAGCCGGACGGCCAGTGCCGCTCCGGCGATGACCGGCGCGGCCATCAGCAGCAGGACCAGGCCTGCGGTGCGGTCGAGCGCGGCCTTGGCGATCATGCGCCGGCGAGGCGATCCGACCTCCACAGCCAGCAGGGACAGCCCTGCCGTCGGGCGAAGGGTGAGGCGGGGGCTGGTCACCTCCACGATGTCGGGGGCGACGATCAGCTGTGCCCCGGCGCGGTCGAGCGCCCAGGTGAGCCGACGCAGGCCCTCGCCGCTGATGCTCGTCCCCGCCACCACGACGACGTCGACCGCACGGTCGGCCACGACCTGCGGGATGTCGGCCAGTGCGCCGACCACCGGGACGTCCGGGAACGGTGAGGGCTCATCGATGCTGCTCAGGCACACGCCCGAGACCTGGTAGCCGTGGTAGGGCGCCGCTGCGAGGTCGCCGACCACCCGTGCCACCGCGTGGTAGTCACCCACCACCAGCGTGCTCATCATCGCCTGACCGTGCGAACGCTCCCGGTGCAGGAACCTGCGGTGCGTGTAGCGACCCAGGCTTGCCAGCAGCACCACGGCGGGCGTCCCGAGGAAGACCACGGTCCGCGAGATCTCGGTCTGGAACGCGTAGCTCAACGTCATCAGCACCGCCGCGGACATCACGCCCGCGCGGATGATCGCCTGGAACTCGGCGGGTCCGTCGCCGAGCGTCTTGGTCTCGTAGCCCCGCGCGACGGCGACCAGGACCACGAAGCCCACCGAGGCGAGCAGCACGGTGCCCAGCGCCTCGACACCGCGCCCCAGGCTCGTCCAGGCGAGACCCGCTCCGACGGCGACGGTGGCCAAGGCGTCGACGACCACCACGCGACGCTGGTAACCCAGGGCGACCTTCGCCCAGTGGCCGGCTCGGGCGGCCTGGTCGTTGAACGGCGTGCTGCGCGGCACGAAGGGCTGCGCGGACGCCCACGATCGCCGCGGCTCCACGGCACGGGCACGCCGGTCGTCGTCGTTGGCCCACTCGAGACCGCGCTCAGCCGCCAGTGTCATGCCCCACCCCCGGTTCCATCCGGATCCCGAGGCTATACCTGATGTTCTGTCCCGGTTGTCCAAAGTGTCGGATTTCACCCGCTTGGTCCATGGATCGCCGGTGCCCGGCCGCCCCGGGGGGCTCAGCCTGGTGCGTGGAACCGCTGCTGCGCTGCGAGCAGCCCCTGGACCACGACCATCTCCACGGCGTCCGCCGCCGCGTCGACCAGCCAGGGCAGGTCCTTGCGCTCGGTCGAGGTGAAGTCCTTCAGGACGTGGTCCGCCGGGTCGGTGCGCCCGGGGGGGCGACCCACGCCGACGCGGACCCGGAGGTAGTCACGGGTGCCCAGCGACGAGCTGACACTGCGCAGGCCGTTGTGGCCACCCTCGCCTCCCCCGGCCTTGAGGCGGACCTCGGCGAAGGGGATGTCGAGCTCGTCGTGGACCACCAGCACATGGTCGACCGGGACCTGGAGGTACTGGCTCAGCCCTGCGACGGGCCCGCCTGAGACGTTCATGAAGGTCGTCGGCCTGGCCAGGACGACCCGCGGGCCGGGAGCCCCGCCCGGCAGCACCCCGAGACGGACGTCGGCGACCTGAGCACGGCTGCGGTGGGAGGTGAACCGCGCCCCGCTGCGGCGGGCGAGCTCGTCGATGACCATGTGCCCGACGTTGTGGCGGTTGCCCGCGTAGGCGGGTCCGGGGTTGCCCAGGCCCACCACGAGCCACGGTGTGGTCATCTCCTGCGCACCCTCCCCGACGCGCGCGACGCCCGGCCCCAGCGGGACCGGGCGTCGCAGCGTTCGTACCAGATCGATGAGCCTCAGGTCAGAGACCCGCTGCGACGTCGGCGGCGGCGGAGGCCGCGGACTGCGAGGCGGCGAGCTCCTCGACGGCTGCGTCGTCCTCGGCAGAGGCACGCGGCTGCGAGACCATCACGATGACGTCAGCAGCATCGCCCAGGTAGACGGCGCCCTCGGGCAGGACCAGGTCGGAGCCACGGACCGCCTCGCCCGCCTCGAGACCCTCGACCGACACGTCGATCGACTCGGGCAGGTGCGTGGCCTCGGCCTCGAGCTGGACGGTCTGGGACTCGACCACGTGGATCGTGCCAGGAGCCGACTCGCCGGTGACGTGGACGTTGACCTCGACGGTGACCTTCTCGCCCTTGATGACGATGAGCAGGTCGACGTGCTCGATGACCTGCTTGACCGGGTCGCGCTGGACGTCCTTGGCGATCGCGAGCTGGCTGGTGCCGTCGATGTCGATCGAGAAGAGCGCGTTGGAGTGCTTGAGCGCGAGCATCGTCTCGTGGCCGGGCAGGGTGATGTGCACGGGCTCTCCGCCGTGCCCGTAGAGCACTGCGGGGATCTGGTTGGCGCGGCGGATGCGACGTGCCGCACCCTTGCCGAACTCGGTACGGGTGGCGGCGGCGAGCTTGACCTCGGACACGTGGGACTCCTGGGCTTGTTCGGACGAAGTGGTCGTGCGCTGCGCGACGCAGCACGCACGGCAGGTGCGGGGCGGTGGCCTCAGCGCGGGACACAGGACGGACGCGCAGGCACGACCGCCGCGTCAATCACGGAGTCGAGCCGACGGAGTGTCTCCGTACGGCCGTCCGACATCCCTCGCCGAGGCAACTTGCTCACTCTACCCGGCCCGAGGGGCACCACGAAACCGGCTCGGTACGGGCACCGTCGCCCGGTGCGACGCGCCCGGACCGGACGGCTCGCGCCTCAGACGGCGCCGTCGAAGAGGGACGTCACCGAGCCGTCGTCGAAGACCTCCCGGATCGCCCGGGCGATCAGCGGGGCGATCGACAGGATCGTGAGCTTGTCGAACTGCCGCTCCTCGGGGATCGGCAGGGTGTCGGTCACGATGACCTCGCGCGCGCCGCACTCGGTGAGCCGGTACGCGGCCGGGTCGGACAGCACCCCGTGGGTCGCTGCGACGATGACGTCCTTGGCCCCCGCCCCGAGCAGCACCCGCACCGCCTCGGCGATGGTCCCGCCGGTGTCGATGATGTCGTCGGTCAGGATGCAGGTGCGCCCCTCGACCTCGCCGACCACCCGGTTGGCCACCGACTTGTTGGGGGCGTTGATGTCACGGGTCTTGTGGATGAACGCCAGCGGGCAGCCACCGAGCTTCGCCGCCCACTGCTCGGCCACACGGATCCGACCGGCGTCGGGCGAGACCACCGCCACGTTCGTCAGGTCGACCCGGCTGCGGACGTAGTCCACGAGCAGCGGCATGGCCCACAGGTGGTCCACCGGCCCGTCGAAGAAGCCCTGGGACTGAGCCGCGTGCAGGTCCACGCTCATCAGCCGGTCGGCGCCCGCGGTCTTGAACAGGTCGGCCATGAGGCGCGCCGAGATCGGCTCACGCCCCTTGTGCTTCTTGTCCTGGCGCGAGTAGCCGTAGAAGGGCTGGACCACGGTGATCGTCTTGGCAGAAGCACGCTTGAGCGCATCCACCATGATCAGCTGCTCCATGATCCACTGGTTGATCGGCGCGGTGTGGCTCTGCAGGACGAACGCGTCGGCCCCCCGCACGCTCTCCCCGAACCGGACGTAGATCTCTCCGTTGGCGAAGTCGTACGCCGTGGTGGGCACCAGCTCGCTGCCCAGGGCGCGGGAGACGTCCTCCGCGAGCTGAGGGTGCGCCCGGCCGGAGACGAGGACCAGGCGCTTGCCGCCGTCGGCCGAGGTGATCCCGCTCATCGTTGTCAGTGCCCTTCGGTGGTGGACGAGGAGTCGTGGTCGGCAGCCGACCCCGCCTGGTGCCGGGCGATCTCGGCGCGGGCCTGAGGTGAGAGGTCGTCGGTGTCGTCCCCGTCGATGCCCAGTGCAGCCGCGGCGGCCTCGGCCGACGGCGAGCCGGGCCGGCGTCTGAGCACCCACCGATCGATCGTCCGCTGCGGCGCGGTGTTGATGCCCAGGGCTCCGGCACCGACGTCACGGCGGATCACCGAACCGGCACCGGTGTACGCACCGTCGCCGATCGTCACCGGAGCGACCAGCGCGTTGTCCGAGCCGATCCGCACGTGCGAGCCGATGGTCGAGCGGTGCTTGGTCACCCCGTCGTAGTTGACGAAGATCGTCGCCGCGCCGATGTTGGTGTGCTCACCGATCGTCGCGTCGCCCACGTACGACAGGTGCGGCACCTTGGAGTGGGCGCCGATCTCCGCGTTCTTCGTCTCGACGAAGGCACCGATCTTCCCGTCCGCACCCAGCGTCGTCCCGGGCCTCAGGTACGAGAACGGTCCGACCACCGCCCCCGGGCCCACGACGGAACCCGTCGCATGGCTGCGGACCACCTGCGCATGCGCACCCACCACGACATCGGTCAGCGTGGTGTCCGGGCCCACCACCGCGCCGCTCGCGACCCGCGTCCGGCCGTGCAGCTGGGTTCCGGGCAGCAGCGTCACGTCCGGCTCGAGCTCGACGTCGACGTCGACCCAGGTGGTCGCCGGGTCCACCACGGTGACCCCCGAGAGCATCCACTCCTCGAGCAGACGACGGTTGAGCTCTGCCCGCAGCACCGCGAGCTGCGAGCGGTCGTTGACCCCCTCGACGAGCATCGGGTCGTCGACCTGGAGCGCTCGTACCGACCCGCCGTCGCCCCGCGCGATCGCGAGCACGTCGGTCAGGTACACCTCACCCTGGGCGTTGTCCTGGCCGAGGCGCCCCAGCGCCCGACGCAGCACCGCGGCGTCGAACACGTAGACCGAGGAGTTGATCTCGGTGATCGCGAGTTGCTCGGCGTCGGCGTCCTTGTGCTCGACGACGCCGAGCACCGCGCCGTCCTCGTCCCGCAGCACCCGGCCGTAGCCGGTGGCGTCGGCCACCTGCGTGGTCAGCACCGTCACGGCGTTGCCGTCGGCGACGTGCGTCTCGAGCAGCCGTGCCAGGACCTGGCCGTCGAGCAGAGGGATGTCACCGGCGAGCACGACCAGGGGCCCCTCGACCGCGACCGAGTCGCTGTGGGTCTCGGGGACGCCGTCCCTCACCAGGTCGGCGTGCGCGGTGGCGTCCAGCACACTCAGCCCGCACTGCACCGCGCGCCCCGTGCCCGGGACCTCGTCCTGGTCGGCGACCAGGACCTGCGGGTCGACCTCGACCGCATGGGCGGCCACCCGGTCCCGCTCGTGCCGGACCACGACGACCACACGCTGCGGGTCGAGCGAACGGGCGGCCGTGATCGCGTGCCCGAGCATCGACCGACCGGCGAGCTCGTGCAGGACCTTGGGAGTGGTGGATCGCATCCGGGTGCCCTCGCCCGCTGCGAGGACGACGACGGCTGCGGGGCGGGGGGTGGTCACGGAGGACTCCCTCTCGGATCTGCACCCCCGTGCGCGGCTCTCGGTGAGGAGCTGTGACCGGTGGGTGCGGTGGGTCTGTCGCTCGGCAACTCTACCGGTGCGCGGCGCCCCGTCGGTGCCAGCGAGGGCTGCCCCGGGCCGTCGACCACCCTCGGTCACAGCGCCCGGACCCGCGCTCCGCCCCCAGGATTCGAACCTGGACTGCACGGCTCCAAAGGCCGGCGTGCTGCCGTTACACCAGGGCGGACCGGTTCGGTGCGCGGTACGTCCCGTGCCGCCCCCGGCGGCCCGCCGGGAGGCGCAGGACGGACACGTCCGGACCGGTGGCCCAGTCTGCCAGGCGTGCACGGCATGATGGACCGGTGGCCTCCCCGACGAAACGCCCCCCGCGGGCCCGGATGACCGGCACCCAGCGTCGTGAGCAGCTGCTCGACGTCAGCCGGCAGCTCTTCGCCGAGAAGGGCTTCGAGGGAACCAGCGTCGAGGAGATCGCCTCCCGGGCGCAGGTCTCCAAGCCGGTGGTCTACGAGCACTTCGGTGGCAAGGAAGGCATGTACGCCGTCGTCGTCGACCGTGAGATCCAGGCGCTCACCGGCACCCTGACCCAGGCCCTGCTCGCCGGGGGGCACCCGCAGGAGCTCCTCGAGCGCACAGCCCTGGCCCTGCTCGACTACATCGAGACCTCGACCGACGGCTTCCGCATCCTGGTCCGGGACTCGCCCGTCGCGCAGGCGACCGGCACCTTCTCGAGCCTGATCGGCGACGTGGCGGCACAGGTCGAGCACCTGCTCGGCGCCCAGTTCACCAAACGCGGTCTGGACCCGCGGACGGCACCGATCTACGCCCAGATGCTGGTCGGGATGGTCGCGCTGACCGGCCAGCACTGGCTCGACTCGCGCAGCCCCGAGAAGGAGGACGTCGCGGCCCACCTGGTCAACCTGGCCTGGAACGGCCTGTCCGGTCTCCAGCGCCAGCCCGCGCTCGGCGCCTCGAGCGAGCGGACACCGTGACGGACGAGGTCGACCGGATCATCGACGCCTGGCGGCGCGAGCGGCCCGACCTGGACGTCTCGCCGCTCGCCGTCCTGTCGCGGGTGAGCCGCCTCGCCCGGCACCTCGACCTCGCCCGACGCGGGGCCTTCGCCCGGCACGAGCTCGAGCTGTGGGAGTTCGACGTGCTGTCAGCCCTGCGGCGGGCCGGCGAGCCCTACCAGCTCTCCCCCGGCACCCTCGTGGCGCAGACGCTGGTCACCAGCGGCACCATGACCAACCGCATCGACCGTCTCGCGAGCCGGCGGCTGGTCGAACGCCGGCCTGCCCCTGCCGACCGCCGAGGGGTGCTGGTCCGCCTGACCGACGACGGACGCTCCCGCGTCGACGGCGCGATGTCCGACCTGCTCGCGGTCGAGCGCCGGCTCCTGGCCGGGCTGAGCGCGGACGAGCAGCAGCAGCTCGCCGACCTGCTCCGGTCCGTGGTCTCGCCGCTCGACGCCTGAGCCCTCAACCGACCAGCTCGGCCGCGGCGAGCCACTCCTCCTCGAGCCGGTCACGCTCGGCCACCAGGTCGCGCAGCTCACCGTCCAGGGCCAGCACCGCCTCGTGGTCTGCGGCGACGTCGGCCATCCGGGTGTGGATCTGCTCCTCGCGCTGCGCGATCTTGGCCAGCCGCCGCTCGATCCGTCCGATCGCCTTGCGTGCGGCGTGCAGCTGGGCCTGGCTCGGCCGGTCGGCGACCGCGAGGCCCGACGCAGCGGGCTGCGCGGCTGCCACGCCCGTGGCCTCGTCCCCGCCGCGGGTGGTCCGTGACCCCGTACCCGACCGGCGCAGCTCGAGGTACTGCTCCACACCGCCCGGCAGGTCCCTCAACGACCCGTCGCCGAGCAGCGCGACCTGACGGTCGCAGACACGCTCGAGCAGGTACCGGTCGTGGGAGACCACCACCAGGGTGCCGGGCCAGCCGTCGAGCAGGTCCTCGAGCGCGGCGAGGGTGTCGGTGTCCAGGTCGTTGGTGGGCTCGTCCAGGAGCAGCACGTTGGGCTCTCCGACCAGGAGGCGCAGCAGCTGGAGGCGTCGACGCTCGCCCCCCGAGAGGTCCCGGACGAGGGTCTGCGAACGTTCGCGGGCGAAGCCCAGACGTTCGACCAGCTGCGCCGCGGTGAGCTCCTTGCCGCCGACCGCGACTGTGCGCCGCTCACGCTCGACCACCTCGACCACCCTCAGGTGCGAGAGCTCGTCGAGCTCCTCGACGTCCTGCGTGAGCGTGGCCACCACCGCTGTCTTCCCCCGCTTGACCCGCCCGTGCTGGGGGGCGACGACACCGGCGAGCAGGCGGAGCAGCGTCGTCTTGCCTGCACCGTTGACCCCGATCAGGCCGTACCGGTCACCGGGACCGAGCCGCCAGGTGAGGTCGTCGAGCAGCACACGCTCGTCACCGTCAGGCCCGGGGAAGGCGATCGTGACCGACTCCAGGTCGAGCACGTCCTTGCCCTGGCGCGCGGTGGCCATCCTGGTGAGCTCGAGCGGGTCGCGGGGCGGGGGCTCGTCGGCGATGAGCGTCGCCGCGGCGTCCAGCCGGAACTTGGGCTTGCTGGTCCGCGCCGGGGCGCCACGCCGCAACCAGGCGAGCTCCTTGCGCAGCAGGTTGTCCCGCTTGGTCGCCGAGGTCGCGGTCGACCGCTCACGCTCGGCCCGGGCCAGGACGTACGCGGCGTAGCCGCCCTCGTAGCCGAGCACGGCACCTCCGCCCACGGTCCCGGTGACCTCCCACATCCGGGTGCACACGGCGTCCAGGAACCACCGGTCGTGGGTGACCACGACCAGCGCCCCGCGACCCTGCACACGGCCGGCGTTCGGTCCACCACCCGCCCCGCCGAAGCGGGCGCGCAGGTGCTCGGCGAGCCAGGCGACCCCCTCGACGTCCAGGTGGTTGGTCGGCTCGTCGAGCAGCAGGACGTCGTGGTCCTCGACCAGCAGCCGTGCGAGCGCCGCGCGCCGCCGTTGACCGCCCGACAGGGTCGCGACGTCCGCGTCGAGGTCGACGTCGGCCAGCAGCCCCGCGTGGACAGCACGGACGCCGGCGTCCCCGGCCCAGGTGTGCTCGTCGTCCGAACCGTGAACGATGTCGCGGATCGTCGAACCCGCGGGCAGCTCGTCGCGCTGGTCGAGCAGCCCGACCCGGAGCCCACCCGCGTGGGTGACCCGGCCCGAGTCAGGGGTCGACCGCTGGGCGAGCAGCCTGAGCACCGTGGACTTGCCGGCGCCGTTGGGGCCGACCACACCGATGCGCATGCCGTCGTCGACACCCAGGCTCACGGCGTCGAGAAGCGTCCGGGTACCCAGCGTCAGCGAGATCGCGTCCGCACCCAGGAGGTGCGCCATCAGCCCCTGTCCCCTGGCGTCCCGGCCGAGGCCAGCATCTCGGCCCCACCGCTCAGCCGGGCCCCGGCCACAGGTCCCGTCACGCACAGCACGTCGTCGGCGACGCCCGCGGCGGTCACCGCAGCGGCGATCGCGAGCGCGTGCTGCCGGCTGCGCCCCAGAGCCGCCACCGTGGGCCCCGAGCCGCTCACCACGACCCCCAGCGCGCCGGCGTCCTGCGCCACGGCGAGGGTCTCGGCCAGGTGCGGGGCGAGCTCGAGCGCTGCCGGCTGGAGGTCGTTGCGCAGGGCACGCCCCAGCTCGGCGGCGTCACCCGCTCGCAGGGCCTGCATGAGCGTCCGGTCGGCCTGCGGGTCGTCCACGACCGCACCGGCGATCAGCTCGTCGAAGACGCCGAAGACCTCGGGGGTCGACAGCCCGGTGTCCTGGAGGGCCAACGCCCAGTGGTACTCACCGCGGCTCATCGCCGGGGTCAGGAGATCGCCGCGGCCGCGCCCGATCGCCGTCTGACCGGCGAGCGGGAAGGGCACGTCCGAACCCAGGGCCGCGCCCAGCTCAGCGAGGTCGTCCCGCGAGAGGCCGGTGCGCCACAGCGTGTCGCAGGCCACCAGGGTCGCCGCAGCATCGGCCGAGCCCCCGGCCATCCCCCCCGCGACCGGGACGCCCTTGCGGATGTGCAGCCGGACGGCCGCCTCGACCCCGGTCGACTCGGCCAGCAACCTCGCCGCGCGGACGGCCAGGTTCTGCTCGCCCGTGGGCACACGGTCCGCGTGCAGACCGGAGACCGTCACCGTCACGCCGCTCTCGGCCGGGTGCGCCGTCACGTCCTCGTAGGCCGAGACGGCCTGGAAGACCGTGGCGAGCGGGTGGAAGCCGTCCTCCTGGCGTCGACCCACGACCAGACCGAGGTTGATCTTGCCCGGGGCGCGCACGTGCACGGCGTCGCTACGGGTGCTCGGGCTCACCCGACCACTCTCGCACGTCCGACAGGTGCTTCGCGCGCGCCGTCACGGCGTGCGCCGACCGGGCCGCTCACCGCTCGACGTGCTCGGCGATCCGGGCGAAGGCCGTGATGTCGAGCCGCTCGCCCCGGGTGCTCGGGTCGACACCGGCCGCCACGAGGGCACGCTCGGCAGCAGCCGGTGAGCCCGCGTGACCAGCCAGGGCCGAGCGCAGCGTCTTGCGACGCTGCGCGAACGCAGCGTCGACCACCGCGAAGACCTGCTGCCGGGTGGCCGTCGTCGCGGGTGGCTCCCTGCGCTCGAGCGACACGAGCGCGGACTCGACCCTCGGCACGGGCCAGAAGACCGACCGGCCGACCGACCCCGCGCGGCGTGCGGAGGCGTACCAGGCCGCCTTGGCCGAGGGGATGCCGTAGGTCCGCGACCCGGGAGGGGCCACGAGCCGGTCCGCGACCTCGGCCTGCACCATCACCAGGACCCGCTCGAGGGAGTCGAACCGCTCGAGGAAGGAGAGCAGCACCGGCACGGCCACGTTGTACGGAAGGTTCGCGACCAGGGCCGTGGGGGGGCGCCCGGGCAGCTCGGTCAGCGTCAGGGCGTCCGTCCCCAGCACGGTGAGGCGGTCCACCGCTGTCGGAGCGTGCTCGGCGACCGTCAGCGGGAGCTGCCCGGCCAGGAGCGGGTCGATCTCGACCGCCAGGACGTCCGCACCGACCTCGAGCAGGCCCAGGGTCAACGACCCGAGCCCTGGCCCGACCTCGACCACGCGGTCCCCCGGGCCGACCTGGGAGATCCGCACGATGCGGCGGACCGTGCCCCCGTCGACGACGAAGTTCTGGCCCCAGCTCTTGGTGGGCCGAAGCCCCAGACGCCCCACCAGGCCCCGGATCGTGGAGGGGCCGAGCAGGGCGTCCGGGGAGGTCATGGCCACGAGCCTAGGCCGTGCGTGAGGGTGTCCCCCGCCCGGCGCAGCAGCCCGTCACCGCTCAGCGCAGGCCGAGCTTGCTCGAGCAGTGCGGCCACTGGCCCCAGCCCGAGCGGGCCTGCAGGGCCTGGGCCCGCTGCGTCTGCTCGTCGGCCGAGGCCTGGGACGGCAGACCCGCACCACCCACCGACTGCCAGGTCGCCACCGAGAACTGGTAGAGCCCGTGGTACGTGCCGCTGGCCGACACGATCGTCGGGTTGCCCCCCGACTCGCACTGCGCCAGGGCCGCCCACACGTCGCCGCCGACAGCCGCACCGCCCGACGCCGCGGCCTGCGGGGCTGCAGCTCTGGGCGCAGGGGCCACCGGCCGCTTCTTGGTGCCCACCCGCTCGACGTGGGTGACCGGCTCGCGGGTGAGGGTGTCGCTCAGCAGCAGCCTGGACTCCTCGGCGCCGTCGACCAGGATCACGCGGTGGACGATGGTCCGCTCGCCCGGGACGCCGTCCACCAGGGTCGCGCGGTTGCCCACGAAGTGGTCGGCACTCTCCTGGGTCACGCTCTCGAAGGGGACCTCGGCGAGGTCGGTGCGCTCCTCGGCGACGACCCGCTGCACCACGACCGTGACCCGCGGACGGTCCTCACCGGTGCGCTCGACGTGCACCCGGTCCAGGTCACCCACGGTGACGTCGAGAGAGGCGAGCACCTCCTCGAGGCCGGCCGAGCCGTCCGCGACGGTCTGCGTGCGATCGTCGGCGACGACGTCCACGGGGCCGTCGAGGTCGAGCACGACGTTCAGGTCGGCGCGTCCGGCGGACCGCGAGGCGACCAGACGGGCGTCCTGGCCGCGGGTCTCGAGGCCCGCCAGGACCTCACCCGCGCTCAACGACGTGGTCCAGACACGGTCCTCGCCGTCCTCGGTCGCGACGATGACCTCCCTCGCGTGGCGGACGACGACGTCGTCACCGTCGCGCAGCACCTCGGCGGTCGCGGGCGTCACCAGGTCACGCTCGAGGAGCTCGATCTCGTTCTCCTCGAGCAGACCGCGGACGCTGCCAGCGAAGGTCGTCACCTCGACGACCTCGCCGTTCAGGTCAAGCGAGATGGTCTTGTGGGCGTTCGCCACGGCGAAGGCACCTCCCGCGACGAGCACGAGAGCCGTCGACAGGATGCCGACACGCAGGGCGCGCCCGCGCGGCGAGCGGGCGGGGAGCCCGTCTGCACCAGCCTCAGGAGCGGTCGCAGCGGTGGGGGCGGACGGCCGTGCGACGGCGCGGCGGAGGGAGTGCAGGGGGTTCACGTGGTTCCAGACGTCGGGCTGCCCGGGCACAGGGTGGGGGTGCCGAGACTTCGGCCTCCGGCGTCATCCAGCGGCCGGCCACCCGCGGGGGGACTCGAACGCATCGACACCGGCCCGGACACCCTGATCCGGCCGTCATGACCGATCCGCTGAGGGAACCGGTCGTCGCACCGGGGACGTCAGCCCACCGGGGCTGGCCGTCGGACCTGCCGGTGACGCATACGTGCAGCACACGATGCGCCCGATCCCGGAAGCGACATGCGACCGTAACCCATTCGTGACCTGATGCCAACCGTCGGGAAGGTGTGACCCTCACCCCGCTGTCGGGGAGGTCAGTACCAGTTGCGCGCCTGCGAGTGCGCCCACGCGTCGCAGGGAGTCCCGTAGCGACCCCCGATGTAGCCCAGGCCCCACGCGATCTGGGTCGCCGGGTTCGTCTGCCAGTCGGCGCCCGCCGACGCCATCTTCGACCCCGGGAGGGACTGCGGGATGCCGTAGGCCCCGCTCGAGGCGTTCGCCGCGTTGACCCGCCAGCCGCTCTCCTTGGTCCACAGCTGGTCCAGGCAGGCGAACTGGTCCTCGCCCCACCCGCGCTCGAGGGTCATCGCCAGACCGATCGCGCGGGCCGTGCCCGGCTCGACCGCCGGGACGGCCACCGGGTCGGGCATCGTCATGGTGCCGACACGCACCACACGGTCCGACGCCTCGCTCAGCACCATCTCGGCGAGCATGTCCCGACCGACCTCGACCCCGCCGACCTCGTAGGCGACGAAGGTCACCGTCCGCACGCCGTCACGGCCCTCGCTGCGGACGACCTCGCTGCCCTCGAGCAGCCGCGGGTCCTCCTCGCGCACCGTCTCGAAGGGTTGCGTCGTGGTCTCCGACCGGGTCACCGCAGCCACCCGCGTCACCACGACCATCAGCCCGTCGACCGCCGGGGCGTCCAGCGAGACAGAGACCCTGTCGTGCGGCCCGAGCACCACGCCCGCCTCGCCCAGGGCCTCACGGACCGTCGAGGCCGAGGTCAGCACCGCTGTCGTCGACTCGCCGTCGACCACGTGCACCGTCTTGGCCGTGGACAGGCGCAGCACGTCACGGCCCAGGGTGGCCGAGCGGGAGGCCGAGGCCCGCGCACCACGGACGTCGAGCTCGGCGAGCACGTCGCCGACCGTCAGCGCCGTGGTCCAGACGCTCTGCCGCTCGCCGTCGATCTCGACCACGACCTCGCGTCCGCGCCGGACGACGATCTCCGCGTCGTCGGCCACCGTCTCGCCCAGGCCAGGGACCACCAGGTCGCCCTCGGCCACGGTCACGTCCTGCGCGGCCAGCACGTCACCCACGGTCCGGCCGAAGGCCGACACCGTCGTCGTCGTGCCGTCGACGTCCAGGGTGACCGTCTTGTGCAGCACCGCGAAGGCGCTCGTCCCGCTCACGACCAGGGCCAGCACGAGCGCCTGCGCAGCCAGCCGCGCTCGCTCCGACCAACGCCCGGCGGTCCGGGCAGAGGTGGTGGGCAGCGGCACGCGGGGATCCGTCCGTCGGAGACAAGGTCACGCGGAGCGCTCGCCCGAGGTCCGGCGCGGTGCTCCAGCGCACGACGGTAACGGAAAGGACACGGGTGCGGGTAGTCGGTCGCCCGACCTCCGCCCGGGTGAAGCGACCTCAGGCCGACCCCACCCACGCCGACCAGCCCCTCACCAGGGACCGTAGACCTGCTCCGAGGTGTCCCACACCGTGCGGCACAGGTGCTCGAGGTCGAGGTCGAGCTCGTCCGCGACAGCCCGGGCGGTCGCGGCCACCAGGTAGGGGGCGTTGGGCCGCCCTCGGTACGGGTGCGGTGTCAGGTAGGGCGCGTCCGTCTCGAGGAGCACCTGCGAGAGCGGGACCACCCGGAGCGCCGCACGCAGGTCGTGGGCGGCGGAGAAGGTGACGGTCCCGGAGAAGGACAGGTACCAGCCGCGCTCCACGCAGTGCCGGGCCATCGCCGCGTCGCCCGAGAAGCAGTGGAAGACCGTGCGTGCGGGAGCCCCGTCACGTTCCAGGACCTCGAGCACCTCGGCATGCGCGTCACGGTCGTGGATCTGCAGCACCATGTCGAGCTCCTTGGCCAGCGCGATGTGCGCACGGAACGCCTCGCGCTGCACCGCGCGCCCACGTTCCCCCGCACGGAAGTGGTCCAGGCCGGTCTCGCCGATCACGCGGATGCGGTCGTTGCCCCGCGCGATGCCCGCGATCTGCGCGACGGCGTCCTCCAGACCGACCTCGTGCCGGTCGAGCGGTGCGGGCTCGAGCCCGTCCGGGGCGATCTCGCGCACCCCGGCGTGCAGCGACGCCTCGTTGGGATGGATCGCGACACCACCCAGCAGCGAACGGTGCTCACGCACCGCCACGTCGGTCCACCGGGCAGCGGGAAGGTCGCAGCCGATCTGCACCATCCGCGTCACCCCGACATCGGCGGCCCGGTCGAGGTGCGACTCGACCTGCCGTGCGCCGTCGGCCACCGCGTCGGGTGACGGGGTGGCGGGACCACCCAGCCACCCCGTCGCGTCGGTCGCGGTCACGATCGTCTCGAGATGGGTGTGGTTGTCGACCACGGGGTGTGGCAGCGGCTCAGGCGGCGGCGGCCAGGAGAGGTCGCGTTCCTTGCGCGCCACCGGTCAGCCTCCGTCGGCCTCGTCGTGGCTCGCGTCGCGCAGACGGTCGAGCTCGTCGTCGATGATCGACTGGTCGAGCTTGGTGAAGATCGGCGACGGCTTGGCCACGGTGGCACCCACCGGTACCGGGCTCGACTCCCACCGAGGGGTCGCTCCGTAGTCCCCGGTGATCACCGGGTAGGGATGGCCGTCATCGAGGTCGGTGACCTCCTCGACCCGGGGCATCGGCATGAGCTCGCCCGAGCCGCCCAGGGTCAGGTGGATCTGGTTCGCCGAGTGCGGCAGGAACGGTGCCAGCAGCCGGTTGCAGTCCCACACCGCTTGGGCGGCCGTGTGCAGGACGGTCCCCAGACGCTCCCGCTCGTCGGCCCCCTTGAGCTTGAACGGCGCGGTGTCGGTGACGTACTTGTTGACCTCGGCGACGACCCGCATGGCCTCGCCGATCGCCTGACGCTGTCGGTGGCGACCGATCAGGTCACCCACCGTGTCGAAGCCGCCACGCACCGCGGCGAGCAGCTCCTCGTCGATCGGCTCGGTGGGCCCGGGAGCGGGGATCTCGCCGAAGCTCTTGGCGATCATCGTCGCGGTGCGGTTGACCAGGTTGCCCCACCCGGCGACGAGCTCGCCGTTGGTGCGGTTGACGAACTCACGCCAGGTGAAGTCCGAGTCGGCGTTCTCGGGGCCGGCCGCGCAGATGAAGTAGCGCAGGGCGTCGACCTGGTACCTCTCGAGGACGTCACGGAGGTAGATCACCACGCCCCGGGAGGACGAGAACTGCTTGCCCTCCATCGTCAGGTACTCCGACGACACGACCTCCGTCGGCAGGTTGAGCTCGCCGAACGGGCCGGGCTCGCCGCCGCGGCTGCCCTTGCCCGCGTAGCCCAGCAGCTCGGCGGGCCAGATCTGGGAGTGGAAGGTGATGTTGTCCTTGCCCATGAAGTAGTACGACAGCGCCTGGTGCTCACCCGTGTCGTTCCACCACTCGCGCCACCGCTCGGGCTCGCCCGTCCGGCGGGCCCACTCGATCGAGGCCGACAGGTAGCCGATCACGGCGTCGAACCAGACGTAGAGCCGCTTGTTCGGGTTCTCCTGCCAGCCCGGCAGCGGGATCGGGATCCCCCAGTCGATGTCCCTGGTCATCGCCCGGGGCTTGATGTCCCCGAGGATGTTCCGGCTGAACTTGATCACGTTCGGCCGCCACGTCCCCGAGGCTGCCCGCTCGTCGAGCCAGGAGCCGAGGGCCTCCGCGAGGGCCGGCAGGTCGAGGAAGAAGTGCTCGGTCTCGACGAACTCGGGTGTCTCGCCGTTGATCCGGCTGCGCGGGTTCACGAGCTCGGTCGGGTCGAGCTGGTTGCCGCAGTTGTCGCACTGGTCGCCGCGTGCCTCCCCGTACCCGCAGATCGGGCAGGTGCCCTCGATGTAGCGGTCGGGCAGCGTCCGGCCGGTCGACGGCGAGATCGCACCGCTCGTCGTCTGCTGGACCATGTAGCCGTTCTCGTGGACCTGGCGGAACAGCTCCTGCGCGACGGCGTAGTGATTGGCCGTCGTGGTGCGGGTGAACAGGTCGTAGGAGCAGCCGAGGGCCGCGAGCTCGGTCACGATGATCCGGTTGGCGCGGTCGGCGAGCTCGCGAGCCGTCGTGCCCTCCTTGTCGGCCTGGACGAGGATCGGCGTGCCGTGCTCATCGGTCCCGGAGACCATCAGCACGTCGTGCCCGGCCATCCGCATGTACCTGCTGAAGACGTCTGAGGGGACACCGAAGCCGGCGACATGACCGATGTGGCGGGGGCCGTTGGCATAGGGCCAGGCGACCGCCGAGAGGATGCGGGACATGGGGCGATCCTAGTGATCGTCACCGGGGGTGCCGGTCACGGAGGCAGCATCCGCACCAGACGGTCGTCCCCCGGCCGGGCCTGCCCGCGCCCGTCGGTGTTCTGGGTGAGGATCCACAGCGCGCCGTCGGGCCCCACCACCACGTCGCGCAGCCGACCGAGCTCGCCGACCAGGACGTCGACCGGCTCACCCAGGCCGTCACCCTCGAACGGCACGACCCACAGGCGGGCACCACGCAGGGCCGCGACGTAGACCGCGTCCGCGGTGACCGCGATCCCGCTCGGCGACGCGGCCGCCGGCGCCCACTCGACCACCGGGTCCACCAGGCCCGGACCGCCGCCCGAGCCCTCCACCTCGGGCCAGCCGTAGTCGGCCCCGGGCTCGATGAGGTTGAGCTCGTCGACGGCGTTCTGCCCGAACTCGCTCGCGAAGAGCCGTCCCCGCTCGTCCCACCCGAGGCCCTGCACGTTGCGGTGCCCCAGGCTCCAGACCGGGCTTCCGGGCACCGGGTTGCCGGGGGCCGGCTCGCCGCCGGCCGTGACCCTCAGGATCTTGCCCGCCAGCGAGGCGTCGTCCCGCGAGGTCCCGCGGTCCGAGGCGTCACCCGTGGCCACGTACAGGAACCCGTCGGGACCGAAGGCAAGACGCCCGCCGTTGTGGTTGGAGGCCGCCGGGATCCCACCGACGACGGTCTGCAGCTCACCCAGGGCACCCGCGTCAGCGTCGAGCTGCCCCCGCACGACCTCGTTGCCGTTCGCAGTGGTCCGGTACAGGTACACCCAGCCGTCGTCCTCGACCTGCGGGGAGACCGCCACCCCGAGCAGTCCCCCCTCGCCCGCTGTGGTCGTCGTGGCGGCGAGCTCCTCGGCGCCCGGACCGGTCAGGGGCGCGAGGCCCGTCGAGGTGAGGAGCAGGAGCACCGCCGCGTCCCGCTGCGTGATCAGGACCGCCCCGCTGGGCAGGAACGCCAGACCCCACGGCACGGCGAGACCGGTCAGGAGATCCTGCGGGGTGTCGGTCGCCGCGCCGAGGTCGGGTCCCGCCGGGAACCGGGGCGGCTCGGGCGACGGGTCCGGCTCGGGCGCGTCCTCGCGCGACGGGAGGCTCGGTGCCGGGCTCGGCGCGGGGCTCGCGACCTCGGGGGTGGGATCCGGGGAGGCAGGTGCGCACCCCACGAGGAGGAGCCCCGCTGCCAGGGTGGTCGCCATCGCGACCCGCCGGCTCCCGACGGGTCGACCCGTGCGGCTCCCGCGCTCACCTCGTCGCACCTGCGCCCCTCGCCTGGATCGGTCCGTGAACCCAGTGTGCGGGCTCGGGTCGCCTGGTGCCATGGCGCTCGGCGCCGACGCCCCGGACGCTGACACCGGGCGAGGGAGGTGCCTAGGGTGGTGGGATGAGCCAGGACGCCAGGACCCACCGCGACGAGCAGGACCGGGACGACCCGCCCCGCGGCGGCGAGCCCAGCCGCGCGCTGCTCGTGGTGGACGTCCAGCCGACCTTCTGCGAGGGCGGTGCGCTGGGGGTCGAGGGAGGCCACGCCGTCGCCCAGGCGATCGCCGCGTTCGCCGACGCGACCCGCGGGTCGTACGACCTCCTGGTCACCACCCAGGACTGGCACATCGACCCGGGTGGCCACTTCGCCGTGCCCCCGGCCGAGCCCGACTACGTCGACACCTGGCCGCCGCACGGCCTGGCCGGGACCCAGGAGGCAGAGCTGCACCCGGCCCTGGCCGACCTCGCCGCCGACGTCGCGGTCAAGAAGGGGGCCTACGCGGCGGCGTACTCAGGCTTCGAGGGCGTCGACGCCCAGGGCCGCGAGCTGGTCGAGATCCTGCATGAGGCCGGGATCACCGCGGTCGACGTCGTCGGGATCGCCGAGTCGCACTGCGTGCGGGCCACCGCGCTCGACGCGCTCGCGGCCGGCCTCAGCACCAGGGTGCTGCTGGACCTGACGGTTCCGGTGACCCCTGAGCAGGGCGCCACGGCGCGCCGGGAGATGGCAGCGGCGGGCGCCGACCTGCTCCTCTCGACAGACCTCTGACCGCCGGCTCGACCCTCACGTCGCCGACGACGGCCCCTTCTTGGCGAGCAGGGCCGCGGTGTACAGCTCACGCTTGCTCACCCCACCGGCCTCGGCGACCTCGGTGACCGCCTCCTTGAGCCGCTCCCCCGCATCCGCCCTGGCGAGCACCTCGGCCACCAGGTCGCCCACCTGCGCCGCGCCACGGGCCGGGGCAGGGGCCACGACCACGCAGATCTCGCCGCGCGGGCCGGCAGCCTCGGCCCAGTCCGCGAGGTCACGCAGCGGACCACGCACGACCTCCTCGTAGGTCTTGGTCAGCTCCCGGCAGACAGCAGCCTCCCGTTGGTCCCCCAGCACCTCGGCCATCGCGTCGAGGGTCTCGGCCACCCGGTGCGGCGCCTCGAAGAAGATCATCGTCCGTGGCTCGGCGACCAGTGCCGTGAGCGCGCGTCGCCGGTCCCCGGCCTTGCGCGGCAGGAAGCCCTCGAAGCAGAAGCGGTCGGTCGGCAGCCCCGACAGCGCGAGGGCGGTGAGCACCGCGCTCGGCCCCGGCGCCGAGGTCACCGGCAGCCCGGCCTCGACCGCCGCGCGCACGAGGGTGAAGCCCGGGTCGGAGACCGTCGGCATCCCCGCGTCCGAGACCACCAGGACCGTGCCGCCACCACGGACGACGTCGAGCAGCTCCTGCGCGCGGGCGGCCTCGTTGTGCTCGTGGTGGCTCACCACCCGGCCACCGATCTGCACGTCGAGCCGTTGAGCCAGGCCGCGCAGCCGCCGGGTGTCCTCGGCGGCGACGACATCGGCCGTGGCGAGCAGTCGCCGCAGCCGAGGCGAGGCGTCCTCGACGTCGCCGATGGGTGTGGCGGCGAGGACGATCTGCCCGGTGGTCATGCACGACAGGCTAGGCGCCCGACGACGGGTGGGGTGCCGCACCGCCCATACCGCCGGCCCGGCACCGCGGCACCTACGATGACGGCGTGCAGCCGGCCCGTCCCCGTCGCGACCTCCGGCTGCCGGAGGTCGCTCACCGGGCACGGGGGTGGCTCGCGGCCCTCGCCGTCACCGGCGTCGCCGCCGCGGTGCGGCTCCCGCACCTCGGCCGCCCGGCCGAGCTGGTCTTCGACGAGACCTACTACGTCAAGGACGCGTGGACCCTGCTCAACCTCGGCTACGAGGGGCAGTGGGGTCCCGAGCCGAACCCCGCATTCGAGGCGGGTGACGTCGACGGCTACCGCACCGAGGCGAGCTACGTGGTCCACCCCCCGGTGGGCAAGTGGCTCATCGCGCTGGGGCTGCGCCTGGTCGGGGCCGACGACCCGGTCGGCTGGCGCATCGCCTCGGCCGTCGTCGGCATCCTCACCGTGCTGCTCCTCGCGCGCGTCGCGACCCGTCTGTTCGGGTCGTGGCCGCTGGGAGCGGTGGCAGGGCTGCTGCTCGCCGTCGACGGCCTGCACGTGGTGCACTCACGGACCGCGCTGCTCGACGGGTTCCTGACCTTCTTCGTGCTCGCGGCCTTCGGTGCGCTGCTGGTCGACCGCGACCACGCACGAGAGCGGCTGCTGCGGATGACCGGGCCACCACGTGCTCCCGCCCGGTGGGGTCCCGGTCTGGGTGTGCGCCCGTGGCGCCTGCTCGCGGGGGTGCTGCTCGGGCTGGCCGTGGGGACCAAGTGGTCGGCGCTGTGGTTCGTCGCCGTCCTCGGTCTGCTCACGGTCGGCTGGGACCTGTCCGCCCGACGACGCGCCCGGGTGCGCCGGTGGATCGCCGCGGGCGTCCTGCGGGACGGGGTGCCCGCCTTCCTGTCGCTCGTCCCGGTCGCGGCACTGACGTACGTGGCCTCCTGGGCGGGCTGGCTACGGTCCACCGACGGCTACGGGCGGCGGTGGGCGGCGCTCCACCCCGGCGAGGGCGTGACCTGGCTGCCCGAGGGCCTGCGCTCGCTGTGGAGGTACCACCAGGACATGTGGGGGTTCCACACGACCCTCGACGCCGACCACGCCTGGGCCGCTCACCCGATCGGCTGGTGGGTGCAGTGGCGCCCGACGACGTTCTTCTACGCCTCGCCCGAGCCGGCACAGCTCGAGTGCGCGGCCGACCGCTGCTCGCAGACGATCAACTCGGTGGGCAACCCGGTGCTGTGGTGGGCCGCGGCCGTCGCGCTGCTGCTCGCGCTGTGGCACATCCTCCGGCGGCGGCCGGGGGCGGGCGTCGCGGTCGCCTCGCTCTCGGGGGTGGTGGCCGGGTGGCTCCCCTGGTTCGCCTACACCGATCGCACGATCTTCACCTTCTACGCCGTGGTCTTCGCACCCTGGGTGGTCCTGACGCTGACGTGGGGCCTGTGGCGGCTGCTCGAGCCGACCCCGCACGGCGACCACGGTCACCGCGCACCACCCGGAGCCGGACGGGTGAGTGCCGCGCGGGCGGGGGTGGTCGTCGTGGTCCTGCTCGCAGCCGTCGCCGGGTGGTGGTTCTACCCGCTCTGGGTCGCCGAGGTGATCACGCTGCGCGAGTGGCAGCTGCGGATGTGGCTGCCCGGCTGGGCGTGATCAGGACCGGGTCACCACTCGACCTGGGGCGAGGCGTACCAGGCCACGCCGGACTCGTCCCAGCGCGGTGCCAGGCCCGCGACGCGCGTGGTGAACCCGTCCCAGTCGCGGTGCCCGGGGGCCGACCAGGCCACCTCGGCGACCGCGGCGAGCCGCGGCAGGAGCAGCAGGAAGAGGTCGTCGACGGTACGGACGGTCTCGGTCCACAGGCCTGCCTCGACGCCGAGCACCCTGTCGGCCGGGACGTCCGGCAGGACCTCGAGAGGTTCCCACTCGTAGGCGTCGCGCAGCTCGACGTGGCCGGCCCAGTCGAGGCCGACGGGCGTGCTCGCGTCGTACTTCATGTCCAGGTACACCTTGCTCGCCGGGGAGAGCACGACGAGCGCGCCGGCCCGGGCGGCCGCGGCCATCTCCTGCGCACCTTCCCGCTCGTCCCAGTACTGCAGCACGGTCCCGGGGGCGAGGGGCACGGTCGCGGCCTCCTGCCAGGCCACCACGGTCTTGCCCGCGGCGGCGACCTGCGAGGCCGCCGTCCCGACCAGCCGCGCGTACTCGCCCCGCTCCATGCTCAGCACCTCGTCACCACCGATGTGCACGAAGCGTCCCGGGGTCATCCGGGCGACGTCGCCGAGCACGTCGCGCAGGAAGCGCGCGGTGGCCGGGAGCTCCTCGTGCAGCCGGCTGAAGCCGACCTCGATCCCGGTGTACGCCGGCGCCGGCTCACCGCTCGGGGTCAGCTCGCCGTAGGCGTGCAGGGCGGCGTTGATGTGCCCCGGGATGTCGATCTCGGGGATCACGGTGATGAAGCGGGTCGCCGCGTACGCGACGATCTCGTCGAACTCCTCGACCGAGTACCAGCCCCCCGGGTCACCGTCGACCGCGGTGCCGCCCGAACGAGCGGTCAGCCCCGGGCGCGACGGGATCTCGAGCCGCCATCCCTGGTCGTCGGTCAGGTGCAGGTGCAGCACGTTCAGCTTGAGGCTCGCCATGACGTTGACGACCTTCTTGACGGTCTCGACCCCGTGGAAGTGACGGGCGACATCCAGGCTGAGGCCGCGCCAGCCGAAACGCGGGTGGTCCACGACGACCGCCGCACGGACCGTGACCGTCCCGTGCGGCCCGTGCTCGCCGAGCTGCTGGAGGGTCAGTGCGCCGTACATCAGCCCTGCGTCCCCGACGGCCGTGATGACCACCCGATCGGCAGTCACCTCGAGCCGGTAGGCGTCCTGCGCCAGGGCACGGTCGGCGTCGGCGGGGAGGTCGAGGTAGGCGGCGTCGTCCGTGCGCCTCAGGATCACCGCGCCGGGTCGGCCGTCGTCCACGTGGACCACCTCGACCGGGAAGCCGCAGACCTCGCCGATCCGTGCGGCCACCAGCACGCCGGTCGAGATCGTCGAGGGCTCGTGCCCCACCACGACCCGCGTGCCGGGGTCGATCCGGAACCCCGGCCCCCTGGTGCGGCTGACGCGCAGCGGGACGGGCACCAGGGGCATGTCGGTCATGGTCCACCGATCGGTCGTCGTGGGTGCTGAACCGGATCGGGGCCGCGCCGTCAGCGTCAGGGCATCCGCCGGACCGCGGTCGGGGGTCGGTCCCGGATCCCGCCGAACAGGCTACCGACTCACGAGTACCTCCGGGGTCGTCGCCCGCTGCTTGCCCGAGGACGCTCCCCGGAGGGCACTGGAGCCCTTCGCCAGGCGACCGGCCCGTCGTCGTGGGGTGGAGCTGAGGGGATTCGAACCCCTGACCTTCTCATTGCGAACGAGACGCGCTACCAACTGCGCCACAGCCCCTCGAGCGGGATACAGATTAGCACCCACGCACCATGGTCCCGCACCCGCGCCGGGGCGTCAGAGGCCCGACCTCGCGGGCCTCACTCGCCCGAGGCGCGCCGCCGGGCGAGGATCGTGTCGAGGTCAAGGCCCGGCGCCACGGGCGTCGGGGAACCCGGGTGCCGGGCCGTCGTCCCGTCCGGCGGACCTGCTGCGGGCGGGACCGCAGGATCGGCTCCGCCGGCGGGGAGGGCATCGGCTGGAGCATCGTCCTGCACCGGGCCGTCGACAGCCGCCGTCGCGGAGGCCTCCGATACCGCGGGCGCGTCGAGGACCAGCGGGGCAGGCTCGCGACGGGGCGCGGCACCCTTGAGCGTGTAGGAGGGTCGAGGCACGGGGACCGGCGCCCAGAGCCCGGGCTCGACCGCCGAGGAGACCTCGGACCTCGAGCCGTCGCCCGACGACGGGGCGGGGTGCTGGTCGGCAGCCTGCCGAGCACCCTCCCGGACCTCTGCGTCCCGGGCGAGGGACGCCTCGGCGCGGTCGAGGTCGACCTCGCGACGCACGTCGGTGCGCGCTGCGGCCGGCACACGCACCGGGGCCGCGGGGACGCGCGCCATGACCTCGGTCGACGCGTCCGACGGGCGCACGGCCCGACCGACGGCTCCCGACGAACGGCGGGGGGGCGCGGTCCGCACCGGCACACGTCCAGCCGGACGTGACGCGCCGACGGCCCTGGTCAGGATGACGGCCGACGACTGGTCGGGGGTGGTCGGGCGTGCAGCCCAGGCATCGTCGGCACGGGCGCCCGAGATGACAGCACGGCGCCCCAGCCCCAGCGTCCCCAGGAGCAGGACGCTCGGTGCCGCGCCCAGCACGACCGCCGAGCTGAGGAACGCGACCCCTGCCCATCCGGCGACGGTCGCCGTCAGCAGCAGAGCGGTCAGCAGTGCGCGCCGGCGCGCCGCAGCAGCACGCCGGGCCACGTGGGCGGCCCTGGTCGCATGCTCGGAGGCCGCACGTCGGGCGGCGTCGGCAGAGACCCTGTCCGCTGTCCGGTGCGGTCGGTCCATGACCCCAGCTCCTCCTCGTCGTGGGACCGCCGGGTGCAGGAGCACCCTGGTCGGTCCCGTCCCCGCCGTGCCCGTGGCCACGGGCACCGGCGACCGGCTCGCTGCGCGGTGCCCGCGTCCGGCATGACCGGCGTGGGTGACGCGCAGCACCCGCAGCCCCTGGGAGAAGCGGTCCTCCGACCGGCTCTCGAGCAGCTGCTGGCGATGCCGCAACCGGTGCGGCACCAGGTACACGATCCAGAGCCCGGCAATGGCGATCGCCACGAGCCCAGCCTGGTTCACAGCACGACGGTAGGTGAGCCGTCCACCCCCGGGGGGCAGGACGAGCGGTGTGTCGGCGGCGAATTACAACGGTGTGGTTCGGGTGCGCCGCCACCGGGCCAAGAGCCCGTCGGGGACCTCCTCGGAGGTGACCGCGAAGCTCCGGTGGTCGCACCATTCCCCCTGGATGTGGAGGTAGCGCTCGCGCACCCCCTCGTCACGCAGCCCCAGCTTGGCGACCACCCGCAGGCTCGCGACGTTCTCAGGGCGGATGTTGACCTCGATCCGGTGCAGACCGACGTCGGTGAAGCAGTGGTCCACGGCCAGCGCGACAGCGGTCGGGACGATCCCGCGACCCGCCACGTGCTGGCTCACCCAGTAGCCGATGCTGCCCGAGCACAACGATCCCCGGGTGACCGAGGCGACCGTCAGCTGCCCCACCAGCTCACCCTGGTAGAGGATCGCGAACGGCAGCGCGGTACCCGCGCGCCCCTGGGCGTTGAGCGCCCGGACGAACTCGCCGAACCCGGGCGGAGGGCCCGTGGCGGGGTCGGGAGAGGTCGCCTCCCACCGGTCCAGCCACGCGGCGTTCCGCGCACGCGTCGAGAGCCACGCCCTGGCGTCGCGGCGGCGCAGCGGACGCAGCACCACGTCCCCCTCGGTCAGCACCGCAGGCCACCCACGCGCCATCTCAGGCCTCCAGGACGAGACAGGGCAGGACGTCACCTGCACGGACGTCGGTCGTCCCCTCGGGCACCACGACCAGGGCGTTGGCCTGGGCGAGCCCGCTGAGCGTCGCGTGCGCAGGGTCGCCCACAGGCTCCGCGACGTAGCCGTCGGCCGGCGACCCCGACAGGGTCGCCGGCACGAGCTGACGGCGCCCGGCCGGCGAGGACCACGGTCGGGTGGTGGCAGCACGCACCGACGTGCGGAACAGGTCGGGGTAGCCACCCATCGCACGCAGCGCCGGGCGGACGAACACCTCGTAGGAGATCTGCGCGGCGACCGGGTGCCCGGGCAGGGCGAACACGGGGACCGCGTCGAGGTCGTCCTGGGCGTCACGCGCCGCCTGGGCGGCCGCATCCTGGACGGCCCCCGGTGCGGAGAGGTCACCCCGGCGATCCGTGCCGAAGTGGTCCGAGCCGGTGTCGAGCCGGTCCAGGAGACCCTCGCGGCGTCGCACCGCACCGAACCCCTGCCGATGCCCGGGCGTCATCGCGATCTGGTCGAAACGCACCGTACCCAGCGGGGCGAGCACGTCGGTCACCGTGTCCCACGGCCCGGCGCTCAGCCCGCCGGTCAGCACGAGGAGGTCGGCCCGGACGAGCTGGTCGGCGATGACCTCGCGCAGCGTGGCGCGGTCGTCGCCGACCGGACCCACCCGCACCGCCGTCGCGCCCGCGTCCTTCGCGGCGGCGGCCAGGGCGTGCGAGTCGGCGTCGTACACGGCACCCGGACGCCACGGGCGCCCCGGCTCGACCAGCTCGTCACCGATCGTCACGACCACGACCCGCGGCGAGGGGTGCACCCGCACGCGCGACCGCCCGACCGCCGCGGCCACCGCCAGGTGCCGCGCCGCGAGGCGACGCCCGGCAGAGAGGACCACCTGCCCCGCGGCCGCGTCCTGACCGGCGGGGCGCAGGTGCTCACCGGCCCGCGCACCTCCCCGGACCACGACACGGGCCCGCCCCCGGTCCGTGCGCTCGATCGGGACCACGGCGTCCGCGCCGTGCGGGACCAGCGCACCGGCGGCGACCAGCACGGTGGTCCCCGGCACGAGCCGGATGCCCGCCTGGGCCCCCACGGCCACGTCGTCGACGACCGGGAGCATGACCTCCGCCGTTCCTGCCGACCACGAGCCGGCGTCACCCACGTCCTGGACCCGCACGGCGTACCCGTCACAGCCCGCGACCAGCGCAGCCGGCACGTCTCGTGGGGCGGTGACGTCCTCGGCCAGGATGCATCCCGCGGCGTCGCCGAGGACGACATCGAGCGGGGTGACCGGGCGGGCCGCTGCCAGCACGGCCGCGAGGTGGTCGTGGACGGATCTCATGGGGTGCTCATCATCGCAGCGGCCGACCGGTGCCGCCCGCCGCCACGCCCGCCCGGCGCCGGGACGACGCACCCAGGAGGTGAACTTCGACCGCCCGCGACGTGGAACCGCGTGGAGGATTTCTTTGCACGGCTATTGCTTGGCACACTGGGGTCATGAGCAGCGCCGTTCAGCCCTACCCGGCAAGCCTCAGCGCGATGGAGATCGTGGACGCGAAGGACGAGCTCCGTCGAGCGATCCGGGCCGAGCGGGAGAAGCGGTCCCCACGGGTGCGCTCGACGGCCGCGGAGGTCCTCGCACGGGTCGTCGGGGACCTCCCCCAGGTGCGCGACGCGCAGGTCGTCGCCGCCTACGTCTCGCGACCCACCGAACCGGGGACGGTGCCCCTGCTCGAACGCCTGGCCGCCCGGGGGACCCGCGTCCTGCTGCCGGTGCTGGGCACCGGGCTCGCCCGCGAGTGGGCCTGGTACACGACCTCGCAGGACCTTCAGGTGCGCGCACCGGGCCGCCCGCCCGAGCCCCCCGGCCCCACTCTCGGGCCTGACGCGCTGTCCCAGGCAGAGGCGATCATCGCCCCGGCACTCGCGGTCGACACCGCCGGAGGCCGTCTGGGTCAGGGTGGCGGCTGGTACGACCGGGTGCTGGCCCACGCCCGTGAGGGCACCTGCGTGATCGCGACCGTGTACGACGAGGAGATCTACGACGCGGCCTCCCGGCCGCTGCCCCGCGAGGAGCACGACCGCACCGTGGACATCGTCGCGACCCCCGGCGGCTGGCAGTGGGTCAGGACCCCGGACGCAGGGTGATCTCGCGGACAGCCGCGTCGGCGACCGCCTCCTGCCCGAACGGCCACGGGAAGGTCTCGCCGTCGGCCCACGCGCCGAACTGGTCGGTGTAGTGCACGCTCCCCGGGTGGCCCGAGGTCCCGGTCAGGGTGACCCAGGTCGAGGCGTCCAGGTCGCCCAGGTCGACGACCATCCTCATCGACGGGGCAGCGGTGACCGCGAACGAGCCGGTCGAGGCGTCCCAGGCGGTGGCGTTGACGATCGAGGACCCTCCCGGGACCGCGAGCGGCCCGGGGTTGACCAGCTGACGCACCGGACCGGGAAGGCCCTCGCCGCCCAGGACGGGATGCTCGGGGGCAGCGGTGTGGACCCGACCCCACTGCCAGTCCGTGGGCTCCTTGCCGAGCCGCTCGGTCAGCTCGAGCCGCGCGGTGGACATCGCGCGACGCAGGATCTCGTCGCGGTTCTCGACCACGTTCACCGTGCGACGGTCGTCCCACCACGGGCTGTCGGGCTGCTCGATGAGCTCGGAGACGACCTCGAGCCACCGGCTGCCGCCGCTCGGCCACTGGTCCTGCGGGAGGTCGTCGTGGAAGGTGATGTCCAGCAGGGTCGACCACACCGCGGCGAAGTAGGCGGCCGCGGAGGAGTCGGTGCCCTGCACGTAGTCCCAGTCACGCAGCAGCGCGACCCCGCCCTCGGTGAAGTCGTCCTCGATCGGCGCTGCGAGCAGCACGGGGACAAGCAGCTCGGCGAACGGGTTCCACGCGTCGTTCTGGAGGGCGTTCGTCATCTCCACGGTCACCGGGGTGCCGTCCTGGATGTGCTGCTCGAGCTGGTCGCGGATGCGCTGCGCCCGGTAGCCGTAGTCCCAGTCGGAGGTCAGGAACGGGCCGACCCCTGAGGGGGTGACGGCCTGGTTGGCCGCGACGATGAATCCCTCGGCGGGGTTCAGGCCGGCCGGCATCTGCTCCGGCTCGACGTAGCCCTGCCAGTCGTAGCGCGAGTCCCACCCCGGTCGGGGCCAGGTGCCGTCGGACGGCACGGGGTCACCCACGATGCGCTGGCGCACCGGGATGAGGCCCGGCGCCTGGTAGCCGATGTCGCCGGCGACGGTCGCGAACACGATGTTCTGCGAGGGCACCGCGAACAGCGCGGCCGCGGCAGCCACGTCTGCAGCGTCCTTCGCGGCGGCGAGCAGGAAGACCGCGTCCGCGGTGCGACCCGGTTCGAGGGCCGTCCAGGCCAACGACACCTCGGTCGAGGGCGCTCGGCGCCCGTCGGCCGTCGGCGCCCCGGCGATACGTCCGATGTCCAGCACCCCCGAGACGATCGGCCCGTGCACGGTCGACCGGATCTCCAGCTCGACCGGCTCGCCACCGTTGACCTCGATGACCTCGGTGCGGATCTCGAGCGGGACCTGCTCGGCGTCACGCAGGTAGGTGTCGCCGTCGGTGCGCTCGAGGAAGAAGTCGGTCACGTCGGCGCCGAGGTTCGTCAGCCCCCACGCGAGGTCGGCGTTGTGCCCGATGATCACCCCGGGGAACCCCGAGAAGGTGAAGCCGGAGACCTCGAACGGGCACTGCGGGCTCACGTCCCGGCAGTACAGGCCCTGCTGCGCCCAGATGCCGGGAGCCGAGATCGACAGGTGCGGGTCGTTGGCGAGCAGTGGCGCTCCCGACGCGGTGTGCTCGCCCGCGACGACCCAGGAGTTCGAGCCGATCCCGTCCCCCTCCCCCACGAGGTGCGGGACGGCCGAGAGCGCGAGGTGGGCCGAGGTGAGCGCCTCCTGGACCCCGGCGCCGGCCAGCACCCCGTCGAGGGTCTCGGCGGGGATCGTCGCCGCGTCGGTCCCCTGGACGCCGAGCGTGCGCGCCACCGGCTCGGCGGGTGTGACCGACTGGAGGATCGGGGCGTTCTCCTCCTGCGGGTAGCGGGGGAAGAGGTCGTTGACCAGGCCGACGTCACGCACCGTCGTGTAGGTCATCGCCCGGGCGAGCTCGTCGTCGTAGTTGCCCTTGAGGTCCCAGGCCATCGCCTTGAGCCACGCGAGGGAGTCGATCGGGTCCCACGGCTCGGGGTCCCGGACCTCGACCTGGAGGCCGAGGATCGTGTACTCGACCCCCAGGGCGTCGGTGCTGCGCCCCTCGAGATAGGCGTTGACGCCGGCGGCGTAGGCCTCGAGGTACTCCTGGGTGGACGGTTCGAGGAGGTCCCACTCCTGCTCGGCGACCAGACGCCAGCCGAAGGTCCGGATGACCCTGTCGGCCGAGAGCGCGTCGGCGTTCTGCCCGACCAGCTCGGAGAGACGACCGGCCGTGACGTGGCGCCGGTAGTCCATCTCGAAGAAGCGGTCCTGGGCGTGGACGAAGCCCTGGGCGTGGAAGAGGTCGGTGGCCGTGTCGGCGTAGATGCTGGGCACGCCCCGTGCGTCGCGCAGGACGGTGACCTCGCCCTCGAGCCCGGCCACCGTCACACCTCCGGCGTGGGACGGGAGCGGACGGCGGATCATCGTCGCGACCAGGGCGACGCCTGCGACGAGAACCAGGACCAGCACGGCGGCGACGCCGATGACGGAGAAGCGCAGGACACGACGACGGGGCACGGAGCGAGACTATCCGCTCACCCGTCGTGGCCGACCGCACGGCCGCTCCTCGGCGGCTGCGCGCGAGGGTCGGGCACACCCCGTACGATTGGCACTCGGATCCAAGGAGTGCCAGGACCCAGCGACGGCGTGCGCGGGTCGGTGGTCCTCGGCGTCGCTCTGAGCCTGGAGGAAGGTATGCCCACCTACGCCTACGTCTGCACCGCGTGCGAGCACCGCTTCGACGCGCAGCAGGCCTTCACCGACGACGCCCTGACCGAGTGCCCGCAGTGCACGGGTCGGCTCCGCAAGCTCTTCTCGAGCGTCGGCGTGGTCTTCAAGGGATCAGGCTTCTACCGCAACGACTCACGTGCCGGTGCGGTGAACGGGAAGGGCTCGGGCACCGCAGCGGGGTCGAAGAGCGAGGGGTCGTCCGGGTCGGGTTCGGGCTCCGACCAGGCGACCTCGAAGGGCTCGGGCACGGGTGACTCCTCGACCGGGACGAGCAAGACCCCCGCGACCGCCGCCCCCGCGACCTCGACCGGTTCCTCGTCGGGCTCGAGCGGCGGCTCTGGCGCGGGCGCCGCGGGCTCGGCCGCCGCTCGCTGACGGCCGCGAGCCGCCGCACCCGCACTCCACAGGTCAGCTCACCCGGGGCGCACCCACACGTCCCGGTGGCCCTGCCCTGGTGACCCGACGCCCCACTCCTACCGTCGGGCGATGACCCCGGCCGCCGCGCACCCTCACCGTTGGCTTCGCTGGCGCGTCCTGGCCTGGCGCACCCGCCCGCTCCAGGTGCTCCTGGGGCTGGCCGTGGCCGGCGCCGTCGTGCTGCACCAGCTCGCTCCGCCCGCGCCCTCCACCACGGCCGTCGTGGTCGCTGCCCGGGACCTCGCGGCGGGGACGGACCTGGCCCGCGCCGACCTGCGCACCGTGCACCTGCCCGACGGCGTGGTGCCCGACGGCGCAGCGCGCCGCACCGAGGACCTGACCGGACGACGCACCGTCGTACCGCTGACCCGCGGCCTCCCGGTCGTCGACTCCTTGCTCGCGGGGTCCCGCTTCGGGCTGGACCAGCCCCCCGGCACGGTGGTGGTCCCGCTGCGGCTGGCCGACGCCGCGGTCGCCGCGCTGCTGCGCCCCGGCGACCGGGTCGACCTCGTGACACCGGTCGCGACCACCGGTGCCGACGGTGACAGCACCGGGGCCGAGGTCGTCGCACACCGGGCCCTGGTGCTCGACGTCAGCAGACCGGCCACCGGACCCGTCTCGATGCTGGGCACCCCCGGGGAGGACGACGCATCGGTCACCGTCGTGGCCGTCGCACCCGAGGAGGGGGCCCGCCTCGCCGCCCTGACCGGGTGGTCCACCGTCAACGCCGTCCTGGTGGGATGATCTCGCGGTCCGGTCGACCCTTCGGTGGAGGAGTACTCGTGCTCAGCGGTTTCAAGACCTTCGTCATGCGCGGCAACGTCGTGGACCTCGCGGTCGCGGTGGTCATCGGCGCGGCGTTCTCCCGCGTGGTCGATGCCCTGGTCCAGGGCCTGATCAACCCGCTCATCGCGGCGCTCTTCGGACAGGCCGACCTGTCCGAGGTCTGGGCCGTGCAGCTGGGCTCCGAGCCCGAGCCGACGCTCCGCTTCGGTCTGCTGCTCGACGCCGCGCTGCAGTTCCTGCTCGTCGCAGCGGCGATCTACTTCCTGATCGTGCTGCCGCTGAACACGCTGGCAGCCCGGCGCAAGGCAGGGGTCGAGCCCGAGCCGGCCGCACCGGCCGAGGACGTCCTGCTGCTCACCGAGATCCGTGACCTGCTGGCTGCCCGCCGCGAGCCCTGAGCCGCGCGCCCACGCGCCGGTCCGCCCCCGGTGCGGGACCCTCACCAGTGCGGCGGCACCTCACGCACGAAGCGCTCGTCGTCGTCCGTCCCCGGGTCCCGGCCCGGTTCACCCCAGCCCTCGTCGGAGTCGTCCGCGCTGCGGGAGGGCACGACCGGGCTGCTCGACCCGGAGTCGCCTGTCCCAGCCGCCCCCTCGGCCGGCCGGGGCGTGCCACCGGTGGCCCGGCGGTGCCGGCGGCGACCCGGCCGGGGGTCGTCACCAGGCACCGTGGTGCCCTGCGTCATGGTGCCCGTCGGACCGCTGCACGCACGGTGGCATCCACCCGGGAACCGCGTCGGGTGATCCCGAGCTCGGCGCGCAGGTCGGCAGCGAGTCGATCGGCGTCGCGACGGACCCCGTCCGACGTGATCCAGGCGATGAGGTCGTCGAGCTGGTCGTCGCTGTAGGCGCCGATCGGCAGCCCGGCCTCGACGGGCGGGCGCGGTCCACGTCCCGGCGGCGTCGGTGGGTCGAAGAGCGCGGGCATCGAGGGCCGACGACGTGCCGACGAGGGACGCGCCACCGACGCTGGTGATCTGCTCGGGGTGCCGGACGCGGTGGGGCGCAGGTCGGCGGGCACCGGCCGGTCCCCGCCGGACAGCGGCTCACGGACCTCCGCGGTCACCTCAGGACCGTCTGTCGAGCGACCAGGTGGGAAGGCCGGGTCGGCGTCATCCGTCACGGACCCGTCGTCGACCCCTGCACGCTCGAGGGTGCTCACGGCCTGGGAGGCGCTGACGTCCTGGGAGGCACTGATGTCGTGGGAGGCGCTGACGTCCTGGGAGGTGCCCACGTGCGGGCCGCCGTCGCGCGGGACGTCCTGCTCAGCCTCGTCGTCGTCCGGACCCTCGTCCGTCACCTCAGGCACGGTCGGCACAGGGCGCGGCGCGGGACGGCTCGCGACCCGGTCCTGCCAGGCCTCGACCGTGACCGCGCAGATCGCCTCGGCCTCGGCCTGCGGCTCGCCGAAGGCCGCGGCCGACCAGACCTGGACCACGGTCCAGCCCAGCCGCTCGAGGCGCTCGGCGACCTGGCGGTCACGCACCCGGATGCTCGGCTCACCGACGTACGTCGCGTCGTCGGTGAGCACCGCGACGAGCATCTCGCCCGGCAGGTCGGGGTGTCCCACGACCAGGGGGATGTGGGCACCGCCAGGGATCCCGTGGTCGACGTCGACGACGAGTCCGAGACGCCACAGCCGCTCGGCCAGGTCCAGGACCAGCCGGTCGGGCTCGGGACCGTCGAGGTCGGGGGCGGACGAACGCACGGTGTCGGGTGCCCCGGTCCGTTCGGCGGCAAGGGCGAGGAGGTCCGCGAGGAGCCGCGCTCCGGGGGCGCGGAGCCGCTCGGGGTCGAGGTCGTCAGCGGTGAAACAGCTCACCACGGTCAACCGGTGCCGGGTCGAGCCCAGCGCCTCGAGCAGCATCCCGTCGCCGCCTGGCTCGCTCAGGGCACCGAAGCGGTGCAGCACGCGACCGTGCGGCGTGCGACCGAAGCCGACCGAGATGATGACGGCCTCACGGGAGAGCCCCGACGTGGCGCCCATCTCGGCGACGACGAACGGCTCAGGCTGATCGGTACGGAAGAACGTCCCGAGCGACGGGTTGTCGCGGACCTCTGCCAGCACGGCGTCACGCACGCGCTCGGCGTGCACAGCCGAAGCGGTGACCACCGCGAGCGACTCCTCGGGCCGCCGCAGGGCGTGCTCGACGACGAGCTCGACGACGTGGGCGACCTCGGCCTGGGTGCCCTCGACCGCACCGTCCGGCGTCGGCATCCCCGACCCGTCCACGACGTGCAGGCCGAGCAGCGGACGGGTCTGGGGCAGCGGGGTGGCCGTGAGCCGTCCGGAGTACCCGTGGTCGGAGAGGAAGGCCGTCAGGTACGGGTCGCGGCGCGAGGTGTCGGCGTGCAGGGCGATCGCGGGAAGCACCTCGGCCAGGCGTTGCAGGGCCGTGCCCGAGGCCGAGCGGGTGTCGCCCACGACGAGGACCTGCCGTCCCCGGGCCAGCGCGCTGACGACCGTCTCGAGCGGCAGGTGACCCGCCGCGTCGAGGATCACCAGGTCCTCGCTGCGCGTCGGTGGCAGCAGCTGCGGGACGAGCATCGGCGCAGCCACCAGGCACGGACGCAGGTGCCGAGCCACCTCGGGGTAGGCCTCGGCGGTCTGCCGCAGGCTGGTGAACCTGTCCTCGACGAGCTCACCGAACAGGAGCTGGGTCTGCTCGTCGGCAGCGCGCAGCCGCGTGCGCAGGGCCTCGCGGGTCGAGTCGCGCACGAGAGCCGCACGGTCGGTGAGGAACCGGCGGTCCAGCGTGCGGAACTCCGCGACCAGTCGGCCCAGCGCGGCGCCGTCGTAGCCGGCCAGGGCGGGGTCGGCGGCAAGCAGCTGCTCGAGCACGGTGCTCCACCAGGTCAGGTCGAGCTCGGCCGCCACCAACCCGGTCGGGACCCGCCGGTCGGCGAGGTCGGCAAGCAGATCGGCCAGCCCGCGGCGCTCGAGGTTGCGCACCAAGGTGGTGCGCTCGGGCAGGGCGTCGAGAGCCGAGCGGTCCTGGCGCAGCCGGTGGAGCCGGTCGACCAGGTCGGCCCACGGCAGGGTCGAGAGCTCGCCGCCTCCGACCGTGCCGACCAGCACGGCCTCCAGGGCCCGCAGGTCGGCGTCGACGTCACCGAAGTCGTGCTCGATGTGGGCGAGACCCTCGGGGATGCGGGGCCAGCCGCCGGCCGGGCAGTGCGCCCGCCACACCTCGCGCTGGGCCTGGACGTCGACGAGGGCGCCGTGGAGGTCGGCGACCGGTCGGCCGGGGCGCAGGAGGTCCTTGGCCTGGCGACGCAGACGCTGCCGGAGCACCCTGCTCATCGTGATCCCGCGCTCGGCCCGCCACTGGCGGCTCGCGGTCGCGGCGATGAGGTCGGCCGCCGACCGCTCGAAGATGATCGGCTGGAACACGTCCAGGGCACCACGCACACCCGCCAGCATCCGGAGCTGCTCGGACCACTGCGCCGGGGTCGCCGCGGGGGTCAGGCCGGTGGTGCCCGCCACGGCCGCCACCTGCTCCTGCAGGGTCGGCAGCGACGTGTCCAGGAGTCGGTCGATCCGCTGCAGCGCAGCGTCGGCCAGGTCCTGCGTGAGCAGGACGGCCCCGAACCAGCCACTGGCCCGGACAGCGGGCGCGAAGGCACCCAGGCCCGCGGCCCGCACCAGGTCGGCCGCGGCCCGCGACCGGTTCTCGCTGTCCAGGGCCTCGGCGACCGGTGCGGTCAGCCGCACCCTGGTCTGGGGTGAGGGACGGGTCGAGGTGAGCCGGGCGAGCGCCTGGAGCGCGTCGTAGGGCGAGACCCCCCACGGCTCACGACGGGTGTGGAGCCCCTCGATGTAGGAGTGCAGGCGCCCGCGCCGGTCCAGCAGCTCACGACGGACGACATCGACCTTCGAGGCGTCCACGGGTGCTGCCTCGATGGTCATCGCGCCGAGCAGCCGTCGGGCTGCCGCCGATCGCCATCCCGAGTCGGGCGCGACGTCCAGGACGAGGTCACCCAGTCCCAGTGCGGTCAGCCGGTCCACCACCGCGGTGGCCGAGCGACGGTGCCCCGCCACGTAGAGCACGGTGCGACCGCTCGCCGCGGCGTCGGCCACGACAGCGGCCAGGGTGCCGGCGACGTCGCTGCCGGCCGGCGCGTCGACCAGCAGGTGGTGCCCCGCGGCCACCGCGTCCAGCACGTGCGCCTGGGCGGTGTCGAGGTCGCCGACCCCGCGCTCGTCGTCCGGGTCGCGGTCCCCGCGCACCGGCAGCGGCAACGGGTAGGACAGCGCGTCGATCGACCGCTGGTCACCGGCGAGGGCCGTGACGACCTCGTGGCGCGCCAGGTCTGCGGACTGGGCGTCCAGGTCGTCGACGAGCACCTGCTCGGGGTGCACGAAGGTCCCGACCAGGAGCCTGTCCTCGAGGTGGAACTCGTCCAGGACGGCGGCGCCGAGGGCTCGCAGGCGCTCGAGCGCGGGCCGCGGGTCGAAGCCTCCTGCGGTGAAGGCGCCTCGGGCCAGTGCGGCGGGGTCGAGCAGGGCGCCGCGCGCGCGCAGCGCCCCGGCGAGCAGCGGGTTGATCTCGAGCGAGGGGTCCAGCGCGAGGTCGTAGTCGCTCTCGCCACGCCCCCGTGGGTGCACCGCGACGGGTCGCAGGAGTACCGGTGCGTGCAGCGTGCGACGGCGCGGACCCTCGCCGTCGCGGTCGGTGTCGTCGGTGGTCGAGGAGGGACGCAACGCATGGGCCAGGGCGCCGACGTCGTCGCGACCCGTGCCGGGTGCACCGCCGTCGACCACCTCTTCGGTCCAGGTGGCGATCCCGATCGCGAGGAACGCGGACGCCAGCCCGTACCGCTGCGCGTGGTCGTCGGCACGCAGGCCGACGGCTCGGGCGCGACGCTTCGCCACGGACAGGGCGCCGCCCTCGCGGACCAGGTTGGACAGGTGCGTCGGCCGGCCGGCGAACAGCTGTGCGATACCGGAGGGGTGGGCGGCCGACAGGTCCAGCACGGCGTCGCCGAGACGCTGGACGTCAGCCAGGGCGGACTCCCCGGCGCGCTCGACCAGCGACTCGCGCCAGGTGTGCACGGCAGCGCTCACCCGCTCGGCGGCGGTGGGCTGGACGATCCCGACAGGGCGATCGGCGGTGGCAGGGCGGTCGGGACGGTCAGGACCGTCCGGCGTGCGGTCGTCCCTGCCGTCAGGTCCCGGCCCGGAGATGCGAGCGGGAGCAGTCACCCTGGCACGCTAACCGGGTCGCGCGGGTTCATCCCGCACGCCGCGCCGAGCCGGGCCCAAGTGCACCCGGGGACGGGGCTCTCTGGCCCGGGAACGACCTCGGGAGGCCACCGCCGAAGCGGCGACCTCCCGAGGTCGAAGTCAGAACAGTGCGCACCGCGCAGGGGGCAGGCGATGCGCACTGTCAGGGTCAAGTGTGCCCCCGGGACCGGCATCTGGTCAAACACTGAACGACGCCTGGGCGACCACTGGGAGGACACCGGACGGCCGCCGACCGAACAACGGGCCCGAACGAGATCCGTTGACCTGCGCATCTACTGCCGCGCAGGTCGCGCGAGGTGATCGCTCACACGACGGAAACCGCGGGAGATCATCGCCCGAACGGGTGAACGCCTCGCCGGCGTCCGCGCGCCGCCCGGCGCCGGGCGTCCGGCCGGCGGTCAGGCCCTGGGTCGGGCGGGGAGCCCACCGAGGTCGGAGCGCGGCGCACCACGGATGGGCAGCCCGGCCACGACGCGCTGCTCGTTCTCGCGGAACCGCGGCTCGAAGTGCGCGAAGAACACCGTCCCCACCAGGTCCCGCCGGGACCTGACACCCGTCTTGTCGAAGATGCTCTTGAGGTGCTGCTGCACGGTGTGCGGCGAGCAGAAGAGCTCGCGCGCGATGGCCGAGGTGGAGTCGCCGCGCAGGACCAGTCGGGTGACCTCCTTCTCGCGAGGGGTCAGGTGGTAGGCGGCCATCAGCAGCGGTGAGATCCGGTCGGGTGCGGCAGGCTCGACGATGACCGCGACCCGGCGGCTGCCGTCCTCGACCAGGCACGCCCCGTGCAGCACCACCCAGGCACCGTTCCTCGCGCGGACCCGGGACAGGACCGCGCCGCTCGGCCGCGTCGGGTCCTGCGCGGCCGCTCGCGCCTGCGCGGCGACCGCCAGGACCGCCGAGGGCAGACGGCCCGCGTCCATGTCGCCGTCCGGCAGCTCACGGAGCCAGCCGTCGACCCCGGGGGTGGTGGACCTCACCTGCCACGTCTCGTCCAGGATCACCAGGCCCGGGGCCTGGGGATGGTCCGGCTCGGCCGCCTCGCCGATGAGCAGGGCACGCCGCGCGCCCTCGGCCAGGTGCGGACCGGCAGCCCTCAGGAACCGCTTGTCCTCCTCGTCGAAGGCCGGCGCACCCGGCTCGCGGTACACACCGACCAGGCCCCAGTCCTCGCCGGTCGAGGTGCGCAGCCTCGCGAGCATCTCCTGGTCGCCACCCAGGGTCATGTTCAGGTGCCAGCGCCGGGTGGTGGACGGCACACCCCCGGTGACCTCGTGCAGGGTGGAGACCCCCGACGGGGACCCGATCACGTCGACGATGCGGTGCACCTCCTCGCCGTAGTACTCGTTGACCAGCCACTCGTCGGGCATCCGGTCCATCCCCTCGTGGACGTGACTCGTCACGAGCAGCGAGGCGGGATCGACGGTGAACCAGCACGGCGTCCAGTAGTGGGGCAGCACGTCGCCGAGCACCTCGGTGCAGCCCCGCCAGAGCTCAGCCAGGTGGGTCGGCTCGCCCACCATCCGGGCGAGCTTGTCGAGCGCCCTCTCGCGGGCATCCGTGGCCACCTCCCCCACGGTACGAGGCACGGACCGCGCAGGAAATACCAGGAATGTGGGATGCCCCGGACGGTGCGGGCTCCGTAGCGTCGTCGACGTCAGGAGGGGTACCGGCGCGATCGAGGAGGAGACCATGGAGCTCGCGGTGTTCGGTGCGACCGGGACGGTGGGCAGGGCTGTCGTGGCCCGGGCGCTCCTCGAGGGTCACCACGTCAAGGCCCTGGTGCGGCCCCGACCACGACCACGGCAGCACCTCCTGGACCCGTCGGTCGAGGTGGTGCCCGGCGACGCCAAGGACCCGGCCGCCGTGCTCACGACCCTCGAGGGGGCGGACGCCGTCCTGTCGAGCCTCGGCGGGTTCGACGACCCCGCCAGCATGGGTGCGGGGACGGTCAACGTCCTCGCGGGGATGAGCGCCCTCGGCATCCGCCGGCTGGTGGTCATGCAGGGGTTCCACCTGGACTTCCCCGGCGACCCCGACAACCTCGGCCGCCGGGTCATCCTTCCCCTGCTGTGGTTGGGCAACCGGCGCCTGCTCCCCGAGTCCCGTGCCATGGCCGACGCCGTACGGAGCAGCGACGTCGACTGGACGGTCGTGCGCGCGCCCCGGGTGGTCGAGGGACCCGTGACGTCGCAGCCACGCACCGGGCACCTGCGCCTCGGCCCGTGGAGCAGCGTGACCCGCGGCGACGTCGCCCGGCTCATGCTCACCTGCCTGACCGACCCCACGACGATCCGGACCGCGCCGATGATCGCGACCACCCGGCGCAGCAGGCAGCTCCAGAACACCGAGGTGTCCGCCCCCGCGAGCCGGAGGCGGCCATGACCACGCGCACCGCAGAGTCGCCCTCCTCCCGCGGGGCGACCCTGCGGCGCCTGGGACCCGCCGGTCTGCACCTGCCCGGCGACCCCGGATACGCAGCGCTCAGCACACCCTGGAACACCACGGTCGAGCAACGGCCCGCCGCGGTCGTCGACGCCACGTGCACCCACGACGTGGTCGCCGCCGTGCGGGCGGCCACCGCTGCCGGGCTGCGTGTCGCGCCCCAGGCCACAGGCCACAACGCAGGTCCCCTGGGATCGCTGGCCGACGTGCTGCTGCTGCGGACGGCGGGCATGACCGGTGTCAGCCTCTCCGAGGACGGCAGGTCGGCGACCGTGGGGGCCGGGACGCTGTGGCTCGACGTCGTGGACGCGGCATCCGGCGCACGGGTCTCGGTCCGCCACGGCTCGTCTCCCGACGTCGGCGTGGTGGGCTACTCCGTGGGCGGAGGTATCGGCTGGTACGCGCGACGGCACGGCCTGCAGTCGAGCCACCTCACGGCCGCCGAGATGGTCCTGGCCGACGGCTCGGTGGCGAGGGTGGACAGCAGGGAGCCTGAGCTGCTGTGGGCCCTGCGCGGGGGCGGGGGCAACCTGGGCGTGATCACCGAGCTGACCTTCGACACCCTTCCCTTCACGACGTGCGTCGCCGGGATGCTCGCCTGGGACGTCACCCATGCCGCCACGGTGATCCCCGCCTGGCTCGAGTGGACCCAGGACGCGCCCGAGCTCGCGAGCACCTCGCTCCAGCTGCTGCAGCTCCCCCCGTTCCCCGAGGTACCCGCTCCGCTGCGTGGCCGTCGCCTCGTCGCGGTGATCGGGGCCCTGCTGACCGACGACGACGCCGCCGCGGGCCTGCTCGCAGCGCTGCGCGCCCACTCCCCCGAGCTCGACACGTTCACGCGCACACCGACCCCGGCGCTGGTGCGCCTCAGCATGGACCCCGAGGGACCGACCCCCGTGGTGACCGGGAGCTCGCTGGTCACCACACCGACGCAGGAGGGCATCGACCGGTTGCTGGCCGTGGCCGGGCCCGACGCCGACTGCTCGCTCCCGGCCGTCGAGCTGGTCCACCTGGGCGGGGCGTTGGCCCGACCGGCCGACGGTGCCCTGAGCACCGTCCCGGGGGAGCTCGCCGTGCTGGCCGTCGGCATCGCGGCCGACGCGGAGACGGCTGCGCGGTGCCATCAGGACGTGGACCGCGTGACCGGGGCCCTCGCGCCCTGGGCGACGGGTGGGCAGTACCTCAACTTCGTCGGCGGTCACGTGGACGTGTCCAGCGCCTACACCCCCGAGGCGTGGGACCGGCTCCGCAGGATCCGCACGGCCCTGGACCCGACGGGGGTCCTCCGGGCCAACCACGAGGTGCCGACCCTGACCTGAGGGCTCGCCGCGACGGTCGGCGCGGCGAGCCCTCACGCGCTGACCGCCGCACCGCCTCCACCGGCGTGCGTCGCACCGCCGGGCGCCAGATGCAGGTCGTGCAGCCCGTAGCTCACGTAGGCCAGACCCAGCGGGTTGCCCAGGCCGAGCATCTCGACCCGGCCCGCTCGCATCGACTCGGCCAGAGGAGACCCCGCGGCGAACCGGCGCAGGAAGGCCTCACCGAAGCGTGCGGCGAGGTCGACGAACACGGTGACCTCGGTGCCCACCGCTGCGCTCGCCCCGTGGGCCAGGAACCGGTCGACGAGCCCGAGCACCCGTTCGGGGCTGACCCCGGCGGACTCGCACGCGTTGAGGAAGACCAGTGGGCGGGCCCGCAGCCGCAGCCCGGAGTCCTGCAGGACCCCCGCGTCGATCCCCCCGACGGTCCCCACCCGGAGGTAGGGGTGCTGGTCGACGTGCACGAGATGAGTCAGGAAGTAGGCGATGGTCGGCTGCTCCTCCCCCATCGCCGTGAGCACCTCCGCGGCGTTCGTGCCGAGCGGCCGGGCGATGTCGACCCACTGGCGCAGCGCCACCTCGTGCGGACCCCACGACGCCACGACGGCGGGATCGGTCGCCACGGCGGCCACCGTGCGCGGCGGCCGAGCGCTCGGGACCGTCGCGAGGTCGCTCGTCGAGCCCGAGGGGTTCGACAGGCCAAGGCTCACCTGGTGCCGGTACCCCCAGAAGCCCGCAGCGCATACGACGAGAGGCGCGTCCTCCTGGGGGCACTCTCCGTCGGCGCACGGGAGGGTCGCGGTGGGCTGCTCGAGCCAGGACCGGCTCGCCTCGCACAGGGTGAGGTCGTCGCGCCGGGTGGTGTCCAGCCGCCGGTCGTACAGCATCTGAAGGGGTACCACGTGGCTCGGGTTCTCCTTGACCGCGAGCTGGACGCTGCCCGGTCGTCGCATGCCCTCACGCAGCTGGTCGACGAAGTCCGGGTCGCGGTCCAGCGCCTGGGCGAAGGCCGACCACAGCAGCCGACCCGCGTAGGCCAGGTCGACGAGCTGGCGCGCCGCCACCTCGGGCGACGCGAACCGGCTGCCGCTCCACGCGTTGGCGTTGGGCGACCCCGGGGCGTACGGCCCGGGGCTGCCCCAGCTGACCTGGCCGAGGGCCCGCCGGGCCAGACCGGTCAGGGTGATGACGTCCTGCGCGTCGAGGCTCGCCTGGGCGGTCCGCAACGGCTCGGTGGCCCCGGCCAGGAGGAAGGAGAAGTCGTGGGTGCCCGGACCGTTGTTCGCGTAGACGGACAGGGTCGGCGCGCGCAGGGTCCGGTAGGCGGCGCTCGCACCCAGGTCCGTGACCACGCGGTAGGTCGTGCGTGCCCGGTTGCTGCGACGCGAGGGCCCGACGACCACCGTGAGCTGCTCGACGTGCAGCAGCACCCCGTGCGCCATCAGCGCGCACCGGATCCGCCACGTGCCGCGGTCAGGGGGCGTACGCAGCATGAAGTACAGCCGAGGCGGGTGGTCGCCCGCCCCCGGCGGAGGCTCCTCGGCCGGGCGGTCCACCTCGAACGGGCCGCCCGGCACCACCCGCAGCCGACCGGAGTGCGACTCCCCCAGGCCGAGGCCGGCGTCGGGCAGCAGCACCACGTCGATCGGCTCGCCGTCGGCGAGTGACGACGGGCGGACGGGCTCTCGTTCCCCGCCCAGCGCACCAGGGTCCTGTGGACCGACGCCGACCCACACCCAGTAGGTCGTGTCGCGCTCGAGCCGGTCGAGGGTGGGGGCCAGGGGCCCTTCGACCGGCGAGAAGCCGGCGTTGACGTAGGCCCGGGAGGGGCGTCGTCGCGCCGTCCTGGGTGCGCGGCGCGGTGTCCAGAGCAGCCCGTCCGCGCCGCCGATGCGTCGGTACGTCCTGCGGTCGGCCGGGAGGAGACCCACCGAGTCCAGGACGGACCCGTCGATGACCCCGATGCGCTCACCGACCGTGTCGGACCATCGCGGGGCGCGTACGGGGGGTGCGGCCGGGGGGCGCTCGTCGACGAACCGCAGCAGAGCGGTACGGGTCGTCGCGCTCAGGTCAGCCGGGTCGAGCCCGGCCGCGCGCCCCACCTCGAGCAGGTCGCGGGTCATCGCGCGATAGCGCTGCGCCCCCGCAGGCGTGCCCACGGGCGCGGTCGCCGCGGCCACGACGTCCAACCCGCGCCGCCACACCACGCGACGGACCGTGGGGTCGTAGTCGTCCAGGCGGACCAGCCGACGAGCAAGGCCGGGGAATCCGCGGCGGGGCGCCGCCGAACCGCTCGAGGACACGACTGCTGCCACCCGCCGGGCGAAGCGGACGGCGTCGGACGGCGCCTGCGTCCCGCCGCCGTCAGGCACCTCCACCTCGTCCAGACCGAGCCCCGACCACGCGGGTCCGAGCCGTTCGCGCACCGTCGCGAGCTCGGCCTCCCAGGCAAGGACCGTCGGCCCGACGCTGCGGCGGGCCCGGTCCAGGGCACGCACGGCAGCAGAGGCGAGGAGGCCGACGGCACGGTTCGAGATGTCCATTTCGTCCTGTTCCTCCCGCTCCCCTCCCGGTACGGTACCGGGAGGAGTGGTGCGAGGGACCAGGGCGACGGAGCCGAGGATGAACCTGACCGTGACGTACCGCCTGCCGGTGAGCCGGATCGTCGTCCGAGGACGGATCAGACGCAGCACGGACACGCTCTACCCGACCACGGACTCGAGGCACGGTGTCGCCGAGCTCACGGGCACGACCGTCTCGGTGGTGACCGAGGCCGATGACCGGGCACTGACGGTCACGCCCCCCACGAAGGGGTGGCTGAGCGCGTACCAGAGCTCCTTCACCACGACGAGCGACGGACGGCTCACGAGCGCGGCGTCGGAGTCCACGGGTGCGCTGGGCAGGGTCATCACGTCGGTGGTGACGGTCGCCGGCAGCCTCGTCGGCTGGGCTGCGCTGGGTTCGGACCAGGCCGACCTCGAGGACGCCACCCGGGCGCTGGGCGCCGCGACCCCGTTCGAGGCGACCAAGTTCGCCGAGGTCAAGAAGGAAGAGTACGACCGTGCGATCGATCTGCTTCGCAGGCGCCGCAGGATCCGCGAGCAGACGGACCAGGTGATCGACCAGGCGATCGGGCAGCCGGGGGCCTCGCGCGGCCGGCTCGCCGAGCTGACCGCGATGTCCAGGGACGTGACCGAGGAGCTCGGTCGGCTCCAGGCCGTCTACGCCGCCTGGCGCGCCTCGACACGGACGGTCACCGAGGAGCCCTTCGAGCTCCGGATCACCCCCTCGGCACTGCCCGCGACCAGCCACGCGTCCGGCACCTTCAGCCCCGGCCCTGCCGAGACGCCCGCGCCCACGACGCTCGGAGCCCTCGCCCGGGACTTCGGCATCGGGGTCCATGGCACGTGGGTGCGACCGGCGAGCGGCCGCACGACGACGACCGAGCCACCCTCGCCCAGGTCTGACCAGATCCTGGTCCGACGACCGGACGTGCTCGAGGTCACGGTCACGCAGCACAAGGACTCGCGGGTGCTGCTCCTGGCCCGGTCGCGGCACCTGGTGGTCGACGAGCACAGCACCCACGAGGCGTTCACCCTGACCCGGTCCCGGTGGGGACGACGCAGCCTCAGCCTGGCCTTCGACGGCGACGGCCTGCTGACCACCATCGGCACCGAGGGTGACGCCGTGCTGGCGACCGCAGCCGAGGCGCTCGCCGGCGTCCCCGCCGCCTTCGCCGGTGGCATCGAGGGCGCGACCTCGGTCGACGCGGCACTGCGGGCTGCCCGCTCGGCGGCCGCGGAGGCCGACCTGGCCACGCTCACCCGCGAGATCGACCTGCGCGAGAAGCGTCTGCTCTCGGCGGGGCTCGACGCGACCGAGGGTGACGCCGTCGGGCTCCAGCGTCTGCAGCAGCTCCAGCAGCTGCTCCAGGCCCAGAAGGAGATCCGGGCGATCGACCCGACCCTCGTCGAGGCGCTGCGGCCGAGCGCCGGCGGCGACCTCGACTGGTACACCCGCCCACCGGCCGGCGGACCGCCCGACCCCCAGGTCGTGCGACTGATCGTGGAGCAGGCAGGACCCTCGACGAACGGGACCCCTGCGGGACCGACCCCACCGGTGGCCCTCAACCAGCCCTGACCTCGGTGACGCGCGCCCTTGTCAGGGTCGAGCCGTGCGCGTAACGTACAATCACATGGTTGTAGATTGGATCGGCCAGGACGAGGCGGACCAGATCTTCGCGGCACTGGCCGACGCGACCCGCCGAGACATCCTCACGCGGGTGCTGCGGCAGGAGGCCTCGGTCTCGAGGCTCGCGGAGCGCTACCCGATGAGCTTCGCCGCGGTGCAGAAGCACGTGGCGGTGCTCGAGCGCGCCACCCTGGTCACCAAGGAGCGTCGCGGTCGCGAGCAGATCGTCCGCGGCGACGTCGGCACCATCCAGGCGGCCGCACGGCTGCTCGACGAGTACGAGGAGATCTGGCGCGGACGCATCGGCCGCATCGAGGACCTCCTCGCCGAACCCCTCCCAGGAGATGTGTCATGAGTGTTGTCAGCACCCACCAGGACGTCGAGGCCCTCACCTTCAGCATCGTGTCCGAGCTCGCCGCGCCACCCGCCCGCGTCTGGCAGGTCTGGGCAGACGTACGCCAGCTCGAACGCTGGTGGGGCCCGCCGACCTGGCCGGCCACCTTCGTCACGCACGACCTGACGGTCGGCTCACGCACGCACTACTTCATGACCGGCCCCGACGGCGAGCGGGCGCACGGCTGGTGGCACATCCTCTCGGTCGAGGAACCCGTCGCGGTGGAGTTCGAGGACGGCTTCGCCGACGAGACCGGCGCGCCCGACGAGTCGATGCCGACCACCCGGGCCCGGGTGGAGCTCACGGCCATCCCCCAGGGCACCCGGATGTCACTGACCACCCGGTTCGCCGACGCGCAGCAGATGGCCCAGCTGGTCGAGATGGGCATGGTCGAGGGCATCACCGGCGCCATGTCCCAGATCGACGCCCTCGTCACCCAGGACGCACACACCCCCGCCTGAACCCACTCGCCGCTCGCTCGCTCGCGCACAGCCTCGAGATCGGGCTTTCCGTCGCTATCCGCGGCGGGAAAGCAGCGGAAAGCCCGATCTCGAGGGGAGGGGCTGGGGCTGGGGCTGGGGCTGGGGCTGGGGCTGGGGCTGGGGCTGGGGCTGGGGCTGTCAATGAGGGTTGACGAGTGGGGCGGGGAGTCAATTAGGGTTGACGGATGGATGTCGATCAGCTGAGCCTCCTGGCGGCACGGGCCGCGGTGCCGGACCCATTGCTGGCCCTGGATGCGGTGGGCCGGCTCCGTGCCGAGGTCGAACGGACCGAGGCCGTGCTCGTGCGTCGGGCGCGCACCAGCGGGGCGACCTGGCTGCAGATCGCCACCGCCCTGGGGGTCTCCAAGCAGGCCGTCCACAAGAAGCACGGCGGCCGTCGCCTGTTCGGCACGCAGCCGTGAGCCCGACCACGCACGGCGACCAGCAGCTCGCCACCAGGCTCGGCGAGCTGCTGGGACCGCGTCGTCCCGTCGCCGCCGCCGCCGTCGTGACGTCCCGGGGCGTGAGGGTCGCGGGTCGCGGCGCCGGGCTCGACGCGGACCTGGAGATCGGCTCGATCTCCAAGGGTTTCACCGGCCTGCTCTACGCCGATGCGATCGCCCGCGGCGAGGTGGACCCCGGCTCGACGTTGGGCGAGCTGCTCCCGCTGGGCGACGTCCCCGCGGCGGCCGTACGGCTCGACGCTCTCAGCACCCACCGCTCGGGCCTGCCCCGGCTGCCCCGCTCCGCGCAACCCCTGCGCCGCAGCATCGCCCTGTGGTGGCAAGGGACCAACCCCTACGGAGAGGACCTGCCAGGGCTGCTCGACCAGGTGCGAGACGTCAGGCTGGGCAGGCCGACGGCGGTCTACTCCAACCTCGGGTTCGAGCTGCTCGGCCACGCCCTCGCCAGCGCGGCTCACCTGCCCTACGCCGACATGGTGCGCGAGCGCATCACCACCCCGCTGGGCATGGACCACACGTACGTGCCGACCAGGCCGGAGGAGCTACAGGAGGGTGCGCTGGCCGGGACGAGCAGGTCGGGTCGGCCCCGCGAGCCGTGGACCGGTGAGGCCATCGGACCCGCGGGCGGGATCCGCTCCTCGATCACCGACATGGCCCGTCTCACCGCGGCGCTGCTCGACGGATCATGCCCCGGCACGGCGGCGCTCGAGCCGGTCGCACCGCTGGGCAGGGGTGCCCGGATCGGCGCCGCCTGGATCACCATCGAGGTCAAGGGTCGGTCGGTCGTCTGGCACAACGGGGGCACCGGGGGCTTCCGGTCCTGGATCGGCCTGGACCGGGAGGCGAGCACCGGGGTGGTCATCCTGTCCGCGACCTCCGCCTCGGTCGACCGGCACGGTTTCGCCCTGCTCGCCGAGCACGCCGTCAACCACGACGCCTGACCCGCACGCACCCAGACCCGACGAGGTCGGGATTTCCGTCGCTTTCCGCTGTCGGAAAGCAACGGAAAGGCCCATCTCGGGTGTGCGGGGCTCGGCTGTGCGGGCGGGGTGCGGGGCTCGGCTGTGCGGGCCTGGTGCGGGGCTGGGCTGTGCGGGCGGGGCTGTGCGGGCGGGGGTGGGGTGGTGCGCGGGCTCGGTGGGGGGGGTCAGCCGGTGATGTAGGCGGTGAGCTGGTCGCGCTCGGTCTGGACCTCGGCCAGGCGGTGCTTGACCACGTCACCGATGCTCACGAGCCCCGCGAGCCGGCCGTCCACGAGGACGGGGACGTGCCGCACCCGGTGCTCGGTCATGACCTCCATGAGGTGGTCGACGGTGTCCTGAGGACCGCAGGTCTGCACATCAGCGGTCATGATCTGCCCGACCGTCGCGTCCAGGGCCCGGTCGCCGTCCTCGTGCAGCCGCCGGACGACGTCCCGCTCGCTGACCATGCCGTCGACGTGCTGGCCGTCGTCCGACACCACGAGCGCACCGATGCGGTGCTCCGCGAGCAGGCTGAGCAGCTCTCTCACCCCCACCTGCGGCGAGATGGTGACGACCTCGTCGCCCTTGCGTCTCAGCACCTCGGTGATCCTCATGATCGGTGGCCTCCGTCGCACGCCCGGGTCGGTGCCGCGTCGTCGCGGCCCCACCGATGACGCTACGTGATGCGGCAGGCCGGGGGTAGGCCCGGGTCACGCCGTCGGCATCCAGAGTCGAGCACCTGCTCTCGTGCGGCAGAGGACGGATCGCGGCACCACGCCTCTTCGCGTTGATCGCGGAGACCCCTCGGTCGGGGTCGAGCAGCTCGCCGGCCGGGTGGTCACCCGTGCCTCGACCGGATCCCTCGACTGGCCCACGCGCCGCTGACCGCGGACGAGCGGGGAGCGACCCACGGTCTCCCGTGGCGCTCCCCGCTCGTCCACGGCGATGCCCTAGCTGCCCGCGTTGAACTCCTCGATGCCCAGCAGCGGCCGGATGACGCGCTTGACGTCACCACGGACCACGTAGGACTTCACGCGGTCGTTCTTGAGCTCGTTCCCCAGCGCGGCCATGATCATCCCCTGGTCGAGGGAGAGGTACCGCTCGGCGACCGTCCCGCTGCCGACCGCGACCGCGTCGTAGAAGCCACCGGGGCCGTACGCGTCGAAGTCGTCACGGATGTTCGCGAGGTTGGTCAGCGCCGCGCCCTTGTCGTACGGCAGCGCGAGGAAGGACGCGTGCGGCGTCACCACGCCGTCGCCGTACCCCTCGGGCTCGCTGGCCTCGCGGAAGCACTCCGGGTCGTCCCAGCCGGACTCCACGACGGTGCGCTCCTGGTCGGAGGAGTACCCGTTGGGCTCCATGCCGATCGGGTCGACACCGTACTCGCGGTAGCCACCGGCCGGGTCGCTCGACGGCGAGAAGCCCCAGTACCCGTAGCCGGCCTCGTCCATGCCGTGCTCGATGTGGGCCCGGACGGTCAGCGGGTGGTTGACACCCCAGCTGCGCGGACCCCAGTCGGACTCGGGGATGAACAGGTCGACCATGAGCGCCTCGAACATCGAGCCGCCCCAGGTCGGCACGATCTGCATGTCGCGGTAGCGGTAGGCCCCCTGGAAGACGTCGACACCCAGGTGCTGCTCCCACTCGCCGACCGGCTTCTGCTCGGGCCAGCTCCAGTCGCAGGTGTCGGGGAAGGTGCGGAACATGTGGAAGTAGTGCTCGGGCGGGATCTGGCCCCACGCGATGCCCAGGTAGCTCGCGATGCGCGGCTCGGTGTTGAGCGTGCCGTAGTGGTGGCCGGTGTACCAGACGTCGGGACCCCGGTCACGGTAGTTGTCGAGCACCGCGGCGGGGTCGGCCGGCGGCTCGTCCCAGAACCCGCCGCGGATCTGACCGACCGGCGGGTCGTAGTAGAAGCCGAAGTCCATGGTCGAGCGGATCGCCTCGGCCTGCGCCGCGAGGCGCGGCTCGGCGTTCTTGACCAGGACGAGCGCGGTGGCCAGCCACCCGTTGTCGACGCTCGACAGGAAGGGGTACACCTGGTTGCCGTCGTCCGGCCAGACGTAGAGCTTCTCCCCGGTGGCCTCGTCGTACCAGTTGTAGAACATGCCCGAGTCCTCGTGGCGCTCGAGCTCGGCGACGCTCGCGAGGGTCTGGGCCATCCGCTGCTTGGCCTCGCCCCGCTTGATGATCCCCAGGTCACGGGCGACCACGGTGCTCCAGAGGTAGGCGCCGATGTTGGTCGGCGACGTGTAGCCGCTCCGCGAGCCCGGGTCGAGGTCGCCGTCGATGTTGTCGGCCGGCAGGCCCGTGTCCGGGTGGGCCATCGCCTCGAACGAGGCCCAGGTGTCCTCGGCGTACTCGGTCAGGACGGCGCGGTCGCCGCGCTTGCCCCCGTCATGGGGCCCTCGGTCCTGGTGCTTGCCGCCGCGGTCCTGGTGCGGTCCGGAGACCGCGGGGGCCGCCGTGGTCACCAGACCTGTTGTGGCCAGTGCTGCGACCGCGATCGCGGCCGTGCGTCTGCGCATCCCACTCATCTGTCTCGAGTCCTTTCGTCGAACGTCATCGGTCGATGGGGTCGAGCCGGGCGCCACCTCCCTCCCCGGTGGTGCCGGTGCGTGCAGGCGAGGAGACGACGTCGAGCCGTGCCGTCACCCCGGCCCCCGCGTACGGGGCGATCCGGAGGGTGAACGGGCCCGGCTCACGACGTTCTCGGCCGAGGGCGTCCCGATGGGAGAGCACGTGCTGGTCGATCTCGAACCCGACCTCCTGCTGCTCGCCCGGGGCGAGCACCACCCGGCGCACCCCGACCAGCTCGCTGACCGGCCGGGAGATGGTCGAGACGTGCGCCCGCGCGTAGAGCTGGACGGTCTCCACGACGGGGCGGGTCCCCACGTTGGTCACCCGCACGCTGGCCCGGACCACCTCACCCGGACCGAGCACGGTCGCCGAGAGCACGAGGTCGGTGTACGTCACCGGCGAGTAGCCCAGACCGAAGCCGAACGGGTACTGCGCGGTGTCGCGGTGGTCGCGATAGCGGCCCTCGGGACCGTCGGGGTGCAGCGGCCTGCCGGTCGGCAGGTGGTCGTGGTGCAGCGGGACCTGACCGGTGGTCCAGGGCAGCGAGGAGGGCAGTCGACCGCTCGCCGGGGCGTCACCGCTGAGCACGTCGACCACACCGTGGCCACCCTCGACGCCGGGGTGGAAGACCAGCACGAGCGCCGAGCCGAGGTGCGCGAGCCGCTCGAGGGCGAGCGGTCGCCCGGTCAGCACCACCACAACCAGCCGGCGGCTCACCCGGGCCAGGGCCTCGAGGTGCTCGACCTGCCCGGGCGGGAGGTCGAGGGAGGCCACCGAGTTGGCCTCGCCGCTGCGCAGGGGGTGCTCCCCCACGCAGGCGATCACCACGTCGGCCTCCCGCGCCCGCAGGTGGGACTCGTCGGGGAACCGGCCGTCGTCGACCGTCACGCGGGTGGGCCTGTCCTGGTGCGCCGTCCCCTCGAAGCGCTCGGAGACGGCGGCAGCGATGCTCACGACGTCCTCGGCGCGACCGTCGAGGGTCCAGGTCCCGAAGAGCTCGCCGGTGGCGGTCGCGAACGGCCCGGTGACGTGCACGTGGCGGGGCGGTGCCTCGAGAGGCAGGACGCCGTCGTTGCGCAGCACCACGACCGCCGAGGCCGCCGCGCGCCGGGCCAGCCCGCGGTGCTCGGGGGTGAGGTGGACGGCGGCTGCCCGGGACGGGTCGGTGTACGGGTCCTCGAAGAGGCCGAGCCGCAGCTTGAGGGTCAGCACGCGCAGCACCGCCTCGTCCACGAGGGCCTCGTCGACCACGCCGTCGCCGACCAGCCTCGCCAGGTGCCCGCTGTAGGCACCGGTGACCATGTCGATGTCGACTCCCGCACGCAGGGCGAGCACGGCCGCACCTCCGTCGTCAGCAGCCATCCCGTGGTGCCGCAGCTCTCCCACGGCCCCCCAGTCGCTGACGACCGGTCCGGTGAAGCCGAGGTCGTCGCGCAGGTGCTCGCGCAGCAGCGCGACGTGCGCCGTGACCGGTACCGCGTCCAGGGTGTGGAAGGCGCTCATGACCGTGGCCACCCCCGCGTCGATGACCGCCCGGAACGGGCGCAGGTGCCGGTTGTGCAGGGTGATCGGGCCGATGTCGACCTCGGCGTAGTCGCGCCCGCCCTGGACCAGGCCGTAGCCCACGTAGTGCTTGGCGCACGCGGCCATCGCCTCGGGGGCGGCGAGGTCGCCGCCGTCCGGGCCGCCCTGGAACCCCTCGACCGCGGCCACGCCCAGGTGCGAGGCGAGCCAGACGTCCTCGCCCCACCCCTCGGCGACCCGTCCCCACCGAGGGTCCTGCGCGACGTCGAGCATGGGGGCGAAGGTCCACCGCACCCCGTCGGCCGTGGCCTCACGCGCGGCGACCCGTGCGCAGTCACGCACCAGCTCGGCGTCGAAGGACGCCGCCTGCCCGAGCGGCACGGGGAACACGGTGCGGTGCCCGTGGATGACGTCCCGGGCGATGATCAGCGGGATGCCCAGCCGCGAGGTCTGGACCGCCGCACGCTGCAGGTCGTTGACCGCCGTGGCCTGGGTCCCGGTGTCGCGGACGTTCCCGGCGTGCTGCCCGCTCGCGACGATGCAGGTGCCGAAGGTCCCCGCCGCGAGCGCCGCGGCGTCCCGCTCCGGGTCGGGGTTGGCGACCTGGTGGAGCTGGCCGACCTTCTCCTGGAGGGTCATCGCCGCGAGCAGCGCAGCGGCCCGCCGGGCGACCGGGAGGTCGGGGTCGGACCACGGACGTACCCGCGATGTCACGTCGTGGGCCGTCACGGCAGGTGCACCTCGAGCTCGGGCGCGTCCCCGCGCAGCGTGGCCGCGAGATCGGCCAGGTCCAGGACCGTCCCGCCCGCGCGGTACGGGTTGGCCGTGCGCGGACCGGTGAGCACCCGGTCGCCGAGCCGCAGCGAGGTCACCCCGCTGCCACCAGGACCCACCCGGTAGCGCAGCCGCAGGTGACCGCCGGCCAACGGGACGCTCGCCGTCAGCCCGTCCAGGGCGCGGGGCAGCACCGGGTCGATCTCGACCTGACCTCCACGCCGGCGCACGCCGAGCAGGGACTGGGTGAGGATCCGCACGAGCACCCCAGGGCCCGAGGAGTAGACCCGCCACCCACCCTCGAGACCGGTCGCCCCGGTCAGGACCTCGGCGTACCGCGCGCTGAAGTCGTCCCGGTCGAGCACCGCGGCGTCCGAGCTCGAGGCGTAGGTGTTCGCCTGCCGGCGCCTCGCGCCGGGCACCACGTCGAGCACCCCGGGGGCGAGGACCTGCCGGACGCCGAGCCACAGCGCCTCGGGGTCGCCCCAGCGGGCCATCGCCTCGCACCACCGCAGGTGGGCGTGCACGTACATCAGCCCGATCTCGCGCCCGACGAAGGTCGCGGTCTCGGCCCGCTGGAAGTGGCGGGTCTCCCCGCCGTGGTAGCCGGGAGGCCGGTCGAAGAGCCGTACGCCATCCACGCCCATGAGGTGCTCGCGCACCAGGGCCACGTGGTGACGGGCCTGCTCGGGGCTGAGCAGGTCGTCGCCCAGCGCGTGCACGATCTGCAGCGCACCGTGCCGCAGTCCGGTCGCCGAGTCACGGGGGTGCACGAGGTGCCGGAGCACGGGCACGTGCGCGCCCTCGGGCTCCCCGAGCTGGACGTAGCCCGCGAGCTCGCCGTCGACCAGGAGGTGGCGGTGCAGGTCCCCGGCGATCGCCTCGGCCTCGGTACGCAACGCCTCGACGTGCAGAGTGGCCGGTGCGCCGGCCGGGCGTCCCGCGGCGGTCAGACCCTCGGCGAGGGTGCGCAGGGACTGGTGGTGGAGGGTGACGGTCCACGCGCTGGCCATGGTCCGCGCCATGGCGGGGTCGGCGGGCTGCAGGGAGTCGTTCCAGTCACCGTGCCCGTAGGCGACCAGGTGCGTCCCGGGGAGCATCCCCGCCCGGGCGCAGGCCAGCGCACGGTCGACGTGGTCGGCGAGCGTGGTCGCGCCACCGGCGGTCGGCTCGCCGCTGGCGGCGGGCGTGTACCAGGGCACCTGCTCGTCCAGGACCGTGCCGTCGGCCGAGGCGAGCAGGTAGCGCCCGAGGGCCAGGACGGGCCAGTGCACGACGTCGCCGTGCGGCGGCTCGTGGCGGAAGTGCTCGTCGCCGGGCAGGAAGCCGAAGGCCTGGGGCCACGAGCCGTCGAGGTTCTGCGCCGCGAAGACCGAGAGCAGCAGCCGTCGGGCGTCCTCGAGCCGGTCGAGGGCGAGCAGCAGCTCGAGCGGCCCCTGGGTGACGTCTCGGGTGCCCCACGCGCCGCCGGTGTACTGCTCGAGGCCGCGCGGCGCGAGGTGGTGGACGAAGGCGTCGCGGACCAGCCACGGAAGGCTCACCGCGAGCGTGTCGACCCCTTCGCCGTCGCCCGCGACCCGGATCGAGGTGACCTCGCGCCACCACTGCGAGTCCATGTCGCCGTCAGGCGCTGCGCCCAGGCTCAGGCGGAGGCCGAGGGCCTGGACCGGTGGGGTCAGGAGGGTGACCACCGCGTCGGTCCGGTGCACGCCGTCGTCGAAGAGCGGGCTGTCGTCACCGACCTCGACGGGGGCCGTGGCCCGCACCTCCAGGGCCTGCTCGAGGTCGCCCGGGCCACGCACGTGCACCACGACCCCCTCGGTGGTCGGCGAGGTGCGCACCGCGTCCGCCGCCGCGGGGAGCGGGTCCTGCTCAGTGGCCAGGTGGAGGGCCACCAGCACCCTGCGAGGCGGCCCGACGACGTCCACCTGCAGCTCGGCGTGGTGCCCACCCGCCGGCAGCACCGTCCTCATCTCGACGGTGCCTCCCACGTCACCACCGCTCGGGGCGACCACGTGGACCCAGCGGGCGGAGTCCGGGGTCATCGCGAAGGCCGAGGGCAGGTCGAGCAGCCGCCAGCGCCCGTCGACCTCGACCAGGACCCGCAGCCCGTAGGCGCGGTGCATCCCGAGGTAGCCACGCACCGTGGTCAGCACCCGACCGGTGGTGGCGTGACCGCGGGTCAGGTACGACAACGGTGACCCGGCCATCCATGCGGTGACCGTCAGGCTGTGGGCGTCGGGCGCAGCGCGGTCCCCCGTGCGCAGCAGGGTGCCGTGCGGCCGGAGCACGTCGAGCTCCTTGGCCTGGGTCACCACGTGCTCGTCCCCGGCGAAGAAGGACAGCAGCTCGCCGCCCTCGTCGCGCTCGACCACCTGCCACGGCTCGGGCCAGCGGTCGCGCAGCTCGTCCGGGCCGAGCGGACCGGATCGCAGCTCACGGCCCTGGTCGTACGGGCCGCTGGGGGCGGGGGCCGCGGAGCGCGCCGCAGGGTCGCCCCCGTCACGGCTCGCGGAGCGCGTCTCACGGGCGAGGGCGAGGGCCCGCTCGACCAGCGCGACGTCGTCGGGCGAGGTCGCACCGGGGTGGTCCTCGAGGAGCAGCCCGGCGAACGTGACGTCCAGCAGGTCGCCCCGCGCGAGCGTCGCGGTGCGGGTCTGGAGGGTGGCCAGGGTGTGCTCGTGCTGCCACCGGCGACCGGGCAGGTCACCGACCGGACCGGTCCCACGGCCTGAACGGCCGGTCCGGCCGTGCACGTCGAGCGCGTCGGTGGCCCACGAGGTCACCGCGGGGTCGGCCGCCAGCACGCACCAGGGGTGCGTGCCGGCCTGCGGGAGGTTCTGCCGCACGGCGAGCGCCGTCCCCGTGGGACCGTCCAGCGGGGACACGTCGAGGTACTGGCTGATGTAGAGCTCGTTGGCGTGCAGGGCACCGGGTGCTGCCAGGGCGACGTCGTGCGCGTGCACCACGTCGATCTCGCGGGGGCCCGGGCCGTCGTTCGACACCTCGACGTGCCAGGCCCACGCGAGCTGCTCGGGGTGCAGCGCGAGGGTCGCCCGCCAGCGCAGGCCGCCGCCATCGACCCCCTGCTCCCCGCCGGTGACGGTGAGCTCGCCGTCTCCCGCCGTGGCCAGGGAGCCCGACCCCGCACCGAGCAGCGGGTGGCACGTCCCGGCGGCTCGGTCGCGGACCCACAGCTGGAGCAGCCCCGGCTCGAGGGCCGACGCGGCGTGCTGCACCAGCTCGATCGACCCGGTCCCGAGCGAGGCCAGCCCGCCGCCGTCGACCACGACCGCGCGCAGCCCCGAGCCCGAGCCGACCTGCTGCGCCGTCACTTGATGCCCGTCATCGCGACGCCCTGCACGAAGTACCGCTGGAGGATCAGGAAGACGACCAGCACGGGCACGACGACCACCACGGCGCCGGCGAGCAGCAGCCCGTAGTCGGTCTGGTTCTGGCCGGTGGAGTACAGGGCCAGGGCCACCGGGAGGGTGTACTTGTCCTCGGTGGTCGCCACGACCAGCGGCCACAGGAAGTTGTTCCACGACCCCAGGAAGGTCAGGATCGCGAGCGTCGCGAGGGCAGGCTTGGCCAGCGGCATGACGATCTGCAGGAAGATCCGCAGCTCGCTCGCCCCGTCCACGCGCGCCGCGTCGATCAGCTCGTCGGGGATGCCGAGGAAGAACTGCCGCATGAGGAACACGCCGAACGGTGCAGCCAGGAACGGCAGGATCAGCCCCATGTAGGTGTTGACCAGGCCCATGTTCGCGACCATCACGAACAGCGGGACCAGGGTGACCATCCCGGGGATCATCAGCGTGCCGAGCACGAGCCGGAACAGCAGCTTCTTGCCGGCGAACTCCGACTTGGCCAGGACGTAGCCGAGCATCGAGCAGAACACCAGGTTCCCCAGGGTCACCGCGGTGGCCACGATGGTCGAGTTGGCGAAGAACTGCGGGAAGTCCAGCCGCTCGAACAGCGCGGTGAAGTTGTCCAGGGTCGGCGCCTCCGGCCACCAGGTCGGCGGGACCTGGCGGATCTCTCCGGCGCTCTTGACCGAGCTGAGCGCCATCCACGCGAACGGGCTCATCACCACGATCAGGCCCACGCCGAGGATCAGGTAGGCGAAGGGGTTGGGCCGGGCCTCGCCGATCGGCCGCTCCTTGGTGCGGTGCTGCACGGGGGCGTCGGTCGTCGGCTCGGTGGGTGGCGGCTGGGTGCGTCCGGTCGTGGTGCTCATCGTCCGATCTCCTGCCTGGCGACGGCGGTCGGTGCGGGGCGACGACGCCACAGGCGTCGGCGTCGCGGGGTGTCGCGCTCCCCGAGGAACCGGAACTGGATGACGGTCAGGATGACGACCGCGAGGAACAGCACGTAGCTCATCGCGGCGGCGTAGCCGTAGTTCCCGAACCCGAACTGGTTGTACGTCTGGTAGGCGACGGACAGGGTGCTGTTGAGGGGACCGCCCTGGGTCATGACGAAGGGCTCCTCGAAGAACTGCACGTAGCCGATCCCGGTGATCACCGCGCCGAACAGCAGCGTCGGGCGCATCGTGGGCAGGGTGATGTTCCGGAACCGCTGCCAGGCGTTGGCGCCGTCGAGGGCTGCGGCCTCGTGCAGCGAGGTGGGCACCCCCTGCAGGCCGGCCAGGAAGATGATGATGAGGGTCCCGATCGACCGCCAGGTGGCCATCGCGATCATCGAGGGCATGGCCCAGGTGGTGCTCGCGAGCCAGTGCGGCCCGTCGATGCCGACCCAGCCGAGCACCTCGTTGATCAGCCCGGCGTCGGGGTGGAGCAGGAACCGCCACACCACGGCCACCGCGACGATGCTGGTGACCACGGGCATGTAGTAGCCCACCCGGAACAGGGTCTTGAACCGGGTGATGCCCGCGTTGAGGATCACCGCGATGCCCAGCGAGAGCCCCAGGGTCAACGGCACGCCGACCAGGACGAAGTAGGCGGTGTTGCCGGCGGCCTTGAGGAACAGCGGGTCCTGCAGCACGGTCACGAAGTTGTCCAGGCCGACGAACTCGACCGCGAAGGGGTTGCGCAGGTCCCGGCTCCTGATGTCGGTGACGGCCATCCCCAGCGACATCAGCACCGGCCCGGCGGTGAACGTGACGAAGAGCAGCACGAACGGGAGCGCGAAGCCCCAGGCCGCACGGGTGCGGCGGCGGTAGAGCGGGGGGTGCTTGCGCAGCGTCTGGGAGCCGGTCCGGCCCGACGCCTGCGCGCCGGACCGGACCACGGTCGGGGTGGACATGTCAGAGTCCGGTCCCGATGGAGGCCGCCTGCTGCTGGATGGCGGTCGCGACCTCCTGCGGGTCGGCACCGGTCTTGGTGAGCCGCTCGAGCTCGTTGTCGATCACGCTCGCGACCTCTTCCCAGGTCGGGATCGAGGGCGGGGCGACGGCAGTCTCGAGCTGCTGTCCGAAGACGGCGAGGTTCTCGTCGTCGGTGATCGCGGGGTCGTCCCAGGCGGAGGCCACCGAGGGCAGGTCGTTGACGGTCTCGAACCAGTCGACCTGGACCTCGGGCCGGCTCAGCCACTCGACGAACTTCCAGGCGGCGTCACGGTTGTCCGTGTCCTCGAAGACGGCGAGGTTGGCGCCGCCGATGAACGAGGCCTGCTGGGCACCCGCGGGGAGCGGTGCCAGGGCGACGTTCTCCATTCCTGCGGCGTCCAGGTCGTTCAGGATGCCGACGTGCCAGGGGCCCGAGACGAAGGCGCCGATGCGACCGGCCATGAAGTCGGGCTCGAGCGAGCCCTGCGGCAGCTCGGTGGGGGCCAGGTCGTCGGTGAAGACCGACTGGTAGTAGGCCAGCGCCTCGACGAACTCCGGGGAGTCGATCGTGAACTCGGTGGCGTCCTCGGTGAGGATCTCCGCACCGGCCTGCCAGGCGAACGGCATGAAGGTCTGCCAGGCACCTGTCTGCCCGGCCTGCAGGGTGATACCCCAGTCGGCGCCTGCCTCCTGCGCCTGCACGGCCATGGCGGTCAGTCCGTCCCAGTCGCCGGGAGGCTCGGTCACCAGGTCGCTGCGGTAGTACAGGACCCGGGTCTCGACGTACCACGGCACGCCGTAGTGGGTGCCGCCGACGTCGGTGCTGCCCCAGGCGCCCTCGAAGAAGATCGACGGGTCGATGAGCTCGGGGGTGGGGTCCAGGGCGCCGGTCGCGGCGAACTCACCCATCCAGGTGGTGCCGATCATGGAGACGTCGGGGGTCTGCCCGCCGGCGATCGCTGTCGCGATCTTGTCGTGCGCGGCGTCCCACGGGATCGCCGTGACGTTGACCTGGACCTCGGGGTTCTCGGCGACGAAGGCCTCGGCGAACGCTCCGAGCGCCTCACCCTCGGTTCCCATGGCCCAGACCTCGATCGACCCGCTGGCCTCACCCTCGGCGACCTCCTGGGCGGGCTCGGGTGCCGCGCCGCCGTCGGTGTCCGCGTCACCGCGCCCGCAGCCCGCGAGTCCGAGAGCGGCGATCGCGAGCGCCGCAGCGCCTACCCGCACAGTTCTGTTCATGGCATGTCCTCCTCGTTGAGTCCCCTGCTCGGGAGCAGTCGCATCTATGCGCTTAACGTGCACCCACGGTCGACTCTAAGCGCTTAGAACGTGATGCGCAACACATCCCAGGACCCTGCTGGGTCGATCGGCGCGAGACACAGCGCGTCTCCCCAGGTCAGCAGCCTCCTGAGGCAGGAGCGGCCCACGGGCCGCAGATCGCGTCAACGCCTCGCAGGACACCCGCAGGACTCGCGGAACAGCGGACGGACAGGGAGCGTGCGGTCCACCGGCGGCGCGTCCGGGTCGGCGATCGAGTCCATCAGGATGTCCACCGCGAGCCTGCCCATCGCCTCCATCGGCTGCCGGGCGGTGGTCAAGGACGGAGCGAACAGGCGCCCCGCGGCGACACCGTCGAAGCCCGTGACGGCGACGTCGCCCGGCACGTCGCACCCCCGGTCGCGCAGCAGGGCCATCAGGTCGAGCGCGTGCTGGTCGCTCGCGCAGACCAGACCGCGCGGGACCTCTCCCCGGTCGAGCAGGTCACGGATCACCGGGAACGGGGACTCGGCGGCGATCGGCGTCGGGTCGAGCACCTCCCGGGGCACCGGCAGCCCGAGGTCGCGCAGCGCGGCGCGCATCCCCTCGAACCGCTCGGCGTAGTCGCTCATCTCGGGCGACCCGACGAACTCGATCCGGGTGATGCCGTGCTCGCGCACCAGGTGCTCGGTCAGGATCCGCACCCCGCCCGCGTTGTCGACCCGCACGTGGTGCAACGCACCCGCCCCGTAGGGCATCGCGAACGCCACCACCGGCAGGCGGTGGGCGAGCTGGTCGAGCACGTCCTCGGACCGGGCCCAGGGGAACACCGCGAGCCCGTCCACCCGGCTGGCGATGTCGATCACCCCGGCACCGTCGCCGCTGGGGCCGCGACCGATCATCAGCGCCCTGCCGCGCCGGGCGCACTCGAGCTCGAAGCCGCGCTGGACCTCGTCCACGTACAGCGGGAAGACGCGGAAGTCCTCGTCGTCCGCGTCGTCGGAGAAGGCCCGCTCGGTGACGTCACCCGCGAAGAAGGCCCCCGGGTCCTCGCGCACCGGCCGGGTCGCCCCGGTCTCTCCCGACTCGAGCAGCATGTCGAACGAGTACAGCCCGAGCGCCCCCGTGCGGCTCTCGGCCAGGCCACGGGCGCTTGCGCTCGGCACGTAGTTGAGGGTCCGGGCAGCCTCGAGGACCGCTTCGCGCGTGCTGGCACGCACCCGTTCGGGCTGCCGGAAGGTGAAGGAGACCGTCGCGATCGAGACGCCGGCCGCGTGGGCGACGTCGTACACGGTGGGCCGCTTGGCCATCGGTCCTCCCCTCTGACGGCACTCACCCTAAGCGCTTCACAGCAGACCCGCCCGGATCGCCACCCGTGCCCGTGCCCGCGCACGGGGCCGACCCTGGCACTCGAACAGGTGTTCGACTAACGTGGCGTCATGCCCACCCCAGGCGCAGCCATCCTGCACGCGGACCTGGACGCGTTCTACGCGTCGGTCGAGCAGCTGCTGGACCCGAGCCTGCGCGGCCGGCCGATCGCCGTCGGCGGTGGGCCCCGAGGAGGCGTGGTGCTCGCCGCGTCGTACGAGGCCAAACGGTTCGGCGTGCAGGGAGGCATGCCAGGGTGGCGCGCGGCGAACCTGTGCCCCGCACTGACCTTCGTCCGCGGGCACCTCGAGGAGTACCCACGCCTCGCCGATGCGGTGATGACCGTGCTGCGCGGCCTGACGCCCGTGGTCGAGCGCATCTCGATCGACGAGGCGTTCCTGGACGTCTCAGGATCGATCCACCTGTTCGGTCCGCCGGCCACGATCGGCGCGCTGATCCGCCACCGGGTCCGGGACGAGGTCGGGCTGCCCATCTCGGTGGGCGCCGCCCGGACCAAGCACCTCGCCAAGATCGCGTCCCAGGTCGCCAAGCCCGACGGGCTGGTGGTCGTGGAGCCTGGACGCGAGCGTGAGTTCCTCGACCCGCTGCCGGTCGGTCTGGTCTGGGGTGTCGGACCGGTCAACGAGCAGCGGCTCGCGGGGCTGGGCATCCGCACGATCGGCGAGCTCGCGCGCACCCCCTCGGGGGCCGTGGAGCGCATCCTCGGCCGTGGTGTCGGGCACCGGCTCACCGCCATGGCGCACGACGACGACCCCCGCCGGGTCAGCACGGCGCACCACGCCCGGTCCGTGGGTGCGCAGTCCGCGATGGGTCGACGCCACCCCGACCCCGACGAGGTCCGCGCGGTTCTGTCCCACCTCGCTGACCGGGTGTCGCGACGGCTCCGAGCCCGCGGTCAGGCCGGGCGGACGGTCGTGGTCCGGGTGCGCTTCACCGGGCAGCGGTCGGTGACCCGCTCCCGCACGCTGCCCGAGCCGGTCGCGGCGACACTGACGGTGACCGAGGTCGCCGAGCGCCTCGTCTGGTCGGCGATCGACGACGAGCCCCCGCCGCGGGAGATCACCCTGCTGGCGATCTCGATGTCGGGACTGGTCGAGCAGCGCTGCGTCCAGCTCGAGCTCGAGCTGCCGCCGCCCGACCCGTGGCGACCCGGATCGGCACCCGGAGCGGCCCGGCGGGCCGTCGACGGCTCGGTCGACGCGATCCGCACGCGCTTCGGCAACGACACCGTCGGCTACCTGCCCGCGGTGATGCGTCGGGGGTCAGCGGTACCCGATGCGTTCCGGGAGCTCGCCGAGCACGACGGATGAGCCGGCGCGGGTGGCACGCGGGGGTCCCGTGGTGCTCGGCGCGTGGCCGTCCGGCTCAGAGCACGTCGTCGACCCACTGCCGCACCTGATCGACCCCCGAGGTGTCCCCCGAGGACATGACCGAGACGACGACCAGGGCGAGGACGGCCAGGACCACCAGGGTCAGGACGAGGCGGAACAGGCCCGAGAGGAACCCGCCGCGGCGGGCCGAGCGGTGCGGCTGGGCGTAGCGGTCTGCCATGGCGCCATGCTTACGCGAGGAGTGCCCCTGCCTGGCCTGGTCCGCCAGCTGCTGGGACTGCTGCGCGGCCTGCTGGGCCTGGGCCGCCGCGCGTGCGTGCGCCGCCTGGGCCGCCTGGTGGTGGGACTGGTGCGAGAAGCCCGGCTGCGACATGTCGACTCCCTCCCCGACGCTGATGCCCGAACCGGGCGTCCTTCCCAGTGTTCACGTCCGTGCGTCCCGCGAACCGGGTAGGGGCCTACTCGACCGGCGACCCACGTGCCGACCGGGAACCACGTAGGTGCGCAGCGGGGGGCGCGGCGCGGAGCTTGAGGCCGGCGCGGTAGCGATGACCCTCCACGGTGCGCACGGACAGCCCGAGCCGACCGGCGATCTCCCGGCTGCTCAGCCCGGCCGCGGCCAGCGCGGTCACGTCACGCTCCCTCGGGCTCAGACCCTTCACCGCACGCACCGCCCGCACCGCCGGTGTCGCGATGCCGTACCGCTCGGCGATCTCGACGGCACGGTCGCGGGCCACGGCCGCCGTGCCCGTCAGGCCGAGGCGGTGCGCCCGGTCGGCGGCGAGCGCCATGACGTCCGCGGCCGAGGCCGCGTCACCCAGCTCGGTGTAGGTGACCGAGGCGGCCTCGAGCCCCGCCACGTCGCGGCCGGCGAGCGCGGCAGCGGCCTGCGCAGCGGCTCGCGCCCTGGGCACGTCCACCTCGAGGGCGATCCGGCGCAGGGGCGCGTCCGCGGTCGGGTCACCCCACCGCATCACGCACTCCCACGCGAGGAGCGCTTGCGCCGGGGCATGGTGCGAGATCGCGACCGCGGCGGCGTGCCGTGCCGTCCGCAGCGCCGCCGCGGTGTCCCCCAGCGCGGCCGAGCGCCAGGCGTGGGTCAGCAGACGGTCCGGCTCACGCAGGACGAGACCCGGGTGACGCCGGCGTTCGGCATCACCCAGGGCCGCGTCCGCAGCCTCGACCTCGCCCCGCTGGGAGTAGCACCGGCTGAGCGCCAACGACGTCGTGTACGCCCAGCCCGAGCGGTCCTTCGCGCGCAGAGCGGCGGACGCGGACGCGAGGAGCTCGACGGCCTGGGAGAGGTGACCGCGGGCGAGGAGGGCGACACCGTGCAGCGCCCGCCCTCGGTGGTCGAAGAACCTGGCCCCACCGGTGTCCAGGGGCAGGAGCGCGAGCACCGCGTCGATCTCGTGCAGCGCCCCGGCCTGCTGCAGGCCGACGACCTCGGCCTCCGCGACCGCGTACCGCAGCAGCATCCCGACTATCGAACCTGCTCCACCGGCACCGAGGGAACCGTCGGCACCACGTGAACCACCGGAACGGTCGGCGTCGCCCAGCATCGCGATGGTCAGCGGGTGGACCTCCGCCCGACCGCCGGCCCCCGTCGTGACCACCAGGCAGATGGCCGCGGCGCGGGCTCCGAACGACCCGGTGACCGCCTCGGCGAGGGCCCGCTCCGCGTCGGCGACCGCGCCCGCACGGGTGACCAGGGCCCGTAGCCACGCCCGCACGCCTAGGGCCTCGGCGCGGGCGGTGGGCGAACGAGAGGACTCCACGGCACGGTCGAGCACGGCCAACGCGTCATCCGGGCGGGCCAGGACGAAGAAGAGGTTCGCCGCGCGCAGCTGAGCGACCCGCACCCGGGCCAGGTCGTCGGGGGCGAGGTCGACCAGCGAGCGGGCGGTCAGCTCCGCCTCCGCACCCTGTGACGCCCACGACTGCGCACCGGCCAGCACGAGCCCGGCGTCGAACCGCGGACCGTCGGCCATCGCCTCACCTGCCAGCAGGATCGCCCGGTCGAGGTCGAACCGCCGCACGGCGACCTCGGCAGCCCTGACGAAGAGGTCGGCCGAAGGACTCTGCCCCGAGCCGAGCTCGTGCTCGCTGAGCCGCAGCGGGTCGACGTCCCGCCGGCCTCGAAGCTGCGCGGCGACCTCCGTATGGATCCGTCGGGTCCGGAGCACTCCGGCCCGCGCCCGCAGCAGCTCACCGATGAGTGGGTGCCCGCAGCGCACCCACAGGTCGCGCGACTCGCCACCGACGGCCACGAGACCCGCACGCTCGAGATCGTCGAGCTCCTCGAGGCGGCACCCGACGGCGAGCAGCACGTCGACCTCGACCGGCTCGGCGATCGCCACGACGTCGGCCACGAACCGGGCCGTCGTCGTGGCGCCCGCGAGTATCCGTCGCAGGTGGTCCTCGAGCACCAGCTCGAGGGACGGGGTGAGCACCGTCGCCGAGCTCAGCACCCACGGCCGGTCCCGCTGCTGCCGCCCATGCCGGTCGAGGCTCCCCTGCACCAGCAGGCGTAGGTAGAGAGGGTTCCCCTCGGTGAGCCGCCACAGGTGCTGCTGGACCTCACGGTCCACGGGGGCGCCGAGGGCGGCGTGGACAAGGTCGGCCGCGTCCTGCTTGGACAGGGGCGGCACGACGCGATGCTGCAGCGCACCCTCGGTGAGGAGGCCCGCGACCTCGGACGGCAGCGGCTCGCCATGGCGGGCCGTGAGGACCACACCGACGTCCCCACCGCGGACCAGGCGGTCGACGAGGGCCGCAGAGGCGGGGTCGAGCCGGTGCACGTCGTCCACGGTGACCACGGTCCGGGGACCCAGCGCGACGATCGACGACGCGACCTCCACCACCGACACGAACGGGTCTGGGGCGACGCGCCCGACGAGCTCCGCGAAAGGACCGAGCGGCCGGTCCTGGCCTGCATGGAGGCCAGTGAACCATCGCAGCTTCCACCCCCGTGGGCCGAGCACCTGGGTGACCGCCCGGGCGAGGGTGGTCTTGCCGACCCCTGCCGGGCCGGTGAGCAGGGCGCACCGGGGGGCGCCGTCCGGGAGCACGTCCCGAGCCACGGCGCGCACCAGGTCCTCACGACCGATGAAGGGCCACTGCGCCATGGCCCATGGTGAACCGTGAACGGTCGAACGGGAACCTTCAGCCCGTCGAGGGAGTCCGACTCAGTCCACCGGCAGGTACTCGAGCCGGTGCACCTGGACGACCGTGGACGTCGGACGTCCGTTGCTCGTGCCATAGACGCCGACCCACAGCCCCAGGAAGCCACCTGTGGCGACGCTGTCGAGCGTGCGGCCGTCTGCGTGCGCGACGGTCACGAGCTCCTCACCCGCGGTGCCCGCGAGCAGTGCGTACTCCTGTCCCCTCGCGCGAACGGCCACCGTCACCGGCGCCTGAGCGTCCGCCGGGATCAGCACCGTGCCGAGCACGGTCTCGACACCCTTGCTGCGGTGCACGGCCGTCGCCCGCAGCCCGGTGCCGCCCTCGGCGCCCGTGACCGCCATCCGCACGTGGTCGTCCTCCGACTGTCGCACGGCCAGGCCGATCTCCTCCCCGAGGAGCAGCTCGGCCTGGAGGGTCGCCCGCACCTCGAGGTCCTGGTGCTGCTGGCGGACACCGAGGAAGGCAGGAGTGACCGGCTCGGACAGTGTTCCGGGTGTCATCCGCAGGTCCCAGCCCTCGCCCCGCGGGGTCGCGAACGCCGAGGCCGGTCCGCGCAACGACGTCCAGCGCAGGTCGTCGGGCCGGACGACGCCGGACGTGCGGCCCTGTGCGAGACCCGGTCGCTGCGGTCCGGCGAACGGGACCTCGACCTCGGGGGAGAGTCTCCCGACACCGGGGGCGAGGACCGGCCACCCGTCCTCCCACCCGACGGGCACGAGGAAGGTCTCGCGTCCCAGGTTGTAGTGGTAGCCGCCGTACGGGCGCATCCCCAGCAGGACGGCCCACCAGCTGCCGTCCGGGGCCTGGACGAGGTCGGCGTGACCGACGCCGACGATCTCGCTGCCACGGCCGAGGTGGCGGTGGGTGAGCACGGGGTTGCCCCTGCTGCCCACGTACGGTCCGGTGACCGAGTCCGCCCGGGCGACCGAGACCGCGTGGTGGAACTCGGTGCCGCCCTCGGCCGCGAGGAGGTAGTAGGTGCCGTCGACCTTGTACAGGTGCGGCGCCTCGGCCCACACCACGTCACGCAGCGCGCCGTTCCACACGACGTGCTCGGGTCCCACGAGCCTCATCGCCTGCGGGTCGAGCTCGCGCACCCACACCTCGGTCTGGTGGTACCACTCGGGCTCCTCGACCAGTCGGGTGCCGTGCAGCCACACGCGCCCGTCGTCGTCGAAGAAGATCGACGGGTCGATGCCGTCCACGCCGAGCCAGACGGGGTCCGACCACGGCCCGGACGGGTCCGTCGCGGTCATCACGAAGTTGCCGCTGCGCGTGCCCTCACGATGGTCGACGAGGGTGCAGACCAGCCAGAACACCCCCTCGTGGTGCCGCAGGGTCGGCGCGTAGAGACCACCTGAGGACGCGACGCCGTCGAGCTCGAGCTGGCCGGGCCGATCGACCACGTGACCGATCTGCTCCCAGCTCACCAGGTCGCTGCTGCGGAACACGGGCAGGCCCGGGAAGTACTCGAAGGTCGACGTCACGAGGTAGTAGTGCTCACCGACCCGGCAGATCGAGGGGTCGGGGTAGCAACCCGGGAGCAAGGGGTTGCCCACCGTGCTCACGCGTCCACCACCTTGACCTCCACGACGCGGGCGTCAGCCCCGGTGACCTCGTGCACGTCGCCCGTGACGGCCACGACCGCACGCTCGGTCGCCGAGCCGGGCACACCTCGCCGCTCACCGGACGCACCGGCAGGGATCGCCCCTCCGGTGATCGCCGCGGGAGCGGCACCCTCGCCCGAGGCGGCGGCGTGCGAGCCGACCCAGACCTCGACCGGTCCGGGCTCGACGATCCGCACCATCCGGCGGTCGGAGAACGCGAGGCGTGCGGCCGGGACCGAGAACACGACCCTGCGGGACTCCCCCGGGGCGAGCTCGACCCGCCCGTAGCCCAGCAGCTGCACCACCGGGCGCGGGATGCTGCCCAGCACGTCACGCCCGTAGAGCTGGACGACGTCGACCCCGGCCAGCGGGCCCGTGTTGGTCACCGTGACCGCGGCCGTGAAGGTGCCGAACGAGGCCACCTCCGGGTCGACCACGAGGTCGCTGTAGGCGAACGACGTGTAGGACAGGCCGAAGCCGAAGGGGCGCGGGGGGGTCGAGTCGGTCGAGGTGACGTCCGAGGGCCCACCCAGCACGGGGTGCAGGTAGGAGTAGGGCTGGGCACCGGCCGAGCGCGGGATCGACACCGGGAGCCTGCCGGACGGGTTGACCCGGCCGGTGAGGACGTCGGCGATCGCCGTGCCCCCGCACTCGCCCGGGAAGAACGCCTGGAGCACGGCGCCCGGCACCGGACCCTGCTCGGCCTCGAGCGCCCAGCCGATCGCGTAGGGACGACCCGTCACGAGAACCAGGACCACGGGGGTCCCGGTCGCCAGCATCGTCTCGACGAACCGACGCTGGACACCCGGGAGCTCGAGCGACTCGGAGTCGTTGCCCTCACCCACCGTGCCCCGACCGAACAGCCCGGCCTGGTCGCCCACCACGACGACGGCCACGTCGGCGCTCTCGACCGCGGCCCGCGCCTCGGCGAAGCCGTCGGTGCTCTCGTCCTGGACCGTGCAGCCCTCGGCGAAGACGATCTCCGGCCGCGGAGCCGCTCCCGCGTCGAAGGCCGTGCCGAGGGCCTCGAGGATCGTCGGCACCTCGATCCCCATCGCGTGGTCGGGGTGATGGGCGAGCACGTGGTTGACGAACGAGTAGCAGCCCATGAGCGCCTCGGCGCGGTCGGCGTTGGGTCCGACCACAGCCACCCGCGCCGGCGCGGACACCCCGCCGGACAGCGGCAGCACACCGTCGTTGGACAGCAGCACCACCGACTCCTCGGCGAGCCGACGGGCCAGGTCACGGTGCCGCGGGGAGTCGAGGTCGATCACCGTCGGGGGTTCGTCCTCGAAGGCCCCGGGCTCGAGCAGGCCCAGCTCCTCCTTCTGCGCCAGCGCGCGCAGCACCGCGCGGTCCACGAACGCCTCGTCGAGATCGCCCGCGCGCACCCGGTCGATCAACGGCTGCAGGTAGGCGTCGCCCGTGGGCAGCTCGACGTCGATCCCGGCCTCGAGCGCGAGGGCGGCCGCGTGACCGCGGTCGGCCGCGACGCCGTGCATGACCTCGAGGAAGGCGACCGCGAAGTAGTCGGCGACCACCACGCCGTCGAACCCCCACTGCTCACGGAGCAGGTCGGTCAGGTGCTCGACGCTCGACGCGATCGGGAGGCCGTCGACGTCGGCGTAGCTGTTCATCACCGACCGCGCGCCGCCGTCGCGTACCGCCATCTCGAACGGCGGAAGGTAGACGTCGGCGAGCTCGCGCGGCCCGGCACCCACCGGCGCGTGGTTGCGACCCGCGCGGGAGCCCGAGTACCCCACGAAGTGCTTGAGGGTGGCGTGGACGCCGCCCTCCTGCAGGCCGCGCACGTAGGCGGTGCCGACGGTCCCGACGAGGTACGGGTCCTCCCCGATGCACTCGTCCACCCGGCCCCAGCGGGCGTCGCGCACGACGTCGAGCACGGGCGCCAGCCCCTGGTGGATGCCCAGGCTCCTCATCGAGTCGCCGATCGCGAGCCCGACCTCGTGCACGAGCTCGGGGTCGAAGGACGCACCCCACGCGAGCGGCGTGGGGAAGGTCGCTGCCTTCCACGCGGCGAGCCCGGTGAGGCACTCGTCGTGGACCAGGGCCGGGATGCCCAGCCTCGTCTCGCGCTTGAGCCGGCGCTGCTCGTCCCACAGCCAGGCAGCGCGCTCGGCCGGCTCGACCGGGCGGGTGCCGTAGACCCTGGTGTAGTGCCCGATGCCGTTCCGGGTGACCTCGGCGAGCGCGCCCGAGGGCTTCTGGCCGGCGGCCATCTCGGACTGCATCGGCGCGACCGTGCCGTTCTGGTCGAGCCAGTAGCCCACGATCTGCGCCACCTTCTCCTCGAGCGTCATCCGGGCGTGCAGGGCACGCACACGATCGGACACGACGGGCGAGGCCTTCAGGGCGTGCTGAGTACGTACGACGTCGGACACAGGGTCCTTCTCCTCAGGGTTGTGAACAGGGTTCCGTCCGGTGGTGGGGCACTCAGCCCTTGACGGCGCCGGTGAGTCCGCCGACGATCCGCCGCTCGAACAGCGAGAAGAAGATCAGTGCCGGGATCATCGACAGCGAGGTGAAGGCGAGCACCCGCGCCGTGTCCACCGAGTACTGCGCGGCGAACGCCTGGACACCGAGCGGCAGCGTGTACGACATCTCGTTGTTGAGGATGAAGAGCGGGAGCATGTAGCTGTTCCAGCTCGCGATGAACGCGAGGATCCCCACGGTGATGACACCGGGCAGGGACAGCGGGACGACCATCCGGAAGAAGAACCCGAGCCGGCCCGCGCCGTCGATCGCGGCGGCCTCCTCGAGCTCCTTGGGGATCGCCCGAAGGAACGGCACGAGGATGATGATCGTCACCGGCAGCGCGAAGGCGATCTGCGGAAGGATGATGCCGGCGAGGCTGTTCATCAGCCCGAGCTCCCGGATGAGGATGTACAGCGGCGTGATGGCGACCGTCATGGGGAACATGAGCCCTGCCGCGAACAGCGAGTACAGGGCCGTCCGCCCCCGGAAGTCGTACCGGGCGAGCACGTAGCTCGCCATGACGCCGAGGACGACGACGCCGAGGGTCGTGAAGACCGCGCTGATCGCCGAGTTCGACATCTGCCGCCAGAAGATCTCGCTCTGCAGCACGCTGCTGTAGTTCCCGATGTTCCACGGGTCGGGGAGCCCGGCGGGGCTCCTGATGATCTGCGAGTTGTCCCGGAATCCGCCCAGGATGATGTAGCCGACCGGGCCGATGCAGAGTCCGACGAAGAAGAACGCGATGACGTACGTCATCGGCCCGCTGCGGCCGAGCCGGGCACCGTCACGCTTCCTGCGCGACGGGCGGTCCGCCGGGAGCGGCGGTGCGGCGACTGCGCTCGCGCTCATCGCTTCTTCCCTTCCGTGATGGCGCCCTCGGTGTCACGACGGAGGACGTAGCGCTGGTAGATGAGGGCGATGACCAGGGAGATGAGGAACAGGACGACGGCGACGGCGTTGCCGAAGCCGTAGTTCCCGGCGAGCCGCCCGTTGAGGACCATGTAGGTCGCCATCGTCGACGTACCCGCGGTCGCGGAGACGTACTGACCCCAGATGATGTAGACGAGGTCGAAGAGCTGGAGCGAGCCGATGATCGACAGGAATGCCCAGATCCTGATGGTCGGACCAAGCAGCGGCAGGGTGATCCGGCGTTGCATCTGCCAGTAGGAGGCACCGTCGATGGCCGCGGCCTCGAACAGCTCCGAAGGGATGCTCTGGAGGCCGGCAAGGATCAGGATGACCGCGAACCCGATGTACTTCCAGGTGATGATCATCATGAGGGTCCAGATGGCGAAGTCCGGATCGGCGAGCCAGTCCACCGACAGGCCGCCGAGACCGATCCGTTCGAGGATGGCGTCGAACGCGCCCCCCGAGCGGAGCATCAGGGACCAACCGGTCCCGACGATGACCTCCGACACGACGTACGGCACGAAGATGAGCACCCGGACGAGGGAGCGGCCGCGCATCCTCTGGTTGAGCAGGAGCGCGATCGCGATGGCCGCGGGCCCCTGCAGGACGAGCGACATGACAAGGATGAAGCCGTTGTGCATGAGCGCGTCGTGGAACGTGGTGTCCCTGAAGATCGCGAGGTAGTTGTCCAGGCCGACGAAGTCGGTCGGCGGACCGAAGCCCTTCCACCGGAAGAACCCGTAGTACGCCGCCATGACCACCGGGAAGATGACGAAGGTGACGAAGATGATGACGGCGGGGCCCGTGAGCAGGGCGATCTCGCCACGCTTGACCCAGTCCGGGCCGCGGCGGCGAGTCCGGCGGACCGGGGACGATGCCGTGGTGGCACCGTCCCCGGTCCTCGAGGGACCCTCGGGCGACGTCGTCGTGAGCGTGTTCTCGCCCAGGGAGTCACTCATGGGTCCGACTACTCCTTGGCGGCTGCGTCGTTGACTGCCTTGATGACACCCTCAGGGGTGCCGTTGCCCGCGAGCATCTCGACGACACCGGCGTTCAGGGCGTTGCCCACGTTCTGGCCGAACAGCGTGTCGAGCCAGACCTGCACATACGCGGCCCCGTTGTAGGCCGCGAGGACGTCGAGCAGGGCCGGGTCGGTGACGACGCCCTGAGCTTCCTGGCTCGCGGGCAGCGTGACGAACGCCTCGGCGTACGCCTCCTGACGCTCCTGCGACATGAAGAAGTTGAGGAAGTCCGCGCACTCGACCGGAGAGTCGACGTGGCATGCGTACCCGTCGACGCCACCCATCATCGCGGTGGGGTCACCGGCACCGCCGTCGACGGCCGGGAAGGCAAACCAGCCGAGGTCAGCCTTCGGCTGCTTGTCCGGCGTGAGGTCGGCGATGACGCCCGGGTTCCAGGCACCCATGAGCTCCATGGCGGCCTGGTCGTTGGCGATCATGCCGGCCGACGAGGCGGCGCTGCCCTGAGCCTCGGTGGTGAGGTAGCCCGAGTTGAACGGCTCGGTCTCGGCGAAGTCGGCGAGCTCCTGGGCCGCATCGGTCCAGCACGCGTCGTCGAACGACATCGAGGCCGCAGCCTCGGTCATGACGTCCTGCGAGCAGTGACGCAGTGCGAGGAAGTAGTACCAGTGGGCCGCCGGCCAGGCCGCCTTGCCACCGAGCGCGATCGGCTCGACGCCGATGCCCTTGAGCTTCTCGACGGCCTCGTCGAGCTCGGCCATGGTCTCGGGGGTGCCCTCGATGCCGGCCTCCTCGAACATGGTCTTGTTGTAGTAGATGCCGCCGGGGAGCACGGAGGTCGGCATGCCGTAGACCTTGCCGTCGATGCTGAACGCGTTGAGCGTGCCCTCGATCGCCGGGCGCACGTCGTCGGCGATCAGGTCGGTGATGTCCATCACCTGACCCGCCTCGACGATGTCGGCGAGCTTGCCGCCACCACGCGCCATGAAGACGTCCGGCGCGTCACCCGAGTTGAGCGCGGTCTGGAGCTTGCCATCCATGTCCTCGTTCTGGATGGTCTGGATGGTCACCGTGACGTTCTCGTTGGCCTCCATAAACTGGGCGGCCGTCTCGTCCCAGAACGCCTTGCCGGGGCCGGTGGTGGAGTTGTGCCACATCATCAGCTCGACCGAGGCGTTCCCGGAGCCTGCGCCGTCGGTGCCGCCGCTGCTGCCGCCGTTGTCGTCGCCACCGCAGGCGGTGAGCCCAACGGCGCCCATCAGCACGACGGTCGAGACCGCCAGGAGCTTCCTTGTCTTCATGTGATCTGTCCTCTTCGTTGAGCTACATGGAGGGGAACGGTCGCCCGGTGAGGGGCGGTCAGGACCGGAACCGGAGTCAGGCGCAGCGCATCCCGTGGCACGGGACCTTGCTGCCGGGCGGTCCATCGGTGGTGCTCCCGCCCCGTCGGTGGGGCGGGCAGTTCGTCATGAGGCACTCCTCGTCATCATTGACCGGGGGTCGTAGGAGTGACTCTGGCAGGGAGGAAGCGGTCAGGTCAAACGATATCGATAACGTTTTACTTACGATGCCGAGCTCCCCCACCTCAAGCGCGGGACGACGTCCCGGCACCACCCCTTGAGCCAGCGCTGAACGCGTGTATAGAATGCTGACCATGCGTTCAACCCGATCGCGCGGCGCCGAGCCCGAGGACCTCACCACGCGCGCCCGGATCCGTGACGCCGCCGTCCTGCGCTTCGGGCGTGAGGGGTTCGGGACGTCCCTGCGCGTCATCGCGGCCGACGCCGGGGTCAGCGCCGGGCTCGTCATCCACCACTTCGGGACCAAGGAGAAGCTTCGTCAGGCGTGCGACACGCACATCCTCGAGGAGATCAAGCACGCCAAGTACGAGAACCTCGTCGAGTCCACGGGTGGCCGGTTCCTGGAGTACTTCGCCACGGCCGAGCAGTTCGCGCCGATCTTCGCCTACGTGCTCCGCTCGCTCCAGCACGGTGGCCCCCTGGCCCGGTCTTTCGTGGACCACATGGTCGACGACGCGGTCGAGTACATGGCCGACGGCGTCGCGGCCGGGGTGATCGTGCCCAGCCGCGACGAGCGTGCGCGGGCCCGCTACCTCGTGCTGTCCTCGCTCGGGTCGGGACTGCTCTCGATCACGCTCGACCCGCCCGAGGACCCCTCGGACCTCGCCGCCCTGATGCGCCGTCACTTCGACGCGATCACCCTTCCGGCCCTCGAGATGTACACCGAGGGCGTGCTCACCACCCGCCGGATGCTCGACGAGTACCTCAGCTATGTCGGCGACCCCCCGGCGGCCCGCGAGGAGAGAACCGCCGGCTAGACCTCGCCCCGGGACCTCCCGGGCACCCGAACCAGACTCCGTCCCGAACGAGGGAAGTCATGACCACGAGCACCTCGGGCGCGCCCGCGCCCGCCATCGAGATCCACGACCTGCACAAGGCCTTCGGCAGCGTCAACGCCCTGGACGGCCTCGACCTGACGGTCGCCCCCGGAGAGGTCGCCGGGTTCCTCGGCCCCAACGGCGCAGGGAAGTCCACCACCATCCGTGTGCTGCTCGGCCTGCTGCGCGCGGACGCCGGCAGCGCGCGCCTGCTCGGCGGTGACCCCTGGGCCGACGCCGTCGCCCTGCACCGCCGGCTCGCCTACGTACCCGGCGACGTGAGCCTGTGGCCCAACCTCACGGGCGGCGAGGCGATCGACCTGCTGACCCGCCTGCGCGGGCCCGTCGACCCGAGGCGCAAGGCCGAGCTGCTCGAGCGCTTCGAGCTCGACCCCACGAAGAAGTCGCGCACCTACTCCAAGGGCAACCGGCAGAAGGTCGCGCTGGTCGCGGCCCTCGCCTCCGACGTCGAGCTCCTCGTCCTGGACGAGCCGACCTCGGGCCTGGACCCCCTGATGGAGGCGGTCTTCACCGAGTACCTGCGGGAGGTCAAGGCGCAGGGCCGCTCGGTGCTGCTGAGCAGCCACATCCTGCACGAGGTCGAGAAGGTCTGCGACACCGTGACGATCATCCGGGCGGGCCGTGCGGTCGAGTCCGGCACGCTCGAGGAGCTGCGCCACCTCACCCGCTCGACCGTCAACGCCGTCGTGGCCGGCGACCCGAGCCCGATCGCCGGTCTCCCCGGAGTGCACGACGTCGTCGCCGAGCGCAACGGTCAGGGGACGCGGGTCCGGTTCGACGTCGACAACGCCAGCATGTCCGCCGTCCTGCGGGAGCTTGGCTCCCTGGGTGTGCACAGCTTCACGGCCATGCCGCCCTCCCTCGAGGAGCTCTTCATGCGCCACTACGGCGAGGCACCGACGACGCGAGCCGACAACCCCGCAGCGGCAGGTGCGCGATGAGCACCACGACGCTCCCGCGTCCACGCACCGCACCGTCGGGACCCGGTTCCCGACGCGACGCGACGGTGGACCTGACCGGTACCGGTCACCTGCTGCGCTTCGTGCTGCGCCGTGATCGGGTCCGGCTCTCGGTGTGGACCGGGTCGGTCGTGCTGCTCCACGTCTACTTCGTGGGCGCCCTCACGGCCCTGTACACGACCTTCGAGGAGCGGCAGTCGCGCGCAGCCGTCATGGACACGCCCGTCAGCACGATGATGGCGGGGCCCGGCTACGGCCTGGAGGACTACACGGTCGGCGCGATGCTCTCCAACGAGCTCATCGGGTGGGTCGCGATCACCCTCGCGATCTTCAACGTGATGCAGATCGTCCGGAACACCCGCGCCGAGGAGGAGTCAGGCCGCGCCGAGCTGGTGCGCGCCGGGGTCGTCGGCCGGCACGCCCAGGGCGCGGCAGCCTTCCTCGCCGTGCTGATCGCCGACGTCGTGATCGGGCTGCTCAGCGCGCTGGTCATGATCGGCGGAGGGCTGGCGGTCGCTGACTCCCTCGCTGTCGGAGCCGCCATCACTCTGCTGGGCGTGGTGTTCGCCGCGATCGGCATCGTCGTCGCGCAGGTCACCGAGCACGCCCGTGGCGCGACCGGCCTGGGCATCGCGGTGCTCGGCGTCGTGTACATGGCCCGTGCGTTCGGTGACATGCAGCAGACCCACGGCTCGTGGCTGTCCTGGACCTCACCCATCGGCTGGGCGCAGCAGATGCGCGCCTTCGTGGACCTGCGGTGGTGGCCGCTGCTGCTGCACGTGGTGCTCGTCGTGCTGCTGCTCGCGGTCGGCGTGGTCCTGGCCTCGCGTCGCGACCTCGGGGCCGGGCTGGTCGCGGCCCGCGCGGGGCGGGCTGACGCCGCTCCCGGGCTGCGCTCCCCCTTCGCGCTCGCCTGGCGCCAGCAGCGGGTCGCCCTGATGTGGTGGACCGCGGGGCTGGGACTGATGTGGACCGCGACCGGCACCTACATCGAGGGCCTCGAGGACATGTTCGAGGAGCTGTCGGCGACCAGTCCCGAGGTGCTCGAGATGTTCGGCGGGCGGGGCCAGCTGCTGGGTGGCTTCATCTCCGTCATGGTGGTCTTCGGCATGCTCCTCGCGGCGGGCTACGGCATCGCGGCGGTGCTGCGGGCACGCGGTGAGGAGTCCGCCGGCCGGCTCGAGCCGATGCTCGGCCTGCCGGTCTCGCGGACCCGCTGGTTCGCGGCCCAGCTGGGGGTCGCGGCGCTCGGGACGCTGGTGCTCGCTGCCACGACCGGGGTGACGCTCTGGCTCGGTGCAGTGCTCGTCGGCATCACCGACCCCGACCTCGGCACGTACCTGCAGGCCGCGGCCGCGTACCTGCCGGCGCTCGGCGTGTACCTCGGCCTGACCGCGGCGCTGTACGCCTGGCTCCCGCGGGTCGCCGCACCCCTGCCGTGGGCGCTGCTCGCGTTCGGGTTCGTCGTCGGCGTGTTCGGCCCGCTGCTCGACCTGCCCGCGGCGGTCACGGCGCTCGACCCGTTCGACGCCGTGCCGCGCGTCCCCGTCGAGGCCGTGACCGCGGGCCCGTTGCTCGCGCTGACGGCGCTCGCCGCGGTGCTGTGGCTGCTGGCCTTCGTGGGCTTCCGACGCCGGGACCTGCCGGTGGTGTGAGGACCCGCGGGTCCGGTCATCCGCCTCGGCGGGACGGGTCGCGCCTCGGCCAGGGGCGCGACCCGTCCGCCCGTGCCAGGACGGTCAACCCTGTCCCGAAGAGCACCAGCTCGCCCACGGGCAGCCCGGCGACCGGGGGGAGCACCCCTTCGGTGCCGGTGACGCCGAGGCCCGCGAGCGCGGCGACGCACGCGACGACCCCGGCGCCGACCGCCACGGGGTGCGCAGTCCCCTCGCGCCGTCGGCCGGTCGAGGTCTCGAACCGGGCGAGCACCGCGACGAGCAGGGTCAGCAGCACGGCGAGCACGAGCAGCCACGGGACCCGCAGGGCGAACCACTCCCCCGAGCCCACCTCGGGCTGCGGGAACAGGCCGCTGCCCATGAGGGTCACGCCGGCGATCACCACGGGCACCATGTGCCACAGGAAGATGGTCAGGATGACGGCGTTGAGGGCCACCACCACCATCCACACCCGAAGCCGCTCGAGCCAGGGCGTGATGACGGGGCTCAGCAGCAGCACGACCCCGGTCTGGGACGCGGCGAGGGCGAGCAGCGCGAGCGTGGGCGGGTCGGCGTTGCCCAGGTCGGGTGGCGGGGCCGCCCCGACCATCGTGACGCCGTAGGGACCCCACGCGACGAGGACCGCGGCCGTGCCCAGGCCCCCGCCGGCGAGCACGGAGGCCGGCCGGCGTGTGCGGGTGAGCACCCCGTCACGCCACGCGACGCCGAGCTGGTGCACCGCCAGCCACCCCACCACGTAGCTCCCGGTGGCAGGCACGTCGGACCCGGTCACCACCCGCGCGACGTCCCCGGCTGCGACCAGGGCCACCAGGGTGAGGATCGCACCCGCGCCCCACCTCCGCTGCCAGTCGATGCACGTAGGCGCGAGGGCGACGACCGCCAGGTACACCACGAGGAACCACAGCGCGATCCCGGCCAGCCACACGGAGGTCCGGGCGACCCGGGCGTCGGCCCCCAGCGCGAGCGCCGCCGCGTAGCCGACGACGAGCACGACGACGAAGACCGCCGTCGGGCGGAGCAGCCGCAGGGCCCGGGACTGCACCCAGGCGGTCGCGGTACCACCCGAGCGACGGTGCTCGTCGAGCGAGGCGGTGTTGGCGTACCCGCCGACCAGGAAGAACACGGGCATCACCTGGAACAGCCAGGTCGCCCACTGCGCCCACGGCACCACGTAGAGGGCGTTCACACCGCCGAGCCGACCGTCGGTGACCGTGACCGCGCTGGTCACCCAGTGGCCCACGACGACGGTGAGGATCGCGACCGCGCGCAGGAGGTCGACGTAGCGGTCGCGGTGCGCGGGTGTGTCCTCGGCGAGCTGTCGCAGCCGACCCAGGGGCGACCCGAGGCCCTCGGGTCGGTCGCGGCGTCCTGCGTCCGGCACCCGCCCTCCTCGGCCCCTGCACCGAGCAGGAACGGTTGATGCCTCGACGCTAACCCGGTACCTCTGCGCGTGCAGGCGGTGCACTTCCTCAGGTGACGGTCCACCACCACGGAGTCTTCCGTCTGGCCTGCACCGCGGAGCTCCCCGACGAGGCGATCATCACGATCGGCACGCCTTCTCCGACGACTCCTCGACGGCCCCTGTCACGCTCCTCGGCGCTCCTGCACAACCGCGGGTCGCATCGGCCAGACCGTCGTGCGCTTCAGCTGCGCCCCACCCTCGACGGCCACCGCCCCGAGGTCGCGCTCCTGAGGACCGGCCCACGCACGGGTCGTCACACTACGACGGCCCTGCACGAACGCCTCGACCATCGAGTGGTCGACGAGCACCTGGAGCCGCACGTCCTGCGCGGGAGGAAGGATCACCTCTCCCGAACGCAGCACCCGGTGAGGCTCGGTCGCCCCCTGACGCACCACGGTGATCCGGCCGACTCCCTCACCCGTCCGCTCGACCACGAGCCGGACGGCCGCAGCACCCTGCTCGTCGACGCGCAGGTCCACCTGGATCACCCCGCCCACCGGCACGTCCGCCACCACCTCGAGATCGAGCATGGGCCCGGCGTCCACCGCGACGGTGCGGACCTGGCTGAGGTCGTCGGCGCCCCGTCGCACCGCCGCGGGCTCCCGCAGGGCCGTGAGCTCGCGGACCGGAGCGACCCGAAGGTCACCGTCCACGTAGCGGATCTCCATCGGTACACCCGCGTTCTGTGCCCACCCACGCCGGATGTGCTCGTCCTCCGACAGGAGGTCCTGGGTGACGGTCCACAGGAGCGTCCGTCCGTCCGGGGTGACCGAGCCGGTCACCCCGGTGAAGAAGCCGCCGAGGTCCAGCAGGCGCGGCTCCTCGTGGTCCGGGCTCCACGTCGCCGTCGAAGCATCCCACTCCCCCACCCAGTACCACTCGTAGAGGAGGGAGTGCTCGCACGGCGTCGGCCACCACGGCGTCACGAAGAGCGCGTGCTTGCGACGCCCGTCGCCGTCGCAGCCGACCGGGAGCAGCACCGGCAGCTCCCAGGCCACACCGGTCTCCGGTCGCGCCGCGTGGTCACCGACCATCAGCGGCCCGCAGAACTCCCACGCACCGTCGGTCGGCGAGGAGGTGCGGAACAGGTAGGCGGTGCCTCCACGCCCCTCGATGCCCCCGCCGACGACCTGGAACCAGCTGTCACCGTCCTGCCAGATGAAAGGGTCCCGGAACTCGCCGGGGAGTGGCTCGAGACCCGCTGCCCGCAGACGCGGCAGCGCGTCGTGCAGGGTGGTCACCGGACCTGGTCCGGGTACCCAGTCCCGCAGGTCCGGGTCCGTCGGGTCAGCTGGGCGGGCCCACCCGGTGCGCTGGTTGGGATCGTCACGGTCGTCACCGGCGGTGAAGAAGAGGAGGGGCACGCCGTCGCCGTCGGTCGTCGAGCACCCCGACCACACACCCTCCGGAGCCCATGGGACGTCCGCCGGCACCAGGCACGACCCCAGGTCCGTCCAGTGCACGAGGTCGTCGCTGACCGCGTGCCCCCAGGTGAGCGCTCCCCAGAACGGGCCGAGCTCGTTGCGCTGGTAGTAGAGGTGGTGACTCCCTCCGTGGTGCAGGATGCCGTGCGGCTCGTTCATCCACTGGGCCGGGGGGGCGAAGTGGAACCGTGGCCGGTCGCGATCCGCGGCGAACACCTCCTGGTCCGTCCGCCACTCCTCCGCCGGGTCAGCAGCAGGTGCCGTCGGCCGCGTCCCACGCGTCGCAGGCGCGCTGGTGGTGCCACCTCGGACCTCGACCTCGGCGAGCAGACCGGTGAAGAAGCCGAAACGGATGGACCGTTCCACCCAGGCGTCGGCGATGCTGCCGATGTGCACGGTCGTCGCGCCGCCCGTACCGTCGCTCTCAGGCAGCGTCGCCCGGCCCACGGTCGAACCATCGACCAGCAGCTCCATGTCGGCAGGGCCGACGCGGGCCTCCAGGTGCGTCCAGCCGAGCCTTGGGACCGGGCTCGGGGCGACGACGTCGAGGGTGCGGTCGGTGCGGTCGCCCGGCCGAGCACCGTCGAGGTGGGCGTCACCGCACGGCTCCCACCGCAGGACCGGATGTCCGCCGCGGTCCAGCCCCAGGGTCCAGGTGCCGCGGCCACCAGGCACCGGGGCCTCGGTCGGCACCCCGGCGAGCACCCCCTGCAACCGCCCGGGACCACCAGCACCGTGAGCGGCCGGCGCGACCCATGCCGTGGCCACCACCCGGTCGGGCAGGTCCAGGACGACAGGGTCCGGCACGGTGCCGCCGCCCAGCCGCAGCACGCCTGTCGGCAGCACTGGCGACTCGGACGCAGACGTCGTGCACCGGTGCCTCGAGGGGACCACGTCGGGGCTTGCGCTCACCGGGATCCTCCCGAGCCCGCGACCGTGACGAGCCGGGACGGCTCACGCTCGAGCACGAGGCGACCGTCCGGCTCGACCCGCACCGGCATGGGGTCCGAGAGGCCGCCGAGGAACGTCTCGCCACCGGAGGCCTGCAGGAAGGCGAGGAAGACCAGGGCACCGTCGGGGTCCCGCTCGAACCGGCCGGCATAGAGCTCGCCGACCGGGTCGCCGCAGAAGAACGAGTCCCCGGGCGAGACGTAGGGACCCGCCTCGGCATCCGCCACGAAGTAGTGCGTGCCGGTCTCGGCCGGCGTCATCTCGCGGCGAGAAGCGCTGTGCGCGTGTGCGTAGACCGAGTAGGAGAGGTACCAGCGACCCTCCGCCTCGAACAGCTGCGGCACCTCGAGGTGGGCGAACTCGCGCGGGGCGACCGCGGGTTCCAGGGCCTGCCAGATGAGCAGGTCCTGCGACCGGGCCTGCCCGATCACCCCACGCTCGTCGACCGCACCGCCCGGCGCGCGGGCCGTGAAGAGCATGCGGTACTCGCCGTGTGCGGTCGACCAGTAGACCCACGGGTCGCGCCAGTCCACGAAGGGCCACCCCTCGACGCCACCCTCGTAGTGCGTGACGTCCAGGACGAGGACCGGCTGCTCCTCCTTCGTCCAGGTGCTCAGGTCGTCGCTCACGGCCAGACCGATGCGCTGGTGCGCGCCCCGCTCCCGCGCGTTGATGCCGGTGTAGAACATCCACCAGCGGCCGTCGGCCCGCAGCACGGAACCCGTCCAGGTCGCGAGGTCGTCCCACGCGCCAGCCGGTCCAGGGCCCAGCGCGTCGGGCAGGACCTCCCACGAGCGCAGGTCCGTGCTCACCGCGTGACCGACTCGGGCGTTCTCATGCCGTCGCTCGGGGTCGCCGAGGCTCTTGGGGGCCTTGAGGAAGAAGAGGTGGTACTGGTCGCCGTCCTGGGCGGTCCAGAAGTCCCACGTCCAGTGGGAGTCGAGAGTGAGCATGGCGTGTCCTTGTCGAGGTGTGCGGTCGTTGGCCGGGGGTCGCCGCACCATGCGGTGCGGCGACCCCCGTCGGGCCCGATCGGCCCCGGTCGTCAGAGGTTCTCGAGGTACCGGTCGTAGGCCTGCTGGTAGAGCTCGACCATGCGGTCCAGCCCGAGCTGCTCGAGCTGGGCGACGTACGCGTCCCAGTCGTCCTCGACGCCACCGCCGGCGATCCAGTTCGCCCGGCGGGTGTCGACGAAGGTCTTGATCTCCGTCTCGATCGAGTTGATCTCCTGGATCTCCTCGTCAGAGAAGGGGACGTTGGGGTACCACTCGGGCTCGGCCCAGGGCAGGTACTTCTCCTCGAGGTCCGCCACCCGCTGCGCGGCGCGCGGCTCCGGGGCGACGACGGTCTCGAAGTCCTCACGCAGCGTCACGTGCACGCCGCCCGGTGCGACCTTCTGCCGCAGCTCACCGGCGGACACTCCCTCGGGGAGCTCCATCTGGACCAGGACGCCGTTCGCGTCCTCCTCCTGAGTGACCCCGATCGGGCCCCAGGCGACCTGGGCCGACATCACGGGATCGTAGAGGCGGTCGACCCATCGCATCGCCACCTCGGGGTACTGGTTGGCGCGGGTGATCGCGAAGGCCCCGGCGCCGAAGTCGCTGCCGTTGGCGTGCCCGACGAGACGCCCGTTCACCCCCGAGAGGGCGGGGACGAGCACGTAGTCGTCAGCGCGGTCGGGACCGACGACCTCCTCGCTCTCCCACCAGATGTAGGAGCCCAGGACGGGGTCAGGGGCCTTGCCCTTGGCGAGGTAGGTCTTGTCGTCCTGGGTCAGCGCCTCCTGGTCGATCAGACCGCGGTCGTACCAGTCGTGCAGCCGGCTCACCGCGTCGCGGTACTCCGGCTGGGCAGCGGTGTAGATGACCTGGCCGTCGCGCACGATCCGGTGGTCCAGGTTGTCCGGCATCCCGCCCAACGCCGCCATCAGGTCTCCGGCGTCGGCGCACCACCAGGCGTTGATGAAGCTCAGCGGGATCTCGTCGTTGCGCCCGTTCCCGTTCATGTCCTGCGAGGCGAAGGCCTCGAGCGCCGCCTCGTACTCCTCGATCGTCTCCGGGACGCCCAGGCCGAGCTGGTCGAGCCACGTCTTGTTGATCGACAGGAAGAACGGCACGGCCCCGATGCCGAGCTCCTCGGCGGCGGGCAGGGTGTAGATGTGGCCGTCGGACGAGGTCACTGCCGCGCGGATCTCGGGCCGCTTCTCGAAGACCGCCTGCAGGTTGGGTGCGTACTGCTCGATGAGCCCCTCGAGCGGGATCAGCGTGCCGTTGCTCCCGTACGTGGAGATGTCGGCGGGGCTGAAACCGGTGTTGTAGAACGCGTCCGGCAGGTCACCGCTGGCAAGGATGAGGTTCTTGCGCTCCTGGTAGACGCTGTCCGGCAGGTTCTCCCAGTTGATGGTGACGTTGGTGTCCTCCTGCCACTGCTGCACGAGCTCCATGGAGGAGAACTCGGGCGCGAGAGAGGACTTCTGGCCGGAGAAGGTCATCGTCACGCCGTCGGTGACGATCGGGAGCCCTTCCTCCTGGAAGCCGACCTCGCTCGAGCGGCTCTCGCCGCTGCCGTCCGAGGCTCCGCCGGAGCAGGCGCTCAGGACGAGTCCTGCCACGACGGCACCCGCGAGCGCGGTGCCTTGGTGTCGGAGAGTCATGTCTGTGCCTTTCTAGGTACGCGTCACGTCGGTGTGCGCGCGTCGATGGGTGTGCGTCAGGGGAGAGCCGGGGAAAAGGGAGCTCAGTTCTTCACGGCGCCGAGCATCGCCCCCTTCGTGAAGTGCTTCTGCAGGAAGGGGACGGCGGCGAGGATGGGGAAGGTCGAGAAGACGATCATCCCGTACTTGACCAGCTCGGCGACGCGTGCAGTCTCCGCATAGGAGGCGAGATCCCCGGACATCGCCCCGGTGGAAGAGATGTCGGACTGGATGAGGATGTTCCGCAGCACGAGCTGCAGCGGGTACTTGCTCGCGTCGTTCAGGTAGATCAGCGCGTCGAAGAACGCATTCCAGTTGGCGACCATGTGGATCATCGTCATGAGGACGATGAGCGACTTGGCGAGCGGCACGGCGACGGTGAAGAAGAACCGGAAGTCGCTCGCCCCGTCCAGCTGCGCGGCCTCCCTCAGCTCGTCCGGCATGGTCACCTGGAAGAAGGACTTGGCGATGATGAGGTTCCAGACGCCGACCGCTCCGGGCAGCACCACCGCCCACATCGTGTTCAGGAGGCCGAGCTCCTGGACCACGAGGTAGCGGGGGATCATCCCACCGTCGAAGAAGAGGGTGATGACCAGCAGGAACGTGATCGTCCGTCGGGCCGGCAGGTCCTTCCGCGAGAGCGCGTAGCCGCCGGCGACGATGATCGCCACGCTGATCGCGGTGCCCACCGCCGTGTAGAGCACCGAGTTGCCGAAGCCCTGCCAGATCGCCGGGTCGCTCATGATGCGGGCGTAGCCGTCGAAGGTCAGCCCCTCTGGGCGGAGCCAGACCCGCCCACCTGCCACGGCAGCAGGGTCGCTGACCGATGCGATCAGGATGAAGTACAGCGGATAGATGATCGCCAGGCAGGCCGCCGAGAGGAGAACCACCGACGAGAGGCTGAAGGTGGAGTCGGGGATGCGGTTGGAGAGCGGCCGCCGCCCTGCGGAAGGCGCACTGCGAGGACTCTCCGTAGATGTTCTGGACATGGGAAGCACCTCAGATCAGGGTTGCTTGCTTGAAGCGCTTGGCCACCCAGTTGAACGTCAGCAGCAGCGCGAGGTTCAAGACCGAGTTGAAAAGGCCGATCGCCGTGGAATAGCTGAACTGCGCCTCCTGCAGACCGGCCTGATAGACGTAGGTCTGAATGATCTGCGACTCCGACGCATTGAGCGGGGTCTGCAGGAGGAGCGCTTTCTCGAAACCGATGTTCAACAGGTTCCCGACCGCCAGGATGAAGAGGATCGAGATCACCGGCGCGATCCCGGGGAGATCGATGTGCCGGATGCGCTGCAGAGCACTGGCTCCGTCGATCCTGGCGGCCTCGTGCAGCGCCGGGTCGATGCCCGCCAGAGCGGCCAGGTAGATGATCATCGAGAACCCGGCCTCCTGCCACACGCTGGAGCCCACGTAGATCGGGCGGAACCACTCGGGCTCGGCCATGAAGAAGATCGGGGCACCGCCGCCGAGGGTGATGAGGTGGTTGACCAGGCCGGAGCGCGGCGAGAGCAGCACGTAGATCATCCCCACGACGATCACCGTCGAGATGAAGGCCGGCGCGTAGAGCACGGTCTGCGCGAACTGCCGGAAGCGACCGTAGGTGAGCTGGTTGACCAGCAGCGCCAGGATGATCGGCACGGGGAACATCACCGCGAGGTTGACCACCGCCAGCTGCAGGGTGTTCTGGATGAGCATCTCGAACTGGAACGAGCTGAAGAACCGCTCGAGGTGTGCGGTGCCGACCCACGGGCTTCCCAGGAAGCCGTCAACCGGGTTGAAGTTCCGGAAGGCGATCTGCACGCCGTACATCGGCCAGAACTTGAAGATCGCGAAGTGCAGCAGCGCGGGGAGCAGTAGTACGTATAACTGCCAGGCTCGCAGAACCCTTCGCAAGCGCTGGCGCGGCCGGGGCCCGGGTCGCGGTCGCGAGACGACCGGGTCGCCCTGCCCTCCGCCCGGGAGAGCCACCGCGGCGGGGGGCACCCGCCGGTCCAGGTCGATCGGGCCGGCCATCAGGCACCGCCCCTCGGGGGGGCGACCGAGTCCCGAGAGACCAGGTCGCAATGAAGGCGCATCATCGTCGATCCTCCGTTTCGCGCACCTCCCGTGAGGAGGAGGTCGGCAGCCGCCCACCCCATCTCTCGGAACGGCAGGTTCATGGTCGTCAGAGCCGGACGCAGCCACGGCGCCAGGGTCTCCTGGTTGTCGAACCCGGCGATCGAGATGTCGTCGGGGATCCTCAGCCCGCGTTCCTGGAGGGCCTGGTAGGCACCCCAGGCCGTACGGTCGTTGGCGCAGAAGATCGCCGTCGGCGGCTCGGGGCCGTCCAGCAGCGAGAGGGCGTGGATGTAGCCGTGCTCCGGCCCGCCGCCGCCGAAGCGCACCTGCGAGGGGTCCACGCGCAGGCCGACCGCCTCGATCGCCTCCACGTACCCCTGATACCGGCCGACGGCGGCAGGGAGCCCCGACTCGAGGGTCTCGATGTCGATCATCCCGATCCGACGGTGACCCGCGGCGAGCAGGTGCTCCGTCGCCTCCCGCCCGCCGGTCGCCTCGTCAGGGGAGACGGACCACGTCGAGCCGGAGGGGTCGATGGCGTTGATGATGACGACCTCGTACCCGCGCAGACCCTCGGGGATCGTGACAGGGCGGTTGTACATCGAGGCATAGACGAAACGGCGCACCTGGTGCGAGAGCATCTGCTCGACCGCGCTCGACTCGATCTCCGCCCGACCGTTGGTGTTGACGACCACCATGAGCTGACCGTCCTGCCAAGCACGCTCCTGCGCGCCCTCGACCATCTCTCCGGCGAACGGAGCCGAGGCGACCTCGTCACCGATGAAGCCGATGAGCTCGGCCACCCGCTCGCGGAGCGCCTTGGCCGTCGCGTTGGTCCGATACCCGAGCTCCCGGACGGCCTCTCGGACGCGTTGCTGCGTAGCCGCCGAGACCCGGGGAGTGCCTGCTCCGTTCAAGACGAGGGACACCGTCGCCTGTGAGACGCCAGCCACACGGGCGACGTCCCACATGGTGGGTGTCCTCCTGGCAGTCATCCTCGACTCCGATCGCGTCATACGTATAACGTGTCTCGGGACACAGTAGGCACACGGACCGGCGTCGTCAAGCGTCGGCGTCGCCCTCAGCCCCCGTGGGCGGCGATCCACCTCGTCAGGAGCTCCTCGAGCTGCTGCTGCTCGTGGGCGGTCAGGGGTGCGAGAAGACGGTGCTCGTTGGCCATGTGGGCCGTCATGGCCCGGTCGATCAGCTCCAGGCCCTGGGGGGTCAGGGCCACCACCCGCCCGCGGCCGTCGACGTCGCTGCGTCGCCGGGTGACCAGGCCGGCCTCGACCAGACGGTCGACGCGCTTGGTCATCGCGCCGGTCGTCACCATGGTGTGCTCGGCGAGCTCACCGGGCGCCCGCTCGAAGGGTGCACCGGCGCGGCGCAGGGTCGCCAGGACGTCGAACTCGCCCTCCCCGAGGCCGTGCTCGGCGTACACCGCGACCAGCTCCTCGCGCAGGACGGCCGCCAGGCGGTGCAGGCGGCCGAAGATGCCCTGCGGGCTGACGTCGAGGTCGGGCCGCTCTCGCTGCCAGGCCTGCTGGATGCGGGCCACGTGGTCGTCGGTCGTCACCCCTTGACCATACCTTCCGCGGAAGTTAGTTTGTCTTCCATGGAAGGCAATATTCGCTGGGCGCTGATCACCGCCATCGCACCGATCACCTGGGGTGCGAGCTACCTCGTGACCCGCCAGCTCCTCCCGGCCGACAGTGCACTGTGGGGGGCCGCGATCCGCGCCCTGCCCGCCGGGCTCGTCCTCCTCCTGATCACCCGGACACTGCCCCGCGGCGCCTGGTGGTGGCGGGCACCCCTGCTCGGGACGCTCAACATCGGGGCCTTCTTCGTGCTGGTCTACCTCGCAGCCCAGCTGCTGCCCTCGAGCATCGCCTCGATGCTGATGGCCTTCGCCCCTGCGGTGATGATGCTCCTGGCCTGGCCGTTGCTCTCCGAACGACCGCGCGGCCTGGCGGTGGCCGGCGCCGCGCTCGGCTTCCTCGGGGTCTGCGCGATGCTGCTCACCGGCGTCGACGGCATCTCACCGGGCGGGGTGGTCGCATCGCTGGCGGCGATGACCATGTCCTCGGTGGGCTTCGTCCTGTCCAAGCGCTGGGCCGGCGAGGTCAGCCCCCTCCCCCTGGCCTCGTGGCAGCTCATCGCCGGCGGACTCCTGGTCCTGCCCGTCGCGATCGCCGTCGAGGGCGCACCACCCGCCCTCGACCTCGTCCAGGTCGGCGGCTTCGCCTTCCTGACCCTCGTCGCGACCGCCCTCGCCTACTGGGCGTGGTTCACCGGCCTCGCCCACCTCGACGCCGGCACCGTGGGCCTCATCGGGCTGCTGAACCCCGTCACGGGCGTCCTGCTCGGCACGCTCCTGGCCGCCGAGAGGCTCAGCCTGCTGCAGGGGGCCGGGATGGCGGTCGTCCTCGTCGGGATCACGCTCGGCCAGCCGCACGCGGCGCGCCGGGTCGCTGCCGTGAGGGCCGCGCTCGCGTCGCGGCAGGACGGTGACGACGGCCCGGAGGAGCGGGGCGTGGTGGTGGCCTGAGGCCGCTGCGGTCAGGACACCTGACCCGCCCGGACGTTCTGCTCGAGCGAGCGGATCAGCGGGGCGTAGTGCTCGGCGACGGCGACGCGGAAGCCCGCGGCGTCGCCGCGCTCGGCCGCGCGCAGCATGTCCTCGTGGGCGCAGGCCGTCTGCTGGAGGTCGGTGGGCAGCGAGACGCCCAGACGCGGCATCACCGCGGTGTGCACGTCCCAGAACGCCCCGACGAGCGGGCCGACGATCGAGTTGTCGATCCGGCCCAGGAGCGCGGTGTGGAAGACCCTGTCCTGCTGGGCGAAGGTCCGCCCGTCCCCGCTGAGCCGCGTCATCTCCTGGACCAGGCGCCACAGGTCCGGGTTGGCGGTGCCGACCACGGCGGCCGCGATGCGGTCGGCCATCGCGAGGTCCAGGGCCTGGCGGATCTCGATGATCTCGCGGAGCGCACGCAGGTCGTCGCCCGGCTGGAGCGCCCCACGGAAGACGAGCACCTCGACCAGGGAGTCGAGCGACATCGCCCCCACGTAGGTGCCGTGCCCGTGGCGGACCTCCACGATGCCCAGGGTGGCCAGCGTCCGCACCGCCTCGCGCAGGCTCGATCGTGAGACCTCCAGGAGCCGGCACAGCTCGGTCTCGGTCGGCAGCAGGTCGCCCGGTCGCATCCCGTTGGTGAGGATGAGCTCCTTGATCGCTGCCCTCGTCGAGGAGATGCTGGCCTGCGCGAGCCGCGGCGAGACCTTCGAGCACCAGGACCGCGAGTTCCACACCGAGCTCCTCGCCGGGATCGACAACTCGCTCGTCGGCCAGCTCGTCGGGGCGTTCTGGGACGTGCACTCGGCCGTGCTGCCCACCCTCGGGCTCTCGGCGCCCTCGGACATCGAGGAGACCGCCCAGGCGCACGCTGCCCTGCTGCGGGCCGCCGAGGCCGGCGACGCAAAGGCCTTCCGCGACGCGGTCACGGCTCACTACGCCCCGCTCGAGCGCATGCTCGACGAGGCGACCCGTCCGCGCGAGGGCAGCGGTCCGTCCCCGGTGTAGACGGGAACGTGGCCAGCGGCACCTCGCGCGCGCCGACCCGCGGCTAGCGTGACGGGATGGCCTCGACGCTCGACCTCAGGACCAGCCACGGGACCGCGCGGGCCCACCTGCACCGGCCCACCGGTGCAGCGCGCCTCGCGGTGGTCCTGGGTCACGGGGCCGGCGGCGGGGTCGACGCACCCGACCTCGTCGCGGTGACGCAGGAGGCGACTGCACTGGGCGCCGTCGTCGTGCTCGTGGAGCAGCCGTACCGGGTGGCCGGCAAGCGCGTCGGACCGCGAGCGCCGGTGCTCGACGAGGCCTGGGTCGAGCTGGTCGCCCAGCTCGCAGCAGGACCCCTCGACGGGTTGCCCCTGGTGGCCGGTGGCCGCTCGGCCGGCGCACGCGTGGCCTGCCGCACAGCGGTCACCACAGGCGCCGCTGCCGTGCTGTGCCTGGCCTTCCCGACGCGCCCACCGGGACGGGCCGACGCCCCGTCACGCCAGCCCGAGCTCGACGGCGCCGGGGTGCCGGTGCTCGTCATCCAGGGCGCGACCGACCCCTTCGGGATGCCCGAGGCCGGCCCGGACCGCCAGGTCGTCGTCGTGCCCGGGGACCACTCGCTGCGCAAGGGCCTGGACCTCCTGCGCCCCGCGGTCCGCGCGTGGCTCAGCCCGCACGCCGGTGCGCCCGACGGGCGCCGTCTGGAGCCGTGATGACCGAACCCTCACGGGTGAGCCGTGATCAGGTGCTCGCGTTCCGTCGCCGTGTCGGTGCGCTCGACGCACGCCTGCCGCCGGGTGAGGCGTCGGTGCGCCGCGCGGCGTGGGCAGGGCTGACGGACAGCGTGCCGCGCGCCGCGCTGCTGCAGCTGCACGCGAGGGTCGCGGACACATCGAGCACGGCCCTGGACGACCCCGCACTGGTGCAGGTCTGGGGTCCGCGGTTCAGCACGTACGTCGTCCCCGCGCAGGACCGTCCCGTCTTCACGCTCGGCAGGGCGCTCGCGGACGACTCCCGCCGGCGGTTCGCGGCCGACCTCGCCGAGCGCCTGGACGTCCTGCTCGACGGACGGGAGCTGCCGATCGGCGAGGCGGGTCGGGCGCTCGGCGAGCACCCGAACCAGCTCCGCTACGCGGCGACCACCGGACGCGTGCTGATCCGGTGGGACGGGGCACGCCAACCGACCGTGCGCACCGTCCCGGCACCCGACGTCGATGCGGTCGGGGCACGGCTGGAGCTCGCCCGCAGGTACCTGCGCGTGCTCGGACCGGGGACGGCCGAGGGGTTCGGAGCATGGGCGGGACTGCGCCCCCGGTCGGCCGGTCCGGCCTTCGAGGCGCTGCTGCCCGAGCTGGTCGCGGTGCGCACGGACGTGGGCGATGCGTGGGTCCTCGCCGACGACGGCGCGGACCTGCACCAACCGCCCCGTCCGACGTCGTCCATCCGACTGCTCCCCAGCGGGGACACCTTCACCCTGTTCCACGGCACCGACCGTGGGCTGGTGGTCCCGGATGCCGCCCGGCGCGCCGAGCTGTGGACGACGCGGGTCTGGCCAGGCGCCGTCCTCGTCGGCGGTGAGGTCGTCGGCACCTGGCGCCGCGCCGACGAGAAGGTGACGGTGCGGCTCTGGCGACCCCTGCCCTCTGCGGAGAGGGAGGCGGTCGAGCGCGAGGCGACGTCGATGCCCCTGCCCGGGCTGAGAGCGCCCGTCTCGGTCCGGTGGGAGGGCTGAGCCCATGAGGGGGTCGGGTGCGGATCACCAGGCATAGGCTTCCGGTGCCTGACCTCCTGGCCCCGGCCAGACGCGGTCCAGCGCGGCGAGGACGTCAGAGCTGAGGACGAGATCGATCGCGGGGAGCAGTCCGCAGAGCTGCTCGACCGTGCGGGGACCGACGACGGGCGCGACAACAGCTGGGCGGGTCAGGAGCCACGCGAGGGCGAGCTGCGCGGTGGTCGTGCCGAGATCACCGGCGATGTCCGCCGTGGCGTCGATCTGCCCGCGGTGCTGATCCCGCCTGACCGTCTCGCCCGGATCCGTCCGGCGTCCCTGGTGACCGGTCGGCGTCCCGGCGAGCAGTCCGCCGGCCAACGGGCTCCAGGCCACCACACCGATCCCGAGATGCTCGGCGGCGGGCAGGACCTCGAGCTCCACGGTGCGTTGCGCGAGGTTGTACACGGACTGCTCCGAGACCAGTCCGAGGTTCCCGCGGTCTCGAGCAGCACCCTGGGCGACCGCAAGGTTCCAGCCGGCGAAGTTCGACGACCCCGCGTAGATGATCTTGCCCTGTCGGCGCAGGACGTCGAAGGCCTCCCAGATCTCATCCCATCGCGCTGCTCGATCGATGTGGTGCATCTGCAGCACATCGATGTGATCGGTCTGGAGGCGCAACAAGGAGGCGTCGCATGCGCGGCGGATGTTCAAGGCCGAGAGGCCGCCGTGGTTGGGCCAGTCCGCGGTCGGTTCGAAGAGCTTGGTGGCCAGGACCGTGCGCTCGCGACGATCACCCCCTCGGGCGAACCAGTCGCCGATGATGCTCTCGGCGATGCCCGGCCGCCCCGGGCTCCCGTAGGTGTTCGCGGTGTCCACGTAGTTGATGCCTGCCTCGAGGGCTGTGTCGAGGATGGCGTGGGACTCCTCGGGGGTGGCCCGGCTCCCGAGGTTCATCGTCCCAAGGCACAACCGGGAGACCTCGACCCGGGCCGCTCCCAGAGCCGCGTACTGCACGTCAGCGAACCTGCTCGTCGCTACGGATGCCCTCGCCGAGCTCGGCCATCGCCGTGGCGACGGCGTCGAGGGCCGTACTGTCCAGTGCGGTGCTGCGCCATCTGCTGACCGGGAGCATCGGGACGGCGGACCGGCGCGCGACGAGGTACTTGGCCGAGTTCGGATAGGTGTCTGCCATCTGACGCTCGGCCCCGTCCAGGGCGTCCTGGAGCACGCGCGCCTGCGGGCCGTGGAGCCCGCCCGCCAGGGAGCACAGGGAGGCGACGAGGTCCGGGTACACGTTGACCACCCAGCCCGACAGTCCTGCGACCCCGACGGCGAGGGACTCGACGAGGTTCTCGATCCCCGCGTTGAACACCTTCATCGGGGTGCCTGAGCTCGCCTGAACCCTCTCGGCCATGACGGCGACGTCGTGACTCGTCTCCTTGAAGAACAGGAACCTGCCGCTCTGTGCGATCCAGGCGACGGTGTCCGTCGTCAAGATGCGGTGGTAGGGAAGGGGGCACTCGTAGATGCCGAACATGACGCCGGGGTTCGCCTCGAGGATGTGCTCGATCGAGGTGTGCAGGGCTCCTTCGCCGGCGTCTTCTGCCAGCAGCAGGGAGGCGATGAGGACGACGGCGTCGACGCCGGTGTCGGCGAGCCGCGACGCTGCCCGGGCGTGAGAGTCCGGCGGGCCCTCCGCGACGATCGATGCGACCACAGGGACACGGCCGTCGACCTGGTCGACGACCCGTCGGACGATCGCCAGTCGCTCGTCCTCGGTCAGGTCGAACATCTCTCCCGAGAGCGCGACGGCGAACAGCCCGGCTGAACCGAGCTCCACGAGCCAGTCGGTGTACGCGTCCAGAGCTTCCCAGTCGACCGAGAGATCCTCGTGGAAGGGAGTCAGCATGACCGGCCAGGCGCCGTCGGGCAGGAGTTTCACGTTGTGCTTTCCGTCGAAGGAGCGGGTGGTGGGTCAACGACGCGCGTCGAGCGCGTCACGGGGAAGGCCGAGGTCGCGGATGTACTCCGCCAGCTGCTGCAACGGGAGGCCTTCGTGTGCGCCGATCACCTCGGGCTTCCACCGGCTGATCGGTCGGAAGGTCAGCCGTGACCCGACATCGAGGAGGTACTTCGCCGATGACGGGTAGCGGAGGTTCACGGCGTGCTCCGTGACGGTGAGCAGGCGCTGGAGAGCGACGACGGTTGCGGCGTCGCCGGACGCCGCGTGCCGGCACAACCACGAGACAAGGTCGGGATAGACATTGGCGGCGTAGCCGGACAGGCCTGATGCCCCCAGCTGGAGGGAAGGCAGGAGACTCCCGATCGCAGCGTTGTACAGCTTGAGCCGGCTACCGCGCATGACGCTCAGCCGCTCGCCCATGAGCTCGAGGGTGTGGCTGGTGTCCTTGTAGAAGGTGAACCGCCCACTCGCCGCCATCCAGCGGACGGCATCGAGGGACGGTAGGCGCTTGTAGGGGACCGGGCACTCGTAGATCCCCAGGTCCACCCCAGGACTGAGGTCGACGATCGTCCGGACGTTGGCGAGCCAGGTCTCCTCGGTCTCGTCGAGCCCCGCGACGAGCGAGGAGATCAGCACCACCGCCGACACGCCGGTCGCCGCCATCTGCCCGACGCCGACCGCCTGGTCCTCGACCAGGCCACTGTGTACCGACGACGCGACCACGGGGACGCGGCCAGCTGCCCGGTCCACCACCCGAGCCGCGAGCGCGACCCGCTCCTCGTGGGTCAGCTCATACATCTCGCTGGACAGTGCGACCGCGAAGATGCCGGCCGACCCCAGCTCGATGAGCCAGTCGGTGTACGCATCGACACCGTCCCAGTCGATCGAACGATCCTCACAGAAGGGGGTGAGCATGACGGGCCACGCGCCATCGGGGAGCACTGATGATCCGGTCATCGCTCAGCCCTTCAGCGATCCGCTGACGAGGTCCAGCCGCCAGTAGCGCTGCAGGAAGAGGAACAAGAGGATCAGCGGGATGATCGCCAGCAGACAGCCGATGATGACGAGGTTGTAGACGTTCGGCTGGTCGGTTCCTTGGTTCATCATCGAGAAGAAGCCGACGGTGAGCGGGTAGGTCTCCGTGCGGCTGAGCATGATGTACGGGAGCAGGAAGTTGTTCCAGATCCCGACGAACTGCAGGAGGAAGACAGTGATGAGCCCGGGGACCATCGGGAAGATCGCGATGGACCTGAAGATTCGCCACTCGTTCGCCCCGTCCAGCCGTCCAGCCTCCAGCAGCTCCTTGGGCACGACAGCCGAGGCATAGATCCGTGCGAGGTAGATCGAGAACGGGCTGATCATGCACGGGAGCAGGACCGACCAGTAGGTACCGGCGATGCCGATCCTCGACAGGAGCAGGTACTGCGGGATGGCCAGGATCACCCCGGGGATGAGGACGCCGATGAGCAGGAAGTTGAACACCAGCGTCTTGCCGCGGAAGCGGTACTTGGCGAGCCCGTAGCCCGCGCCCGCGGCGACCAGCGTCCCCAGGAGCGCACCTCCTCCCGAGAAGATGACGCTGTTCAGGCTCCAGCGCAGGAAGGCGCCGTCGTTGAACGCCATGAGACCGGTGAAGTTCTCCGCGAGCCCGCCGGTGAAGCTGGGGGCGAGGGTGAACGTCGTGTACAGCTCGCCGGCGCTCTTGGTCGAGGCCGCGACCAGCCAGTAGACCGGTATCAGGCAGTAGACCGCGCCCACCAGCAGGACGAGCGTGGGCCAGACGGGGGCACGTCGCCTGCGGGCCTCAACGGTGCTCATGAGTCCTCACCGAAGGCTCGCTTCTGCAGGATCTTCAGCATCCCGAGTGACGCGACCAGTGTGATCAGGGTGATGACGACGGCGGTCGCAGAGGCCCCGTACAGGTCGTTCGTCACGAATGCGTCGCGATACACGAGCATCATCGGGACCCAGTCCGACCCGATCGAGTTCGTCAAGGTCATGATGGTGTTGGGCTCGCTGAACACCTGCAGGGCTCCGATGATCGCGAAGAGACCGGTGAGAATGATGCCGGGCACGATCAGCGGCAGCTTGATCCTGAGGGCGAGCTGCCGCTCGTTGCAGCCGTCGATGCGTGCCGCCTCGAAGAGCTCCGCCGGGAGACCACGAAGGGAGGTGTAGAGAATCACCATGTTGAACCCGACCGTCCCCCAGATGGTGATGTTCGCGATCGCGAAGAAGATCGAGCCCTGACCCATCAGGTCAGGAGGTGACATCCCGAGGGCGATGAAGGCGGCGCGGATCGGGCTGACGCCTGGTAGGTACATGAATCCCCACATCAGTGCGGCGATCACCCCGGGGACTGCGTAAGGCACGAAGATCGAGATCCGGGAGAATCGCCCGAAGCGCGTGGACGCGTGGTCGAGCAGCAGGGCGAACAGCAGTGCGAGGAGCATCGTCACGGGCACCGCGATGAGGGCGTACACGAGCATCCGACCGATCCCACCCAGCAGAGCTCCGCTGGCGAGGGTGCGGGCATAGTTCTCCACCCCGACGAAGACCTGCGACGAGACGCCGAGTCCTGAGCCCGTCACGCGACGCCCCTGGAAGCTGAGCCACAGCGTGTACAGCAGGGGCGCCGCCAGGAGGCCGGCCGCCAGGAGCAGTGCCGGCGCGACGAAGAGCCAGGGCGCGAGTCTCGGCTCGAGCGAGGTGCGGCGACCGTGCGATGTGCGGCTTCGGGTGAGCGTCGACGACGGGGACGTGTCGGTCGTGTGTGGTTCGGTGATCTGTGAGGCCATCTCGTCATCTCCCTGTGGGCCCCCGCCACGCGGCGGGGGCCCCGTCGGTCTAGTCGAGGGTGTAGCCCTGCCGGGACATGTCGGCGGCCACGACCTCCTGGACTCGCGCCAGCGCGTCGGTGAAGCTCCCACCCGAGGTGATGGCTTCGCTGAAGGCGTCGTTGAACTCGCTGTACGCGTTGGCGACGTTCGGCCCCCACGTCACCACGACCGTCTCCTCGTCGATCTCGGCAGCGAGGTCGTAGTAGCCGTCCTGGTCACCCAGGACGGCGGGCGCGGCTCCCTTGAGCCCGGGCAGCTCACGACCGGCAAGGTTCGCGGGCCAGATGCTTGCGTTCTCGATGTAGGCGGTGAGCGCATCCTCGGAGTTGTTGAGCCAGATGGCGAACTCACGCGCCTCGTCCGGGTAGCGCGTCCCGGTGGTGACCACCGTCGCCGAGCCCCCGAGGACGCCTGAGACCGGTGCCCCCTCGGTCCACTGCGGGATGCGCACGGCCGCCCAGTCCCCTTCGGTACCCGGTGCGTTCTGCGCGATCAGCGGCGGCGCCCACACGGCGCTCAGCCAGCTGGCGAGGGTGCCGTCGGCGATCGCGGCCTGCCATTCGGGGGTCCACGTCTTGAAGGTGGCCACGACTCCTTCGTCGACCAGGCCTTGCCAGTACTCGGCCACCTGCGTGCTCTGCGGACCGTCGATGTCCAGCGTCCAGCCGCCATCGGACTGCGACCACCACTGCGCACCCGCCTGCTGGCTCAGGGCCGCGAAGAGCTGACCGTCGTTCGCAGGGAACGTCGCCAGGTACTTGGACGGATCGGCTGCGTTGATCACCCGAGCCGCATCGGCGTACTGGTCCCACGTCGTGGGTGCCTCGAGGCCGTGCTCGGCGAAGATGTCGGTCCGGTAGAAGAGGAACTGCGGGCTCGTTCCTTGCGGGACCGCGTAGTTCGCCCCGTCGAACGTCGTGAGGTTCCATGCTGCCGGCGCGATCTGCTCCTCATAGCTCTCGAACGCCTCGGTGATGTCCGCCGCGATGTCGTTCACGATCAGGTTCGGAAGGTTCTCGTACGTGGTGTTGGACACGTCGGGAAGGGTTCCCGCCTCCTTGGCTGCCGAGAGCTTGGCAACGATGTCCGCGGCACCCGTGGAGGTGTTGACCTCCACCTGGATGTCGGGGTTCGCCTCGTTCCACACGTCGACGATCGCGCCGATGTTCGGCGCCCAGGACCAGTACCTCAGGACGACCGGGGCTCCTGACTCGGCCTCGGCATCCTGGGGGCTGGCACACGCGGCGAGCATCGACGCGGTGACGGCTCCTGCAACCAAGAGGGCCGCCGTGCGTGGCAGGTGGATTCGCATCTGCATCACTTCCTTGTCATGGCAGGGCTGTGGTGACTCGGGATCTCGTGCGCCGCACTCTCCCGGCGAGGGCTGGCGTGGTGGGCCCTGGGTAGAGTTCCGGAACAACAGTGTTACCGGTAACAATCGGTTTGTTACCGGTAACTTAGCCGCCGCGTCCTGCCATGGCAAGGCCCCGCGTCGCTTTGTCCGGGACCGCCGCTCGAGCTAGGGGTGCACGACGAGGGCGGGTGGGGCCGTCGACTGCCGCTCGACGAGCCGGCTCTCGGGGTAAAGGGGTGGCGGCTCGTCGGGGCGCTCGATCAGACTGATCAAGCTCCGCGCGGCGACCTCCCCTCCGGCAGCGAAGTCGATGTGGACCGTCGTGAGGGGAGGGCAGAAGAACGCCGCCTCCGGGATGTCGTCGACCCCCACGACGCTGACCTCCTCGGGCACCCGTACGCCACGCTCCGCCAGGGCTCTGATCACACCGAGCGCCATCCGGTCGTTCGCCACGAAGACCGCCGTGATCCCGGCGTCGCCGGGCAGCAACCGTGCTGCACGGTGACCGGAGGCCGCCGACCAGTCACCCCGCACGACCTCCGACGACTCGAGACCGTGCTCCTCCAGAAGGGTGCGATACACCGCCTCACGGTTCGCCGCGCTGTCCCAGCCGGTAGGACCCGCGACATGGGCGATGCGTGTGTGACCGAGCTCGAGCAGGTGACGCATCGCGATCTGCGCCGCCCGACTGGTCCCCCGGTACGGACCCGGTCGCAGGTCGACCTCACCGTTCACGTCGAGGAAGACCGGCATTCGGAAGACACTTCTCTCCAGAGCCTCCCGCACGCGCGAGGTCGGCGACGTCGCCAGCAGCCCCGCGACGTCACTGCTGTTGATGGCGCTCAGCCGGCGGACGATCTCGTCGACATCTCCGAGCGGGTCGACGGTCACGATGTCGAGCACGTACCCAGCCTCGGTGGCCACACGGTTCACGCCCTTGAGGACCTTGCTCGTGCTCGACTCGAAGGTCTCGTACCCGACGACCCCGATCCTCCGCGGCCGTGGCCACGCCAGCTCACGCGCCGCAGCGTTCGGTCGGTAGTGGAGAGCTTCCAGTGCGGCCAGGACACGCTCGCGAGTCTCGGGACGCGTGCTGCCGACGCCGCGGAGCACCCGTGACACCGTCTGGTGCGACACGCCCGCGAACCGCGCGACGTCGTAGATCGTCGCTGGCTTGCCGGTGTCCGCCTTCGCAGCCATGGTCCCCTCTCCGCGAGCAACATAGCGGCTGGGTTGGAGGTCAGCGGCAGCCGGCGAGCTGGGCACCGGTCCCGACGGCAGGTGCAGACGGCAGCTGCCGGCACGAGACCAGGGCGAAGCACGGCACCAGCTCGGTGCTGGCCGCGGTCTGCACCGCCACGTCGAGGTGCGCGATCCTGCGGGCGGCGGAGATGGAGGTCAGCCCGATCCGCGTGCCGGCGACCTCGATCTCGACGTGCTCGGCCGGGCCCTCCTGCGGTGCGGCGAACACCGGCGGGAGGCCCAGCGCGGCGTAGAACCGTGCTGCGCCGGCAACGTCCTCGCAGAAGAGGTTGACCTGGACCACGGTCGGCCCGATGGTCGGTTCGTGTCCCACGGGGCCATCGTCCCCCGGTGCACCCCGCCGGTGCCAGCACCCCGGCCGTCCCGGCCACCGACCTCGAGGGCCGCCGGGGCCGCGCTAGCGTTCCGACATGGACGCGGAGATCGCGAGGTGGCGGCTGCACAGCCAGGGCCTGTCCGGTCCCCGAGCCGACTCGGCGGCGCAGGCGGTGGGGAGACTCCTGTGCGTCCAGGCGGAGAACCCCAGCCAGTCGGCGTGGGCGGTCGCCAGCCGCACCGCGGTGCCCGACGCCGACGACCTTGCCACACTCCTGACCTCCGGCGCGGTGGTGCGCACCCACGTCCTGCGCCCCACCTGGCACTACGTGCTCCGGGAGGACGCGGACTGGCTTCTCGCTCTCACCGGCCCTCGGGTGCGCGGCCTGGTCGAGCGGCAGCTGGTGAGCGACGTCGGCCTGCGCACCGGCGAGCTCGAGGCGCTGGGAGGCGCAGTGCTCGAGGCGCTGGCCGCCACCCCCGACCTCACTCGCCCCGAGGTGGCTGAGGCAGTCCGCGAACGACTGCCCGCCCTCGGGAGCCGTCTCACCGGTCAGGTCCTCATGCTCCTCATGGCGTACCTCGAGCTGGACCGGCTCGTGTGCAGCGGGCGGCCCGTGGACGGCGAGCACACGTACGCCACGTGGGCGGACCGGGTCGTCGACCGCACCGAGCTCGCCGACGGTGACCGCGAGGAGCACCTGGGCCGGCTCGCGCTGCGCTACCTGACCGGCCACGGGCCGGCGACGGTCAAGGACCTGGCCTACTGGGCGACCCTCACCCTCGGTGACGCGCGACTCGGCGTCGAGGCCGCACGTCACCGGCTCGAGTCGTTCGAGCACGACGGGCGCCTCTACTGGCACGCAGCAGGCACGCCGCGCCCGGTCGGAACGGTCGATCCCGCCGGTCACCTCCTGCAGGTCCTCGACGAGATCTACCGCGGGTACCAGGACTCGCGATGGATGATCGACGCCGAAGGGATCGTGCCGCGCACCCGTGAGGCGGCCATCGGCATGGCGCTGGTCGACGGCCAGCTCGTCGCCGGGATGAGGCGGACGCTGCACCGGACCCGGGTCCAGCTCGACATCCGCCCCTACCGGCGCCTCACGTCGGGCGAGCGGGCCGCCATCGACGCCGCCGCCGAACGGTACGGGCACTACCTCGGGCTGGAACCCGACGTCGTCGTCCCACCGAGCCCCTGACGCGATGCGTCAAGGGCGTCAGGAACCCTCGGTGACCTGGTAGATCTCGTCGGCGACGAGGCCGTGCGCCTCGCGGTGCACCGTCGCCGCCGCGCCGGCGTCGGGGGCGTCGACCAGGCAGAAGATCTTGCCCTCGGCCTCGTCGACCCAGTAGCGCAGATAGCTGACCTCATGGGGCACCTGAGCCCGCAGGTCGGCCTGGTGCGCGGTGGCGACGTCGGCCGCGCCGACCCCGCCGTCGATCGTGTGAACATCCATGAACAGGGGCATCGTCGTTCCCTTCTCCCGGTCCGCCAGACCTCCGACACGGTGTGTCAGGATGAGTCTCGTGGGCGAGGTGATCGCCGGGAATGACCGCAGCGCTGCCGCACATGACCAAGGCGCCACGCAGTACCCCGACCTGCTCGCCGAGCCCCTCGGCCCGGTCCGCCTCGAGGGCGCCGTCTTCCTGCGAGCCGAGTACCACGAGGGCTGGGCGTACTCCTCGATGCCCGGCCGCGCGACCGCGAGCCTGCTCCACCCGGGCTCGCAGCGCGTGCTGCTCTTCCACCTGGTCGCCTCGGGCGCGTGCTGGGTGGCGCTGTCCGACGGCGAACGGCACTGGGCAGGGGCCGGAGACGTCATCGTGCTGCCCTACGGGGACGAGCACACGATGGGTGGGATCCAGGATGCCGAGGTCGTGCCGATCGCCAGCTTCATCCCACCGACCCCGTGGACCGAGATGCCCGTGCTCCGCCGCGGAGTGGGTGAGGGCGAACATCGCCTACGCGCTCGCGCACACCGCGCCGACCCCCGCCCCGCTCGCCGCCAGGCTCTCCGAGCTGCTCCTGATCGAGGTGCTGCGCCTGCACCTGGCGTCCGCCCCGGCTGCCCGGACCGGTTGGGCGACGGCACTGCGTGACCCGGTGCTGGCACCCGCGCTGGCGGCGATCCATCACGACCCGGGCCATCACTGGACGGTCGCCGAGCTCGCACGGACCGGCTCGGTCTCCCGGTCCGCACTCGGCGAACGGTTCCGGCTGGTGCTGGGCCGGTCGCCGATGCGCTACGTCGCGCAGTGGCGCGTCCACCGGGCGCGGGACCTGCTCGCGACCACCGACCTCGGCGTCGCCGCGGTGGGTCGCCGGGTGGGCTACGAGGCCGAGGAGGCGTTCAGCCGCGCGTTCAAGCGCAGCACCGGCACCTCACCCCGCGACTGGCGGGCCGAGCACCGGGTGGACGTCACCGCGGTGCGGTCCGCACCCCGATGAGATCCGGGTGGCCCGCGGGTCTGCCCAGGTGACCAGGGCGACGCACCGCGCCGCCGTCGACAGGCACCATGGAGGCACTCATGACGACCACACCGATCACGACCGGCACCCCACGGCCCGGCCTCCCGCCCGTCGCCGACCTCGCCACCTGGCAGGCCGCCCGCGACGACCTCCTGGTCCAGGAGAAGGCGCACACCCGGGCGGGCGACGCCCTCGCGGCGGCGCGTCGCAGGCTGCCGATGGTCGAGCTGGACGCGACCACCGAGGTCGTGGGACCTGACGGCACGGTCCCGTTCCTGAGCCTGTTCCAGGGTCGCGACGAGCTCCTGGTCTACAAGCACATGTGGCACGACGGCGCGCCGCACCAGGGGCAGTGCGAGGGCTGCACCTACACCGCCTGGCACCTCAAGGACGCCGCCTACCTCAACGCCCGCGGCGTCTCGTTCGCCATCCTCACCACGGGTCCGTGGGACGAGGTGGCGCCCTTCGTGGAGTTCATGGGGTACACCCAGCCCTGGTACTCGGTGCGCGGGGTGGAGCCGCCGGTCGGCGACGACATGGGCTCCTTCGCGTGCTACCTGCGCGACGGCGACCGCGCGTTCCTCACGTACGCCACGACCGGGCGGGGCGTCGAGGCGGCCGTCGCGTCGTTCGGCCTGCTCGACATGACTCCCCGGGGTCGCGGCGAGGCGTGGGAGGAGACTCCCGACGGCTGGCCCGAGGGCCGCGACGCCTGCTGGTACTGGCGGTCGGACGCCGACGGGAACGCCCTGTGGGCCGAGACGACCCGTCCCGTGCCCCAGTGGACCCGCCCGGGCGCGACCCCCGTGGACACCCTCGGCCGGCACGGCGCCCACCACTGACCGGAAGGAGACCACATGGCTGCCACACCCGACATCCGGCCGGTCGGCGACCTGCCGGACGAGCCACCCCTACAGCGGGCGGGCGTGCTCGGACGCGACGGGTCGGACCGCCCCGACACCCAGGGCGCGGGTCGAGTCGCGCACGACCAGCCGTGTGGCGAGCGGGGTGTCGGTCGTCTCGTCCTGGCCCTCCTCGAGGGTCACGAGCAGCTTCTGCACCATGAGCTCACCCAGGGCCGAGAAGTTCTGCCGCACGGTCGTCAACGGCGGGTACAGGAACGCGGCCTCGGGGATGTCGTCGAAGCCGACCAGGCTGATGTCACCGGGCACGTTCAGCGAACGCTCGCGCAGCGCGGACATCACTCCCAGGGCCATGAGGTCGCTCGAGGCGAAGACCGCCATCCCGGGCTCGAGGTCCATCTCCTTGCCGAGCCGGTAGCCGGCCTCGGCCGTCCAGTCACCGTAGGCCAGGTCGACGACGGGCAGCCCGCGCTCGGCGAGCTCGTCGCGCCAGCCGCGCACCCGCTCGACGGCGTCGGCGGCACGGGCGGGTCCAGCGATGTGGGCGATCCGCGTGTGACCGAGCTCGGCGAGGTGCCGCACCGCTGCCCGCGCACCCCGGTACTGGTCGATCTGGACCAGCAGGGGGCTGCGGCGCGCCGAGGACGCCGCGGCGACCACGGGGATCGCCAGGTCGAGCTCGCGCACCATCTCGAGCACCCCGATGTCCATGACGATCAGCGCGATGCCGTCGACCCGCTGGCGCAGCAGACCCTCGATCGCGGCCCGCACCCCGCCCGGGTCGTCGTCGACGGTCGTGACCGTGTCGACGCTGTAGCGGACGGCGCGCGCAGCCATCGAGAAGTGCATCCCGATGCGCGTGGGACCGTAGTCGGAGACCGCTGGGGCGATGAGTCCGAGCGTGCGGGTGCGCCGCGAGACCAGGGAGCGGGCCGCCGGTGACGGGCTGTACCGCAGCTGGGCGATCGCGTGCTCGACCCGTTCACGCGTCGCGGGGCGGACGTTCGGCAGCCCGTTGATCACCCGGGAGACGGTCTGGTGCGACACCCCGGCGAGACGGGCGACGTCGAAGATGTTCGCGGCGCGGGCGGGCTTGTCGTCGGTCATGGTCAGCCCTCCTGCTCGTCAGGGCTCGCGACGAGCGCCAGCAGGGAGTTGACGGTCATGTCCGTCGAGTCGAGGGTCTCGACGACCCGCCCCTCACGCAGGATCGCGACCCGGTCACCGACGCGCAGCACCTCCTCGAGCTCGGCCGAGATGAACAGCACCGACAACCCGTTGTCCGCGAGCTCGCCGACGAGGTTCTGGATCTCGACCTTCGCCCCGACGTCGATGCCCCGGGTCGGCTCGTCGAGCACGAGCACACGCGGGGAGAGGGCGAGGAGCCGGGCGAGCAGCACCTTCTGCTGGTTCCCGCCCGAGAGCGTCCCCGCGGGGCGGTCGAGGTCGGCGGGCCGGACGCCGAGCGCCTCGACCCAGCTCTGGGCGAGCTCGCGCTGGCGCGCGGGCCGGATGCGCCGGAAGATGCCGCGCTGCGCCTGGACCGCGAGCGTGATGTTGTCCAGCACGGACAGCTCACCCAGGATGCCCTCGGCGAGGCGGTTCTCCGAGGAGTACACGACGCCCAGCGAGATGGCTCGCTGGGGCGAGTCGAGGCTCACGGGCTGACCCTCGATCCGGATGATGCCCGCGTCGACCCGTGAGATGCCGGTCAGCGCCCGGGCGAGCGCCGTCCGACCGGAGCCGAGCAGACCGGCGACGCCCACGACCTCACCCTCACCCAGGTCGACGTCCGCCCCGGTGATCCCCGGCGCCGAACCGAGCCCGCGCGCGCTGAGGAACACCGGGCCCGTCGGCTCGTCGACCGCGGTGCGCTGACGCGTCTTGAAGTCCGAGGCGTCCCTGCCGAGCATCTTGTGCACGAGGTCGATGCGCAGGAGCTGGCGGGTCAGGTACTCACCGACGAGCTTGCCGTCCCGCAGCACCGTCACGCGGTCGCAGATCTCGTAGACCTGGTCCAGGAAGTGCGAGACGAACAGGATGGCGACCCCGCGGTCCCGCAGCTCGCGGATGATCCGGAACAGCTCGGCGACCTCGTCGAGGTCGAGGCTCGAGGTCGGCTCGTCCAGGACGAGCACCCGGACGTCGGTCGAGATGGCCCGGGCGATCGCGACGAGCTGCTGCACGGCCACCGAGTGGGTGCCCAGCACCGAGGCCGGGTCGATGTCCAGACCGAGGTCGGCGAGGACCTCCCGGGCTCGCGCCCGCATCATCCGCTGGCTCACGACCCCCCGCGAGCGCGGCTCGCGGCCCAGCAGGATGTTCTCGGCGACCGACAGGTTCGGCAGGAGCTCGATCTCCTGGTAGACCGTGCTGAGGCCGGCGCGCTGGGCGTCCTGCGGGGTGGCGAACTCGACCTCCTGACCGTCCAGCACGAGCGTGCCCGCATCGAGTGCGAGCACGCCCGTGATGGCCTTGATCAGCGTGGACTTCCCCGCGCCGTTCTCCCCCATCAAGGAGTGCACCTCGCCGGGGAACATCCGGAAGGAGACGTCGTCGAGGGCCGCGTCGGCACCGAAGCGCACCGTCGCGCCGGTCAGCTCGAGCAACGGCTGCGCCCGCTCGGCCTGGTCCATCGCCCCATTATCGCGAGCCGCACGGTGTACGGCTGACATCGCGCTGTCCGCGGCGGCTATCTTCGGTGCTCCGAGCGGGCGACGATCACTCGCTGGACCACGATGAACAGCAGCAGCAGACCACCGACGATGATCTGCATCCACGACTGCTCGGCCCCCATGAACGAGATGATCGTCTTGATGGTGCCGAAGACGAGCACCCCGATGAGCGAGCCGAGCACGTACCCGCGACCACCGGTCAGCAGCGTGCCGCCGATGACCACCGCGGCGATCGCATCCAGCTCGGTGCCGATGCCGTTGCGCGGGTACCCCGCCCCTGAGTACGCGGTGAGCACCAGACCGGCCAGGCCCCCGCAGAACCCGCTGATGACGTACACCGTCACCTTGGTCCGTGCGACGCCCAGGCCCATCAGCCGCGCGGACTGCTCGCTGCCGCCGATCGCGTAGACCGTCCGCCCGAACCGGGTCAGGTGCAGGACGAACGCCGCCAGGGCGACGATCAGCAGGGCGAGGATCCCTGTGGGCGTGACGTACCAGTCACCGAGCCTGATCCGGTTCTGCTGCAGCCACAGGACCGCGGGCTGCTCGACCCGGATCGAGGACAGGCTCACCACGAAGGCGAGCCCACGCGCCAGGAACAGCCCTGCGAGCGAGGCGATGAACGGCTGGACGTTGAAGTACTGCACGAGCACACCGATGAGCAGCCCGATCGCTGACCCGCCCGCGAGCATCGCCGGGACGGCGACCCACACCGGTACCCCGGCGGCGAGCAGCTGCGAGCCCAGGATCCCGGTGAAGGCCATCACCGAGCCGACCGAGAGGTCGATGCCACCCGTGAGGATCACGAACGTCATGCCGACCGCGAGGATCAACAGGTACGCGTTGTCGAGCAGCAGCGCGGACAGGGTCCGTGCCGTGACGAAGTCGCCCCGCAGGAACGCCTCGGCACCCACGAGCAGCAGCGCGAGGATGACCACGGCCGCGAAGCTCGGGGTCATCGCGGCGTGCCGGCTCATGAACGTCTCGACCCGGGAGACGGGACGCTCCGCGCGCACCGTCCTGGTCGCGGTCGCCGTCGCACTCATGCCGACACCTCCGTCCGTTCCAGGTCGGCGATGTCGCGCGACCGTGCCTTCCTGCTCCTGGCGCCGAGGGCGCTGCGCACCCTCGGTGACTGCACCGTCACCACCGCGACCACGACCAGCGCGAAGACCACCGGGCTCTGTGCCGAGGGGACGCCGAGGAACAGGATCGTGGAGTCGAGCGTCTGGATGATGAGCACGCCGATCACGGTGCCGGCGATCGAGAACTTGCCGCCCGCGAGCGAGGTGCCCCCGAGTACCACCGCGAGGATCGCGTACAGCTCGATGAACAGCCCGGCCGCGTTCGCGTCAGCGGCCTTGATGTTGGAGGCGTAGATGATCCCCGCCACCCCGGCGAAGGCACCGCTGACGATGTAGGCACCCCAGATGATGCCGCGCGAGCGCACACCGGCGAGCCGGCTCGCCTCGGGGTTGATGCCGACGGCCTCGGTGAGCACCCCCAGGGCCGTGCGCCGTTCGACGACGGCGATCACTGCGATGGCGGCCACCGAGATGAAGAACGCGAACGGCAGCACCGTGAGGTAGCCGCTGGCGATGTAGGCGAACGGCGCGGAGTTGACCGTCGTGATGAACCCACCGGTGATCAGCAGCGCGACACCCCGCCCGGCGAGCATGAGCACGAGGGTCGCGATGATCGGCTGGATCTTCAGCACCGCGACCAGGAAGCCGTTCCACGCTCCCAGCACCAGGGCGACCAGGATGGCCACCCCGACGGCGACGAGCACGGTGCCGACGTTGCCCGGGTCGTTCGAGCCGTCGATCACGGTCAGCGCGACGGCGCCGGACACCGCCATGATCGCCCCGACCGACAGGTCGATCCCTCGGGTCGCGATGACGATCGTCATGCCCAGCGCCACGAGCATGAGCGGGGCGCTGTTGCGCAGGATGTTGATGAGCGCCCCGTACAGCTCGGCGTCACGCACCGTGATCATGAGGAACCGCGGCCGCACGATCGAGTTGATGGTGATCAGCGCGACCAGGGCCGCACTGGGCCAGAAGAGCCGGTGCCGCCAGATGCGCGTCATGCCGCACTCCCCTTGCCCTCGTTGGCGATGTACTCGATGAGCCCGTCGAGGTCCACCTCCGAGGAGTCGACCTCGCCGATCTTCCTGCGGTCCCGCAGCACCGCGATCCGCTGCGCCAATCGAAGCACCTCCTCGAGCTCGGAGGAGATGAAGATGACCGCGAGCCCGCGTGCGGAGAGCTCGGAGACCTTGCGCTGGATGTCGGCCTTGGCACCCACGTCGATGCCCCGGGTCGGTTCGTCCAGGACGAGCAGCTCGGGTGCGGTCGCGAGCCACCGGGCGAGCAGCACCTTCTGCTGGTTGCCGCCGGACAGGTTCCCCACGACGGCGTCGGGGTCGGCCGGTCGCACCCCGAGGGCCTGGATGTACTCGGCGACCAGGGCGTCCTGCTCGCTCCTGCGGACCTTGCGGGTCCACCCCTTGCGGGCCTGGATGCCCAGGACGATGTTCTCCGCGACGGTCAGGTCCGCCACGATGCCCTCGCCGCGACGGTCCTCGGAGGAGAACGAGATGCGATGGTCGATCGCGTGCCGCGGGGAGGTCATCCTGGTGGGCGTCCCGTGCACGCTGACCTGGCCGGTGTCGGCCCGGTCCGCCCCGTACAGCAGCCGCACGAGCTCGGTGCGGCCCGAGCCGAGCAGCCCGGCGAGCCCCACGACCTCGCCGGGGTAGACCTCGAGGTCGGCGGGTTCGAGAACACCGCGCCTGCCCAGACCCTCGGCACGCAGGACCGGCTCGGCCGAGCGGTCGATGGCGCGGTGGGCCGTCCGGGACAGCGCGTCGAGGTCTTCGAGCTCCCGACCGATCATCTTGGTCACGAGGGCGTCACGCGGCAGGGTCGCAGCGACGTACTCGCCCACGAGCGCGCCGTTGCGCAGCACGGTGATGCGGTCGGAGATCTCGTAGACCTGGTCCAGGAAGTGGGAGACGAAGAGGATCGCGACCCCGGAGTCGCGCAGGTCGCGGATCACTGCGAACAGCTGCTCGACCTCGTCGCGGTCCAGGCTCGACGTCGGCTCGTCGAGGATGAGCACCTTGGCCTCGAGCACCATCGCGCGGCTGATCGCGACGAGCTGCTGGATCGCGATCGAGTGGGTGGAGAGCAGCGATCGTGGGTCGATCCCCAGGCTCAGGCCCTGAAGGTGGCGGGCGGCCGCGGCGTGGGTGCCCCGCCAGTCGATCGCGCCGCCGCGGCGCTGCTCGTGCCCGAGCATGACGTTCTCACCGACGGTGAGGTTGGGACAGAGGTTGACCTCCTGGTAGACGGTCGAGATGCCCGCGGCCTGGGCCTCGGCCGTGGTCGCGAACGTCCGCTCGGCCCCCGCGACCGTGACCGTCCCGCTGTCCACCGCGTAGACCCCGGTGAGCGCCTTGATGAGGGTGGACTTGCCGGCCCCGTTCTCGCCCATGAGCGAGTGGACCTCGCCGGGGCGCAGCAGGAAGTCAACGTGGTCGAGCGCGAGCACCCCGGGGAACCGGATGGTGATGCCGCGCATCTCGACGATCGGGGTGGCTTCGGTGGTGGGCATGGCGGTCATGCATCTCCCTCGTCGGTGCGGGCGGTGACGACGTCGGGTCCCATCCAGGACCCGGCGTCGTCACCGCCGCGGACTACGTCTCGCGACGTGCGGCTCAGTACGTCCGGTCCGGCAGGGCGGCCTTCGCGGCCTCCTGGTCGAACGCCTGGTCCTCGACGATGGTCCGCTTGTCCACCGTCTCACCGGCGAGCACGGCCTTGACCAGCGCAGCAGCCTTGTCGCCGAGCAGCGGGTTGCACTCGACGATGTAGTTGATCTTGCCGTCGACCAGTGCCTGCATGCCGTCCCGCACCGCGTCGATCGAGACGATCTTGATGTCGACGCCGGGCTCCGCACCGGCGGCCTCGATCGCCTCGATGGCACCGAGGGCCATGTCGTCGTTGTGCGCGTAGACGAGGTCGATGCCGTCGGCGCCGAACTTCTGCAGGAACCCCTCCATAACCGACTTGCCGCCGTCACGGGTGAAGTCGCCCGTCTGGGAGTCGATCTTCTCGATCGGCGTGCCCTCGATGGCCGCGTCGAAGCCGTCCGCCCGGTTGTTCGCCGGGGCCGAGCCCGTCGTCCCCTCCAGGACGACCATCGTGGTGGGCTCGGTGAAGGTCTCCGCCGCCCACTCCCCCGCCATCTGGCCCTCGAGGGTGAAGTCGAGACCGACCCAGCTGGCGTAGAGGTCGTCCGACGCCGTGACCGTGCGGTCCTCGAGGATCACCGGGATGTCCGCGTCCTTGGCCTCCTGCAGGACGTCGTCCCACCCGTCCTCGACGATCGGCGCGATGACGATCGCGTCGACGCCCTGGTTGATGAACGAGCGCACCGCAGCGATCTGGGCCGCGGGGTCGTTGTCCGCTGCGTTGAACACCAGGTCGAACCCGTTCTCAGCGGAGAACGCCGTCTTCATGGACTCGGTGTTCGCGCTGCGCCAGCCGCTCTCCGAGCCCGTCTGGGCGAAGCCCACCGTGATGGCGTCGCCGCCACCACCACCTTCGCCGGGCGTGGCGCCGTCGCCGTCGCCGTCGCCGGACGAGCATCCGGCTGCGGTGAGGGCGATGACCCCCACCAGTGCCAGCTTGGACAAGATCTGCTTCCGCATCTCCAAGAACCTCCTCGTTCTGGACCGGCGTCATCGCCAGCGTCGGGTGCCTCCCTGCGAGCCCGCACTGCGAGCCATGTGATGAATATTAGCGTTAACATTCGGACCCAGGACAATGTGTCCGAGGTCACAGTTGGGTAACACAATCGGCCTCGACCTGGACAGAACGCGACAGCGAGGCGAGATGTGACGCACCGCCAGTCCTCACATCTGTCCAAACACCTGGCGCGAGCGTTCTGCCGCGCACGGCGCCCTCCCCGACGCCTCGGGCACCCTCCAGGACGGACTCCGGGAGATCCGGATGGTCCGCGCCGTGCAGGTCGGGGAGTCAGACTTCTCGTCATGACCGACACCGCCCCCCTCGACGTCACCGAGACCCTCGCCCTCGCGGGCACCGCACTGGGTGCCTCGCTCAGCGGGGCGGTCATCCTGGGAGGGGCGCAGCGCTCCCTGGTGCTGCGCTGCACGGCTCCCGACGGTGCGACGCTCGTGGTCAAGCGGTTCGAGGCCGACGCGGACGGCCGCGAGCGGTTCGCGCGCGAGCACGTCGGGCTGACGACCCTCACCCGGACCCCGGACCTGCTGGGCGTGGACGCGACGCACGAGGTGCTCGTGATGAGCGACCTGGGTCCGGGACCGACCCTCGCCGACCTGCTGCTCGGGTCGGACCGCGAGGCGGCGTGGGCCGGAGCCCTGGACTGGGCCGAGGCCCTCGGCACGCTCCTGGCAGGTGCCCGCGACCGGGTCCCCGAGGTCGAGTCGCGGCTGGCCGCCGCGGGCATCGAGGTGTGGGACGCCGAGCAGGTGGTGCGGGACGGGCTCGCCCGGCTCGGCGCACTGGTCCCGGGGATCGACGAACGATCGCTCGTCGAGGATCTCGTCCCGCTGAGCGAGGTCCTCGCCGTCCGCGGCAGCGACTCGGCCCGCCGGGCCCTCGCGGTCTCCCCCGGGGACACCTGCCCCGACAACGCGGTGCGGACCTCCGAGGGCTGGCGCTTCCTCGACCTCGAGGGCACCAGCACCCACCACCCCGCCCTGGACGCCGCCTATCTCGCCCTGCCGTTCGCGACCTGCTGGTGCGTCTTCGACCCGCCGGCCGGTCTGACCGACGCGATGCTCGCCCGATTCACCGCCGCGCTGGCCCCCGCCTACCCCGATGTCGTCGCCGAGCCCGGCTGGTCCCGCGCCGTGGACCTCGCCTGCGCGGGCTGGATCCTCGCGGCCACCACCTGGTTGGCCCCGGGCGCTCTCGCCGACCGCCAGAGCACCGGTCCCTCCGACCGGCCGTCACCGACCTTCCGTCAGCTGCTGACGTCCCGCTGGCGCTGGGGGGCGGCGCACCTGGCGGGCACCACACCGAGCCTCGCCGCGGCGTTCGCCCGGGCGGCCGGGTGGGCCGAGGACGAGTGGGGCACGCCCGCCACGACCCCGGCGCCGTACGCGGCGTTCACCGGGCCATGATCTGCGGAAGTCGCCCGGACCACGTACAAAGGTCAGGTGAGCACACCCCTCGAGGACTACGCCCTGCTGTCCGACCTCCACACCGGACCCCTGGTGTCCCGGGAGGGGAGCATCGACTGGCTGTGCCTGCCCCGCTTCGACTCGCCGGCCGTGTTCACCGCTCTGCTCGGCGGGCCCGACGACGGCCGGTGGAAGCTCTCCGCCGTCGACGGCGAGGTGGTCGAACGCCGCTACCTGCCCCACACCTTCGTGGTGGAGACGACGTGGCAGACGCCGACCGGCAAGGCACGGGTGACCGACTTCCTGCCTCCCAGCTCCTCGCGCGCCGACCTGGTCCGGCGCGTCGAGTGCCTCGAGGGGACGGTCCAGGTCGAGCACGACCTGCGCCTGCGGTTCGACTACGCCCGCGCGACCCCGTGGGTGCGGATCATCGAGAACGGCGAGCCTGCGCTGCTGTCGCTGGCCGGCCCGGACGGGCTGAGGGTGAGCGGGCCTCTGCTGAGGTGGTCCGGGACGGACGACGAGGGCAACGGCGCCAGGCACGACACCGCTTCTCTGCCCGGGGGATACCGACCGGCCGGTGACGAGGGGGCCGGCGCGCGTGCCCCCCGTCTGACCGGGAGGTTCGGGCTCGCCGAGGGCGAGGTGCTCGACTGGGACCTGACCTGGTTCCCGTCCTACGAGTCGACCCCGGATCCCGTCGACGCCGATCAGGCCCTCGCCGAGACCGTGCGGTTCTGGGGCGACTGGACCTCGCAGCTGACCCTGCGCACCGAGCACGACCCGATGGTCCTGCGATCCCTCATGGTGCTGCGCGCGCTGACCCACGCCGAGACCGGCGGCATCGTCGCCGCCCCCACGGCGTCCCTGCCGGAGGAGATCGGCGGCAGCCGCAACTGGGACTACCGGTACGTGTGGCTACGTGACGCCGCGCTGACGATCGAGGTCGCGGTCGCGCACGGGCTCACCGAGGGGTCCAAGCTCTGGCGCGACTGGCTGCTGCGTGCGGTGGCGGGCGACGCGCACGAGGTCAAGATCATGTACGGGGTCGGCGGGGAGCGTGAGCTCACCGAGCACGAGCTGGACCACCTGGCCGGGTACGAGGGCTCCCGGCCCGTGAGGATCGGCAACGGTGCCGCGGACCAGTACCAGGCCGACGTCGTGGGCGAGGTGATGATCGCCCTGTGCCAGCTGCGTGACGCGGGGGTCGAGGAGGACCGGTACTCGTGGGGTCTGCAGAAGAGCCTGCTTGAGTACTGCGAGGCCAACCTCGACCGCCCGGACCACGGCATCTGGGAGATGCGCGGCGACACCCACCACTTCACGCACGGCCGGGCGATGATGTGGGCGGCCTTCGACCGTGGCATCCGGGCCGTCGAGGTCCACGGGCTCGACGGCCCGGTCGACCGGTGGCGCGAGCTGCGTGAGCAGCTGCGGCAGGAGATCGACGAGCGCGGCTTCGACACCGAGGTGAACAGCTTCACCCAGACCTACGACAACGCCGAGGCCGACGCCTCGCTGCTCCAGCTCCCGCACACCGGCTTCCTCGCCTACGACGACCCTCGGATGCTCGGCACGGTGGCGCGCATCGAGCAGGAGCTCGCCGACGAGCACGGCCTGGTGCGCCGGTACCGCACCGACTCCGGCATCGACGGGCTCGAGGGTGACGAGCACCCCTTCCTCATCTGCACGTTCTGGCTGGTCGAGCAGTACGCGAGCAGCGGCCGGCTCGAGGACGCGCGCGCGCTCATGGACCGGCTGGTCGGCGTGGCCAACGACGTCGGCCTGCTCAGCGAGGAGTACGACCCCGATGCCGAGCGCCTCATCGGGAACTTCCCCCAGGCCTTCAGCCACATCGGCCTCATCCGCGCGGCGGACGCGATCGCCGCGGCGCAGGAACGGTCGCAGCGCTGAGCGTCAGGCTCGTCGCCGTGCGCCCAGGTGCCACGCAGCCGCGTACACCAGCACCCCCGCTGCCGTCGCCGCACCGCCGGCCGTCACGAGCTCGACCAGCAACGCATCGAGCGGTGCGCCGTCGACCACCCCGCCCCTCACCCCCAGCGCCCCGACCAGCAGCCCGACGGCGACCACACCCGCGATCACGCCTGCCCTGGACCGGGTGACACCGAGGCGACCACCCCTCGCACGCCACGCGGCAAGCCGCCGCCACCCCCAGACCACGAGGATCGCGCCGCCGACCAGCGTGCTCAGGTCCTGCAGGATCCGGGCGGTCGTGACGCCGGCGACCTCGGTCTGCAGGAGGGCCAGGTTCTCGACGGCGTAGCCGTCCCAGTGCGTGAACGAGTCCCATGCGACGTGGGTCAGGACACCGATGGCCAGGGAGACGACGATCCACGCCCCGGCCCGCAACGCGCGCGCGAGCCCTGCCTCGGCGAGCGGCTCGGCCGGTGCGCGGTCCGGCCTGCGGCGGACCACCAGGTCGGCGAGCGGCGAGCGCGCGAACCACCACAGCACCACCAGCACGGCCGCCGTCGGTACCGCGACCGTCAGCATCCCTGGCCAGTGGTGGGTGAGGGTGGCGTTGACGAAGGGCTCGTACCAGGCACCCGCGTGACGCGGGACGGGGACGAAGTACGGGACGTCGGGGGCGAGCGCGCCGGCCACGAGCGCAGCAGGCACCAGCGGACCACGCAGGAACGGGATCACGGCCGCAGGGTGGGCGAGGGTGAAGGGCACGGTCCATGCTCGCCGAGGCGCGGCCACCTCGGCATCCGACCTGGGGTGGTCGCGTCGCCGGCCCGATCGAGCCTCATGACCCAGGCGGTGGTGGACCCGACGGACAGCAGGAGAGGATGACGGACGTGGACCACACGACCTTCGAAGCCGATGCCGTGCCCGCCCGGCTCGTCCGGGGGCGGTCGTGAGCACCCGGCACCTGGGTTGGCGCACCGCCTACGAGGTGCTGGCCCTGCGGGTGACCCGCCCGGAGTGGGCCTTCATGAACTACGGGTACGCACCGTCGGTGGACGACGCCGGCGACCTCGACCTGCCCACCGCCGACGAGCCCGACCGGCTGTGCATCAACCTGTACGAGCGCACGATCGGCGGGGTGAGCCTGCAGGACCGTGACGTGCTCGAGGTCGGTTCCGGGCGCGGGGGCGGAAGCTCGTACGTCGCCCGCCACCATCGGCCGCGCTCGGTCGTCGGGCTCGACTTCTCCGCGGCGGCGGTGCGGCTCTGCCGTCGCCACCGGACAGACCCCGGGGTGCCCGGTCTGCGCTACGAGCACGGCGACGCCCAGGCGATGCCGTTCCCCGACGGGTCGTTCGACGCCGTCCTCAACGTCGAGTCGTCGCACTGCTACCCCTCGGTGCCGGCGTTCCTCGCGGAGGTGCGGCGCGTCCTGCGGCCCGGTGGCGTGCTCCTGCTCGCCGACTTCCGGCCGACCGACGCCGTGCCGCGCCTGATGGCTGAGCTGCAGGGGTCAGGCCTGGTGCTGCAGGACACCGACGACATCACCGCCCACGTGGTCGCCGCACTGCGACGCGACGACACCCGCAAACGAGCGCTCATCGGTGCGTGGCTGCCACGGCTCGCCCATCCGCTCATGAGACGCTTCGCCGCGCTCGAGGGTTCGCGCGGCTTCGCGGCGTTCGACTCCGGACGCACCACGTACCTGACCGCCCGGCTGCTCGCACCGACGGACTGACCCCGGCCGGTCCGCCCCGGCCGGTAGCACCGCCGCCCTAGACCCTGCGCGGAAGGGCGAACGCGTCGAGCTCGTCCTTCGGCGGCAGGTAGGGACCCGACCGACCGGGGGCATCGGGGACGAGCTCGCGGAGCAGACCGAGCAGTGTCGTCAGGTTGTCCTCCTGGGCCCGCAGATCGGCGATCCGACCCTCGAGCTCGGTGATCTTCTGGGCGATCTCACGGCGGTGGGCCGTCGCGGCGTCGACGGCCTGCTGGTAGACGTCGGTCCGTGCCGGTCGCGCCGAGGGCTGCGTCATGGTCGTTCATCCTTCGTGTCCGTGTGCGGGGCGACGACCTCGGCGCCGGGGGCGGCCCGACCCACCCGCGGCACGGGTCGGACGGACGACGACAGCCGTTCTACACCGACGGCACGGGAGGACCCAAGGCCCGTCGATCGGGACGGGCTCACGGGATCCGCCAAGATCACCCGATCGGACCACGTGCCCGTCGTCAGGTGCGCGGTGGCCGCGACGGGGGTGCGGGGTCCTGCGCCGCGAGCTCCTCGAGCAGGGCGCGCAGCCGCAGCGGCATCTCCTCGCGCAGCGCGACGGTCGTGCTGGTGCGCACGACGTCGGGCACGGCCACGAGCAGGCCGGTGATCCGGTGGAGGTCCTCGGGGCTGCGCGCCACGACCTTGAGCAGCAGGTCCGCGTCACCCGTCGTGGCGTGCATCTCCACGACCTCGGGGACGGCCATCAGCGCACCGGTCGCCCGGTGCCCGGTGGTCTGGCTGAGCTCGACGGAGATGAACGCGACCAGGGCACGCCCCAGTGCCGCGGGGTCGAGTCGACGGCTCGGCTCCCGCAACGCCCCCTGGGACCGCAGCCGTTGGAGCCGGGCGTGCAGGGTGTTGCGGGCGATGCCGAGACCACGGGCGAGGGCGAGGCTGGAGGCGTCCGGGTCGTCGTCGACGGCGAGCAGGATCCTGGCATCGAGGGCGTCCACCTGCGCATCATGGCAGCCACAGGGGGCCTACGGGTGCATCCTGCGCAGCGAGAACCTCGCCTGTTGCCCGTCTCCCCTCGTTCGGCGACGCTGACCGCCATGAGCACCTCTGCCGCCACGACACCGTCCGCCGTGGCAGCACCGTCGGCGGTGGCAGCACCGCCCGTCGCACCGCACACGCGCCGGGAGGACGTGTTCGCGCTCCTGACCGGGGCGCTGCTGATCTCCCTGGGCCTGCACCTGCTGGAGTCGGGGGGCGCCGTGACCGGCGGGACGCCTGGGCTCGGGCTCCTCCTCAGCCACGCGACACCCTTGCCCTTCGCGGTGGTCTACCTGGCCGTGAACCTGCCGTTCGTGATCCTGGGACTGGTGCAGCGGGGGTGGGCCTTCACGGTCCGCACCGCCGTCGCGGTCGCCCTGGTCGCCGCACTGACCCTGGTGCACCCGCACGCCCTCGCGATCGCCGACATCCCGCTCGCGTACGCGGCCCTGGTCGGGAACCTGCTGGCCGGCGTCGGGATCATCGTGCTGTTCCGGCACGGGGCCAGCATCGCCGGCTTCGGTGTCCTGGCCCTGGTCTGCCAGGAGCGCTACGGCTGGCGGGCCGGCTACGTGCAGCTCGCGTGCGACGCCGTGGTCCTCGCGCTCTCGGTCGCGGTGGTCCCACCCGCGACCCTGCTGGCCTCGGCGGTCGGGGCGGTCGTGCTCAACCTCGTGCTGGCGCTCAACCATCGACCGGGGCGGTACCTCGGCGCCTGAGGGGCTGAGGTCGACCGGGCCGCGAAGGTCCTCACGCGAGCCAGCGGCCGTCGCGCATGACGTCGCGCCCCGCGATCTCGTTCTCCTCGCGCCACGCCTGGAGACGCCGCGGTCTCACCTGGAGGTAGACATACCTGCCGCCGAGCTCCCGGGGATCGAAGCCGGTGCGTGCGGCGAACGCGTCCCCGGTGCCCGTCGGCAGGTCGGCGAGGTCGACCGGGATCGCGGTGCCGTCGACCATGACGACGTCGCGGGTGCGGCCCAGCGCCAGCCGCACCCGACCGTCGGCCAGGACGTTCCGCGCCGTGGCGGAGGTCCGCGCGGTCGCGAGCAGGAGCGTCGAGCCGTCCCACAGGTAGGACAGCGGCACGAGGTGAGGCCCTGCAGGTCCGGACGTGGCGACCCACAGGTCGACGCCGGACTCGAGCAGGCCACGCGCGTCCCGCACCCGCTCCTCCAGGCCGCGAGGAGGTGCGCCGTCAGGCAGGTCGGTCACGGGCTCGACTCCTGTCCGGATGGGCTCGAGTGGGACATGGTGCGGATCCATCGTGCTCCCGGGACCGGCCGGCCACCAGCCCCGTCGGCCTCGCGGTCACACCCGAGGCGTCCGGGCCGAGGGTGGGCGGCACACGAGCACCTGCAGGTCCTCGCCCTCGGCGGTCACCGGGCCGGCAGCCGCGGGCAGGACGACGGTGTCCCCACGGCGCACGGGGTGCGAGGTCCCTGCGGTGACGATCCGCCCTCGTCCGGCGACGACCACGAGCACCGCGAACCCGCCGCCTCCCGTCCGGGTGCCGGTCCACCGCTCGACCCGGAAGAACGCAGCGGCGTCCGGCAGGAGGTCACCGTGGTCCCCCGCCGTCCCGCCGCGGAGGTGAGCAACCTCCTCGGCGGCCCAGCCGCGACGGTCGACGGCTCCGAGCGCGATGTCGAACCCGAGGCCGAGGTGACCCTCCGTGGCGCCGTCGATCCCGAACCCGGACCACTCGAGAAGGATCGACAGGTCCGTCGGCTCCTGCAGCTCGACGACGAACGAGCCCTCCCCGAGTGCGTGCGGGAGACCGGCCGGGACGAGCACGGCGTCCCCGGCGGCGAGGTCGAGCACGTGCATCGCGTCGAGCATCGCGTCGGTGTCCTGCGTGCGTACCCACCCGGCGAGCTCGTCGAGGCCGACGTCACGTGCGAACCCCAGGTGGACCCTGGACGGCTCGAGCACCACCCATGCCTCGGTCTTGCCGTGGCCGAGACCCAGGTGCTCGACGGCGAAGGGGACGTCAGGGTGGGCGTGCACGGGCAGGCGTTGACCCGCGTCGAGGAGCTTGACCAGCAGCGCAGGGTCGGGGCCGAGAGCAGCGAGGTGCTCGGCCCCGAGCCACGCGACGGGGTCCTCCATGATCGCGTCGCGCAGGAGTCGACCATCGGGCAACACCGTGAGCCCGGTGGGCGAGTGGCCGTGGACCGCGGTCGTCGACGCCACCCAGTCCTCAGGCTCATGGCTCGCCCCTGGCTCATCGCTCGCCAGCCGACCCGCACCGCGGAACTGGGTGATCTGCCGACCGCCGGCGTAGAACCGGTCAGCGGGACTGTTGGCGGGCAGCAGGACCGGCCTCATGCGTCCAGCGCCGCCAGGAAGCCGCCGACGAAGGTGTCGCCCAACCCGATCGTCGTCGGCGTGGGCACGGCGCTCAGGTCGAGCGCCGGCACGACCGTCGCCCCCGCACCGAGCAGGCGCGCCACCTCGGCGCAGACCCGTGCCGCGCGGCCCCCGGGGGGCAGGGCCGCGGTCGACGCGTAGTCGTCAGCGGTGAACCCGTCACCCAAGCGGTAGCGGGTGCTCGCCATGACGATGCCCCCGCGCAGCGCAGGCCCGAGGGTCGCGCCGCGCTCCCCGACCGCCAACGCCCAGTGCTGGGTGTGCACCACGAGCGTGGGTGCGGGCACCAGCGTGCGCAGCTCCCCGACGGCCCGGGCCACCTCGAGCGGGTCGAGCAGGTCGACCCGGTGGCCGAGGTAGGCCTGCATCTCGTCCTCGTTGAGGCTGTAGACGTCGACCACGCCGGCCATCTCGTCGCGCACCCGCACGCTGAGCGCAGGCACGTGGAAGCCTGCGTCCTCGAACATGACCAGGGCGCCGGCCCGCAGCGCGAGCATGGCCTGCCGCACCCGCGCGAGGCGGTCGTCGAGCGTCGCCGGGTCCTGGATCACGTTGAACGAGGACAGCAGGAACACGTCAGCGCGGTGCAGCGCCCCAGGCAGGTCGTCGGCGATCCGCAGCTCACGGTGCGGTGGGTCGTTGGCGTAGATGATCCGGTTGGGCCGGGGGGCGACGAGCTCGACCTCGCCCAGCCGCACCGTGGCGCCGGCCGGGTACTGCACGATCAGGTGCGGGTCGAGCGAGTCCTGCGTGGCGCTCGAGATGTGGTCGACCCTCCTAGGGAGCAGCCGGCGGACGTTCTCGTCGATCGAGACGAGGTGCACCGTGCTGGGCACCCCGAGCACGTCCATCGCGATCGCCGCACGCACGCAGGTACCACCGAGGGTCACCGCCTTGTCGAAGCGGGCTGCCATCTCCTCGACGATGTCGGAGGAGGCGACGAACCGCTCTCCCCCGACACCGTCGCGGACGAAGGCCAGCAGGCTGCGCACGAGGTCGCGCACCGAGCCGACCGGGGTCGTCAGGTCGAGGTCCTCGGGCCCCACCCCGTGCTCGACGGCGAGCCGCTCGAGCACCGACGGGTCCCACCGGATCTCGTAGTCGACCGTCCCTCCCATGCCCAGCACGAACCTCATCGGCGCGCTGCCCCTCTCGTGGATCTCGACGGATCTGACCGCGTCAGTACAGGTCGGCCTTGCCGGCGGCGTCGAAGAGATGGATCTTGTGCGCCGCGACCTCCTGCATCGCCGCGATGGCCGGGGGCTGGATGAGCAGCGGCTCGCGCAGGGTGGTGTCGGCAAGGACCTCCCGCATCTTGTCGTGGTAGGCGACCTTGATGTCGCTCGAGATGTTGATCTTGTTGATCCCGAGCTTGACCGACTGACCGATCTCGTCGTCCGGGTTGCCCGAACCGCCGTGCAGCACCAGGGGGATCGGCAGGAGCGCCTTGATGTCCCGGAGCAGGTCGAGCTTCAGCTCGGGCTTCATGTGCTTGGGGTACAGGCCGTGCGCGGTGCCGATCGCGACGGCGAGGCTGTCGATCCCGGTGCGTGTCACGTACTCGACGGCCTGCTGAGGGTCGGTGAACGCGATCTCCGAGACGGCCACCCCCTCCTCGGCCTGCTCGTCGAGCTTGCCGATGGTCCCGAGCTCGCCCTCGACGGACACCCCCACCGCTCGCCCGGTCTCGGCGACCCGCGCGGTGATCGCCACGTTCTGCTCGAAGGGCAGCATCGACGCGTCGATCATCGCGGAGGTGAAGCCGTACTGGATCGCCTCCAGGACCTGCTCGTAGGTGCCGCCGTGGTCCCAGTGGATCGCGACCGGCACCGAGGAGCGGTGGGCGCGCTGGATGATCGCGGGCAAGACGTCGCGGCCCAGGTGGGCCACCTCGTCCGGGTGGATGGCGATCATGAGGGGCGCACGCAGCTTCTCGCTGATCTCGAAGATGCCCTTGCCCATCGCGTAGTCGCTGATGTTGAACGCGGGGATAGCGAAGTAGTTCTCGTTCGCGACCGCGAGCAGGTCCTTACCGTTCATCAACATGGTCAGGTCTTCCTTCTGTCAGTTCTCAGGAATGGTCTCGGTGTTCTCAGAGCTTCACGGCGCCAGCGGTCATCCCCCCGATGAAATAGCGTTGGAAGAAGAGGAACAGAAGGAGCACGGGAATGCATCCGAGAATGCTCATCGCCATCATCTCGTTCCATTCGTACGAGTGCTGGCCCATGAGCAGCTGGATGCCGATGGGCACCGTGCGCATGTCTTCCGTGCGAGTGAGGGTGAGCGCGAAGAGGAACTCGTTCCACGCGATCATGAACGTGTAGACACCGACCGAGACGAGGCCGGGCACCGAGATGGGGATGAGGATCCGCCATAGCGCGGTCATCGGACCGGCGCCATCCACCTTGACCGCCTCGTCGAGCTCGCGGGGAAGGGTGTTGAAGTAGCCCGTCATCATGATGATCGCGTAAGGCAATGTGAATACCATGTAGGTGAGGATCAGTCCCTGGTAGGTGTTGTAGAGCCGCAGGGTGACCATCAGCCCGAAGTACGGGATCAGCAGCGTGATCGGTGGCACCGCCTGGACGGTGACGACCACGATGTTGATCGTCTTCTTGCCCCAGAACTCGTACCTGCTGAACGCGTACGCGGCAAGCACCGCGACCACCAGCGACAGGACGGTCACCGAGAGCGCCACGACATAGCTGTTGAGGAAGAACCGCAGCTTCACGGGGTCGGTGAGGATCGTCGTGTACGCGTCGAACGAGAACCCGGGCGTGATCAGCCGAGGCGGGAACTCGAAGATCTCCGAGTTGCGCTTGAAGGAGCTCGAGAGCATCCACAGCACGGGCAGGGCCGAGAAGCACGCGCCCAGGACGAGCGCGGCGACCAGCGCGACCTTCTTCCCGGTGTGCTTGGGCGGCGTGCGCTGGGCAGGACGCCCCGAGACGGCGGCAGGCGTAGCCAGAACGGTCATGTCAGTCCCTCGACTTCTGGTGCCGGACGTAGAAGAACGCGAGCACCATCGACATCAGGAGCACCAGTACGGCCGAGGCCGAGGCGAGCGAGAAGTCGTAGCGGGTGAACGCGAGCTTGTAGGTGAAGGTCGACAGCATCTCGGTCGAGGTGATCGGCCCGCCTCCCGTCGTCATCCAGATGAGCGCGAACTGCTGCGTCGTCCAGATGAAGTCCAGGAGCGCCATCGAGATGATGATCGGGCGCAGCTGCGGGATCGTGACGTGGAGGAACTGCGACCAGGCCCCGGCGCCGTCTACGCGCGCCGCCTCGTACAGCTCCCGCGGGATCCCTTGGAGCCCCGCGAGCAGCGAGATCATGAAGAACGGGTAGCCGGACCAGATGTTGATGAACGTCACCGCGGCGAGCGCGGTCGAGGTGCTGGCGAGCCACTCCGTCTGACCGTCGGTGACACCGAAGGCACCGAGAAGGTAGTTGACGACACCGTTGGGGTTGAGCAGGAGCCGCCACAGCACCGCGACGATCGCCACGGTGAACAGCCACGGCAGGATGTACAGCACCCGGAACAGGCCTTTGGTGCGGTTGCCCAGCAGCGGCGAGTTCAACATCAGCGCGAACCCGAGGCCGATCGCGAAGTGCACGACCACCGAGGAGATGGTGAAGACCAGGGTGTTGCGCACCGCGGTGAAGAACACCGGGTTGGTGAGGACCTCGACGTAGTTGTCGAAGCCCACGAACGCCGGGTTCTGGTTGGTGATCACGCCGTCGAGCAGCGAGTAGGTGACCACCATGACGATCGGCGTGATCATCAGGATCACGAGCAGCACGCCGGTGGGGGTGAGGAAGCCGTAGGGCGTCAGCCGGCGCTTGAGCCGCGAGATGCTGCGCGCTCGGGCACCGACATCACGGGCGGGTGCAGGCGGTCGCACCGCGAGTGCGTCCCGCGGCGGACGAGTGGTCTGGGACATTGCTGGCTCTCTCTTCGAGGGCGGGTGGCGCCGGGTTCCGTACCCGGCGCCACCCCAGGGGGTTCAGGGCTAGGGGCCTAGAACTCCCGTTCCCACTTGGCCTGCGCGGCCGCGAGCGCGTCCTGCATCGACTGCTGGCCGTCGAGGGACCGCTGGAACTCCTCGCCGAAGTCGCGCATCAGCTGCTCGGCCACCGGAAGGCCGGTGAACTCGTTGGCCGGGAAGCCGGACTGGTAGATCTCGAAAGCGGTGCCGAACACCTCGTCCTGCTCGACGAAGTCGGGCACCGAGCCGACGTTGCCGGGGAAGGCGTTGGCGATCGACGACAGCTCGCTGTTGACGGACTCGCTCATGAGGAACTCGACGAGCTTGAACGCCTCGGCCTTGTGCTCGGAGTTCTCGGCCACGCCGATGCCCCACGAGGCGTAGGGGATCCCGCGCTCACCGTCGTACCCGTCGTCGGCGGGGATCGCCGAGATGCTGAACTCCAGGTCGGGGTTCGACTCGCGGATGAGGTTCACGTGGGCGAGCGAGTCGATCATCATGCCGACCCGGCCGTTGGTGAACTCCTCGACCTTGTCCTGCTCCTTCATCGTGAACGCCCCGGGGGCGATGACGCCGTCGTCCCAGAGCCCTTGGATGAACTCGGTGGCGCTGCTGACGTCGGCGTTGTCCACGAGAGCGGGCTGGCCGCCGTCCAGCATGGAGCCCCCGGAGGCCCACACCCACGACATGACGTCGTTCTGGATGCCGTTGGGTGCCTCGAGCGAGAGCGGGAGGATCCAGCCGTAGGCGTCGCCCTCGGTGATCGCGGCCGCGGCGTCGGCGAACTCCGACCGCGTGGTCGGCGGGGCCGCGACCCCTGCCGCGTCGAGCAGGGCGTCGTTGGTGAACATCGGGTAGACGAAGTTCACGACCGGGATCATGTACGTCGCTCCGTCGACCTGCACCTGGCTGGCAAGCTCGGAGTCGTCGTAGCCGACGTCCGCCATGACCGCCGTGAGATCCGCGATCGCCCCCTGCTGCGCGAAGTCGCTGACCCAGGCGCCGTCGAGCCCGACGACGTCCGACATGGTGCCGGCTGCGGCGCCCGCTACCACCTGCTCCTTGGTCGAGGCGTACGGACCGGACAGGAGCTCGACCGTGATCCCGGGGTTCTCGGCCTCGAACTGGTCCATCAGTGCGCGGAAGGCACCCGCGGGCAGCTCGGGCTCCCACCACTGCGAGAACTCGAGCGTGACCTCGCCCTCGGTCGTCGTGCCACCGTCCGTCGTGCTGCCCGTCTCCTGCGCACCACCCGCGCAACCCGTGAGTACGAGTGCTGCGGCACCGGCGACGGCGATGAAGCGTCCCATGTAAGCGCCCTTGCTCATGACTCTCCCTCTACTAATTCTGCCGCTTCGTGCGCTCCGATGCGCCCTCTTGCGTGTTTTTGCAACCTAAACCTCGCCTAAGGGGCATGTCAACCAGCAACTCGCTGCCAGCCCGGCAGGAACCGCCGGCAGCGGGATGCGCCAGACCTCACCGACCGCAGGTTCTCGCACAAACCCGCAGGCGTGTGCTTGACTGCCACCATGTCCACCACGACCGACGGCTCCTCGCGACGCCTGCCCGCGGGCCGCAAGGCCGAGCTCGCGGCGTACATCGCCGAGACCGGGCAGGTGACGGTCGCGAACCTGGCCGAGAGGTTCGACGTGTCAGCGGACACCATCCGCCGTGATCTCGACCAGCTCGACGCCGAGGGCGTCCTCATCCGCACCCACGGCGGCGCGATCAGCTCCCAGGCGGTTCCCCGGCCGGACACCGGCATGGACGTCAGGCTCCGCCTGCAGACCAGCGCGAAGGACCAGATCGGTGCGCTCGCCGCGGGGCTCGTGCGCGACGGAGCGACCCTGATGATCAATGCGGGCACCACGACGCTCGCCGCGGCCCGCCATCTCTCCGAGCACCGCGACCTCACGATCGCGACGAACTCCTTGCGCCTGCCGACCGAGCTGCACCCGCTGGCGTTCCGCGACCTGTACGTCTTCGGCGGGCTCGTCCGGGTCAGTGCGCAGGGAACGGTCGGCGCGGTCGCCTTCCCCTCGCAGAGCGGCGCCGATCGCGAGATCCGGTGCGACCTGGCGCTCATCGGTGTCGGCGCCGTGAACACCGACGCCGGCTACTCCACGAGCAACCTCGGCGAGGCGACGATGATCCGCGAGATGATGGACCGGTCCTCGCGCGTGGCCGTGCTCGCGGACTCCACCAAGTTCGGTCGCCGGCTGTTCGCGCAGATCGCCGAGCTAGGGCACGCGGACTACCTCGTGACCGACTCCCCGCCGCCCGATGAGCTCGCCGAGGCGCTGCGCGCCGCAGACGTGGAGATCATCCGTCCCGAGGCGTGAGCGGGGACCGGGACGAACGCAGCCAGTCGCGCGTGAGCTCCATCTGACCGTGGTGCTGGGCGAGCTCCTCGAGCACGTGGAGCAACGCGGCCCCCTGGGTGCGGATCCCGTCCTCCAGGCCGTGACCCGTCGTCGCGCGCAACGGTGCCGCGCCGTCGGCCGCGAGCGCGTCCTGGTGCAGACGGCGACGCACGGTCGCGACGCGCACGAGGAGCGGGGCGACGGGGCCCGCCGCCCGGAACTCCGCCTCCCGGTCACGGTCGAGGGCACGACCCGCCACGCGATGACCCGCCCACGCGTCGATCACGCCCAGGCAGTGGGTGAGGATCGCGTACGGCGTGTTGGCGCCCGGCAGGTCGGGGGCACGGTTGGCGAGGTCGTCGCCCAGCTCCTCGAGGATCCCCGACATCCCGTCGAGCGCCCGGTCGCAGACGTGCAGCAGCTGCAGTGCGGTGATCATGGCGACAGCCTGCCAGGGGTGGGCCGCGGTCGACCGCCGGGGCACGCCGTTGGTCCCAGCCCGCACCCGTTGCCCCTGCCTAGGGTCGAACCGGTCGGCCCCGCGGGGCGCAGCAGCCGCAGGAGGTTCACCGTGTCCGGTCGCACCAGGCTCGGGGTCGGGTCTGGGGTCCTCGCGGTGGTCACGACGGTGTACCTGCGCGTCGTGCGGCCGTGGCAGCTGACCTGGGGCGCCACCCAGGCGGAGGTCGCCGCGGCGATGCCGGGCGACGAGCTGGTCGCCCGGCCCGTGTTCGACGCGACCCGGGCGATCACCATCCAGGCCCCGCCCGCAGCGGTGTGGCCGTGGCTGGTGCAGGTCGGCGTGGGCAGGGCCGGCTGGTACAGCTACGACCTGCTGGACAACCTGGGCCGGCCGAGCGCCGACCGCATCCTGCCCGAGCACCAGGGGCTGACCGTCGGTGACGTCGTCCCGATGAGCCCCGACGGCACCCAGGGCGTCACGGTGCAGTCGATGCACGCCCCGAACTCGATGGTCTGGGGCAGCCCGGGCACCTCGTGGGCCTGGCAGCTCGAACCGCTCGGTCACGGGGCGACCCGCCTGGTCACCCGGATCAGGTCCCGTCCCCAGCCGACCCCCTTCTCGCTGGCGTTCGCCGTCCTGCTCGAGCTGGCCGACATCTGGATGCTGCGTCGGATGCTGCTCACGGTCCGCCGTCGCGCCGCGGACTGAGGTGCCTCCCCGGCACGCGCGACACGTTCGTCGCCGCGACGCCCACGGGTCACCCTGCGGTCCTCCGCCCGTCACACGGGGTGCCTACCGTCGGGGCATGAATGACCGGAGCCACGCTCGGGCCCCCTCGGGGCGGGCGGCACAGTACGTCTTCCTCGACGGCCCCCTGGCCCGCCGGATCCTCGTCTCGACCGACGTCCATCACCGCGGCGAGCGCATCGACGTCGGGGTCATCGACGTGGGTCTGGACGGCGAGGACCTCCCGAGCTTCGGGTACGCGGTCCACGCCCCCGCACGGCCCGGTCGTCGCGGACGACTGCGGTACGTCGGGCCCGCGCCGGACCCGTCCCCGGTACCCGCCTGATCGCCGACGCCGCCCAGGACCACGTGCCCCGACCCGGCGCCGGACCACGCTCATCGGGTCCGGCGGGAGCAGGATGTGACGGTGCGTGAGACGAGCAGGGGGCGGTCGACGGTCGACGTCTGGGTGGCCGCCCTCCGCGACGACGAGACCGGACCGTGGCTCGCGCACCTCGACGCCACCGAGCAGGCCCGGGCCGCCACGCTCCCTGATCAGCAGCGCTCCCGGTTCGTCCAGGCTCGCGCCCTGCTGCGGGGCGTCCTCGGGGAGCGTCTGGGCTGCTCGGCCCGGGCGGTCGAGCTGCACGTCGCCTGCTCGGCGTGCGGCGGCCCGCACGGACCCGTCACGCTCGCAGCGGACATCGACCTGTTCACGAGCATCACGAGGGCCGGAGCACGGATCGGCGTCGCGCTCACCGACGCGGGGGCCGTGGGCGTCGACATCGAGTCGTTCGCCGCCATCTCTGCTGCCCGGCTCGCCGACGTCGCCCTGTCCGGCCGCGCGCTGGCCGCACACGCTCGCCGACGCCCGAGCGCTCGCACGCGGGCCCTCGCCACGTCCTGGGTCAGCGCAGAGGCGGCCCTCAAGGCGACCGGCACCGGGCTGCGGACCAGCCCCGCGGACCTGGAGATCCACTCCCGACGCGGGCGACGTACCGCCCTCGCCCCCGACGGCACCTGGGCGCTCCTCGCGGGCCTCGACCTGGGCCCGGGTCTCGCGGGGGCGGTCGCCCTGGTGCCGGGCGGGCCGTGGTCGGCCGAGCACACCGGCCGCGACCCGGCAGCAGGACCGCACCGGCTCACGGTCCGGCTGCACGACGGCGACGCCGTCCTCACCGACCTCTCAGAGAGCCAGCGCTGAACGGACGCCCTTCCACAGATCGCCGTAGGCGACGGCGGGCACGCTGCGGGGGGCGAAGGTGGCGATCGGTGCCCGCTCGACACCCATCCGCTCGACCAGCGTGGAGGCAGGGACCACCACGTCGATCACGTGCTTGGACTCCTGGGGCAACGTCTCGGCCAGGTCGCGGTGGATCGTCTTGCGCCGGTCGACCATCGACAGGAACCCCACGATCGTGGGGCGACGGCTCTTCAGGTCCGTGACCATGCCGCAGACCTGGTCCAGTGAGCGCATGGCGAGGGGTGAGGGGACCAGAGGGACGACGACGACGTCGGCCGCCCGCAGGATCGCCTCGGAGAGCAGTGACATCCCGGGCGGGCAGTCGAGGATCACCACCTGGTGGCGCTTCCCGAGCGAGGCGAGCATCCGCTCGAGCTGTCGCTCAGGCCTCTTGGTGCCGTCCAGCTCGACGTCGAGCGCCCGGTAGGAGTCATGGGCAGGGATCACGTCGAGCCGCTTGTCGTCGGTCGTCCGCACGACGTCGGCCAGATCGGTCTTCCCGCGGACCAGGGCGTGCACGTCAGCCTTCGCCTTCTGCTTCGGCTTGACGCCCAGCAGGAAGGTCGCACCGCCCTGCGGGTCGAGGTCCCACAGCAGGGTGCGGTGCTTCTGCGACGCGCTCCACGCGAGGTTGACCGCGGCCGAGGTCTTCCCGACCCCGCCCTTCACGCTGTACACGGCAACGACCTTCATGGGTGCCTCCTGGCATCGTGGGGCGCCCCTCGCTCGGCCGACGGGGACATCAGGCCGGCACCGCGGAGAGCCGTGGCAGGCGGACGTCGACCAGCCAGGCGTCCAGGAGCTTCTCGACCGACCGCTCGAGCACCGCTCCCCCGGCATCGGCGGCGTGCTCGCGGGCGTGCGCCCGGAAGTCCTCGGTCGTCACGCTCGTGTCCGCGTGGCGCGCCGTCCAGGCGCGGACCAGCCCGAAGAACACCTCGTCCCCCAGGGCGCCGCGCAACGCGTGGACGGTCAGCGCCCCACGCTTGTACACCCGGTCGTCGAAGATGTTCGGGTAGCCGGGGTCCGACAGGACGAGGTCCTGGGGCAGCGTGGACAGCCGCTCGTGCCACAGCCGCGCCATCGCCTCAGCACTCGCACCACCGGACGCCTCGGACCAGACCCACTCGGCGTAGCACGCGAAGCCCTCGCTCAGCCAGATGTGCTGCCAGGACGCGACCGAGACGGAGTTCCCGAACCACTGGTGCGCCAGCTCGTGCGCCACGAGGCGCTCCTCACCGGTCGCCGAGGAGAGGTGGTTCGCACCGAAGATGGACAGGCCCTGGGCCTCGAGCGGGATCTCGAGGTCGTCACCGGTCACCACGAGCGTGTAGGTCTCGAAGGGGTACGGCCCGAAGCAGGTCGTGAACAGCGACATGAGGTCGCCGTGCTGGTCGAGGTGCTCGCGGGCCGGTGCCCGCAGCTCCCCCGGGACCAGCAGGAGCTGAGGTACGGGGTCCTCGGCGAGCACGTGCTCCTCGTACCGGCCGATCTGCACCGACGCCAGGTAGGTCGACGTGGGGTGACGTTCCTCGTACACCCAGGTGGTCGTGCTCGCGCGACCCTTCCTCGAGACGAGCACCCCGTGCGCGAGCACGCGGTAGGGGTTGTCGACCGTGAGCGAGGTCCGGTACGTGGCCTTGTCCGAGGGCCGGTCGTTGCACGGGAACCAGGTCGGAGCGCCGGTCGGCTGGCTCGCGACCACCACGCCGTCGGTGAGCTCCTCCCACCCGACGGGCCCCCAGGGGCTCGGGGTCGGGGTCGGGGTACCCCCGTAGCTCACGACGACGGTCAGCGCGGTCCGCGCCGGGACGCGCTCGGCGAGCCTGAGCACCAGGCGACCACCACGGTGCGTGAAGCGGGCCAGCCGGGCACCGACCAGGGCGACCTTCTCGACGCTCAGCCCCACCAGGTCGAGCGAGACCTCCTCGACGGCCTCCCGGGTGAGCAGCCTCAGCGTCGCGGTCCCCGCGAGGCGGTTGGTGCGGACGCGATAGGTCAGGTCGAGGTCGTAGTGCTCGACGGCGATCGAGGCGCTGCCGTGCTTCGACGCGTACGGGTCCACCGCACCCGGGTGGTCTCTGGCCGTCACACCGGCACCGGGTCCGGCGCGACCGGCCACGGGGCGATCGGGTTGCCGACCCACCGTGAGCCCGCCGGGACGCGCTCACCGCGCAGGACCAGCGACGCCGGTCCCACGCTGGCACCAGCGCCCAGGCTCGCGGCCGGCAGGATCACGCCGTGCGGCCCGAGGGTCGCACCGTCGTCGAGCGTCACCGTGTCCAGGCTCATCACGCGGTCGTGGAAGAGGTGGGTCTGCACCACGCACCCTGGTCCGACGCTCGCGCCGTCGCCGAGCCGGACCAGGTCCGCCTCGGGGAGCCAGTACGTCTGGCACCACACGCCACGGCCGATCCGCGCACCCATCGCCCGAAGCCACCACACCAGCGCGACAGTACCGCTCACGACGTCGGCGAAGAACCGGGCGGCGACCATCTCGGTGAAGGTGTCAGCCAGCTCACCACGCCACACCGCGGGGCTCCACAGCGGGTGATCTCCCACCCGGAACCGCCCCACGAGCGCCCACTTCGCGGCCACCGTGACCCCGGCCGCGACCACACCTGTGCCCAGGAGCACCACGCCCCCGAAGGCCGCTCCCAGGCCCCACCCGCCGGCGACGACGACGGCCTGCAGCGTGAGCAGCGTCGCGAGCGCGAGCAGACCGACGACGAGTGCCGGGACCACGCGGCACACCTCGACCAGCCCGCGGGCCACGCGCAGCCGCCGCGGCGGGTCGTAGGTGCGGCCCGGGTCATCGAGCACCGCGGCACGGGGCAGCCGGACCGGGGGGCTGCCGATGTAGCTCGAGCCCGCGCTGGTGCGCCGCGGTGTGGCCGAGAGGACGGCGACCAGACCGTTCTTGGGCACCGTGCGGCCCGGAGCGGTCATGCCGGAGTTGCCGACGAAGGCTCGCCGGCCCACCTTGGCCGAGGCCACCCGGACCCAGCCGCCGCCCAGCTCGTAGGGGGCGACCATGGTGTCGTCCGCGAGGAAGGCGCCGTCCTTGAGCCGCATCATGCTCGGCAGGCCGATCACCGTCGAGATCTCCGTGCCGCGGCCCACCTCGGCTCCGAGCAGGCGCAGCCACGACGAGGTCGCCACCGAGGAGTAGACCGGGAACAGGCTCGTGCGTGCGGCGTCCATGAGTCGCTGGACCGACCACGCCTGGAGGCCCGCGCGCGAGCGCACCGGGTGGTAGCCCGGCTCGAGCCCGCGCCCCAGCAGGCGGACGCTGCCGACGACCAGCACGGCGTACAGCGCGTAGGCGCCCAGGGTCGCCGCGGGGGCGACGAGCAGAGCGGCGCCGACCGCCTGGGTGAGCGTCGCCGTCTCCCGCACGGCCGCTCCCACGACCAGCAGCGCGGCGCCCACGGCGACCACCGGCAGGCCGGCGACCACCGTGCCGACCGACGCGTAGCCCACGACCCAGACCGCCGACCTCGCGGAGGTCGACGGACGGTCGGACGGCCACGGGTGACGGGCCTCGTGGGCCTTGGTCGCCGGCGACCCGGTCCAGTACTCCGCCTCTCCCGTCGCGCCGTGCACGGCCGATCCCGCCGCGACGTCTGTGCCTTGGCCCACGTGCGCCCCGGGGTACAGCACGCTCCGGGCACCCACGGTGGCGCGCGCGCCGACGGTGATGTGCCCGAGGTGGACGACGTCCCCGTCCACCCAGTACCCGCACAGCTCGACCTCGGGCTCGACCGCGCACTCGCGGCCCAGCGTGAGCATCCCGGTGACCGGCGGCAGCGAGTGCAGGTCGACACCGGGCCCCATCCGTACGCCCAGCGCACGCGCGTACAGACCGACCCACGGTGCACTGGCCGGGGTGATCGCCCCGAAGCCCGCCGCGAGCTGCTCGGCGGCCCAGAGCCGCAGGTGCGCCCCACCACCACGGGGGTACGAGCCCGGGGTCACCCCCAGCAGCAGCAGCCGCGCACCCAGCGCGGTGACCCCCATCCGCCCCAGGGGGCTCACCGTGACCACCCACCCGGCGAGCGCCCACCACCACGGGACAGGCACCGCCCAGGGCACCCCCCACACGCCGTCGAGCAGGGCGTTGACCGCCGCGAGCGCAGTCAGCCAGCGCAGGCCGACGAGCGTGCGCAACGGGACGAGGGCCAGCAGCTGGGCGACCTGGCTGCCGACAGGCACGGGGCGGACCAGCCGGGCGGGTCCCTCGGGGGCCGGGTCCTGGGTGGCCTGCGGCCAGCGCGCTCCCAGGTGCGCTGCGAGGTCGCCGACGGTCGGGTGGTCGTAGACCTCGGCGACCGTGACCTGGGGGTACCGGACCCGTAGTGCCGAGACCAGCTGCGCCGCGGTCAGCGAGCTCCCACCGCGGGCGAAGAAGTCGTCGGCGGCGTCGGTGGGGTGCACGCCGATGACCGCAGCCCACTGCTCGCCCACCCAGGCCTGCGTGCCGTGCAGGGTCGAGCCCGCGCCCGGGTCCCCGAGCCCGTCGATCGGCCACGGCAGGGCGTCGCGGTCGATCTTCCCCGAGGTGCGGGTCGGGATGCCCTCGACGACCGCGAGCACCGGGACCATGGTCGCCGGGAGCTCGTCGCGCAGGCGGCCCAGCAGGTCGGCCCGGTCGAGGGTGGTCGAGCCGTCGGGAACGACGTAGCCGACCAGGAGTCCCGCCCCGGTCGGTGAGTGCCGCACGGCGGCGGCAGCGGCGGCCACGCCGGGCAGCGACTGCAGTGCCGTCTCGACCTCGCCGAGCTCGATCCGGTGGCCGTTGACCTTGACCTGGTCGTCGGCCCGGCCCAGGAAGACCAGTCCCTCGGGGTGGCTCTCGACCAGGTCGCCGGTGCGGTACGCGCGGTCCCAGCCGAGCGTGGCCGACGGGCCGAACTTCACGGCGTCGAGCGCGGTGTCGAGATAGCGGGCCAGGCCGACTCCCCCGATGATCAGCTCTCCCGACCCGCCCTCGGGGACCTCCTGCCCCTCGGCGTCCACGACCGCCAGGTCCCAGCCGTCCAGGGGCAGCCCGATCCGCACGGGCTCGTCGGGCTCGAGGAGGGCGGCACAGGTCACCACGGTCGCCTCGGTCGGCCCGTAGGTGTTCCAGACCTCCCGTCCCGGCGCGTGCAGCCGGACCGCGAGCTCGGGCGGGACCGCCTCGCCACCGAAGATGAGCAGCCGCACGCCGTCCAGGGCGTCCACGGGCCACATGCCCGCCAGCGTGGGGACGGTCGACACCACGGTGATCTCGCGCTCGACGAGCCAGGGGCCGAGCTCGCTGCCGGCCCGGACCAGCGCACGCGGGGCCGGGACGAGGGCCGCACCGTGCCGCCACGCCAGCCACATCTCCTCGCACGAGGCGTCGAAGGCCACCGACAGCCCCGCGAGCACCCGGTCGCCGGGGCCGATCGGCGAACCCTGCAGGAACAGCCGTGCCTCGGCGTCGACCAGCGCGGCCGCGCTGCGGTGCGTGACAGCGACGCCCTTGGGCGTCCCGGTCGAGCCCGAGGTGAAGATGACCCAGGCGTCGTCGTCCGGACCGGGCCCGCTCGGCCGGGGCGCACCGAGAGAGGGAGCGGTGGCGGGCCGGCCGGAGCCGGGGCGCCCGTCCGGCCCGAGGACCTCGAGCCCGTCGCCCATCACCGCGGCGACGTCGGCCTCGGCGAACACCCGACGGGCCCGCTCGTCGGGGTCGTCCGCGTCGACGGGTACGTAGGCACCACCGACGCGCAGCACCGCCAGGATCGACAGGTACAGCCCTACGGTGCCCGAGGTCGCGCGCACGCCGACCCAGTCCCCGCGTCCCACCCCTGCGGCCGACAGCTGAGCGGCACGCAGCCCGACGGCCTCGGCGAGCGCCGTGTAGGTGAGCACCTCGTCACCGTCGTCGATCGCGACGGCATCGGGGTGGCGCTCCACGGTCGCGGTGAACACGTCCATCAGGGTGCGGGGGGCGGGGGCGCGATGACCGGCGCGCAGGGCCCCCTGCACGGTGACGTCCTGGTTGATCACGGTCGGCGGTGCTCCTGCTTCGGGTGCGCTCCCTCGACTCCGGGCCGTCGGGTGCTTGCGGTCCACCCCTGCCGGGCGGTGGTCGCCGGATGGTCGCACACCCGGGTGAACATCAGGCGACGCCCGACGCCCGGGCGTCCCACCGTGCAGCAGGGACCAAGATCCCGCTCCACGACAGAACTGCGTAATACATTACTTAGATGGATCGCTCCCCCGTCGAGGCCCGGCTGTTCGGTGCGCTGTTCGTGCTCGGGCAGCACCTGAACCGCTACGCCGACGACGCGCTCGAACGCTACGGCGTGACCGCCCGGCAGTGGCTGCTGCTCGCCGTGCTGGTGCGCGGGTTCCCCGGGGAACGGCCCACGCTCTCCGAGACCGCCGCGGCCTACGGCACCTCACGTCAGAACGTCAAGCAGATCGCGCTCCAGCTCGCCGCACGTGGTCTGGTCGAGCTCGAGACGGACCCCCGCGACCGCCGTGCGACCAGGCTCGCCGTCACGCCGCTGGTCTCCGGGACGTTCGACGCGCCCGAGGCCGCCCGTCACCAGCAGGAGGTCGTCGCCGGCGTGTTCGCGACCCTCGAGGACGCCGAGCTCGCGACCTTCGAGCAGCTGATCGACCGCTGTCTCGGAACTCTGAATCGGAGCGCAGCCCGATGAGCGGCTCAGCATCCGTGCCGAGGAGGCCGACGCCCGGGACGAGGGGTCCCGTGCGCCGCACCGTCCGGGTCGTCCTCGGAGCGCTCGTCGTGGCGCACGGAGGTGTGCACCTGCTGGGCGCCGCCGCCGGCCTGGGGTGGACCTCCACGAGCGAGCTCGAGGTCACGACGGTCGGCGGATGGGCCTGGCTCGCCGTCGCTGCCATCACCGTCGCAGCGGGGACGGCCCTGCTGGCCGGCCGGCCCCGCTGGTGGCAGCTCGGTGCCGTGGCGGCGGCAGGCTCACTCGCTCTGGTCGCCACCCACTGGCCCGCCCCGGCACCAGCGCTGCTCCCCGACGCCGCGCTCCTGCTCGCCGTCCTGCACGGGTGGTGGTGCGCGAGCCCACGGTCGCTGCGCGGCCGGTACCGCACCGGGGTCGCGGCGTCCCGCGACGAACCGACCCCGTCCAGCCCGGTCAGCGACGCCGACGTCGACAGGCTGCCCCCGGTGGTCGCCCGGTACGTCCGCCGCACCGGCGCGGTGGGCAGGCCGCGCGTCAGCCGCGTGCGCGTGAGGCTGCGTGGTCGGATCCGCGGCGGACCCGACGAGCCGTGGATGACCTTCACCGGGGAGCAGGTGAACACCTACGGCGAGCGACCCACGCGCCACTTCCTGCTCGACGCGACCCGTGCCGGGCTCCCGATCGACGTGCTGCACGTGCTCACCGACGGCACGGCCACCATGCAGGCGCGTCTGCTCTCGGTGATCCCGGTGGTCCGGGGCGCCGGCGCGGAGATGGACCGCGGCGAGACCGTCACCCTGTTCAACGACCTGTGCCTTCTCGCGCCCGCCGCGCTCGTCGACGCCCCCGTGACGTGGGAGGAGCTCGACGACCGGCGCGTGCGAGGCACCTACCGCACCGGCGGGCAGGAGGTCAGCGCGGTGCTCGTCGTCGATGCCGAGGGCGACCTGCGGGACTTCGTGTCCGACGACCGTCTGCGCGCCTCCCCCGACGGACGGTCCTTCACGCCGATGCGCTGGTCCACGCCGGTGGGCGGGTTCGCGCAGTCCGACGGCCGTCGCCTGGCCGGCTCGGCACGCGCGCTGTGGCACGCCCCGGAGCCCGAGGGAACGTTCGTCTACGCCGAGATGGAGCTCACCGACATCGTCACGGATCGTCCGGAGCCCACCTCGGGCAGGACCACGGCACGTCGCGCGTGACGGACTTCCCTCGACGGGCCCGGCTCCCTCACCCGGGCTCCTGCTGCGCGGGTGACAGCGACGTGCACACGCACGCCTTGTTCCCGTCCTGGTCCGCGATGACCGTGAACGACGGCGCCTGGCTGTCGTCGACGACGGTGCCACCCGCCGCGACCGCGGCGGCGATCCGCTCGGCAGCGACCTCGGGCGCCACCCAGACGTCGATGTGGAAGCGCTGACGCGGGGTCTCGTGCTCGTCGGTTCCCTGGAACCAGAGGTTCGGGACACGGCCGGTCACGTCACGGACCTCGTCGTCGACGGTGCCGTGGCCGCGCGCGTCGAGGCTGCCGGTGAGCAGCACCGCCCACACGGGTGCCAGGACGGCGGCGTGCGCGGTGTCGAGCGCCAGCTCGATCGCGGTGACCGACGTCGGCTCGGCGCGCACCGCCTGCTCCGCGGCGATCGCGGTGATCCTGCGCGCGAGGTCGACGTCCTGCTGGGTGACCCACTCGACCCGGTGCTCGGTGCCGTCCTCCCCCCGGAGGACCGCGTCCTGGCTGAGCAGCTTCAGGTCCACGCAGTCGTCGCCGATCGTCACCCGCGGGTGGTGCCCCAGCGCGTCACCCGCAGCCGCCACGGCCGCGACGAACTGCGCACCGGCGCTGAAGTCCTCCACCCGGTAGCGGGCATGGAGGCCCTGACCGAGCCTGCGCCAGTCGGCGAGGTCGACCGCCGCGATCTGGTCTGCGTCGAGCATGTCCATGAGCACGACGGTACGTCCGGACGGACGACGTGGCACGTGAGCTCACGCCGTGGCTCGTGCTCACGCCGCGACGCTGGTCAGGTCGAGGGTGGTGCCTGCGCGGCGACGCGTCCCTCGACCGTGACCGGGGGGATCTCCGGCAGCTGTTCGGAGCGCGCGAGGCGGGCGTGCCGACCGAGCGGCAGCACGAGCGGTCGGCCGGTGATCGGGTCGGGCATGACGTGGGCCTCGAGCCCGAACACCTCACGCACCGTCTCGACGGTCAGCACCTCATCGGGGGTCCCCACCCTGTGCACCCGCCCGTCGCACACCGTGACCAGCCGGTCGGCGTAGCGGGCTGCGAGGTTGAGGTCGTGCAGCACCATGAGCACCGTGGTGCCGCGGTCGCGGTTGAGGTCGGTCAGCAGGTCGAGCACCTCGACCTGGTGGGCGACGTCGAGGAAGGTGGTCGGCTCGTCGAGCAGCAGGATGTCGGTCTGCTGGGCGAGCACCATGGCCAGCCACACCCGTTGACGCTGCCCGCCGGACAGCTCGTCGACGCTGCGGTCGGCCAGGTCGGCGGTGCCGGTCACGTCGAGCGCGTCGGCCACGGCGGCGGTGTCGGCAGCCGACCACGGGGCGAGGAACCGCTGGTGCGGGTGACGACCGCGACCGACCAGGTCGGCCACGGCGATGCCCTCGGGGGCCACCGGGCTCTGCGGGAGCAGCCCGAGCGTGCGCGCCACCTCACGGGTGGGGAGCCGGTGCAGGTCCTTGCCGTCGAGCAGCACCTGCCCGGACGCGGGCGACAGGAGCCGGGCCAGGGCGCGCAGCACGGTCGACTTGCCCGAGCCGTTCGCCCCGACCACGGCCGTGACCTCGGCGGGCACGACGGCCAGGTCGAGATCACGCACCACGACGCGATCCCCGTAGGCCAGGGTCACGTCCTGGGCCCGCAGGTCGTGCCTGGGCCGCAGGTTCTCGCTCTCGTCGGTCACAGTGCTCCTCCGGTCCGGTACGTGCGCACGAGCAGGTACAGCAGGTACGGCGCGCCGAGCACGCCGGTCACGACACCGACCGGGTAGCGCGTGCCGGTCGCGAGCTGCCCGACCAGGTCGGCGGCCAGCACGAGGATCGCTCCGACCATCCCGGCAGCGAGGACGGGCGAGTCGCCCTGCCCGATCAGCCGGGCCGCGATGGGGCCGGCCATGAAGGCGACGAAGGCGATCGGTCCGGCGGCCGCGGTGGCGACCGAGAGCAGGGTCACCGCGGTGGCGATGAGCACCAGGCGGGTGAGGTCGACCGGCACGCCCACCCCGGCGGCGGCGTCGTCGCCGAGGCGGAGCTGCTGCAGGTTCCTGGCCTGGCCGGCGATCAGCGGCAGACCGACGGCGAGGGCGAGCAGGAGCGGCAGGGTGCGCGACCAGCTCGCCCCGTTGAGGCTCCCGGCCAACCACTGCATCGCCGCCTGCAGGTCCCACTGGGAGGCGCGGCTCAGCACGTAGGTGACGGTCGAGTCGAGCATCGCCGCCATCCCGATGCCGATCAGGATCAGCCGCGTCCCGGCGAACCCCTGCCGGACGGCCAGCAGGTAGATCAACGTGGCGGTGGTGAGCCCTCCGCCCAGGGCGAGCAGCGCCACCGCGGTGTCGCCGAGCGACAGCACGACGATCCCGAACACCGCGGCCGCGCTCGCGCCCGAGCTGATCCCGATGACGTCGGGGGCGGCGAGCGGGTTGCGCAGCATCGTCTGGAACACCGTGCCCGCCACGCCGAAGGCGAGCCCGACCGCGAGCCCGGTCACCGCGCGCGGCAGCCGCAGCTCACGGACGGCGAAGCTCGCCCCGGGGATGTTCTCCCCGGCCAGCGCCCTCAGCACGTCCGCCGGCGGGTGGTAGGTGGTGCCCGCGAGCAGGGACGCGGCCAGCAGGGCGAGCGCCACCACGGCGAGGACCACCAGGACGCGCCGGCGCCGCGCTCCTCGGCGCGCACGACCGGCGACCACCACGGAGGTCGTGGTCAGGACCGCGGTCACAGCTCACGCACCTTGAGCCGGCGGACCAACGCGATGAACACCGGTGCGCCGATCAGGGCGGTGATGATCCCGACCTCGATCTCCGCCGGCCGGGCCACGACCCGGCCCACGACGTCCGCCGCGGTGAGCAGCGCCGCCCCGGCCAGCGCGGAGATCGGCAGCAGCCACCGGTGGTCGGGTCCGACCAGGAGCCGGACGGCGTGCGGGACCACGAGCCCGACGAAGCCGATCGGCCCGGCGATCGCGGTCGCAGCCCCGGTCAGCACGACGGCGCCGACCGAGGCGAGCAGCCGGGTCCGCGCCACGCGCACCCCGAGCCCGACCGCCAGGTCGTCGCCGAGCGCGAGCGAGTTCATCGCGCTGGCCATCCCCACCACCAGGACCGCCCCGGCCAGGAGGAACGGCGCGACCGCCCCGATGCGCTCCCACTGGGCCCCGCCCACCCCGCCGATCTGCCAGAACCTGAAGGTGACCATCACGTCGACCCGCGGCAGCAGGATCGCGCTGACCAGAGAGGTGAAGGCGGCCGACATCGCCGCGCCCGCGAGGGCGAGCTTGAGCGGGCTCGCGCCGCCGCGGCCGAGCGAACCGATCGTGTAGACCAGGACGGCCGCGGCCGCGGCACCGCCCATCGCCATCACGATGTAGCCGACCGGTCCGGTCACGCCGAAGAAGACGATCCCGACGACCACGGCGAGCGCGGCCCCGCCGCTGACCCCGAGGATGCCCGGGTCGGCCAGGGGGTTGCGGGTCACCGCCTGCATCGCGGCGCCCGCCATCGCCAGCGAGGCACCGATGATCATCGCGAGCACGGTGCGCGGGATGCGCTGGCGCACCGCGGCCTCGGCCACGACCGAGCCCTCGCCGAGCCCACCGGTCCCGGTGAGCGCCGAGAACACCTCGGCCAGGCTGACCGGACGGGTGCCGAACGCGACCGAGGCCAGCACCGCGAGCCCGAGCAGCCCGAGCACGAGTGCCAGCACGGCCAGCCGGACGCCCACCGTCCGACCGCGGGGGGTTCCCCGACGCCCGGACGGTGGGCGTGGCAGGCCGGTGACCTCCGGCGCGTGGACCGCGACCATCGTCTAGTCGGCCAGCGGTGCCGCGAGCAGCGCGAGGTAGTCCTGGACACCCCACCCGATCGAGAGCGGCGACGGGTTGGCCGAGGCCGCCAGCGGTGTGGAGTTCTCGAGCACCGCCACCCGGCCCTCGGCGATCGCGGGGATCGTGGACAGCAGCGGGTCGGCCTGGAGCTGGGCCACGATGTCGCTGCTGGCGTCGCCGTAGGTGACGAACAGGTCGACGTCGTCGAACCGGTCGGCCTCCTCGGCCGAGACCGTCACGTAGAAGGCGTCGGTCCCGGCGGTCTCCTCCTCGACCACGGCCGGCATCGGCAGGCCCGCGTCGAGCAGGAAGCCCGGGCGGGTGTCGTGGCTGGTGTAGAAGCCGATCTGGCTGAAGTCCGAGGGGTCGATGTACGAGAACAGCACCTTCGCGCCGTCCAGCGCGGGGTTGGCGGCCAGCGCCTCGGCGACCTGGGCGTCGAGGTCGGCGACCAGGGCCTCGCCCTCCTCGGCCATCCCCAGGGCCGCGGAGCTGATCGTGATCATGTCCTGGTGCGAGGTCCCCCAGGCGACCTCGGGGTAGGCGATCGTCGGCGCGATCGACGAGAGCGTGGCGTAGTCCTCCTCGGTCAGCCCCGAGTAGGTCGCCAGGATCAGGTCGGGCTGGGTGTTGGCGACGCCCTCGAAGTCGATCCCGTCGGTCTCGTCGAACAGCACGGGGAGCTCGGCACCGAGCTCGGCGAGAGCGTCCTCGACCCAGGGCAGCACGCCGTTGTCGTCGTCGTCGCCCCAGGTCGCCGCGGCCATGCCCACCGGGACGATGCCCAGTGCGAGCGGCACCTCGTGGTTGGACCAGGCGACCGTGGCCACGCGCACCGGCTGCGCGTCGACGGTGGTCTCACCGAACGCGTGCGGGATCGTGACCGGGAACACGCCCTCCTGCGCGGCCGAGGTGGGCTCGGCCGTCGCGTCGACGTCGGCCTCCCCGGTCGAGCCGCAGGCGGCGAGGATGCTCAGGGCGGCCACGGCCGTGGCGGTCGTGAAGAGGCGCGATGCGCGCATGGGGGATCCGTTCGTCGTCGGGTGCTCCGCCTCGCCGCCGGGGCATGACCACCCGGGTCGGGCGTTAGGTGAGGCTTGCCTCATGAAGATAGAGGACCGTACGACGCGACGCAATCGCGTGATAATGACGCGCCCTGTCGCGATTCAGACATCCCGCGGTGAGTCGGGCCGGAATGCTCCCGGGGTGAGCCCCGACGCACGCTTGAACGCCGCGCCGAACGCACTCGGCGACCGGTAGCCAACCTCGGCCGCGACGTCGTCGAGCCGTTCGCCCGCGACGATCAGCTCGATCGCGCGCTGCATCCGTACCGAGGCCACCCAGTCGGTGAAACCCAGACCGGTGTGGGCACGCAGAGTGCGGCCCACGGTCCGTCCCGACACCCCGAGGCGGGCGGCCCACTCCTCGAGCGAGTGCCGGTCAGCGGGACGAGCCGTCACCGCCTCGACCATCGGCAAGAGCACAGCGGCGTCGGGCAGGTGCACGGCGACCTCGTGCTCGCTCGGCCTGAGCAGGTCGATGACCATCTGCTCGTTGAGCGACCGCGACTGCGGGCTCAGCCCGGTGTCCGAGAGTCGCACGAGCAGCAGACGGAGGAGCTCGGTGATCTCGACACCGAAGGGTCGGAGCCACTGGGGGGTCTTCGGCGTGGCCCAGACGCTGAACCGCGCGGCCCGGTACCAGGTCCCGGCGGGGAGGCGGACCGAGTGGACCGTGCCCGCAGGAACCCACAGGCCGATCCGGGCCGTGACCGTCCAGACCCGTGGGCCGACGGACGCGGTCGAGGCGCCGCGCTCGTTCCAGAGCAGCTCGTGCGCGGGGTGGCTCAACCCGGTGCGGTTGGTCTCGACCTCGACGCGCTCATCGATCCCGGTGATGACCACCGCGCGGTCCTCGCTCACTGGGCCTCCTGCCTCGCGACGAGCTCGGCACCCATCCGCGCGAGCTCGGCCCGCACGTCCTGGCCGTCCACCACGTCGACCTGAGCGCCCCACCCCGCCAGGTGACGCGCGACGTCGAGGGCCGTCGGGGCACCGACCCTCACGCGTGTCCGTCCGTCCTCGGCCTGGCTCTCAGGCACGCAGTGCCGGCCGAACTGGTCGCGGAGCACGTGGACGTCGCGGGTGTCCACGAGCACCGTCGCCCAGGTGCGCGACCGCCGCTCCTCGACCTCGTCGACCACCTGCTCCCACGCCGCCTCGAGCACGAAGCCCTCGGGTCGTCGAGCCGGCTCGTCGGTCACCTCCGCCGCGACGACGCGGTCCACCCGGAAGGTGCCCCACCGCGCCCGGTCGACGACGACGGCGTGCGCCGCGGTCTCGGCCTCGGTCCGGAAGGTCGGCGGCAGGGCCTGCACCAGCTTGCGCAACGCGGTGCGTACCTCGTCCGAGGCGGCAGCCGTTGGGCCGAGCAGCAGGAACAGCGCCCGCGCCTCGGGAGCGGTCAGCCCGGTCAGGTCGGTCCGCGCCCCACCGACCAGCGACCAGCCTCCGCCGCGACCGGGCTGCGGGTACACCGGGACCCCCGCGGCGGACAGCGCCTCGAGGTCCCGCCGAGCCGTCGGGACAGAGACCTCCGTCGCAGCAGCGACCTCGGCCGCGGTCGCTCGGCCGCGCGACTGCAGCAGGAGGAGCGTGGCGACGAGGCGGTCGGCTCGCACGGAGGACCTTCCAGAAAAGTGATCAGAGGATGAGCAGTTTAGCGAGGAGGCTGGTCCTGTGGGCGCGAACCGGCCCGCCTCGACCGGAGGAGATCCCGATGCTGCGCGGACTGACCACCCTGACCTACCTCGCCGACGACGTCGCTGCCGCGACCGACTGGTACACCGAGCTGCTCGGCGTCGGGCCGTACTTCGTGCGTCCCGAGCAGGGCGATCCCCTCTACGTTCGGCAACCTCCTGGCCGTCATGCACAACCAGCACTACCTCGAGATGCTGGCCGATCGCCCGGCCGGGTGAGGGCCCCGGGTGCGGTCACGGCCTCGCGCGCCACTCCTCGTCGAGCAGCGCATAGGTGTACGCGTCGCGCCAGCGGCCGACCCGAAGGGTCGCCCGCCAGCGGCCGACCCGAAGGGTCGCGGACGAAGGCTGCGGCGCGCAGGGAGTGACCTTCTCGGCGCATGCCCAGGCGCTCGAGCAACGCCCAGGAGCGGAGGTTGGCCGGGTCGCAGTGCGCGACCACGCGGTGGGCCCCGTCGTCGAACACCGCGTCGAGCAGGGCCTGGCACGCCTCGGTGGCGTAGCCCTGTCCCCAGTGGTACGGGTGGAACACGTACCCCAGCTCCCAGGACTGCCACCACTCGGGGCCCGACGGGGCGAGGTAGAGGTTCCCGACCAGCGTCTCGGCGGCGGTCTGCACGGCCCAGAACCTCTGATCGGCCGCCCGCTGCCGGGCCAGGTCGTCGGCCTCGTCAGGTCCGACCGGCCCGTAGGGCTCGTACTCGACGGCCTCTGGGCGGGACAGGTAGCCGTGCAGTCCGGGCCCGTCCGAGTCCACGAACCGGCGAAGGACGAGGCGGGCGGTCGTCAGGCTCGCGTCGCCGATCGCTGCACGACGCCCTGGTCCGTCCCCTCGGGTCGCCGGACGTGTCGACGCCAGACGGTCGCGGCCACCACCTGCACGACGCCGACCCCGACGAACGCCCACTGCACGGGCGAGGTCCAGCCGATCAGCGGCAGCTGGAGCGTCACCCACGCGGTCAGCGCAGCACCGGCAGCAACGCCGGCGTCGGCCGCCCACCGGTGGTGTCGTAGGCCCAGGACGAAGGCGACGGCCTGAGGAAGTGCGACCACGGCCCCAAGGGCGGCCGCAGGCAGGATGCGGACCTGCACGATCGGCCATGCGTCGTGGACCTGGTCCACCAGCGGATCGAAGGCCCCGGTCAGAAAACCCTGCACCCCGGTGACGGCGCCCACGGCCGTCAGCGCCTCGAGCGAGAGCAACGTGATCCGTGCCCCACCGGGCGGGGACACTCGCTCCCTGTCGATGCTCACGATGTCAGCCTGGCACCAGCGACAGCCTGCGCCAGGGACGAAGGGCCTCGACCGCATCGCGGGTCCCCGCGACCTCCGTGGCTGGCAGCCATCATCCGACGACGACCCGAGATCACGTGGCGGTCATGACGCCGGCACCCGCGGCCGGGGCCCCACCGACGCCTCCCGCCAGCCGAGCGCCCCCGCGAGGACGGCCAGGCCCGCCGCGATCAGGACGTGCCACGCGGCATGCCCGAACCACCACCGGCTCGACGGGTCGCACAGCGGCCACCCCGGGCTCGAGAGGATCTCGACGATCCCACCGGTCGCGAGCAGGACCACGGTCCACCGGATCGTCCGTCGCAACGGTGGCCGTCTCCAGGCCCGGACCAGGCTGATGAGCACCGTGACCACCGCCACCCCACCCTGGGTCAGGTCGCCCGCCCTCGGCCAGAAGTGGATGACCGGGGCGATTGCGACCGTCGGCACGACCCACCACCACCACGAGCGTGCGCGTCCGGCAAGGTCGGCGACGGCGTCGGCGGTGATGAGCAGCAGGGTGGCCAGCAACGGGAGGTCGTGAGCCAGGTCGGCCCAGATCGGGTTCGGGCCATGCTGGACCACCGAGCCCACCCCGATCCCCGCGACCAGCGCGGCGTACGCAGCGGACGGTGGCTCGTCGAAGCCTCCCTCGACCGGCGTGCCCAGAGCCTGCCGCCGCCGTCGGGCCAGGACGACCACCACCACGCCAGCGACGACGAACGCCAGGCTCGACCAGGTCGAAACGGGCTCGCGCAGGAAGCCTTCGGCGAGGGGTTCGCAGCCTGGCCCGACCTCACCCACCGGGTCAGGCACCGTGACCGGGATGCCCGTTCCCACGGTTCCGACGATAGGCGCCGACGCGACCGGTCAGCCAGAGGACCACGGTCCCGCTCCGACCAACCGCGTTGCTCACGCGGGGCCGGGCGGGGCCGCGCCCGCGAGCGATGGCGCCGTCACGAACGCCTCGACCTGAGACACCTCGCCCGGTCGCGCGAAGTGGAACCCCTGGCCACGACGACACCCCAGCCCGAGCAGCCTGTCGCGCTGCAGCTCGTCCTCGATCCCCTCGGCGATGACCTCGACCCCGTAGGCGCGACCCAACTCGATGATCATGCGAACGAGCTGGTGCCCGTCGGTCTCGCTCGCTGGGCCGGAGACGAACGACCGGTCGATCTTGAGGATGTCGACCGGGAACCGGTGCAGGTAGCCCAGCGACGAGAACCCGGTACCGAAGTCGTCCAGGGCGATCGCGACCCCCAGGCCCTTGAGTGCACGCAACGACGTCAAGGCCACCTCCACGTCGTCGATGAGGACGCTCTCGGTGATCTCCAGGACCAGCGCCTGCCCCGGTAGACCCGCTGCCCTCAGCGCGTGATCGACCGCGTCGACGAACGCCGGATCCCGGAGCTGGTGCACCGACACGTTGACGTTCATCGTCAGATCGGGTTCGAGCCGCCTCCACCCCGCGAGGCGATGGCAGGCCTCGTCCAGCACCCAACGGCCGATGGCGACGATCACCCCCGTCGTCTCGGCGATCGGGATGAAGTCGAGCGGTGCGACGATGCCGCGCGAGGGGTGCCGCCAGCGCAGCAGCGCCTCCAGCCCGCAGGTCCGTCCCGAGTCCAGCTCGACGATCGGCTGGTACACGACGAACAGCTCGCCACGTCCCAGTGCTCCCTGCAGCTCGGCCTGGAGCTCCAGCCGAGCCAGGAGTGCGACCCGCATCTGCGGCTCGTAGGTCAGCACGCGACTACCACCGGCCGCCTTGGCCTGGTACATCGCCAGGTCAGCGTTGCCCAGGAGCTCGTCCGCGGCGCTCCCCATGCTGACGGTCGCGTGATCAGCGTGCGCGATCCCGATCGTGGCGCAGACGAGGACCCCCTTGCCATGGATCGTGAACGGCTCACGCAGTGCGGCGATGATCCGTTCGGCGACGACGACGGCTCCGATGGAGTCGCTCTGCTCGGTCAGCAGCACGGCGAACTCATCCCCGCCGAATCGGGCCGCCGTGGCGTCAGTTCGGGTGCACGCCCGGATCCGGTCGGACACCTCGCGCAGCAGAGCGTCGCCCGCCGCATGGCCGAGCGAGTCGTTCACCGCCTTGAACCTGTCCAGATCGATGAAGAGCACCGTGGTCCACGACCTGTGCGGCGCGTCGGACCGGAGCTCCGACGACACCCGTTCGAGGAACAGGGCCCGGTTGGGCAGCCCCGTCAGGGAGTCGTGGTACGCCTCCTGCATCGCCTCCACGGTGCGCGCGTCCGTCAGCGCCAGGCTCGCGTGCTCGGCGAACGCGGTCAGCAGCGAACGCTCACCCGGTCCGATCGGCGCCCCGTCCCGGCTGGTGGCGACGAGCGCCCCGGCCGGGATCCCCTCGATGTGCACCTGGACCGAGACCGAGGTCCCCTCATCGACGAGGTCCGTACCGACGGCGAGCGGGCGATCCCGTTCCAGGGCGTCATCGAGCACCAGGGAGACGGGGCAACCCTCGAGCACCGTGCTCGCCCCGTCGGTCACGGCGGCGAGGATGGTGGCCAGGGGCGCGCGGTGCGAGATGGACCGCTGGATGTCCAGCAGCACCTCCAGCACGCGGTGACGACCGCGCTCGCGCTCCAGCACGCCGATCATGTCCAGCGTCATCCCCATCGCACCGGCCATGCCGAGCAGAAGGTCGCGGTCCTCTGCGGTGAAGGGCTCTCCGGTCCTAGCCAGAAGCAGTCTGCCTTCGCTCTCTCCGGTCCACCGTGCCGCGAGCGTCTGGCACCGGCCCACAGAGTCGAGCTCGATGACGCCGGTCCCCGGCCGCATCGCGGTCAGGGCCGCGGACGGCACCGGGCGTTGGCCGAAGCCCGCCACAGCGGTCAGGACACCCCCGAGGACGACGGCACCCACCTCGGCGTCGAACTCCTCGGCGACCAGCTCCGCCGCGTTGCGCACCGCGTCGGCCGTGGTCAGGCACCGGCTGAGCGCGGTGAGGAACTCGACGAGCCGGTGGGGTGAGCAGACGTTGCCGTCGACCATGTCAGCCCAGGGCCAGGAGCACGAGCGTCGCGTTGTGGACGCCGCGAGAGCCGGTGACCCGAGCGATCTCGCCATAGGTGTAGAAGCCGGCGATCGGTACCTCCGGGGCCAGCTCGGCCAGCAATCCCATCTCGGCCGCGATGCCGTCGTCCCCGAGGATGGCGCGCCGCGAGGCGCAGTCGAAGGCCACGATGCCCAGCGGTGTGGCGCCGCCAAGTCCCTCGAGGGCCAGCTCGCAGGCCGTCCGGGTCCCGACCTGCACCGAGTCCGCATCGCCGACCATCCGCCAAATCACCGTGCCCTGCGGCACATCGCCGCAGAACAGGGACCGGTTCGCGAAGTCGAAGCCCAGCACGGCCCGTACCTCCTCGCCACCGGGTCGCGGCAACCCGAAGGTGTTCGTCAGGCCGATGGCGGACATCGCCGGGCTCTCCTCCGCGAACAACTCGGGTGCAGCACCGACCAGGGTCAGGTAGTAGTCCAGTGCCGGTTCGTCGTTCAGACGGAAGATCCGCTGCCCGTCGCTCTCGGTGACGACGATCGGCTCACCGACCCGGCGCCAGCCGTGCCCGACCCCGACGCCGATCGGCCCCTCCGAGCCGATTGCCGCACCGACGACCGCCCCGGTCAGCACCTCACCGCGGTGGAGCTGGAAGGTCTGGGACATCGCCAGGTCGTCCCCGGCGCACCCGCCGACCAGCTGGACGGCGGCCCCGGCCACGCTGTGGGCACCCCGGACCACCTCGGCTCGCCCGCCGGCCAGACCCTCGCTGAGCATCAGGAGAACCTGGTTCGGTCGGCCCAGCCCGACCAGACCCTGTGCCGCGGAACGGCCCGCCTCGCGCGACCCGTCCGCCAGGTGACCGACGGAGGTCCGGACGGTCAGGCCAGCACCACCGAGAGCCACGGCAACCACCCGGCCCGAACCGGCCGCACCCTCCTCGATCTCCCCGGACGTGGTGCAGCCGATCACCGGAACGTCACCAGGCACGGCCTCGTCGGCCGCGCGCGCCACGGCGTGCAGGTCGTAGGTGGACGACGCGAACACCATCACCAGGGCCGGCGGACGTCCGGCAGTCGCTGAGGCGACCGCCGCCGCCGTCGCCTCAGCGGCGTCCAGCGTCGACGAGGAGCCGGTCCCGAACCAACGCGCCTCGTGAGACTCCGGCTGATCCATGCCCTACTGATCGACCACCGACCACCGGACCTGAGTCGAAAACCGGTGGCGGAACCCCCAGTGGCCGGCTGTCGGACCGCCACGGCCACGAGGGGACCGAACGGTTCTAGGGCAGGGCGCGTCGTGGTCTCCCGCTACCTGGACGCGGTGCCCACTGTGGCGTGGACGGCGTGGAGCTAGGGTCGACTGGGCCGATGAGGCGTTCCTCGCCGACCAGCGGGAGTGCCAGCAGCCCGCGGGGATGATGGGCTTTGGCCCAGGGCGGTCGACGGTGTGGGGCGTCTCGCAGCGGCGAGCTCGCAGGGCGTCTCTCCGGCATACCGGGCGACCTCGCGGGTGAGGTGGCTCTGGTCGGCGTAGCCGTGCCGGACGGCTATCTCGGCCAACGGCAGCCTGCCGAGGTCCGTGGCCGCACGCTCGAAGCGGACCACGCCGGCCGCCTGGTTGGGTGTCAGACCGACCTCCTCGCGGAACCCGGTCACCACGTGCCGGTGGCTCCAGCCGATCTGCGCCACGAGGTCACCGATCCTGGCTCGCCCGCCGGTGACCTGGATCTGCCGCCACATCCAGCCCACCCAGGCCGGGGGCTCGTCTGCTCTCGCCACCTGCTGGACGAGTGCGGTCTCGACCAGTGCGAACCGCTCGGCCCAGGTCGCCGCGAACCCGAGGCGATCGGGCAGGTCGGCCATCCCGCGGACGACGTCGTCCACCGCGACTACGCGATGAGCCAGCTCACTCCCCGGGACGCCGAGGACGCGTCGTACCCCGAGCGGGGTGAGGTAGAGCTGGACACAGTCCTGGCGGCGATCGAACCGGGTGCTCGCGTGCCCGGTCGAGATCCCCGCGACGAACGACCGATCGGGGCGACCGGCACCGGTCCCGGCCGAGAGCGCGTCGATCGCCAGGGGTTCGCCGAACGAGAGCACGAGGGGAAGCAGGGTCCCGGCCGACTGACGGCGTCGGACGACACCTGGCGCGCGCTCCAACATCCTCACCACACCGGCGACCAGCGCGGCGAGCGCCGGTGCGGGGCGGTGGCGGACGAGCTCGATTCTGTCCGTCGCCGGCGTCATGCAGGGCCTCGGCTCACCCGGGGAGGACACCGACGGCGGCTTCACCCACGGCGGCTGGGGCACGCCCTACGCCGGTGCCCTCCACGAGACCGTTGCGACCGGCGGCCCGAACAGTACGTCGGCCTACTTCTTCGGACGACGCACCAACGAGAAGATGGCGGCGTTCTGGCCGCACCAGCCCGACGACGACTGGATGGCGCGACACCTGAACCAGACGCCGAAGCACGTCGCGACGCGCACCCTCACCTGTCTGGACTGGGAGGGGGCGCACGTCCTGGACGGCGAGCTCGAGCCGGCGGTCGAACGGCTCAGAGCCGGCAGCGAGGGAGACCTGGCCGTGCTCGGCAGCGGTGGGCTCGTGCACCAGCCGATGCTGCTCGACCTCGTCGACGAGCTCCGGCTGTTCATCCACCCGCTGCTCCTGGGAACCGGCAAGCGCCTGTTCCGGAACCTGCCCCTGCCCCGGCAGCTCCACCTCACGGCGTCCGGGACGACCAGCCTCGGCACGCTGGCCCTGGAGTACGAGGTGATCCGTCGAGCACCGGCCGGCACCCGGCCTCAGGGCAGATGTGCCAGGCGGTTGTCCACCAGCGCGAGGGCAGAACCGATGGCCATGTGCATGTCGAGGTACTGGTACGTACCCAGGCGTCCACCGAAGTGCACCCCGCTCTCGTTGCCGGCCAGCTCACGGTAGACGGCCAGCCGCTGCCGGTCGTCCGGGGTGCTCACCGGGTAGTACGGCTCGTCGCCCGGGCCCGCGAAGCGCGACCTCTCCCGCATGATCACCGTCGCGTCGCGGCCGTAGCCCCGCTCGGGGTGCAGGTGCCGGAACTCGTGGACGCGGGTCTCCGGGACGTCCTGGTCCGCGTAGTTCATCACCGAGGTGCCCTGGTGGTCGCCGGTCGGGAGAACCTCCTGCTGCAGGTCGAGGGTGCGCCACGACAGCGGGCCGGCCACCAGGTCGAAGTAGCTGTCCACCGGCCCGGTGTAGACGACCGGGACCTGCCCGACCACCGCGTCGCGGTGGAACGGTTGACCGGGGTCGAAGAAGTCGCTACCCAGCCGCACGTCGATCCTCGGGTGGTCGACCATGCGCGCGAACCAGGCCCCGTACCCGTCGACCGGCAGGCCCTGGTGGGTGTCGTCGAAGTAGCGGTTGTCGTAGGTGTAGCGGACCGGGAGCCGCGCGATGATCGAGGCCGGCAGGAGGCGGGGGTCCGTCTGCCACTGCTTGGCGGTGTAGCCGCGGATGAACGCCTCGTACAACGGGCGCCCGACCAGCGAGATCCCGCGCTCGTCGAGGTTGGCCGGCTCCCGGCCGCCGAGCTCGGCTGCCTGCTCGGAGATGAGCGCCCGCGCTGCATCGGGGCCGAGCGCTGAACGGAAGAACTGGTTGATCGTGCCGAGGTTGATCGGGAGGGGGTACACCTCACCGCGGTAGGTCGTCCAGACCCGGTGCTCGTACGACGTGAACGCCGTGAACCGGTTCGCGTACGCCCACACACGCTCGTTGGACGTGTGGAACAGGTGCGAGCCGTAGGTGTGGACCTCGATGCCGGTCTGCGGGTCGAACGAGCTGGCGGCGTTGCCCCCGATCTCCGCGCGGCGGTCCACGACCGTGACGTCGAGCCCGCGGTCGGCCAGCCGTTCGGCCACCGTGAGCCCGAAGAGCCCGGCGCCGACCACCACGACGTCGCTCACACATGCCTCCTTGACCCGGGGCGCTTCTCCGCACCGTCCGTCCCCGGTCGAGCGCCACGTCCGACAGCCCGCGTGGCGCGGGCCCTGCACCGAATACGGTAGTGGCCGGTGCCACAAGGCCCTGCCCGTACCGAAGCCTGAGGAGCGTGTCGTGTCCCAGGTGATCCACGTCGGTGTGGTCGAGGACGACCCGACTGCGACCGCCCAGATCCTTGCACACCTGCACCGGTTCGAGTCCGAGCACGACGTGACGTTCGCCGTGCAGACCTACCCCGACGGGCGTGACGTCGTCGAGGGCTACCAGGCGGGTCTCGACATCATCTTCCTCGACGTGGAGATGCCGCACCTGGACGGTCTCGAGGCTGCGCGTCACATCCGCACGCTCGACGCAGACGTCGTGCTCGTCTTCATCACCAACATGGCGCAGTACGCCATCAAGGGCTACCAGGTCGACGCCCTGAGCTTCCTGCTCAAGCCGGTGCCGTACTTCGCCTTCTCCCAGGAGCTGCGCCGTTCGATCGACCGGACGCGTCGCTCGCGTGGCGACTGGATCATGCTCGCCGTCGGCACCGGGATGGCGCGGGTGGACCTCGCGGACATCGTCCACATCGAGAGCATCCGACACCGGATCACCGTCCACGCCGTCGATCGCACGTACTCGCTGAGCGGGACGCTGAAGTCCTTCGAGTCCCAGCTCGCCGACAAGGGGTTCTTCCGCAGCAACAACTGCTACCTGGTCAACCTGCGGCACGTGACGGGTGTCAACGCGACGAGCTGCGTCATGGTGGGGGGTGCGGAGCTCCAGGTGAGCCGGCCTCGTCGGCGGGCGTTCCTCCAGGCGCTCACCGACCACGTGGGTGGGCGCACACCGTGATCGAGGACGTCCTGCCCGACATCCCACGGCTGTACACCGCCCTCGCCGAGTGGGCGGCGTGCATGGTCTACGTGCTGCTGATCCGCAAGCGGCTCGCCCCGGTGCAGCTGGCCGTCGCCGCCGCCCTCGGCCTCGGACTCCTCATCGGGGTCCAGCTGGTCGCGGGGACCCTGCCGATCGCGCTGTGGGTGGTGGGGATGGCCCTGGCGGTGGGCGCGATGTACCTGCTCATCGCGTTGTGCGCCGACGTCTCCCCGCTCAACGCCGGGTACTTCCTCGCCCGCGCCTTCGTGCTCGCCGAGCTGGTCGCGTCCCTGCACTGGCAGCTGCACACGTTCTTCTTCGACGGCGACCCCGGTCCCTCTCGCCTGCCGGTGATCATCCTGCTGGTGATCGTCTACGCGGCCGGGTTCTCGGCCGCGTACGGCATCGAGCGCCGTCACTTCCCCGCGGACCAGCAGTTCGAGGTCGACGGTCGCGGCGTCCTGAGCGCGGCGGCGATCGCGGTGATCACCTTCCTGATCAGCAACCTGAGCTTCCTGAGCACCAACACCCCGTTCAGCGGACGCCTCGGTCCCGAGGTCTTCTACATCCGGACGCTGGTCGACCTCGCGGGGTACGTCGCTCTCTACGCCCAGCAGGGGCAGCGTCTCGAGCTGCGACGGGCAGCCGAGGTGGAGGCGATGGACCGTCTGCTGCACTCCCAGCACGAGCAGTACCTGCAGGCCAGGAACAACATCGACGTGGTCAACCGCAAGTACCACGACCTCAAGCACTACATCAACGCGATCAGGGGGGAGAGCAGCGCCGATGCGCGCGCCTCCTACCTGGACCAGCTCGAGGACTCGATCCGGGACTACGACACGCGGGTGGAGACCGGGAACATCGTGCTCGACACGATCCTGACGACCAAGAGCGCCGACTGCGCGCAGCTGGGGATCACCCTGACCTGCGTGGCCGACGGCGCCGCGCTGGACCTCATGTCGCCGATGGATGTCGCGGCGCTGGTCGGCAACGCGCTGGACAACGCGATCGAGGCCGCCGTCGTCCTGCCGGACCCCGAGCGGCGCCTGCTGCGGGTGGCCGTCCACCGCCAGGACTCGTTCGTCATGCTGCGCTTCGAGAACTACTACGAGGGCGATCTGACCTTCGACGACGGCCTGCCCAGGACGACCAAGGGCGCCGACTCCCTGCACCACGGCTACGGGCTGCGGAACATCCGCCACATCGCCGAGCGCTACGGCGGGACCCTCACGGTGCACGCCGAGGACGGCTGGTTCACCGTTCGGGTCCTGATCCCGGTCCCGGGTGTCCTCAGTTGAAGCCGACCCGCCAGTGTGCCGCGCGGTAGGCCGCAAGGGTCACCCGGCGGCCGTGCCGCCCCGGGAGGTTGGTGATGTGCCCCAGGGCACTACGTCGCAGACGACGGTGCAGCAGCACGTCCTCCTCCCGGATACCGCGCCACAACGCCTCCTTGGTCGCGAGCGCCGCGTCCGTGCCCGAGCGCAGCAGCAGGGTGGACGACACCGCGCAGACGATCTCCAGGTAGTGCGTCATGTACCGGTACGCGGGGTGGCCGGACGGGACCGTCCGGGCGACGTGCTCCATCATCATCCGGTTGACCCGGAGCTGCTGGTCGAGGCGGCTGATCATCACCTGCTCGGCCACGGACTGCCCGGCCCGGCCGATGTAGTACCGGTAGAGGTCCACGTCCAGGTAGTACATGCGCCGCACCGCGGGCAACGGCATGTACGCGAAGATGTTGTCGACGTAGAAGGTGTGCTCGGGCAGCCGGAGCTCGACCTCGCGCAGCAGCTCCGTGCGGTACACGATCGCGTGCATGAGGAAGTACTGGGTCTTGCGGAGCCGACCCACCTGGTCCCACCCGAACACCTGGCCCCGGGGAAGCGCCCTGCGGAACCGGACGGCCCGCTTCGTCCCCCGCCCTTCCTTCTCGTAGACGAAGTTGCTCAGCACCATGTCGACATCCGCGTCGTCCGTCCCGAACCGACGCAGCGTCGACACCAGCTCGGAGAAGGCCATGAGGTCGACCCAGTCGTCGGAGTCGACGACCTTGAAGTACCGGCCCCTGGCGAGCTCGAGGCCGACGTTGATCGTCGAGCCGTGCCCGCCGTTGTCCTTGTGCACCGCACGGACGCGCCCCGGGTGCTGCTCCTCGTAGCCATCGGCGATCTCGGCCGTGGCGTCGTGCGAGCCGTCGTCGACGATGAGGATCTCGACCTCGGGACCACCGCCCGCGAGCAGCGAGTCGACGCAGCGACGCATGTAGTCGGCCGAGTTGTAGCACGGCACGACCACGGTCAGGGTCACCGCCCCAGGACGGCCGCTCATCGGGACAGCGCCCCGGAGGAGCCCGCCTCGGCGTCGGCCTCGACCTGCACCTGGCCCCCCTCGTTCTTGAAGATCACCTTGAAGATCGGGAAGAAGATCCAGAACGCGATGGCGCTGTTGATGATCATCGTGACCACGTCGGCAACGGTCTCACCTGTGCTGCCCCACCCCCAGGTGTCCATCAGCAGGGTGTAGATCGGGGCCTTGTAGAAGCCCTGGGCGGCAGCCGCTCCGAAGGTGATGAGGATGTAGGCGATGAAGTACCACATGGCCGCCTTGCCCACCGAGTTCGTGGCCTTGAACGTGATGGTGCGCTGGGCGAAGAAGTTGATGACCTGCGCGATCGCGATGGTGATCTGCACGGCCAGGAAGTACGCCAGACCGCCGCCCCCGAGCGGCAGCTCGCCCGCCGGGTAGTCGAAGACGAAGTACGGCGAGCCCCCGACCTGGGTCCCGATCTGCAGCACCTGGAAGTCGGTGTCGACCAGCGCGGTGCGGTTGAAGACCGCCTTGAAGATCGGCATGAGCGCCAGCTGGAGCACGGTGACACCGTTGCTGAGCAGGAAGAACATGAGGAACTGGGCCGTCCCGGGACGCTTGGCCTCGAGCCGGCGCCAGGCCTGGGTGATGGGCGTGAACATCGTTGTCGCCTTCGTGTGGTGGGCTAGCGAGCAGCGCTCGGGGCAGGGACGGGAACAGGCCGGGCGAGCTCGGCGGACAGCCGACGCGTCGACCGCCTGCCGCGGACGTAGCCCGCGACGAGCCCCCCGACGCCACGGAAGAACCGGCCGTTGACGACGGTGACCATCGAGTCGACCATCTCCGTGGTCACCGTGCCGTTGGTCATCTTCGCCATGGCCCGCAGCGGCATGTTGTAGAGGAAGAGCAGGTTCAGGTCGGGCTTGCCGCGGCGCATCGACCGTCCGATGAGCCGGGCGAGCACCCAGGCGGCCAGCCGGGCGAGCGGGCTGCGGGCGCCGTGCAGCGCACGAAGCGGCGCGTTGACGTCCAGCGGCCCCCTCGGCGCACGTGCCACGAGCTCTCGGCCCAGGAGCGCTGAGAACTCCGCGTCGGGCACCGCGGTCACGGCGGCGGCGTCGTAGGACGCCAGACCGGCGGGTCGGTCCGCGACCTCCTCACCGGCCACCTCGAGGACCGCCGCGAGGGGCAGGTCCTCGACGTTCGGACCGACCTGCACCGAGAACTCGCCCGCCTCGACCTGCCAGGCGTCGTGCGCCACGGCGAAGTGGCGGAACGTGTACCGGTCGAAGGGGATGGTCAGGGTGGCCGTCTCCCCCGGCTCGAGGTGAACCTTGCGGAAGCCCTTGAGCTCACGCGCCGCGCGATGCACCCCGCTCGGTGCGTGTCGTCCCACGTACATCTGGGTGACCTCGGCACCCGCGACGGCGCCGGTGTTCGTGACCGTGAAGGTCGCACCGTGGGCGTCGACCACGAGGTCCGCGTAGGCGAACGTCGTGTAGCCCAGACCGAAGCCGAACGGGAAGAGCGTCGGGACCGCGGCGGTGACCGTGTGGCGGTAGCCGACGTAGATGCCCTCGCGGTACTCGGCGGTCTCGTGCCGGCCCGGGTAATAGGCGTGGCTCGCGGTGTCCTCGAGGCGCACGGGGTAGGTCTCCGCGAGTCGACCCGACGGGTTGACCGCTCCGGTGAGCACGTTGACGGTCGCCTCGGCTCCCGCCTGGCCACCCAGGTAGCCGTGCACCAGGGCGTCGGTGTCGCCCAGCCACGGCATCTCGACCACCGAGCCTGCCGAGAGCACGACGACCACCCGGGTCGCCACCCCGCGGAGCGCCGCGAGGAGCGCGACCTGGTTGTCCGCGAGCCGCAGGTGGGTGCGGTCGTTGCCCTCCGACTCGCTGGTCTCGTCCAGCCCCAGGTAGACCAGCGCGACGTCGGCCGCCGCGGCCGCGGTGAGGGCCTCGGCCAGCAGCGACGGGTCGGCACCGCCGGTGCGCACGAAGCCCTGTGCGTGACGCACGACCTCGAGCGACGAGGCGGCGAGGGCGTCGAGGGTCGTCGTCAGTCGCGTCGGGTTGACCACCGAGGAGCCCGCGCCCTGGTAGCGCGGGGTCTGGGCGAAGTCGCCGATGACCGCGACGCGTGTGCCTGCGGCGAGCGGGAGGGTCCCGTGGTCGTTCTTGAGCAGCACCTGGCTCGCCTCGGCGGCCCGGCGGGCGAGCGCGTGGTGGGCGTCGGTGTCGACCGTCGCGTCCCGTGACGGGTCGATCCGCGCGACGAGCGAGATCATCTCGGCGACCCGGGCGTCGAGCTCGGCCTCGGTCAGCCGTCCCTGCTCGACGGCGGCGACGAGCTGGCGGGCGGAGTCCAGTCCCGGTGAGGGCATCTCGAGCGTCCCGCCGGCGCGGACAGCAGCGACGGCGTCGTTCGAGCCACCCCAGTCCGAGACGACCACCCCGTCGAAGCCCCACTCGGTGCGCAGGACGTCCTGGAGCAGATGGGCGTTCTCGTGCGCGTACGTCCCGTTCACCTTGTTGTAGGCGGACATCAGTGCCTTGGGCTGAGCGTCGCGGACCACGATCTCGAACGCGGTCAGGTAGATCTCCCGCAGGGTCCGCTCGTCGATCACCGAGTCGCTGGCCATCCGGCGCAGCTCCTGGCTGTTGACCGCGAAGTGCTTGGGGCAGGCCGACACGCCCTGGGACTGGATGCCGCTGACGTAGCCGGCGGCGAGCGTGCCAGACAGGTACGGGTCCTCGGAGAAGTACTCGAAGTTACGGCCGCACAGCGGGCTGCGCTTGATGTTCAGGCCGGGGCCGAGCACGACGTCGACCCCCAGGTCGACCGCCTCGGCGCCCAGGGCCGCACCGACCTGGTGCGCCAAGTCGACGTCCCAGGAGTTCGCGACCGTCGCAGCGGTCGGGAAGCAGGTCGCCGGCGTCGAGGCGTTGATGCCCAGGTGGTCGGAGGACCCGACCTGCTTGCGGATCCCGTGCGGGCCGTCGGCGAGGGTCATCGAACGGATGCCCAGGCGCGGCACGGCACGGGACTCCCACACGCTCGCGCCGCTGAGCAGCGCCGCCTTCTCGAGCAGGGTCAGCTCGTCGGACATCAGGGTGCCTCTTCCTGTACTCACGGACGGACGGTTCGGGTCATCGGGCCTGCGGTGCCGGGCCCGTCGGGGCGGGCCCGGCACCCGCTCAGGCCTGGGCGCCCCGACGCGGGCCGGAGCCGACCACGGGCACGGTGCGATGGCGGCGCACTCGACGCCACACCATGACGATGCCGAGGACCACCAGGAGACCGAGCACGATCGAGGCCACGATCTGGACGTAGACCCAGGTGGGCGGCGTGTAGGTGACCGTCGCCCCCGGGGCGAGACCGTCCATGGCGTTGGAGTTGGCGACCGTGAACAGGATGTTGTGGGTCGCGTTCCGGATATCGCCGACCGCCTTGGCCGACGAGGTGTCCCCGAACGACTTCGACGGCTGGAACGTCAGGGTCAGGTCGGTCCCCGCGTCGATGCCCTCGTTGGGGTTCATGTACGGGTACAGGTTGAAGTCGGAGATCGCGAAGCCCTCGAAGCCCCACTCGTCGCGGAGCACGCTCGACATGAGGGCGGGTGATCCGCCGGCCCAGGTGGCACCGATCCGGTTGAAGGAGCTCATGATGCCGCCCGCACCGACGCTCGTCTGCGAGATCGTGCCGTCCTCGTCGGAGACGTACTCCACATCCATCGAGATGTTCTTGACACCCAGCTCGAACGGCTTGAGGTACAGCTCACGGATGGTCTGCTCGGTCGCCCAGGTGGCGATGCCGTTGTTGACCCTGTTCGTCTCCTGCTCGTTCATCGCGAAGTGCTTGATGAGCGTGTAGACGCCCTTCTCGGCGACCCCGTTCGCGACCGCGGTGAGCATCGTGCCCGAGAGGTAGGGGTCCTCCGAGTAGTACTCGAAGTTGCGGCCCCCGAACGGCGAGCGGTGCAGGTTGACCCCCGGCGCGTACCAGCCGTTGATCCCCTTCTGGAGCGCCTCGTCCCCGAGCATGCGCCCCATGGCCGCGCCGAGCTCGACGTCCCAGGTCTGGGCGATGAGGAACTGGGACGGGTAGGCGACGCCGTTGATCGAGGAGTTGATGAACGAGGAGAAGCCGGCCGGGCCGTCCGGCTCGAGCGTCTGCGGCTTGGCGATCGACTCGATCGCCGCCGTCTGGTAGGCGCCGTTGAGGAGCAGGTCGGTCATCTCGCCGACCGTGAGGGAGTCCAGGAGCACGTCCCACTGCGGGTCGTCCTTGGCCAGGCCACGCATGTCGATGAGCGTCACATCCGACCGGTCGCCCGTCGTGGGCATCTCACCCTCGAACCCGGACGCCGCCGCCTCGTGGTCCCATGCGGCGAACCCGTCCGCGACCGCCTGGTCCGCGACGTAGAGGTCCGGCGTGGGAGCCGTCGGGAACGTCCCGGCGAAGTCCGCCCGGGACATCGACAGGATCTTGCCCCCCTCGGGCTCGGTGACGAACTGCGCCGAGACGTCGTCGAACTGGTTGGTGACCTCGGCGAGGTCACTGGTGCGGTGCCCCTCCCCCGAGTACACGACGTCGGAGTCGACCGTGTAGGTGATCGGCTCGGTCTGCGCGGCCACGGTGTGCGAGTCGGTGCGCAGGCTGATCAGGTAGTCGCCTGCCTCAAGGACGTACGCCCGGTTGCCCAGGTGGTCGTAGGACGCCATGTCCTCGACGACGAGCTCCACGGTGACGCTCTCGCTCGCCCCGGGCTCGAGCAGGCCCGTCTTGGCGAAGCCACCGAGCACGACCTCGGCCTTCTCGATCCCGCCGGGCGTGTAGGGCGCGGTGTAGTACAGCTCGACGACGTCCTTGCCCGCGACGTCACCGGTGTTGGTGACCTCGACCGTCACGGAGATCACACCGTCGACCGCACCCGCCTGGGTGTCGGTGACCTGCCACGTGAAGTCCGTGTAGCTCAGCCCGTACCCGAACGGGTACACGACCGCCTCCTCGTAGTCGATGAACCCTTCGGCCGCCGCGGTCTCGTAGTAGCGGTACCCGATGTAGATGCCCTCGGCGTAGTTCACGAACGGCGCGTCGGAGGTCACGGTGGCGTTCGACGTCGCCCGCTCGACCGTGGAGACCGGGAACGAGACGTCGAGGTTCTCGTACACGAACTCGCCGAAGTTGGCGAAGGTGGGGTCGGCCGTGAAGTCCGCGGCCCACAGGTCCGAGGTACGACCCGACGGGTTGACCTCTCCGCTGAGGATGCTCCCGAGGGCGTTGAACCCGGTCGCGCCCGGCGAGCCGGCCAGCAGGATCGCGTCGACCTCGGGGTCGTCCTGGAGCACGCCCATCTCGATCGTCGTCGAGGAGTTGACCACGACGACCACGGTCTCGAAGGAGGCCTTCGCCAGGTCGACCAGGTCACGCTCGTCCTGGTTGAGCTCGAGCTGGTGCTGTCCGGGCACGGCGTTGGCGTCCCAGTCGGTCATGTCCTGGGTGAGGTCGCCGCCCTCACCACCGGGGCGGCCGATGACGACGACGGCGGCGTCGGGGTAGTTCGCGAACGACGACTGCTGCGCCTCGTAGTCACCGACAGGTAGCTCACCGATGTAGTAGTTGGAGGCCCCGGGGTTGTCCATCTCGATGTGGCCCCGGGGTGCCTGCGCCGCGAACGCCTCCATGACGCCGTACACCTGGTCGTTGATCTCGAAGCCGGCGTTCTCGAGCCCGCCTCGCACGGTGACCGCCGAGTTCGTGTCGACCGAGCCCGAGCCGGATCCGCCGAAGACCGGGTCGGCAGCCGCGCGACCGAGCATCGTGACCCGCGAGCTCGGGGCCAGGGGCAGCGCGCCCGCCTCGTTCTTGGCCAGGACGATGCCGCCACCGGAGATCTCCTCGACGAGCGCCTTGGCGGCCTCGTCGACCTCCTCGATGCTCGCGAGCTCGGACCGGTTGTACTCGGTGTCCCACTCCGCAGCCGCCTCGGCGTTGGTGAAGGTGTACGTGCCGGATCCGAACTGGGACGCGACCCACCCTCCGGCGACGACGAGCCCCACGTTCGCGACGACGCCCAGCGCGGTCACCGTGGCCAGCACGGGGACCCAGATCGACAGGTACTTCCTGTTCGACATGGGCGTCTTCACGCGATCGGCGTTCTTCTGCGGTCTGGCGTTCACTGCATCTCTCCTTGGGTGCGGGCCGGCGATCGAAGATCGCGCGGTGTCGGGGCCGAGGAGCGAGTGCCCGCCCGCCCAGGGCGCGGCTGGGCGGGCACTCGGTCTGATCCGGACCGGACGAGCGAGGTACCGGGACTGCTAGTCCGTCACCTCGGTGAGGGTGCCGTCCTGGTCGATCCGCCAGGTCTGGTCCGTGGCCGCCGAGTCGGCGTCGATCGTGAAGTCGCCGTCGTCGATCGTGATGGTCCCCTGGACGCGGGAGGCCGCCTCGGAGTACTCGTAGGGGACGACGAGCAGCCCGTACTTGACCGTCGGTGCGCTGACGTCGCTGGCCAGCATGATCTGGGCCCAGCTGTCGTCCTCGGCGAGCGCGTCGGCGACTGCCTGCCGGGCGTTCTCGAGGTCGTCCGCGACGTCGACGTCGCTCGGGGTGCTCTCCGACGAGCCCCCCGAGCCGCCGTCGTCGCTCGAGCACGCGGTGAGCCCGAAGGCGCCGGTGACGGCGATCATCAGCCCGAGGCCGGTGGTCAGCACCTTGTTGTTCTTCACATCTGCTCCTTCTGAGATCTGGCCGCGGGACAACCCCGTGGCCGGTGAGGCGCACCGAGGCTCGCACAGGTGGTGGTCAGGACCGCCCGTCGGAGCCCGGGGTGGCCGGCCGCGTGCGCTGCCGGCCACCCCGAGGTGCCGTGTCAGTCGGCGATCACACCCGAGTGGTTCAGGCCGAAGCCGTAGTCGTAGACGTTGCCGAGCGAGTCCGTGTAGGGCGTCATGTCCTTCGCGACGTCCTCGAGCTGTGCCTCGACGGTGTCCATGTCGGCCGGGAACTGGATCGGCAGACGGCCCTGGGGCTCGTACATGCCCAGCGCCACCTCGATCAGCGCCTGGTCGCTCGTGCCGAAGCCGACGACGATCGCGTCGGAGGCGGCCTCGAACTCGGTCGGGACGACGGGGTTGATCGCCTTGAGGACGGTGATCACCGGGATGTCCTTGCCGCTGGCCGCGACGGCCGCCACGGCACGCTCGAACGCGTCCAGGTCGGCCTCGTTGGCGATCCGCGAGGTGTTGCCGAAGTAGGAGCGGTTCTCCTGGGAGCCGTCCTCGAGCAGGTCACCCGAGATGGACACCTGACGGACGTTCTCTCCGTCGGCGGTGTACGGGCGGTACTGCAGCGAGAGCGGGTACCACTGGCCCGACTCGGTGTCGTGCCCGATGTTGGAGAAGTTGCCGCCGTTGTCCGGGCTGTTCATGCCCACCAGGACGATGTCGACGTCGCTGAGGTCGGGAGCGGTGTACGAGATGACCTGGTCGTTCTCGTCCATCTCGGCCTCGTCGGTGAGGACGGCGGCGAAGTACTGCTCCGCGACCTCGATGGTCAGGCTGGGGGCCTCGGAGTACTCGGGAGGTCCGAACGCGCTCGCGAACCCGGTGTTGTAGGACCGCGGGATGTAGACGGTCATCTCGGACCAGTCGTCGGCCTCGGTGGCCGTGACGGTCTGGCCGTCGTTCTTGACCAGCACCACCGAGTCGAGCTGCGCGGAGTAGCCCGCCTCGACCTTGTCTGCGCTGGCCAGGATCGCCGCGGACTCCTCGGGGTCCAGGAACGCACTCTCGTACAGGCCCGGGTTGAAGAGCATGGTGAGGATGCGGGTACCGGACTCCCGGAAGCGGGTGTCGGCGTCCACCTCGACCTCACCGGCGTCGAAGCGCTCCTGCCAGACGTCGTACCCCTCGAGGATGTACGTCGCGTCGTTGACACCACCGAACATGTCGTGCCCGGTCGCCAGGACCTCGAAGTAGCGCTCGGCGGGGGTCAGCTCCTCGGCGCCCCACGCCATGCCGAAGAAGGCTCCTTCGTCGTTGGAGCCGCTCATGACGCCCCAGTCGGTGACCACGACGCCCTCGTAGCCGTTGTCCTCGCGGAGGATGGCCATCCGTCCGGAGTCGTACGCGGCGCCGGCGCGGTCCTCGAAGAGGGGCTCGCCGTCGCCGTCCAGCGCGATCGAGTAGGCGGTCATCACGGCCGCGGACCTCGGCGAGCCGAGGAAGGCCTCGGTGTGCCCCGCGAGGTTGTCCCCCGGGTAGACGCCGTACTTCCCGGCGTTCGTGTGGCCCTCACGACCGCCCTCGCCCGGACCGTCGCCGGCCCAGTGCTTGATCATGGCGTTGACGGACTCGGAACCCCACACGTCCTCGCCGCCGGTGCCCTGGAACCCGTCGACGTAGGCCGCTGCGAGCTCGGTGTTCTGCGCGGCGTCCTCACCGAAGGTGCCGCCGACCCGCAGCCAGCGCGGCTCGGTGGCGAGGTCGATCTGCGGGCTGAGCGCCGTGGTGATGCCCAGCGCGCGGTACTCGGCCGAGGACATCTCGCCGAACCTCGCGGTGTGGTCGGGGTTGAACGTCGCCGCCAGGCCCAGGCTCGAGGGCCATCGGGAGATGTCCGCGCCCTCGGCGTTGTAGCCGCCCGAGCCCGCGGTCGATCGCGGGTCGGAGCTGAAGTTGACCGGGACGTAGGGGGTGTCCGCCGTCGCCAGGGTCTCGACGTACGCCTGCATCTCGTTCACCCACGGGACCGTCGTGGCCGCGTCGCTGCCCGCGGCGTTCAGCACGTTGCGCAGGTTGGACTCCGACAGGTACGTCTTCTGGGGGTCGGTCAGGCCGTCCGCAGGGGAGCGCTCGTGGGAGCTCCACAGCATGAGACCCGCGATCTGCTCGATCGACAGGTCCTCGGCGAGGTCTGCGGCCCGCTCCTGGGCGTCGAGCCGCCAGTCCTCCCAGACGTCGAGCTCGCCGTTGGCGTTCATGTCCTTGAACGCGTAGGTCGAACCGTCGACCTCCTCCTCGAGCAGGGTGACACCGCTGTCGGCACCGTACGACAGCGTCGCACCGTCACCGGGGTTGTCGACGACCATGAAGGTGGTGGTGCCGTCGGTGACCTCACGCTCGACGTAGGCCTCGGCGGTGGCCGGGTCGGGATCCGACGTGCTCGGGGTGCATCCCACGAGCGCGATGGCCGTGAGCCCGGCGAAGGCGGCGATCCCGGCCGACGGGACGCGCCTCGCCAGCCGCCTCTCCGCGGTTGACATCTGACCAAGCTTCATCGCTCTGTCTCCTCTTCGAGTGGTGCGGTCCGAGTGCTGCCACCGGACGACGAACGGACGGGGCTGCCCCTACCCGGTCTGATCAGCGGTTCGGTCGTGCAGTGGGGCCCTGGTCGGAAGGAACACCCCGGCGATGCCGGTGCGTGCCCCCCCGTCCGGGGTGACTTCGCCATGACTCAAGCAGCCCGGCGCGGGCTGGTGGGCGTGCGGTGCACAACCTGTCGTCCTGGGCGCACAACCTGCTCGAAACACGGCGTTAGCCCCCGCCGGCCGGTCGTCCGGTTCCGTCGGGCGACTCAACCATTCGGCAGGTTCATCCGTTGAAGGGTCATGAGGGGTTCGAGGGGTACCGGCACGTCGACGCCGCCCCGTGCACCCGCGACCGCCACGGTCGAGGACACCGTCGTGGTGCCTGACGGGCGAGCCGACCCGGACGCCGAGTTCGCCGCCTTCGTCCGCGCCGCGTCACCCGAGCTCGGGCGAGCGGCCTGGTACCTGTGCGGCGACCCGGTGCGCGCCGAGGACCTCCTGCAGCACGCCCTGCTGCGCACCTACCTCGCCTGGGGACGCCTGGGCGGCGGCGACCCGGTCGCCTACACCCGTCGCATCCTGACGAACTCACGCATCGACAGCTGGCGCAAGGATCGCCGCGAGACCCTCACGGCTCCCCTCGCGATGCCCGACCCTGCCGCCGACGACGGCTCCGCGGCGCGGGCCGAGCGGGACAGGCTCGGCCACGCACTGCGGGCGCTGCCCACCCAGCAGCGGCGGGTCGTCGTCCTGCGGCACCTGCTGGGGCTGAGCGAGGCGGAGACGGCCGCCGAGCTGGGCGTGTCCCTCGGCACCGTCAAGTCCACCGCGTCCCGCGGGCTCGCACGCCTGCGGGACCTGCTCGCGGAGCCCACGGGTACGGCGACCTCGATCCCCGAGGGGAGCGCACGATGACCGAGCACCCGAGCCCGCCGGCCGACCGGGCCGAGGACCTGCGCAGACGGTTCGAGGAGGTCGCACCGGTGATCCTCGTCGACCCCGACCCGGTCGTCAGGCGCGGACGGCGCCGTCGGGCGACCGCCCGCGCGGCGGCCGGCCTGGGCGTGGTCGCCGTCGTCCTGGCCGTCGTGCTGCTCGTACGGCCCGAGGGCAGAGGCTTCGCTCCCGCGGTCAGCACCCCGCCACCGCCCGAGCAGACCCGACCCGTCGCCGTCCAGGTGGTCCCGGGGGCTGTCGCGCCCGGCGACGTCGTCACGGCCGTGCTCGTGGCCGGCGAGGCGAACGACCTGACCTTCGGTGTCGATGCGGAGGTCGACCGCTGGGACGGCGCCCAGTGGCGACGGGCCGGGTTCGCGCACCTGTGCCTGGTGGAGTGGGAGTGCGTCGGGACAGTGATGGACAGGCTCGACGCCGTCGAGGGCATCGGGCTCGGGGCCGTCCCCGGCACCCCGGCACCTGCCACGGTGCTGAGCACCGAGGGGCTCGCCGACGGCTGGTACCGGCTCGTGCAGCGTGCGGCGCTCGAGAAGGGCGTCGCCGCGGGGGTCTTCGAGGTCCGCACCGGCGCGCCTGCCGCGCCGCCGCTGCCGGCACAGGACGACGTGCGGCTGACCGTCGACCCGGTGCTGGTCCCGCCCGAGGGCGGTCTCGCCCGGGTGGTGACTCAGGTACCCGCAGGAGCCGACGGCACACTCACCGCGGAGGACATCGAGGAGGTCGACACGGGTCTGGACCCGTCCGCCCTCGTCCAGCGGTGGGACGGCAGGCAGTGGCTCGACGTGGTCGACGTGCCCGTCCAGGAGCGCGAGACCGACCTGGGGGTGGAGTGGGGCTCCCCCGTCGCGCTGCCCGCGCTCGAGGAGGGGTCCTACCGGCTGGTCCGCGAGCGCACGGACGCGACGGCGCTCTGGGGGGTGTTCACGGTCCTCACCGGAGCGCCCGCACTGGAGACCCCTGCGACTCCCGCCGCGTCCGGGTGACGCTGCACCCCTCAGGGCCTGCCCAGGCGGGGATCACCACCCTCGATCAGTGGGGCCCCGACCGCGTCGAGGCGTCGGCGCCGGGCGGGACCAGGTGGAAGCTGAGCTCCTGACCGGGGCTGATCTCCCGGATCTCACCCCGGTAGGCGATGGTGATGGGGGTCGAGGTGAACGCCCGGCTGGTCAGGCGCGCCCACTCGTGGTTGATGTCGAGATCCAGGATCTGACGGCGGTAGCGGATGTGCGTGGTCAGGCGCTCGATGTCCCGGGGCAGGTTCGGGTCGAGGTGAAGGATGTTCCCGCGCAGGTCGAGCCCCGTGTAGCAGCGCTGCATGAGGTCGACGGTGCTCGCCATCGCACCGAGGTGGATGCCCTCCCGCGTGGTCCCGCCCTGGAGGTCGTCGATGTCACTGCGCAGTGCCTGACGGAACAGGTCCCCCGACCGTGGCCGGTCGTAGCGCGCCAGGACCCAGGAGTGGACGACCAGGCTCAGCGTCGAGCCGTGCGAGGTGCGTTCGATGTAGTAGTCGATGTTCTTGCGGATGGTGGCGTGGTCCAGGTGGTACCCGAGCCGTTCGAAGATGTGTCCGAGCTCCTCGGCCGAGAAGAGGTAGAAGAGCATGAGGACGTCCGCCTGCTTGGACACCTTGTAGCGGTCCGGGGTGTCGCCGTCGACCTCGAGGACGCGGTCGAGCCGCTGGATGTCGCCATGGCGCGTCCGCACCGCATCCCAGTCGAGCTCGTCGAGGTCCTCGTACCCCTCGAACTGGCTGATGATGCCGTCGTCGTGGAAGGGGACGCGGAGCATGCGACCGATCTCGTCGAAGGACGCCACCTCGTCGTCGTCGAGCCCGATGGTCTCCCTGATCCGGCGGGAACGTTCGTCCGGCAGCAGAGCCATCACGTCGAGCGCCCGCGCCATCGTCCAGGACGCCATGACGTTGGTGTACGCGTTGTTGTCGAGCCCACCCTCACGTGACGGGTCCTTGCCCGGGTAGGCGACGTGGAACTCGTCCGGGCCCATGACCCCGCGGATGTCGTACCGGCCGTCGACCGGGTTGCGGGTCGCGATGCTGGCCCAGAACCGTGCGATCTCCAGGAGCATCTCCGCGCCGTAGTAGTAGAGGAAGTCCTGGTCGTCGGTCGCCTGGTAGTACTGCCACACGTTGTAGGCGACCGCAGCGCCGATGTGGCGCTGGCGGTAGGAGCTGTCGGCGACCCAGCGTCCGGAGAGAGGGTTGAGGTGCAGCTGCTGGCTCTCCTCGCGGCCGGTGCTGCCGCTCTGCCAGGGGAACATCGCGCCCTTGAACCCGGCCGCGCGCGCCGCCAGGCGGGCCTGGGGCATGCGGTGGTAACGGTGCGTGAGGAGCGCCCGGCTGACCGCCGGGATGCGCAGGTTGAGGAAGGGCAGGATGTACAGCTCGTCCCACATGATGTGGGCGCGGTAGGCCTCGCCGTGCCATCCCCGGGGTGGCACGCCCACATCGAGGTCGATCGAGTTGTAGCAGACGGTCTGCAGCAGGTGGAAGATGTGCAGCCTCAGCTGGAGGTTGACCGCCTGGTCCCACCGGGTCAGCGCCTGCAGGTCGCACTCCTCCCACAGGTGCCGCCAGGCGAGCCGGTGCTCGGCCAGCACGTCGTCGAAGCGCCCGAGCCGTCTGACGGCCGCGGTCGCGTCCACGCCGGGCTCCGACGTCGCGGCGTCCCCGGACGCGTACACGGCGACGAGCTTCTCGATCACCACAGGTGAACCCTCGGACACGTGCACGGTGGCGACCTGGGCGACCTCGTCCTCGCCGCGCTCGGTGTGCCGCTCAGGTTCGAGGGGCTGCCCCTCGGCGAAGAACCGCAGCCGCGCCGCCTCCGCGACCTCGCGGCGGGACTGCCGCATCCGGCTCCGCAGCAGGATGACGTCGGCTCCGTCGGAGGCCGTGGTGACCGTCTCCAGGTGGCGCCCGTCGAGCGCGGCGTAGCGCTCGACACCCCCGTTGACCACCGCGCCGTCGAGCGCGGAGCGGACGGTCAGCCAGCCGGACCAGTTCTCCGGCGTCACCTCCACCGTGAGTCCCGCGAGGTGCTTGTCGTGCATGGCGACGATCCGCCGCTCCTCCCACCGCGTGACCCGGCCCTCGACATCCCGCATGCGCACGGTCCGCAGCAGCGTCCCGTGGCGCAGGTCCAGCTCCTGACGATGGGTGAGCAGCTCGACCTGACCGGGACGGATCCAGTCGTCGTCCTCGATGCGGATCCTCAGCACCAGCCAGTTCGGCAGGTTCACCAGGTCCTCGTTCTCGACCTCCCGGCCGGCAACGGTGGTGACCAGCCGGTCGTAGCCGCCGGCCAGGTACGTGCCGGGGTAGTGGACCCCGTCGGCGATGCTGTCCGCCGCGGCGCCACGGGTGACCAGGTACCCGTTGCCGAGGGCGCACAGCGTCTCGCGGCGCCCCTCCTGCTCGGGGTCGAAGCCGTCGTAGACGAAGGACCACTCGGTCATGCCGTCCTCCCTGTGGTCAGGGGCTGGCGAGACGAACGCCCGGTCCCAGCATGGACCCGTGCGGCGACACGTGTCTGCCCATCGGCCGTCCTCCCGCTCGGGGCGGCGATCGCTATCGTTGCTGACGTGACCGACCCCCTGCCCCCGTGCCCCGCGTGCTCGAGCGGGTACACCTACGAGCTGGGTGCCCTGCTCGTGTGCCCCGAGTGCGGGCACGAGTGGGAGGGAGGCGACGAACCCGTGGAGGAGGCCCCGCGAACCGTCGTGAAGGATGCCGTCGGCAACCCGCTGGCCGACGGCGACACGGTGACCGTGGTCACGAGCCTGAAGGTCAAGGGGAACCCGACGCCGATCAAGGCCGGTACCAAGGTCCGCAACATCCGACTGGTCGACGGGGTGGACGGCCACGACATCGACTGCAAGGTCGACGGCTTCGGGGCCATGCAGCTCAAGTCCTCCGTGGTCAAGAAGGTGACGGGCTAACGGGCAGGCACGGACCGAACGGAGGAGGATCAGATGTCCCAGCTCGGCCTGGTGGTCCGGTTCACGCTCAGGCCCGGACGAGCCGAGGCGTTCGACGCGCTGATGCGCGAGACGGTCGCGGGCATCGCCGCGCACGAGCCCCGCACCGTGGTCTACGCCGTGCACGCTCTCGAGGGCGAACCCGACGTCCGTGTCTTCTACGAGCTCTACGCGAGCCAGGAGGCCCTGGACGAGCACGAGTCACAGCCCACGACCAGGCGCTTCCTCGACTCGCTCGACGAGAACGTCACGAGCCTCGAGGTCCAGCGCCTGCACCTGGTGACCGCGACCGGAGTGGCGGACCTCCCGACCGGGTCCGAGCGGCCGGACCCCGTCTGAGGCGGGCGCGACCCATGACCGGTGAGCTGGACGCCGCGACCTTCCAGGCGCGCTTGCGCACCAGGCCAGACCGGGCGCGCTTGCGCACCAGGCCAGACCGGAGCAGCGCGAGGCCTACCGCCGGTACTCCCCCGGCGACGTCGCCGAGGGACGGGGTCGCCGCGCCGCACAGGGTTCACCCGGGCGTCTCGTGCGGGACTCCCCGGACACCCCTGACGGGCAGATCACGCTGATCTGATGCGGGCGTGAAGGTCGCCGTGGTGTCCGAGACGTTTCTGCCCTCGATCAACGGCGTGACGGGTTCGGTGCTTCAGGTGCTGCGCCACCTGAGCCGGACGGGCCACAGCGCGCGGGTGTTCGCGCTGGGCGACCCGCCCCCGGTGTGCGAGGGCTTCGACGTCGTGAACCTGCCCTCCATCGGCGTGCCCGGTCACCGTCACGTCCGGGTCCCGGTGCCCGTTCCCGCCGTCCTGGCAGGCTCCCTGCCCCGCGAGCTCGCGGCCTTCCGGCCCGACGTCCTCCATCTCGCGTCGCCCTTCGCCCTCGGTGGACCCGTGACGCGGGTCGCCGCGTCGCTCGGCATCCCGGTCGTCGCGATCTACCAGACCGACGTCGCCGGTTTCGCCCGCAGGTACGGGCTCACCGCGGCGTCGAGCTCGGCGTGGCGCCACATCCGGTCGGTCCACGAGCGGGCCCGGCTCACGCTCGCGCCCTCGCCGACCGCCGCACACGAGCTCGTGCGCCATGACATCCCTCGCGTCGAGGTCTGGCCGCGCGGCGTGGACACCGCAACCTTCTCACCGGCGCACCGTGACGCCGGCCTGCGGGCCCGGGTCAGCCCCGTCGGCGACGTGCTCGTCGGCTTCGTCGGCAGGCTGGCCGCCGAGAAGCAGGTCGAGGACCTCGACGTGCTCTCGGACCTGCCCGGGGTCCAGGTCGTCGTGATCGGAGACGGGCCGGAGCGGGAGCGGCTCGAGCGGCGCCTGCCCGCAGCGCACTTCACCGGGTCGCTGTCCGGACCGGACCTGTCACGAGCGGTGGCCAGCCTCGACGTCATGGTGCACACCGGCCCGTTCGAGACGTTCTGCCAGGCAGCCCAGGAGGCGATGGCCAGCGCCGTGCCCGTCGTCGCCGTCGGCGCGGGAGGGCTCCGCAACCTCGTGGACCACAGCCGCACCGGCTGGCTCTACCCTCCGGGTGATCTTGCTGCCCTGCGGGCGCACGTCGCCGACCTGGCGGGCGACCAGGCCAAGCGGGTCGCCATGGGCCGCGCTGCTCACCTCGCCGTGCGGGCGCGGACCTGGCCGGTGGTCTGCGACCAGCTGCTGCGCCACTACGAGCGGGCCACCTCCGAGGTCGCGGCCCCGAGGCGTTGAGGACGCTCGGCGACGTACTGCACGAGCGTGGACCGCAGCTGGTGCGTCTGGCCGTCCCGGGTCTCGGTGATCGTCGAGGGGACCAGCTCCCGGCGCAGGACCTGCCACCCCTCGTACTGGACGTCGAGGGCGGCCAGGGCCTGGTCGGAGGTCCACGCGAGCTCGACGAGCGCCGGACGCTCCCGCCCGGCGCAGACCTCGGTCCGGTCGCAGAGCACCCCCAGGACGTGCATCCCGCCGGGCCGGGTCACGGCCTGCATCCGGGACAGCACCTGCGCCACGACCGCACCGCCGGCCAGGTGCTCCAAGGCGGAGAAGATCACCACCAGCCCAGCCGGGGCACGGGGGCGGAACGCCTCGAGGTCGCACCTGGAGGTCGTGACCATCGGGCCCACGCCCGCCCGGGCGGCGTTGGTCCGCAGCCGACGGATCGCGCCGTCGAGCAAGTCCACCGCGACCACCCGGGACCCCACCCCGAGGGCCCTGGCTATCGGGATCGTGTGGCGACCCACCCCCGCTCCCAGGTCGTAGGCGACCATCGACCCCCGGCCCCGCACCAGGTCCAGGCTCCAGGTGACCAGGGGGTGCGGGCGCGCGAGCCACGTGCCGGGCACCCCGAGGTCGGCCTGCGCGTAGAGCTCGTCGTGGTAGCGGACCGTCTCGTGGCGCGCACGCTCGAAGCCGGGTCCGCGCGTGATCCCGGAGCCCGCGGCGACGCTCAGGCTCCCGACCGCGCCCGGCGCTGCTCCCGACGGCTCCCCCACCCGATCGACCCTAGCGAGCCCGGCGGCGCTCGTCCTCGGCCCGGACGCTGGCGGGCCGATGAGTTCCCTGAGGTCCCGGGGTCTGATGTGATGACCGGGTCGGTTGCACCCCGGCAGCATGAGTGACGAAAGGTGCTCGCGACCTGCACCCCCGACGCCGCGCGGCAGGACGAGGACGATGACAGGTGACCTGGACGCCGCGACCTTCCAGGCGCGGTTGTGGGCTCAGGCGCGCCCGGAGCAGCGCGAAGCCTACCGCCGGTACTTCCCCGGCGACGAGTCGTTCATCGGGGTCCGGATGGGCGCGGTGTTCGCCCTCGCGAAGGAGTTCCTGGCGATGCCCCTGACGGAGATCGAGGCGTTGCTCGAGAGTCCCGTCCACGAGGACCGTGCGGGCGCGTGCTCCGTCATGGGCAAGTCCGCGACGCACAAGCGCGTCACCCCTGAGCGGCAGCACGGCCTCTACGACCTGTACCTGCGGCGCCACGACCGCATCGACGACTGGGACCTGGTCGACCTGGCGGCCCACCAGGTGCTCGGCACCTGGCTGCTCGACCGTCCCCGCGACCCGCTCTACGCCCTGGCACGGTCCGACGCCTGGCCGCAGCGCCGCAGCGCGATCGTCGCCACGGCCGCCTTCCTCAAGCACGGACAGGTGGCCGAGACCCTGGCCATCGCCCGCCTGCTCGTCGACGACCCGTACGACCTGGTCCACAAGGGCACCGGCTGGATGCTGCGCTACGCCGGCCAGGTCGACCGGCCGGCGCTGCTGGCCTTCCTCGGCGAGCACACGGCCACCATGCCCCGGGCCATGCTGCGCGCGGCGGTCGAGAAGCTCGAGCCCGATGAGCGAGCCGCATACCTGTCGGCCCACCGCGACAACCAGACCCGCGATCCCTGAGCCGCACGGCAAGGAGCGGACCGCGCTAGGTTCGAAGCACAGCGTCGGCAGGTGCGCGCCGGGACCACGCCGAGGTGGAGGGTACTCATGGACCGTCAGGAGGAACGCGCGACCACCGCGGTCTCGGTGCCGATGAGCTCGGGCGCCGGCATGAGCCCCTCGTTCGGCGTCGCGGCACCCATCGGTGCGGTGAGCCGCAAGGACCGCGAACGCGCCGCCACGACCTCGCTGCAGCAGCAGGGCCCGACCATGCTCCTGCTCCTGACCGCGCTGCCCGGTGGTGCGAGCCTGCAGCGGCGTGACCCTGATGGGAACTGGGAGACTCTCGACACGCGACCAGTGTCACGTCGCGGTCGAACGAGCATCGAGCTGCCCGCGGAGACCTCACCGACGGACACCTTCCGCGTGGTGTTCTCGCCCAAGAACCCGAACATCACGGCGTGGATCTCCCAGGACGTCGTGACCTCGCCCTCCGGCAGCCTCGACGGCTGAGCCCGACGATCACGACTCCTGACGCGCGTACCAGCGGATCGGCCCCTCCTCGTCGGAGGTCGCGCGCACCTGCTGGAAGCCACCCAGCTTGTCCAGGACCCGCAACGAGGCCGCGTTCCACGGGCGGATGGTCGCCCAGATCCGTCGGCGGCCTGTGGCGTAGGCGGCGGTGAGCACCACGCTCGCCGCCTCGGTGGCGTACCCGTTCCCCTGGGCGTCGGGCAGGATCTCGTACGCGATCTCGGGCTCTGCGACCGTGCCGCGGCCGATCACGATCGCGGCGTAGCCGACGGGCGCTCCCCCGTCCCTGGGTCGCAGCACGTAGGCGCCGATGCCACATGCGCTCGTCAGCTCGTGCATCGCCCGTACCCGCGTGCGGGCCTCGGCCGTCGTGACGGTGCCGCCACCCCGTGCGGTGAACAGGTCAGCGAGCCACGGCGCGTCATCGAGCTCTTCGGGCGTCAGGACGAACCGCTCGGTCGCGAGCTCGGTCGGCATCGCGGTGAACGTCACCCCACCAGTCAACTGCCTCGGCAGACGCAGGAGAAGGCCGCCGAGCACCGGTGCCGGCCCGACAGCGGGCCGGCACCGGAGGCCGGTCAGGCGGTCTGCCCCGCGTGCTTGCCCTCGGCGATCTCCTCGACGAGCTTGTCGTTGAAGGCCGGCAGGTCGTCGGGGACCCGGCTGCTGACCAGCCCGGCGTCGACGACGACTTCCTCGTCGACCCAGGTCGCACCCGCGTTGCGCAGGTCCGTCTTCAGGCTCGGGTAGGAGGTGAGCGTCCGGCCACGCACGACGTCGGCGTCCGTGAGGATCCAGCCGCCGTGGCAGATGACGCCCACGGGCTTGTGCTGGGCGAAGACGTCACGCACGAGGGCGACCGCCTTCTCGTCCATGCGGATCTTGTCCCCGTTCGCGACCCCGCCGGGCAGCACGAGCGCGTCGAGGTCCGCAGCGCTGACGTCAGCGGTGGTGCGGTCGACCTGCGCCTCGTGCCCGTTCTTGCCGCTGATCGTGCCGGTCTCGGTCGAGACGAGCACCGCGGTCGCGCCGTGATCGGTCACGGCCTGCCACGGGCTGGTGAGCTCGCTGTCCTCGAAGCCGTTCGTGGCGAGGAACGCGACGGTCTTGCCGGTGAGGTGTGCCATGCGGGTGCCTCCTGTCGAAGGATGTGCGGTCCTTTTCGACGGTATGTCGACTCGCGCCGCGCGGCACCCGCACGGACCGAGGCCTCAGGGGACATCGGCGGTCGAGGCTCGTGGTCGAACGCGTGTGACACGGCATGTCCTGGAGGCCAGGGAGAGCGTCCACGTGCTCCCCATGAGCGCGACGGCGGCGGCGGCGCCGAACATCCACGGGAGGCCGACGCTCTGGGCCACCACGCCGAGGAGGATCGGTCCGGCACCGATCCCGAGGTCGAGGAACGCGCTCATGGTCCCGGAGGCGGCGCCGCGCTCGCTCGGCTCGACCGTGGCGAACACCGCGGAGAAGAACGCCGGGGTGCTGAACGAGACGCCCACGGCCATCACGGCAGTCCCGGCCGTCATTCCCGCTGGGGTCTGCCAGATCGCCATGAGGGTCAGGCCTGTCGCGATCGCGACCAGTGCCGCGGCTCCCAGGGGCAGGGACGGCAGTCGGTCGGGGACCTTGGCGAAAGCGATGCGGCACGTCACCACGACCGAGCCGTACACGAGCAGCGGGACGCTCGTGCTGCCGAGCCCGATGGCAGCGGCGTGCAGCGAGGCGAAGGCGAGGAACCCTCCCATCGCGAAGACCGAGGCGAAGAAGCCCAGCGAGGGCGGGAGCGCCTTGCGGAGAAGGAGGGGCGGCCTCGCGCCGTCCTCGGCGCGACGCGGTGACCGGGTCTCACCGATGCGGGCCACCACGGCAGCGGCGACCAGCGCCAGTGCCGCGGCTCCCCACCAGGCAGCGGTGAAGCCCACCGTGGTCACGATGATCTCCCCGAGCGGGGGCCCGAGGGCCAGGCGCAGGTACAGCCCGAGCGAGTTGTAGCTGAGCGCCTCACCCAGCCGGCTCGCGGGCGCCAGGTCGGCGAGGGCCGCGAACGAGGCGACCAGGAACGCGGCCTCCGCGACACCCAGGAGCATCCGGAGCACGACGACGAGCGCCAGGGTGTCGACGTGGGCGGTCAGGGCCATGGACAGCGCGCACAGCAGGGCGCCACCCACGAGGAGCGGTCGACGTCCGCCGGTGTCGCTGAGGCGCCCCGCCCAGGGACGCAGCACGAGTGCTGTGACGGCGAACGCCCCGAACGCCAGACCTGCGCCTGCCTTGTCTGATCCCACGGGTCCGGTGACGTAGAAGGGCAGGGCGTAGATGGCGACGCCTTCGGCCGTGAAGTACGCGAGGTCGCCGAGCGTCAGCAGGACGAACGGACGGGTCAGCAGCCGTTCCGGCGCGGCGTCGGGAGCCGGGGCGAGGGAGGTGCGACGTGTGGACATGGAGCAAGGCTCGTCCGCGGCCGATCCCGCCACATGGGTAGGGCTACCAGTGTTTGTCGACCAGTCCGTGCTCCATGGCGAAGAGCGCCGCGCCGGCCCGGGAGGCGACCCCGATCCTGGTGTAGATGTCCTGGACGTGGTGCTCGGCGGTCCGGGGGGAGATCGTGAGGCGATCGGCGATCTCGCGGTTGGACATCCCCGCCGAGACCAGGCGGAGCACCTCGACCTGCCGCGAGGTGAGCCCTCCCGGGAGCGCTCGTCGCCCCCCACGCCCGCGGCCGACGGCGCTCAGCACACCGGCCACGGCGTCGCCGTCCAGGCCCCCCGCCCTGGCCTCGTCCGTGATCCTCTCGGCCGCCCGGTCGCCGTCCAGGGCAGGCTGGTCGGGTCGACCCTCGACGAGGCAGCGGTAGGCGTCCGCCACCCCCAGCACGCGAGACGCGAGGGTGAGCTGTGCCGCCCCGAGCCCCCGGTGGTAGCCGCTGCCGTCGCAGCGCTCGTGATGCTGCCCGGCCAGCCGCGCGGCGTCGGCGAGGGCAGGGATCCTCGCGAGGATCCGTTCGCTGTAGTAGGGGTGGAGCCGTGCCTGGTCACGCTCGGTCTGGCTCGGGGTGGCCTTGTCCCAGATGCGGCTGGATACCCCGATCCGTCCGAGGTCGTGCAGGTGACCGGCGATCCGCACGGTCGAGACCTGGTCGTCCAGTCCCATGGCGTGGGCCGCCGTCGCGGCCAGCTCGGCCACCCCGGCCGAGTGGCCGTGCAACCAGGGGCTCTTCAGGTCCACGAGGTGGCCGAAGGTCCGCGCGACCGCCTCGGTCTCCGCGTCGTCGACGAAGGGGACCGGATCCGGTTCCGAGTCCAGCACGGATCGGTAGGCGTCGACCTCGTCGAGCCCCTCGAGCATCTCCCGAGGGCGGCGCAGGAACACGTCGGCGAGGTCGGGGTCGAGGTACTCCCCCGCCCGGTGGCGCACCTGGGCGACCGCCTCGTCCTGGTCCGCGTGCAGCGCGAACAGGACCGCGACCGCCGCGACCTGCATGACCCGGGTGCTGGTGGGGATGTCCGTCCCTCTCGACGGCGGGAAGCCCTTGCCGTTCCACATCGTCATGGTGTGCAGGAGACCCTCCTGCACGGTCGGGGGGAGCCCGAGCTGCCTGGAGGCGTCCCGGGCGACCTCGCAGGTCGCCCGGGCACCCTCGAGGTCGACCTTCCTGCCGGCCGACAGGGTGGTCGCCAGGACGCGCAGCCGGGAGGTCCCGGTGGCTTCCGCCACACCGGGCACCCACCGCCGCCACACCTGGGTCGATGCGGTGAGGTCGGTCAGGAAGGCCAGCCGCACCACCGCGACGTCATCGCCCCACAGTGCTGCGCTCTCGTGCGAGTACGCCGTGCAGCCGAGGTGCTGGAGGAGGGAGGTGTAGATCACGTCGCTGATGACGGCCTCGTCGCAGCCGGCGGCGCGCGCGAGCCTCGTCGCGACCAGGGCCCTCGTGAGCGACTCCTCGGGGGGCGCGCCCGTACCCAGGTCGGTCGCGACGGACAGGCCGCCGAGGAGCTCCAGCAAGCGGAACACCTGACCACTGTGACACAGCGGCTGCGCCCTGGGCGTCGCGGAGCCGACCCGAGGACACTGCTTTAGCTATTGACACTAGCCACAGCGGAATGCAAGATAGCCACATGACCTCACGCCCCGCAGTCCCGGTCCCGACCACCCAGTACCTCGCCCGCCCCGAGGGGAGGATCGCCTACGACGTCCGCGGTACCGGGCCGCTCCTGGTGCTCGTCCCCGGCATGGGCGACCTCCGGTCGTCGTACCGTTTCCTGGCCCCCGCGCTCGTCGAGGCCGGGTACCGGGTCGCGACCACCGACCTGCGCGGCCACGGCGACAGCGACCCCACCTTCTCCGCCTACGGCGACGTCGAGACAGCCTCCGACATCAGTGCCCTGATCACCGAGCTCGGCGGATCGGCCGTCGTCGTCGGCAACTCGCTGGCCGCCGGAGCCGGGGTCATCCTCGCGGCCGACCACCCCACGCAGGTCGACGGCCTGGTGCTGGTCGGCCCCTTCGTCCGCAACCCTCCGACCAGCGCGCTGATGATGGCCCTGTTCCGGACGATGATGGCGCCCCTGTGGGTGGCCACCATGTGGAAGGGCTACCTGCCCACGCTCTACGCCGGGAAGAAGCCCACCGACTTCGACGAGTACCGTGCGTCCGTGATCGCGAGCCTGCGCCGACCCGGGTACGGCACGGCGTTCTCGCTCACCACGAGGCAGACCGACCACGCCCCCGCGCAGGCGCGGCTCGGTGCCGTGAGCACCCCCGTCCTGGTGGTCATGGGCGAGCGCGACCCGGACTTCAAGGACCCCGCCGCCGAGGCCCGCTGGATCGCCGAGACCCTGAACGGCGAGACGGTGATGGTCGCCGAGGCCGGCCACTACCCCCAGTCCCAGCAGCCCGAGACCACCACCGCTGCCGTGCTGGACTTCCTGGGCAGGACCGTCCACCGTGCCTAGGGCCGGCCTGACCCGCGAGAACGTGGTCGACGCGGCGGCCGTGATGGCCGACGAGGTCGGTCTGAGCCGGCTCACCCTCGCAGCCCTCGCCACGCGCCTCGGCGTCCGCCAGCCCTCGCTCTACAAGCACATCGACTCGCTGGCCGGCCTGCACCGCAGCATCTCGATCCAGGCCAAGCGCGAGCTGGGCACCGTGCTCGCACGAGCCGCGGTCGGCCGCTCGGGAGATGACGCCATCCGCGCGATGTCCCACGCCTACCGGGGCTGGGCGCTGCTGCATCCCGCCCGGTACGAGGCCTCCCACGCGATGCCGGCACCCGGCGACCTCGAGAGCGAGGCCACGTCCCTCGCGGCCGTCCAGGTGATCGCCGACGTCCTGGCGGCCTACGAGCTCGAGGGCGACGACGCGATCGACGTCATCCGCGCGTTCCGCTCGACCCTGCACGGGTTCGTCTCGCTCGAGGCCCAGGGCGGTTTCGCCCTCAGCGCCGACATCGACCGTAGCTTCGAGCGGCTCGTCGAGGGCTTCATCCTCACGCTCGACCGATGGACCGATGTCGACCTTCCCGAGATGACCCGCTCCACCGGCGTCGACCCCGCCTGACCCTGGGTCTCCGCACGGCCCCGCTCAGGACCCGTGCGACCCGCCGTGGTGCTGCCGTGCGATGAGTTCGACCGCGCCCGGAGGTCTACCTCACGACACCAGGACGACCACACCTCGGGAGCCGGCATGGGCCTTGTCCACATCGAGCTGTTCGCGACCCTCGACCTCGTCGGGCAGTCGCCAGGCCGTCCCGACGAGGACCCTCTGGGCTTCCCGTTCGGCGGGTGGCAGGCGCCCCTGCTCGACGACGTCGCCGGCGCGCAGATCCGTTCCGCGTACGAAGGCACCGACGCCCTGCTGCTCGGCCGCCGCACGCACGACATCTTCTCGGCCTACTGGCCGCACCAGGACGGTGACGCCAGCTGGATCGCCCGGCTCTTCAACGGCATCCCGAAGTACGTGGCGTCGCGCGGCAGGCCCGACCTCTCGTGGGAGGGGTCCACGCAGCTCGGTCCGGACCTGGCGGGCGCGGTCCACGAGATCCGTGACCGGCACGAGCACGTCAAGGTCGTCGGGAGCCTGAACCTGGTGCAGTCCCTGCTCCGCGAGCAGCTGTTCGACCGCCTCGACCTCTGGGTGCACCCGATCGTCCTCGGCGTCGGGAAGAAGGTGTTCGACGGCGGCGCGGTACCCACCAACCTCACGCTCCTCGAGCCCCCGGCCGCCGGCCCGCAGGGCACCGTCCACCTGCGCTACGCGCGCGGCGAGGGCGCACCCCGCACGGGAGACATGAGCGAGCCCGATCACGGGGCCGCACACGACGGCTGAGGTGGCAGGACGCGGTCGGTGCGACCCCACGTCGCCCTCGCCGGCATGGCCGCCTCCGCCACGCAGGCTCACCGTGCTGCGTCGGGGACGATGATGCCTGCTGCGGGCTCACCGCGGCCTGACGTGCCAGAACTGCCAGCCCTCGGGCGCCGGCCCCCACTCGGGTTCAGGGGCGAAGCCCGGTCCCGGGCGCCAGCCGGAGGGCGGGGCGGGCCACGAGGGCGGCACGTGGAACTCGGCCGTGAACGCCGCGGGGATCGTCCCGGCGGGCCACGCCACCGCGTGCCGGGCGACCTCCTCGTTGACGACGTGCTGCACCAGGGCGCCGGCGACCGCCACGCTGGCCAGCAGGAGGAACATGCCGATCACGAGCAGCTCGGCCATCAATGCCTCGCCCGCAAGCCCCGGGTCCTCGGCGACGGTGGCCGCCGCTTCGAGGCCGATACCCACGACCACCGTGAGGAGTATGGACAGGACCCAGAGCCCCGCGAGCGCCCGGGCAACGCCGAGCACACGACCCCTGACCACGCCTGCGACCACGGCTCGCCGGGTGACGACGGCGACGACGAGCGGGAGGGCGGCGAACGACGCCACCACGGCCCCGTACCCGACCAGCGGTCGACGACGGAGGGAAGGATCGACGGACTGCGCGCTGACCTCCTTCGCGGTGGCCACCGCCTGGCTCCGCAGGCGCACGAGGATCGCCATGCACACCGTCGAGGGCAGGAGCCAGAACGGGAGGAACGCCTCCCAGGCGGCGAAGAGGACCACCTGGGCCACCACCACCAGAGCCAGCACCTCGAGCGGCGACCTGCGGTCCACCACCCTGGCCGTCGCCGGCAGGACGAGCACCTGAGGCACCGCGTCCGGCGACGGGCCACGCCGCGCCCGAGCAGCCTGGACCAACCACCAGAAGCGGGCGGCCGGGAGCAGCACCACGTAGGCGAGGATGAACAGCCCGCTGGGAGTCAGGACCACCTCGAGGTCCACCGCGACCGCCGCCGCGATCACACCCGCGACGAGGGCGACCGCCAGCAGGCTCACGCCCAGGTCCAGCATCGGCTCCCTGGGTGCCACGCACCCGGCGCGGCGGAAGACGTCCCGCTCGTGGGCGTACACGCCGGTGGAGCGCGGCACGTGCCACGTCGACGTCGTGCGCGCCAGGCGGACGGGCGGCTCGTCGCACAGGTTGAAGAGCATCCGCTTGACGCGGAACACCGCAGACATCGACCGCAGGACGAGATACGTCGCGAGAACGACGAACCCCAGCAGGATGAGGGCATCCGCGAGCTCGACACCCTCCCAGTCCGTCAGGACCACCGCGGCGTCGCTCAGGTTCACCGACGCGAAGCTGCCCACGATGGTGATCACGCGGGCGAGGACCTCGACACCTCCCGCGGAGTCGGGAGGCCCGGCGGCGCCGAAGAGCACGAACACCCCCCGCAGCGCCTCCGAGCCCAGCACGGCGGCGAGCGCACGGGTGATGACCAGTCCGGCGAGAGCTGAGACCAGGACGATGGCCTTCCAGGGGACCGGAGGGAGCCCGGCGCGGAAGTCGGCCAGCACCTGGCGCTCGTGGAGCCCCTGGGCGTCGAGCTCGCCGAGCGCGGCCCTGCGGGCGTAGGAGCGGGACAGCGCATCGACCGAACGGGTCACGTGCCGCACCACCATCCACCTCAGCCCGAGGGTCGGGTGCGGAAGGCGGACCCACCGCGCCCACGGCGAGGACGTCGGCGGGCGGGTGCGGATCCAGAGGAGCCCCCGGCACTCCTCGCCGGCCCGTAGCACGCTGGCGTAGCCGGCGAGCAGGTCGTGGAGCGCGGCGCCCCCGTGCGTGGACCGACGGGCGGGGTCGGGCATGGACGCCTCGGACTCCACCGGACCGGGGGCGCTCGCGGACCCCGGAGCCTTGCGGGCTTCGAGGATCATCGCGCCCCCAGTGCGTCGGACGACGTCCATGCCGACGCTAATCCTCGCCGCTGACCCGGTCCAGGGCCGCGACCCACCCGGCCGCGCTGCTACCGTCCGGCGGGTGCCTGCCGAGGAGTACCTGGACGTCAACCGCTCGAACTGGGACAGCCGCGCGTCGGTCCATGCGGAGGGCTACGGGATCGACGGGCTGCTCGCCGACCCGGCCCAGCTGTCGAGCGTCGTCGAGTTCGACCGTCCACGCCTGGGGGACGTCACCGGTCTGGACGTCGTCCACCTGCAGTGCCACATCGGCACCGACACCCTGAGCCTGGCGCGGCTGGGCGCGCGCGTGACGGGTGTGGACCTGTCGGGCGCGTCGCTCGACGAGGCGCGGAGCCTGGCGCAGCGCGCGGGCGCGGACATCGAGTACGTCCGGTCCGACGTGTACGCGGCACCCGACGCGCTCGAGGGCCGGCGCTTCGACCTCGTCTACACCGGGATCGGCGCCATCTGCTGGCTGCCGGACATCCGCCGCTGGGCGCGGACGGTCGCCGACCTGCTGCGCCCGGGCGGGCGCCTGTTCATCCGCGACGGCCACCCGGTGCTGCTGTCCACGCTCGCGATGACGGTGGGCGCCGAGCACGTCGACCGCCAGCAGCAGCAGTGGATCACCGGCCCGGGAGGCCTGACCCCCGCACTCGAGCTCCCGTACTTCGAGCAGCCCGACCCGCTGGTCTGGGACGACGAGTACAGCTACGCGGGTGTCGACAAGGTCGCCCAGCCCCGTTCGATGGAGTGGAACCACGGCCTCGGCGAGATCGTCACCGCGCTCCTGGACGCGGACCTCGAGCTGACCTCGCTGACCGAGCACGACAGCGCCCCCTGGGACGCCCTTCCCGGACTGATGGTCCTGGACGAGGAGGTCGGCGAGTACCGGCTGCGCGAGCGCCCCGAACGCCTCCCGGCGACGTTCACGCTGACCGCCCGGCGACGCTGAACGTCCGCGCGACACCCAGCGCGCCCCCGACGGGCCCGCACGCGCCTCAGGTGCTCACCCCACCGACGGCGTAGGCGGTTCCGGTCACGTCGCCGGGGTGTGCGACGAGCCGCAGGCGTGCCTCCTGCAGCCGGGCGAGGTCCTCGACCCGGACCGGCTCGGCGTACCGCTCCCTGATCCACCGCACCACATGACGCACCCGGTTGAGGCCGCTGTCAGCGAGGCCCAGCTGCCGCACGGTCGCTCCCTGGTCGCCCGACATGACCAACCAGAGCATCTCCCGCTCATCAGCTCGGCCACCACCTCCGGGCGCAGCCCTGAGCCAGGCGCCGACCCACTTCATCGACGGTCTCCGGCACGAGGGGCCGATCGACGTCGACTCCGTGATCGCCGCGGTGACCGAAGCGCTGGATCGTGCGGCGGACAGCTCGCAGTCATGAGAGCCGCTCGAGCGGCGCAGTGCTGGCCCCGGTGTGATCGGCGCAGACCCGGATGCCGGCGTTCGCCTGCACCCCGGACCTGTTCCCGGACCTCATGTCCGCCGCGATCGAGCGCCGTGACCTGCAGGAATGCCCCAATACATCATTCGGGTGAATCCTGCACGCGGAGACCCCCGGCCCCACTAGCGTCGTGCTGCTCGCCCGGGGCTCTCCCGGGCCACCAGGGGGGTTCCCATGTCCGTCAACGCCGTTCCGCCTGCCGTTTCACCGACCTCCGAGCCCGCTCGTGCCAACCTCGGGCGCGGGACGCTCGCGGCCCTGCTGACCATTCCGGTGGGCGTCGTGGTCTGGGTCGTCCTGTGGAGCTTCGGGTTCATCGCCTCGCTCGTCGGTGCACTGGTCGCCTACCTCGCGCTGCGCCTGTACCTGCGAGGAGCGGGGCTGGTCAGCCGCACAGGTGCGCTGATCGTGCTCGCCGTCACGGCGGTGACCCTGCTGCTGGCCTTCTTCAGCGGGATCGTGCTCGACGCCGCGCAGGGGCTCGGAGAGGTCAGCGGACTCGGCGCCTGGGGTGCCTTCACGCACGGTGAGTTCTGGCCCACGCTCGGGACGCTCCTGCCCGAGGCCCTCCCGGACTATCTCCCCGACTTCGCGTGGGCCGTCGGCTTCGGCGCCCTCGGCTCGTTCACGACACTCCGCGGCGCCTTCGCGGCAGCTCGGGTGAGCGCGGCGCCGGTGCCCTCCGACGACGATCGGCCCGCTGCACAGGAGCCTCCCGCCCCCGAGGCTCAGGCAGCACCGGGCACGGTCTGAGCCGGGCACTCCGGTCACCGGCTCTCCCGGCCGGTGACTCACTCGCCGCTGGTCGGGTGGGGGCACGGGAGCCCCCGAGGCCGCCGTGACCCCACGATGCGCCGGTGAGCACCGGCGCCGCCTGGGCCACCGCTGGATGCAGGGTCCTGGCCGACGTGCTGGGAGGTCCGGTCACCCACGTCACGCCCCACCCGGTCCCTTCGGTCCGCACGCAGTACACGTCGAGATCGGGCTTTCCGTCGCTTTCCCGACTCGGGAAGCGGCGGAAAGCCCGATCTCGGGACCGCGGGTGACCCAGGGCGCGCGGGACGGGGAGGGAGGGAGGGAGGGAGGGAGGGAGGGAGCGGGGAGGGGACCGGTTACGAGGCGATCCAGGCTATCCACAGGCCTAGGGCGACCGCGCCCACACAGGCCGCCAGGCCGCCGAGCGCGTTGAGCACCGCGGCACGCACCTCACCGGCCTGCAGGAGGCGTGCGACCTCGACGGACGCCGTCGAGAACGTCGTGTACCCCCCGCACAGCCCGATCGTCACGGCGGTGAACCACACCGATGAGAACCCCTGGAACAGCTGGATGCCGACGACGAGCCCGAGGATCCACGAGCCGCTGATGTTGACGACGACCGTCGCCAGCGGGCCGACCCCCGACCACCGGGCCCGAACCGCACCGTCGACGACGAACCGCAGCGCTGCGCCCAGGCCACCGAACAGGGCGACCAGCAGAGCGATCACGTCGGCAGGTCCTTGCCTGTCTCGATGGAGCCCTCGAGCGACGGGTCCTCGTGGCTGGTCGACGCCGTCCGACCACGCCGTCGCATCCCCCACGCGCCGACCGCAATCCCGAGCACCGCAGCCAGTGCACCCAGGATCATGCTGCCCAGCCCGTACCCGACGGCGAGTGCCGGACTGCCCTCTGCCAGGAAGCGCTCGACCTCGAGCGCGAGGGTGCTGAAGGTCGTGAAGCCACCCAGCAGACCGGTGCCGAGCCCGAGCCGCAGGAGACGGATGCGCTCCGTCTCGGGCCCCTGCCGGAGCAGTGCCTCGAGCAGCACACCCAGGAGGAAGGCACCGACGACGTTCTCGACGAGGGTGGCCACCGGCAGGCCGTGGGGAAGGCTCAGCGTCCCCGACAGCCAGTAGCGGGCACCGCTGCCGACGGCTCCTCCCACGGCGACGAGCAGGATCAGCGGTGCCCGCAGGTGCATCGGACGAGGGCTCAACGCCACACCGTCACCTTCCAGTCGACGACCTCGAGCGGCACCACGAGGACGGGCCGGTGCTGATGGTGCGAGAGGTGCACCGCGACCGACCCCTCGACGAGCTCCCGGACCCGCGCGCCCACCCCGGGGGCCCTGGTGCCGACCACGAAGGCGCTCGCGTCGACGGCCCGCGCCAGGTGCGTCAGGGCACGGTCCGGCCTGCCCGCGAGGTAGCGGGTGTGCCACTCGACGCCCTCGTCCCGCAGCACGGTCGCCACGAAGTCCTCGATGTCCCGCTCCCGGGCCTTCCAGGAGTCCTCCACGGAGTCCGGGTCGACCGGGGCGTGGCGGACCGTGCCGTCGTCGAACTCCTCCACGGTGAAGCGCGAGGGGTCCGCGTACGCGCAGTACAGCGCGGCGCCCAGGGTGCGGGACCACCGCGCGGCCGTCCGAAGGACGAGCTCGGGCTGCCCGGGAACCAGGCCGACCACCAGCGGATGGTTGCGCGGGTCCACGATGCGATCCGTGCTGGGCTGAGGGACCGACTGGCCTGTCATCCTCTCCTCCGGATCTGTGGTGCGGACTGCTCGACGATCGTGCCGGTCGGCCCCATTCTGCCGCCCCGGCCCGGCCCCCGTGGCTACGCGGGCGTGACCTCGGTGAGCCGGCGCTCCAGGAACCGTCGCGTCGGCCCGCTCGGGGCCATTTCCAGCGCGCGCCGGTAGGCATCGGCGGCACGGTCGACCCGGCCCAGGCGACGTTCGAGGTCCGCCTCGGCGGCGGGGAGCAGGTGTGAGCCCGCGAGGTCGTCAGCGAGGCCGGGCAGCAGCGCGAGCCCCGCGGCGGGCCCGTCCGCCGCCGCGACGGCCATCGCCCGCCCGAGCCGCACGTGAGGTGTCGGCTGGATCCGCACGAGCGCGTCGTACAGGACGACGACCCGCCGCGTGTCGGTCGTGGCGGGTGTCGCGGCGGTCGCGTGGCACGCCGCGATCTCCGCCTGCAGCACGTACGGGCCGGCGGGCCGGTCGACCGCGCGGGCGACCGCGAGCGCCGCGAGGCCCTCGCGCACCAGGTCCCCGTCCCACAGCGACCGGTCCTGCTCGTCGAACGGCACGACGTCGCCGTCGGGCGTCTGCCGGGCGGTGCGCCGGGACTCGTGGAGGAGCTCGAGGGCGAGCAGCCCGTGCACCTCGGGCTCGTCCGGGACCAGACCGGCGAGTGCACGGGTGAGGCGCACGGCCTCCCCGGTGAGCTCGCCACGCACGACGGCGTCACCCGACGTCGGCGCGTACCCCTCGGTGTACAGCAGGTACAGCACCGCCAGCAGACCTGGCAGGCGTCCGCCGAGCTCGGGGCCTCGCGGCACCCGGTAGGGGATGCGGGCGTGCGCGATCTTCTGCCGGGCGCGGACCAGTCGCTTGGCCATCGCCGCGTCCGTGGTGCCGAACGCACGGGCGATGTCCTCCACGGTCAGCCCGCACAGGGTCCGCAGCGTCAGCGCGACGCGCGCGTCGAGCGGCAGGGCGGGGTGGCAGCACGTGACGATGAGCCGCAACCGGTCGTCGGGCACCTCGTCCCCCTCCTCCTCGACGTCCGCGAGGGGCGCCGTGCCGTCGTCGCGGCCGCGCGCGAGGACCGCGTGGTCGGCGAGACGGCGGCGCTGCGACGCGTCGCGGCGCATCCGGTCGAGCGCCGCGTTCCGTGCTGCCGTCATGAGCCACGCCCCCGGACGGTCCGGCACGCCGTCGCGCTCCCAGCTCACCGCCGCGCTCCCGAAGGCGTCCTGCGCGGCGTCCTCCGCGAGCGCCCAGTCCCCGGTGACACGCACCAGCGTCGCGACGACCCGGCCCCACTCGTCGGCGAACGCCCGCGTCAGGGCCGGGCCGGGACGCGACGGCGCGGGCACGGCGTCGTCGGACCGTCCCGGGGACGCGGCGGCGCGGGAAGCACCCACCTGGGTCAGAGGGGCCACATGGGGCGGATCTCGACGACGCCGTGCCGCGCAGCCGGGTGCGCGGCGGCGACCTCGAGGGCCTCGTCGAGGTCTGCGGCGTCGATGAGGTTGTACCCGTCGACCTGCTCGGGGAGCTGGGCGAACGGGCCGCGCGCGAGCACGACCTCACCGCCTCGCACCCGCACGGTCACGGTGCGGTCCGGCGGCGCGAGCAGCGAGCCACCACGGTCGACGTCACGTCCGCGCATCTCCTGGATCCACCCGACGGGAGAGCCCGCGTCCTGGGGAGCGGGCGTGGGCGAACCGGGCTCGCGGCCCATGAGCAGCAGGTAGGTGGCAGCGCCCTCCAGGACCGCGTTCGCGCCGCCTGCCGGGTCGTCGTCGTGCGGCACGAGCTCGCGCAGCTCGAGCGCGCCGAAACGGGCCACGGGGTGCGCCCCCGCCACGCCGACCGCCTCCTCGAGGTCCGCGACCTGCAGCAGGTCGAAGCCGGCGATCTGCTCGGCGATCTCGACGAACGGCCCGTGGGTGACCACGGTCTCGCCGTCGCGCACGCGGACGCACGTCGCGTCGGACGGCGGGCGCAGCCGGTCCCCTGCCAGGTGCACACCGCGGCGCGTGACGTCTTCGAACCACGCCTCGGGACTCGCGTCCTGGGGGGTCGGCTCGGCGTCCTCGGGTACCCGCACGATCATCAGGTAGGTCATGGTCGCTCCTTCGTCGTCCCGGCCCGTCCGGCCGGCTCACCCCTCCGACGCACACGGTGGCCCCACGAGGACACCCGCCGCGGCGTCAATCTGCCACGGCGCCGGCGCGCGCGACAGCCCTGGGACGACCGTCGGACGTCGAGGTGGCACCAGACCGGGTGAGCAGGTGGGACCGCGCGGCGATCAGGTAGAACACGGCGTCGGCCGCGAGCTTGCCGAGCAGCCACCCGACGACGGGGGTGGTGCCGGTGAGCATCGGACCGATCCAGAGCAGGCCCGGTCGCACGAGCAGGGAGTCGACCACCTCGGCCGGCCCGAACTCGACCACGGTCAGCGCCGCCGTCCGCAGCACCGCGTGCCGGCGCGCGACCGACCGATGCGCCCGGAGCTCGACCCGCAGGGCTCGGGCGTAGGCCACGCCGTAGAACGCGACTGCCTCGGCGACCGTCCCGGCGCCCGCGGCGACGACGAGCGATCCACTCATGCGGTAGGCGAGCCACGCGCCTCCGACGGCGCCCAGGGTCCCCGCGATCTCGTTGGGCAGGTAGCGGCGCAGCCAGTAGCGCACGGAGCGGGTCGATGCCTGCATGGCGTCCCTCCACCGGGCGTCGGCACGGCACCGGGCCCTCGCCCCTCAAGAGCACGGCGCACCTCAGGTGTGACATCGCCAGACGCCCCCGACTCACGCCGGCCGGCCCGCCCGGCCGGGGGAGGTTCATGTGGTGGTATGGGCAGGTCTCGCACGGCACGAGGCATCACCGACGGAGGGAAGACGCGTGGCTGACACGGCTGCTCGAGGCCCGCGGTACGACGTGGCGCTGTTCGACATCGACGGCACGCTGTGCGATCCCGGGACGGGCATCACCTCGGCCGCTCAGCACGCGCTGGCGCGCCTGGGTATCGACGAGCAGGATCCCGCAGCCCTGCGGCGCTTCGTCGGGCCACCGCTGGAGCACTCGTTCCGCGACTACTACGCCCTGGACGCCGAGCAGGTCACCGCCGCCGTCCGGCACTACCGCGAGTCCTACCAACGCCAGGGCCTGGACCAGTACCGCGCCTACGACGGCGTAGCGTCGCTGCTTCGGCGCCTGAGGGACGCCGGCGTGGCCGTCAGCGTCGTCACCGCGAAGATCCAACCGTTCGCCGAGCAGGCGCTGCTCAGCACCGGGCTGCGCGGGCTGGTCGACCTCGTCAGCGGCCGAGCCCCCGACGAGGTCGTCACCAAGGACGTGACGCTGGCCGCCGCACTGGCCCGCCTCGCCGTGCCACGCGACCGGGTCGTCATGATCGGCGACCGCGAGCACGACGTCCACGCCGCCCAGGCCAACGACATCGACTGCATCGGCGTCCTCTACGGCTACGGGACCCGCGACGAGCTGCTGGCGGCAGGCGCCACCCACACCGCCCGGACGCCCGACGACGTCGAGCACCTGGTGCTCGGCACGGCACCTGGCGTCCACTGAGGTCAGCCGACACGGTGGCCGGCCTCGCGGCGGCGGGTCTGGTGAGCCTCGGGGTGCTGCTCGGCCGGCGTGTGCCAGCCTCACCAGCAGCGTCGGTCACGGACCGGACGTCGGGGTCGGACGTCCGCGTGGCGACATGGATCGCCCCGGCCCCGCCGCTCGATGTCGACATACGATGCCGCTCGTCGGGTACGGGACCGGGAGGAGCCGCGATGGGCGACACGACGTTGATCGAGTCGACGCCAGAGGTGAGCGCGGCACCAGGGACGGGATCCGCGCGCCGCGCGGCAGGGGTGGTCGCCTGATGAGCGGACACGGAGTCCTCGCCCGGCGCCTGGGTACGGGTGACGCTGTCGTCATCGGCGTGGGGTCGATGGTCGGCGCCGGGGTCTTCGCCGCTTTCGCGCCGGCGGCACAGGCGGCCGGTGCGGGTCTCCTCCTCGGGTTGGCGCTGGCGGCGTTCGTGGCGTACACGAACGCGACGGCCTCGGCTCAGCTCGCTGCGCAGTACCCGACCTCCGGCGGTACCTACGTCTACGGCCGCGAGCGGCTCGGCCCGTGGTGGGGCTTCCTGGCGGGGTGGGGGTTCGTCATCGGCAAGACGGCCAGCTGCGCCGCGATGGCGCTGACCTTCGCGGCCTATGCTGCACCGGCGGGCTGGGAACGCCCCGTAGCCGTCGCGGCAGTCGTATGCCTGGCCGCAGTGAACTACCGCAGGGTCACCCGCACCGCCCGGCTCACGCGCATCATCGTGACGGTGGTGCTCGTCGCGCTGGCTGCCGTGGTCCTGTCCAGCCTCGCCGGAGGGGACCCGCAGTGGTCGCAGGTGACGGTGTGGGACGCAGCAGAGGGCAGCTGGTACGGCGTCCTGCAGTCGGCCGGGCTGCTGTTCTTCGCCTTCGCCGGCTACGCCCGCATCGCGACCATGGGTGAAGAGGTCCGCGACCCCGAGCGCACCATCCCGCGCGCCATCCTCATCGCACTCGCCATCACTGTCGTGGTCTACGCCACCATCGCCGTCACCCTGCTCGCGGTGCTCGGCGCCGACGGCACCGCCGCGACGCCCACGCCCCTGGCCGCCGCGGTGGATGCCAGTACCTGGAGCTGGGCGTCACCGGTCGTCCGGGTCGGAGGTGCTACGGCCGCGCTCGGCGCCCTGCTGGCCCTGATCGCCGGCGTGGGGCGGACCGGCCTCGCCATGGCCCGCCAGGGCGACCTGCCCCGGTGGCTCGCGGGTGTCCACCCTCGCCACCAGGTCCCGCACCACGCCGAGATCGCCCTCGCGGTCGTCGTCTGCGTCCTGGTGCTCACCGTGGACCTCCGAGGCGCCATCGGGTTCTCCTCCTTCGGGGTGCTGCTGTACTACCTCGTCGCCAACATCGCGGCCTTCACCCAGACCCCCGACCGCCGCCGCTTCCCCCAGGCGCTGCAGGTCCTGGGCGCCATCGCCTGCGTCGTCCTCGTCGTCACCCTGCCGGTCTCCTCGGTGCTCGTAGGACTGGCCGTGTTCGCCGTCGGCATCGGCTACCGGACATGGAATCTGCGCGCGACGGCACGTCGCACGACCTGACCACGACCCGTCTGTCTGCGCGCAAGCCGTCGGGCTCGATCCCCGCGTTGACTCGAGGCGCGCCGGTGAGCGACGTGCCGCTCCAGCCCTCCGCCTCCCCGGCCGGGCCGGGCGTCCACCTCCACCCACGCAAGACATCTGTCATGCCGAGGTCGTGATCACGGGCACTACTGGCGCAGCACCGGGGGCGCGAGCCTTGGGGCATGACGACGACGCAGCAGACACACGATGACCTGTCCGCCGGCCACGCCGCCCCCGTCCTGGCCGAGCTGCTCAGCGCCTCCAAGCAGTTCGGCAGCGGCGCGGCCACGGTCCAGGCGGTCCGTGGGCTGGACCTGGAGGTGCGGCCGGGCGAGCTCCTGGCCCTCCTGGGGCCCAACGGGGCCGGCAAGTCCACGGCGATCGGGATGCTGACGGGGCTGACGGCACCGACGTCGGGGAGGGCGCGCCTCTTCGGGCGTGACCCCCGCGACGTGCGGGCGCGACGGCGCCTGGGCGTGATGCTGCAGGCCTCGGGCGTACCGCAGACCCTTCGTGTGCGCGAGCTGCTCACCGAGTTCCGCGGCTACTACCCCGCTCCCCTGCCCATGGCGCAGGTCGTCACCGCGGCGGGCCTGGACGGGCTCGAGGGCCGCATGTTCGGCGAGCTGTCCGGCGGCCAGCAGCGACGCGTGCTGTTCGGGATCACCCTGGCCGGCGACCCCGACCTGCTGGTCTTCGACGAGCCGACCACCGGCCTGGACGTGGAGGCCCGACGGGGCCTGTGGGCCACGTTGCGCGACCTGGCCCGGTCGGGGCGTGGCGTGGTGCTCACCACGCACTACCTCGAAGAGGCCGACGCCCAGGCTGACCGGATCGTGGTGATCGACCGCGGCGTGGTGATCGCCCAGGGAACGCCCGCCGAGATCAAGGCCCAGGTCCCCGGGCGACGGGTCCGCGCACAGACCTCGGTGAGCGTGGCCGTGGCGAACCGCTGGCCCGGCGTGGCTCGCGCGTCACGCGAGGGCCCGTGGCTCGAGCTGCTCACCGGATCCGCAGAGCCCGCACTCCGTGCGCTGCTCGACCTGGACCCCCACGCCACGGGTGTGACCGTCGCCGAACCAAGCCTGGAGGAGGCTTTCCTCGCCCTGACCACTGACATGGAGGCAGCACGATGACCACCCCCGCCGCGACAGCGACAACCACCGGCACAGCGGCGCCTCGAACGAGCCTGGCGAGGATCTTCGTCACCGAGGCCCTGCACGAGTTCCTCAAGCTGATCCGCATACCCATCTTCGCCGTGAGCACGATCACCCTGCCGGTGATGTTCTACGTGCTCTTCGGGGTGGCTCTCGGTGGCGGCGAAGCCGGTGGGGTCGGCGCGACCACGTACATGATGGCGACGTACGGCTCCTTCGGGGTCATCGGCGCGGCGCTGTTCGGCTTCGGGGTCTCGGTCGCCCTCGAACGCGGGCAGGGCTGGATGCGGCTCAAGCGTGTCTCGCCGATGCCGCCGCAGGCATACTTCGTGGCGAAGGTCGCGATGAGCACGACGGTCTCCGCGCTGATCATCGGTGCGTTGTTCGTCCTCGGGGCCACACTGGGTGGTGTGCGCATGCCCGCCGCCCAGTGGTTCAGCCTCGGCCTGGTGCTGGTCCTGGGGGCGCTCCCGTTCTCGGCCATGGGCCTGGCCTTCGGGTACCTCGTCGGCCCGAACTCCGCACCGGCCATGCTGAACCTGTTCTACCTGCCGATGGCGTTCGCCTCAGGGCTGTGGATCCCGATCCACCAGCTGCCCGCCTTCGTGCAGGGCATCGCGCCGGCACTGCCGCCCTACCACTTCGCCCAGCTCGCCCTGGGCACCGTCGGTGCCGCTGAGGGCGGGCCTGCGGCGCTGCACATCGTCGTGCTGCTGGCGTTCACGGCGTTGTTCCTGACCGTGGCCGCGTGGGGCTTCCGGCGTGACGAGGGCCGGACCTACGGATGAGGCGCACCTGATGAGCCAAGGCCCCCCGCACCCCCACCGGTACCTGCGCTACGTCTGGCTGGTCTACCTCGGCTCGCTGTTCTTCCAGCCCGTGTTCGACTCCTCGACCGACGTCCTGGACTGGGTGGCGGTGCCGGTGCTGATCGCGCTGTTCCTGCCGATCTACGTCGCGACGTTCCGGGCTCGCGACGACCGGCAGACCCTGGTCCTCATCGCGTGCCTCGGCGCCCTGGCCCTGGCGGGTTCGCTGGTCAACAGCGGGGCGAGCGTGTTCGTGATCTACGCGGCGGCCACGGCCGGTCGCCTTCGTCCCACCCGTCGGGCCGTCAGGGTGGTCGCCGGACTGGCTGGGCTGGTCGGTCTGATGGTCCTGGTCTCCCCGGCCCCGATGCCGTGGCGGTTCGCCGCGCTCGCTCCCGCGCTGCTGTTCACCCTGGCCGTCGGTGCCGCGAGCATCTTCGACGCGGAGCGGAGCCGCGCCAACCGGCGTCTCCTGCGCGCCGACGAGGAGATCGAGCGGCTGGCGAAGATCGCTGAACGGGAGCGGATCGCGCGCGACCTGCACGACCTGCTCGGGCACACCCTCTCGGTCATCGTGCTGAAGTCCGAGCTGGCCGCACGACTGGTGCGCGCAGACCCCGACCGGGCGACGGCCGAGGTCAACGACATCGAGCAGATCGGCCGCGAGGCCCTGGACGAGGTGCGCGCCGCGGTCACCGGGTACCGGGCCCGTGGTCTCGGCGCCGAGCTCGACGGGGCACGGGTGGCGCTGGAGGCGGCGGGTGTCGAGGTCGAGGTGCACGCCGACCCTGTCGACCTGCGCCCCGAGCAGGAGTCCGCCCTGGCGATGGCACTGCGCGAGGCCGTGACCAACGTGGTGCGTCACGCCGGTGCCCGGCGCGTCACCATCAGCATCACCACGGCCGGGGCCGAGGTCCGGCTCGAGGTGAGCGACGACGGCCACGGCGTCGTGGGGCCGGCGGGATCGGGGATCACCGGCATGCGCGAGCGCATCGCGGCCCTCGGTGGCCTGGTCGAGGTGAGCGACCCGAAGGGCCACGACGACCGGCACGGGACCCTCGTCGAGGTGACAGTGCCCCTGACGGGGACGGCAGACGACGGGCACCGTGCGAAGGAGTGGGGTGGGCGATGACGATCACCGTGGTCCTGGCCGAGGACCAGCTCATGGTCCTCGGTGCCCTCAGCACCCTCCTGGGGCTCGAGGCCGACATCGCCGTGTCGGGAACCGCCCGCGACGGGGAGGAGGCCGTGCGCCTGGTCCAGGAGCTGCGACCTGATGTGCTGCTGACCGACATCGAGATGCCCACGATGACCGGTCTCGAGGTGGCCGCCGAGGTCCGACGACGGGGCCTGCCGACCCGGGTGGTCATCCTGACCACCTTCGCCCGCAGCGGCTACCTTCGGCGGGCCCTGGACGCCGGGGCCGTCGGCTACCTGCTCAAGGACGCGCCCGCCAGCACCCTGGCCCAGGCCGTCCGCGACGTGCATGCCGGAGGTCGCGCCATCGACCCCCAGCTCGCCGCCGACGCGTGGGGTGAGCCGGACCCACTGACCGGCCGCGAGCGCCAGGTCCTGCGCCTGGCCGGGGACGGGCTGACCAACGGCGAGATCGCCGGACAGCTGCACCTGTCCGAGGGCACCGTGCGCAACTACCTGTCGGAGGCGATGAGCAAGCTCGGTGCCTCCAACCGGGTCGCCGCGGCCCGGCAGGCGCGGGACCGGGGGTGGCTGTGATGTTCCCCGCTGCCACGGAGCGGCCACGAACGCTGAGGGCGGCCCCGCCAGCATCGGCGGGGTCCTGTTCGACGACCCGGACCGCATCGACGGCGTACCGCCGCGGCGATCGCCATCGTGCCGATCCGCACAGGACGCCGTCGTCCGGCAGCTGCAGGAAGGGCTGTACCCCTCCGTGATCCACGCGTACGGTCGAGGTGATCCGCATCCTGGAAGCGAGCCGGGCGGGAGGCGCCCATGGACACCGGCTTCACGGAGTTCCCCCTCTTCGACGCCATCGCCGGGCGGCGCTCGAGACGGTTCGGCCTCGGGATGGAGCTGCCGTCCGGGCCCCTCGCGCACACGTCCCGCTCGGAACCCTTCGGATTGTCCGAGGTCGAGCGGTCGGTCCTTGTCGCGGCCGCGACCGGGGTGACCGGCTGGAGCCTTGGTGTGCCGTTCGGCCCCGATCGTCCCGACGAACACGCGCACTACACGCAGCGGTTCACGGGACGAACGGCGCCGACCGCCGCGGGGATCGGGACGCCGCTGCTCTTCGCGACGGACGACTCTGGCACGTACCTGACCAACACCCGCGACCTCCTGCCGTCGCGTCCACTCCCGACGGGGGGAAGTCGCGACGACGCACTCGACACCATGGTCGAGGTCGTCCGAACGCACACGGAACAGCTGTCGGACCATCGGCTGGATCTCCCCGCGTCGCCACCCCACATGCTCGAGCCCAATCTCTGGATGGCCAACACGCCGGGCTCGACCCTCTTCATGCCGGTCGCCGATGCCAGCGAACAGGTACTGGGCCTGATGGCCATGGCCGTGGCGAACGGGAACGTCCTGTTCGACGACGTCGCCGGTCGCCCTGCCGGTGACCTGTCGCCGTTCGTCCGTAGTGGCCTCCTGCAGGAGGACAAGCGGGTCCCGATGACGGTCCTGCAGCAGATGGCCTACGAGGCCAATGTGTCCGAGCTGGCGTTCATGGGGCACAACATGGTGCTCACCATGCAGGCGATGGGGCTGGGTGGTCTGTACTTCAACGGGCTGAACCGGTGGAGCGTCTTGGGAGCCTTCGCCGAGAAGGGTGTCAAGGGGCTCGGGTTCCGCTTCGTCCAGGACGATCGTTGGCCCCTGCCCAACCCCGTCGGGCTCGACGGGCGCATCGAGTGCCTCTGCCCCCCGTACGTCTCGGACATGCGCGAGGCGGTGAAGACCTTCGTGGACCGGAAGTTTGGTCCCGCAGGCGCCTACGACCCGAGCACACCCGGCGCCTGGAGGGACGCCAGGGCCGTCAAGCAGGGCGTCACGCCGTACTCCGAGGAGTTCGTCGACTGTCTCGGCGTCGCCGCTCAGTACATCTACGACAGGTATGGGAAGTTCCCCAACACCTTCACGACGATGGTGCTCTCCGGGTACGTCCAGGCAGTGCACCTCGACAGGGACTTCTACGACGCCAACTACCAGGCGGGCACCTACCTGCGCACGCACGCCCAGCACATGGAGCGGTGGCACCGCGATCGTTCGCCGATGTGACGAGGTGCCGCACGGCCGGCGGCAGAGGTCGTGATCACGGGCACTGCTCGTGCGTCCAGCTCGACGACCTCGCCCGCCCGGGGACACGCCCGGCCCCCTGGGATGGGGCCGTGGCCGGCACTGGCTCCTCGAGGCGGGGTCGGAGACCGTGTGAGCAGCACGGGCACGTGAGCCGTGCCTCAGTCGGTCGCACCGTCCCACCACGCCAGGATCCGCGCGCCGTGGAACGTGAGCCACTTCGACGGCTCGCCCTCCGGCGCGTCGACCTCGAACCAGACCCGGCCGGGGTGGCGGCGCTCCTGCAGCCACGTACCGTCGGGTCTCCGGCGCGACCGCAGCACCTGGATCGCGTCGGCCAGCCGAGGGTCCGGGGCGAGGCCGTCGTGCAGCGCCGCGGCACGGAAGTGGTCGAGCGCGTTGATCACGCTGTAGACCCAGCGGTACGGGTAGCCGAGGCGGGTGGCCCACGGCCCGACGAGCTCGCCGGTGGACCTCCGGTGCAGGAGCCTCCGCTCGAGGAGGTACTCCTCGCCCGCGTGGCGCGCGTCGCGGAGGTCCCCGCCGCGCCCGGTGACCACCTCGTACGCGAGGATCCCCTTGACCGCGTTGAGGGTCGAGTGGAACGAGGAGCGCTCGGAGCCCGCCACCCACTGGCAGTTCCACCCGCCGTCCGCGAGCCGGTGGTCCACGAACCACTGCGCGAGGTCGGAGACGTCGGCCCCGAGCCACGCGCCGTTGGCGAGGGTCCAGGCGTTGATGCAGGCGTCGACCTCCCCCGCCCAGTACGGGAGGTCGTCGTACTCCCACCGGCTGCTCACCGCGAGCCGCTCCGCGGTCCCCGCCAGGGCGGACGCGTCGAGCCCCCACTCACGCAGGGCTGTCATGCTCCACGTCGTCGCCGTCCATGGCTGGCCGGCGTCGGCGGCCCCCTCGGGTCCGCGCGGGTCGAAGTCGCCGGGGAAGTACGCGCCCCCGGCCCACTGACCGTCCGGGTCCTGGTGGGCCAGCAGCCGCGCGCCGTACCCTTCCGTCGCGACGCGCGCGCGAGTGGCCTCCCACACCTCCGGCGGTGCGCCGACCAGGTCGCGCTCGACCTGCCAGCGCAGCGCCGGGTCGCTGTCCAGCAACCAGGCCAGCAGCTCTGGGGTGGGCGCCGGGTCGGGTGTCGCCTCGGGCACGACGTCGGGTGCCATGGGGCGAATCTAGGACACGGACCGCGAGGATCGACACCCCTCGCCCGAGGCTCGTGCGACGTCGAGCCTCCTCGACGCCTCAGTCTCCTCAGTCACCTCAGGCGTCGCCCGTTCGCCGGGACCTGCACCCCGTCGCGGCGCGCAGGTCACCGCAGGAGGAGAGGTGCCACGGTGAAACCCCCGCTGGGAGGGAGGGCGCGCTCGCGCGGACGACACAGGTCCGGCCCGATCGCTGTGGTCGCATCGAGGACGGCGCGGGTCAGGGCCCGCAGCTCCATGGTCGCGAGCGGCCGACCAGGACACACGTGCGCCCCGGTCCCCCAGACCAGGTTGTCGGACGCGTGCGTCACGGGATCGAACTCGTCCGGGTCTCCGAATGTCTGCGGGTCGCGGTTGGCGGCCGTCCAGTTCAGGACGACCTGCTCGCCCGCGAGGACCTGCCGACCACCGAGCGTCACGGCGCGCGTGGTGACGCGCCGGTTCGCGACGAACGGGTCGTCGATCCGCAGGATCTCGTCGAGGACGGCGTCGAGCTCGTGGTCGGACACTCCGGAGCGCACTCGCGCCTGCAGGTCGTGATGGTCCGCGAGGTAGGTGAGCACGACACCCGCGCACAGAGCCATCGACCCCAGGTCCCCGCCCGTCCAGTTCCGCAGGATCGAGACGATCTCCTCGTCGGTCAGCGGGCGGCCATCGACGCGGTCACGGACGAGCTCGGCGGTGACGTCGGCGGGTCCGTCCTCCCCCGCCTCTCGGCGGGCGTCGGTCAGCGACCGGACGATGGCGGTGAACCGCTCGGCGACCTCGGCGGTGCGCGACGGCTCCCGAGAACGCGTGGCCGCCTGGTTGTCGTGCACCCAGCGCAGCAGGTGCGGCTCGAGCTCGGCCGGCCACCCCAGCCAGGTGCTCTGCGCCTGCACGGCGAACCGAGCACCGAGGTGGACGGCGTCGATCGGCCCGGGGACGTCGAGCCCTTCGACCAGGCGCCGCGCCACGTCGTGGATCGCCGGCTCGAGGTCAGCCATGCGCTCAGGTGTGAAGTAGCGGTCCACGACGGCGCGGTACGCGGTGTGGGTCGTCCCGTCGAGACCGTTGGGTATCTGGAGGTGACGCGAGACAGCGTTCGAGAACGACACCGGGTCCATCGCGGTTCTCACGACGTCGGCGTGCGAGAACAGCGTCCAGGTTCCATCCGGCCCCCGCGCCACGGGGCAGCGCGACCGCATCTCGTCATAGGCGGCGACCGCATCGCGGCGGACCCGAGGACCACGGGGGTTCCAGTCCGCCGGAGGCCCGGCTCGACCGTCCTGTGACGACGACGCGACATCGACAGCCCGCACCACCGCTGGTGCGACCTCGTCGGTCGGCAGGTGGTCGGTCACGACCTCATCATGTCCCAGTCGCCCATCGCCGCGGTCTCCTGCTGGGCGCTCGTCGCGCCCTGGTCATCGAGGTGCGACCTGCTCCTCGTCCAGACCTGTCACGGTGGTGAGCAGGAACACCGAGTCCTCCAGCGCAGCCACCGCGTGCCGCTGGTGGGTGAGCAGGACCAGACGACCGGCGGGCACCTCGGCCTCGTCCACCCCGGTCACCCGCACCCTCCCGCTGAGCACCTGCAGGCTCGCCGCGTGGGGTGAGTTGTGCTCGGCGAGCTCGGTGCCGGCGACCAGGGCGATCACGGTCTGCCGCAGAACCCCGTCGTGCAGCAGGAGCTGCGCGCTGCGTCCGTTCTTGGACGCGCGTGCTGCGGCGAGGTGCTCTGCGGCGACGTCCACCAGGTCGGTCATGGGGTTCCCTTCGTCGGTCCACGCTGGACCAGGAGGCCATTGTCGCCGACCACGTGCCCCTGCCGGGGCGTGGCGGCGGCTAGCGTGGCGTGGGTGCCCGTCGCCTTCCACCGCTCCGAGACCCGTGCGATCGATCCCCTCACGCTGTACGCGATCCTGCGCCTGCGGGTCGACGTCTTCATCGTCGAGCAGGCGTGCCCCTACCCGGACGTCGACGGACGTGACGTCGAGCCCGGGGCTGAGCTGCACTGGGCCACCGACGGGTCGGACGTGCTCGCCACCCTGCGGGTGCTCCACGAGGCCGACGGCGCGTTGCGGGTGGGCCGGGTCGCGACCGGTCGGGCGGCCCGGTCACGTGGCGTCGCGTCGAGACTGATGCGCGAGGCCCTCGACCGCTGCGACGCGTTGGACGCCTCCGCGCCGGTGCTCCTGGACGCGCAGGCCCACCTGGTCGAGTGGTACGCGCGGTTCGGCTTCGAGGTCGCCGGTGACGGTTTCGACGAGGACGGCATCCCGCACCTGCCGATGCGCCTGCGCCGCTGAGCCGGGTCGCGTCGGGGTGGCGCCTGCGCCGCTGACTCGGGAGGTCGGCCACCACCGAGGGTGCGATCCTGGTCGACGTCAGCCCCCCGTGCCTGATGACGACCCACCCCTACCCGGAGGTTCCACCGTGCAGCAGCGCACGCTCGGCCCGTACACCGTGTCCGCGATCGGCCTGGGCGCGATGCCGTTGTCGATGAACAACGACAAGGTGTACCCGGAGCCGTCCGACGCGATCGCCACGATCCACGCCGCCCTGGACGCGGGTGTCACGCTGATCGACACCGCTGACATCTACGCGCCGTCCTGGGACCAGGTGGGCCACAACGAGCGGCTGGTCGGCCAGGCCCTGCGGACCTGGAAGGGCGACTCCTCCCAGGTCGTGATCACCACGAAGGGCGGCATCACCCGCGGCGAGGGGGAGACATGGGGCCGGGACGGTTCCCTGAACCACCTGCGGAGCGCCGTCGAGAGCTCCCTGCGTGCCCTGCAGCTCGAGACGATCGACCTGTACCAGTACCACCGCCCGGACCGGACGATGGTCTACAGCCAGGTCATGGAGAACCTCGCCGAGCTCAAGCAGTCCGGCAAGATCCGCGAGGTCGGCATCTCCAACGCGAACGTCGAGGAGATCGAGATCGCCCGTGAGGTGCTGGGCGACCACGGCCTGGTCAGCGTGCAGAACGAGTTCTCCCCGCGCCACCCGGGCAGCTACGACGAGCTGCTGCACTGCGAGCAGCACGGGATCACCTTCCTGCCGTGGAGCCCCCTGGGCGGCACCGGAGGCGGCGCCCGAGACGTCGGCGAGCGGTTCTCGGTCTTCCGCGAGATCGGCGACCGGCACGCAGTGAGCCCGCAGCAGGTCGTCCTGGCCTGGGAGCTGTCCCTGAGCGACGCGCTGATCGCGATCCCCGGCGCCCGTCGCGCAGCGTCCATCACCGACTCCGCCGCCGCCGCGGACCTCATCCTGGGGGCCGACGAGCTCCAGCAGTGCTCGCGCGCCGTGGGCCTGCCGATCCCCTGAGCAGTGCTGGCCTGCCGACTGAGCAGTGCGGGTCGGCGAGCTCGGTGAGGGTCCGCCGGGAACGATGTTCCACCGCCCCTCTCGGGCAGAACGCCAAGAGCCACTCGCGTTCGAAACGATTCGACTACCCTTGGCCTCGCGGCGCTGTCGACCCTCCGAGGTGTCCGTCCCGCCCAGTCCCGTCCCGTCCCGTAGCGAAGAACCGGAATGTCCAAGGACCTCACCACCGGCGCCCCCTGGCGCGTCCTGCTCGTGTTCGTCGTGCCGCTGTTCATCGGCAACGTCGTCCAGCAGCTCTACCACCTGACCGACGCCATGGTCGTCGGGCGCGTGCTCGGCGTGCAGGCGCTGGCCGCCGTCGGGGCGACCGGCAGCTTCGTCTTCCTGCTCGTCGGCTTCGCGTGGGGCATGACCTCAGGCTTCGCGATCCCCACCGCGCAGGCGTTCGGCGCCGGCGACGCGCGCGCGGTGCGCCGGTCCGTCGCCGCGGGGTCCATCCTCACCGCCGCGGTCAGCCTGCTCGTCACGGTCGCCGCCCCGCTGCTCACCGAGCCGGCGCTGCGCCTGCTGCGCACCCCCGAGGAGCTGGTCCCCCAGGCGACGACCTTCGCCCTCATCACGTTCCTGGGCACCGGCGCGACGATGTTCTTCAACTACCTCTCGGCCGTCCTGCGCGCCATCGGTGACTCCCGCACGCCGTTGGTCTTCCTGGTCATCGCGTGCACCCTCAACATCGTGCTCGTGCTGGTTGCCGTGATGGTCGCCGGGCTCGGCGTGGGCGGGGCGGCCCTCGCGACCGTCGTGGCCCAGGCCGCCTCGGTGGCCCTGTGCCTGAACCACATCCGCCGCCGCGTGCCCGAGCTGCGCGTGCGCCGCGAGGACTGGGACGTCACCTCGGTCGACCTGCGCCGCCACCTGCACCTCGGTGTGCCGATGGGCTTCCAGGCGTCGATCATCGCCCTCGGCATGATCGCCGTGCAGGTGCGCCTCAACTCCCTGGGAGCCGACGCCGTCGCCGCGTTCACCACGGCAGTTCGTGTCGACCAGTTCGCGATGGCCCTGTTCAACTCGCTCGGCATCGCTGTGTCGATGTACGCGGCGCAGAACCTCGGCGCGCGTCGGCCGGACCGCATCCGCACGGGTGTCACGCAGGCGCTGTGGATGACCGTGGCCGGGGCAGCCGTCGTCGGCGCCGTCGTCGCCCTGTCGGGGTCCTCGCTGGTGCGCCTGTTCGTCGGGCCCGGGGAGGAGGACGTCGTCACCATGGCCGCGTACTTCCTGCTGGTCAACGGCGCGCTGTACGTCGTGCTCGGCACGCTGTTCGTGCTGCGCGGTGCGCTCCAGGGTCTGGGCTACACCGCGGTGCCGACCGTCACCGGGGTGCTCGAGCTGGTCTGCCGCATCGGTGCCGCCGTGGTGCTGGGAGCGGTGTGGGGCTTCAACGGTGTGGTGTGGGGGAACCCCCTCGCCTGGGTTGCGGCGATGACCGTGCTCGTGCCCGCCTACGCGCGCGCCCGGCGCAGGCTCGAGCGCGACGAGCCCGTGGAGGTCGCCGTCGCGACCCACGGCGCCGCCGAGGACCTGGTCGCGCCGCAGCCCTGACCGGCCACGGCGGGGGTGCGCGGGCCCGGACGGACCGCGCACCACCGCAGCTGACGTCGTCGGGTGCTAGCTCTTCAGGCGGTTGAGACCCGGCGGCGTGCGCGGCGACTTGCCCGGGGTGGCCTCGGTGAGGCTCTCGAGCAGCGCGTAGTACGCGGGCTTCCTGACGTAGTCCTCGGTCATGATCGTCGCGTAGCCCTCGGGAAAGACGTCGGGGACCCACGAGCGCCCGTCGTCGAAGCCCCAGACGGTGTAGCTGGTGCAGGCGGCGACGTTCAGGCACGCCTCGAGCATCTTGTCGTACCGCTCGGCCTGGAGGGCGATCTGCTCGGCGGTCGGCTGACCGTCCTCCCCGAGCGGCATGCGGACGTCGGCCTCGGTGACGGCCACCTTGAGCCCGAGGGCCGCGAACCGTTCGAAGTTCGCCTGGATCGACTCGTCGAAGCCGTACTGCAGGCTCAGGTGGCCCTGGGCGCCGAAGCCGTGCAGCGGCGCGCCGTCGGCGAGCAGCTGGGTGGCCAGGTCGTCGTAGGCGTCGGTCTCGTTGATGCCCTCGGCGTTGCAGTCGTTGAGGAAGAGCACCGCGCGGGGGTCGGCCTCGTGCGCCCACCGGAAGGTGTGACCGCGGACCTCGTGGCGGTTGGTCCTGGCGAAGGCCATGTCGGCTCGGGCTTGGCTGCATGGGCTGCGGGCACTGCCAGTGCGACGGCGGTGACCACCGACGCGGCGACGGCGACCACCCGCCTCAGGGTTGCTGGATGGGCATCGTTGTTCCTCTCCGTTCGGGGCCCGACGGGTGCGAGCGCCCGCCGGACTGGTCCGGGCTCGAGCAAGGTCACGATGTCGCAACCGGTGGAGCGGGATGATCGGGCCGGTCTGGCCCGAGGACATCGACGACCTCTCAGATCCACCCCTGCTCCCGCGCGTAGCGCGCGGCGTCGTGACGGGTGGTGGTGTGGGTCTTGCCGATCGCGCTCGAGAGGTAGTTGCGGACGGTGCCGGGAGCCAGGTGGAGGATGCGAGAGATGTCGGAGGCCGAGTAGCCGTCGCTCGCGACACGCAGCACGTCCTTCTCGCGCTCGGTGAGCGGGCAGTCGTCGATGAGGGCCTGTGCCGAGACGGTCGGGTCCACGTGGCGCCCGCCCGCGGCGACGTGGGCGATCGCCTGCGCGATGGTGTCGGGTGAGGACTGCTTGCCGAGGAACCCGCGCACGCCCAGCCGCAACGCGCTGCGCAGCATGCCGGGGCGAGCGTGCCGGGTGAGCATGAGGATCGACTGGTCGGGATGCTCGGCAAGCACGGCGCCGGCGACGTCGAGCCCGTCCAGACCGGGCATCTCGAGATCGAGCACGAGCACGTCGGGCTCGTGCTCCGCGAAGGCGGCGAGCGCCTCGTGCCCGTCTGACGCCTCGGCGACCACCGTGATGTCGCCCTCGAGTGGGAGCAGGGTGGCCAGTGCGGTGCGGATCAGGCCCTCGTCGTCGGCCAGCACGACTCTGATCGTCATGCTGCCGCCCCGCGCACCTCGAGGCTGAGCGTGAACGAGTCGTCCTCGTGGGACACGTCCAGCACGCCGCCGGACCGTGCGACCCGCTCGCGCAGGACCGCCAGGCCCCGCTCGCGCCGGGTGGTGCCGGTGGCACCGTCGTTGCTGATCGTGAGTGCGTCGTCCCCGATCGCGATGGTGACCGTCCGTGCCGCGGGGTGGCGCAGGATGTTGGTGGTCGCCTCGCGCAGCACGAGCGCGAAGATCTCCTCGTCGGACGTGCGGTGCGGGTCGCCACCCCGCACGTCCACCCCGATGCCGGCCGCGGTCAGGAGCGCCGTCGCGTTGGCCAGCTCGGACGTGAAGGCCAGTCGGCGGGTCGAGTTGACCAGGTGCTGAGCCTGATCGATGGTCTCGCCGGTGAGTCGTTCGATCTCGCCGAGCTCGGTCGCCACTCGCTCGGGGTCGATGTGCTGGAGGCGCGCCGCGACGGCCGCCTTGAGCTTGATGACGTGGAGCGTGTGGCCCTGGATGTCGTGCAGGTCGGCGGCGAACCGCATCCGTTCCTTGACCACCGCGAGCTCGGCCGCGGTGGCGCGCATCGCGTCGAGCTCGGTGAACAGCCGCCACGCGATCTCGTTGAGCCAGAACGTGGTGACGAAGACGACGGCGTAGAAGAGCGCTCCGACCACGTAGCCCAGGGTCGAGCCCGGAGTGTTCACGAGGCTCAGCAGGGCCGTTGCGCCGATCATGACGAGCAGTGCGAGCGCCGAGAGGCCACGCGCACGGGACCGTGTCGCGACCAGGACGGCCCCGACGATGGCGACCGGGGCGACCGCCGGGACGTCGACCCCCCAGAGCACGGCGACCGCCCAGGTGACCTGTGCCAGCGCCAGGGCGGCGATCAGCACCGACAAGCGTGGAGGGTCGTGCCACCTGCTCGCGACCCACACGGCCGTGATGAGGCTGGGCGCCACGAGGACGGGGTGCCACCACGGCCCGGCCGAGAGGATGAGCCCGAGCCCACCCACGAGGATGACGGTCCCCAGCATGACCGCGGTGGTGATGCTGCGCATCCGCGTGAGCGGGCGCACCTCCGTGGCGGTCATGGGGTTCTCGGGCTCCTCTCGAGGCGGCCTGCGATCGGGCCGCGCATGCATCCTCGCCTGCGCGCCGCACGGGCACCAGTGACACCGTGTCATGCCCGGATGGTGACTCGGCGACACGTCAGCGGAAGAGCGCACCGAGGAAGGCTGATGCCGTCCAGCTCCGCGACGCCCTCGACCGACGGGACAGCGGGCTTCTCTTCGAGTGTGAGGATCACACGTGCTCTTCGATGGTATCGGCGACTTCTTCGTCCAGCTGCTCACGTTCGTGGGCGACCTCGAGTCCTGGCAGCAGATCGGCGCGCTCCTCCTGGTCAGCGCCATCCCCTTCATCGAGTCCTACCTGGGCAGCTTCATGGGCATCCTGGTCGGGATCGCGCCCATCGTCGCTGTCGCCGTCGCCTCCGTCGGCAACGCGATCTCGACCTTCCTGCTGATCGCCGGCGCTGCTCGCGCCCGCTCTGCCGTGATGAGCGGGCGCGCGAGCGCCGACGCGGCGGCACCGTCCAAGCGCCGGCAGAAGGTCGCGAAGTACATGGACCGGTTCGGGGTCCCCGGCGTCTCGCTGCTCGGTCCGCTGGCCCTCCCCAGTCAGTTCACCGGTCCCACGATGGTCGCGATCGGTGCCTCGGCACGCAGCGTGTACGTCTGGATGGGGATCTCGATCATCGCCTGGGGCGTCCTGTTCGGGTTCTTCAGTCACTTCGCCGTCCGCTGGTTCGGCTGAGCACGGGCAGGGTGCGGGGCTCGCGCGACCTGGGAGGCTGACGAGATGGCCGCCCGACTGACCGGAGATCTCGTCCCCTTGGCGCTTCCGTTCCGAGGGTCCTGCCGCGTGCAGAACAGTCCGGCGAACCGGGTCCCGAGCCACGGCACCGACGCGTTCGGGTCCGCCTTCGCGATCGACCTCGTCCCGGTGGACGAGCGGGGACGCTCGGCGCCACGCACCTGGCGAGGGCTCGTCGCCCCAGAGCCGCCCGAGATCTTCGTCGGGTTCGGCCGCCCGATCCAGGCTCCCGTCACCGGAGTCGTGGCACACGTCCACGACGGCGAGCCCGATCACGCTGGGCGCCGATCCCAGGTCGCCCTGCTGCCCTACCTGTGGGGACAACGAGGACGGGCCGCCCTCGGGGCGCCCGGTCTCGCCGGGAACCACGTCGTGCTGGCGATCGGTCCCGGCGGTCCGTTCGTGCTGCTGGCGCATCTCCAGCACGGCAGCGTGCGCGTGCAGCCCGGCGAGGAGGTCGTCCTCGGTGCCCCTGTGGCGCGGTGCGGGAACTCGGGCAACAGCACCGAGCCCCACCTCCACCTGCAGGTGAGCGACACGATGGACTGGCCCCGGGCGCGAGGGCTGCCCTTCGTCTTCGTCCGGGGCGACGTCTCGTGGCTGCCCAGAACCTCTGAGCTCGTGCGCGGATAGCGCGACGCCGACGGCGCGAGGCAGCACCCGCCGCGGAGCGGTCAATCCCATGCTCGGTGATGCCGACAAGCGATCCGCCCGAAGGAGCCGACCGTGCGCGATCGATCCGATACGGTCGCGGGATGGAACCGTGGCGGTTGCTCGGGCAACGCCCTGGTCCGGCTTGCTTCTCCTGCTGGAGCCTCCCGGCGGGATGGTCGAGGAGCACGAAGGCATCCTCGAGGCCGCTGCCCGGGAGCTCTCGGAGGAGACGGGGTTCGCAGCGGCCGACCTGAGGCTGGTCGGCCAGACGTGGCTCGCCAGCTACGCCACGCACCGGCGCTACGCCGTCCTGGCAACAGGATGCCGACGGGTGGGTGAGCAGCGCCTCGACCAGGACGAGTTCTCCGAGGTCGCGACGATGACGCTCGGGGAGTTCGTCTCGCACCTGCGCACCGGTCAGCTCACGGACGTCGACATCGCCTGGATGTGCGTCGACCGGATGACCCCCTGGCCGATCGACGAGGCCGCCATCGGCTGAGCCGGCCACCCGTCGACCCGCCGGCGCCGGGCCACGCGTGGGAGGGTCGGACCAGTGGCAGGTCGGACCAGTGGCAGGGTCGGACCGCACTAGGAGTCTCAGATGTCCCAGCTCGGTCTGGTGGTCCGGTTCGCGCTCAGGCCCGGACGAGCCGAGGCGTTCGACGCGCTGATGCGCGAGACGGTCGCGGGCATCGCCGCGCACGAGCCCCGCACCGTGGTCTACGCCGTGCACGCTCTCGAGGGCGAACCCGACGTCCGTGTCTTCTACGAGCTCTACGCGAGCCAGGAGGCCCTGGACGAGCACGAGTCACAGCCCACGACCAGGCGCTTCCTCGACTCGCTCGACGAGTACGTCACGAGCCTCGAGGTCCAGCGCCTGCACGTCGTGACCGCGACCGGCGTCGCAGGCCCCCGGCCGAGTCCGCGCAGACGACCCCGGCTGAGCCGGGCGAGGACCGGAGGCCGGTCCGACGGAAACCGTGGGTCGTCTGCCGCTCAGGCGCCGACCACCACGAACCCGGCCCGCAGCTGGTCCTGCGCCCGGGAGGACGCACCGACCCGCAGCTCGAAGTCCCCGGGCTCGACCACGCGCGCACCGGAGGCGTCGACGATGGTGCACTCCGTGACCGGGAGCTGGATCCGCACCCGGCGCTCCTCCCCCGGCGCCAGCTCGACCTGGAGGAACAACTTGAGCTCCTGGTCCGCCCAGCTCACCGACGTGACGCTGTCGCTCACGTAGACCTGCACGGTCTCGCGGGTGGGGCGAGAGCCCGTGTTGAGGACGGTCACCTCGGCCTCCAGCAGGTCTGTCGACCCCAGGGTGGGCTCCAGGACGCGCAGGTCCCGGTACTCGACGGCCGTGTAGGACCGTCCCTCGCCGAAGACGAAGGCCGGGCGCTGGGTCAGGTCGGCGTAGCGGTCGCCGTGCTGCCCACGCACCTGGTTGTAGTAGGTGGGCTGCTGACCGACGTGCCGCGCGAACGAGAGCGGCAGCCGACCCGAGGGCTCGACGAGCCCGAGGACCACCTCGGCGATCGCCCGTCCTCCTGCCATCCCCGGGTTCGCCACCCACAGCAGGGCGGACGCGTCGAGGGCGGCTGCGGGCAGCACCAGGGGTTTGGACGCGAGCAGCACCACGACCACGGGCGTGCCCGTCGCCGCGAGCGCCTCGAGCAGCGCGACCTGGCCGCCCATCAGCTCCAGGGTCGCCGTCGAGCGGCCCTCTCCCACGAGCTCGATCCGGTCGCCCACCACGGCGACCACGTAGTCGGCCTCGCGTGCCGCGGCGACGGCCCGGGCGATCGCGGCGTGGTCCACGGGTGCCGGGAGCACGACGGGCGGACGCGGCTGCCCGTCGGGGAACCGCTCGCCCTCGTGGTGCGGCTCGAGGGTCAGGATCTCGGCGCCCTGCTCGTACGTGACGGTCCAGTCCGCCGGCACGTGCGCGCGGAAGCCGTCGAGCACGGTCGTGATCATCGAGCGCGGGTGCCCGTCGGGGATCCACCCGGCCTGGCCCGAGCTGCCGGCCCAGTCCCCGAGCTGGTTCTGCGCGTCGTCGGCGAGCGGACCGACGACGGCGACCCGGGCGGGCCGGGCCCCGGGCCCCTCGACGGCACGCCCGTCGGCGCCCGCGGTGAGCCCTCCCGCCCACGGGAGCACACCGTCGTTCTGGAGCAGCACCACGGAGCGGCGCGCGACCTCGAGGTTGAGGTCGCCGTGCTTCCCGAGCACCGCCTCGATGCGCTCGGCGGACGGCCGGCGCGGGTCCTCGAACAGCCGGAGCTCGACCTTCAGCGTCAGGATCCGCCGCACGGCCTCGTCGAACACGTGCTCGGTGAGCATGCCTCGCTCGACGGCCTCGAGCGCGCCCTCGAAGAAGCCCGGGGTGGTCATGATCATGTCGTTGCCGGCGCGGACGGCTGCGGCCGCCGCGTGCGCGTAGTCGGGCTGCACGCGCTGCTCCCAGACCATGCGGCCCACGTTGTCCCAGTCGGTGATGAGGGTGCCGGTGTAGCCCCACTCGCCGCGCAGCACGTCGTTGAGCAGCCAGTCGTTGACGGTGATCGGGACGCCGTCCATCGACTGGTAGCCGAGCATGAACGTGCGGCAGCCCTCACGCGCGACGCGCTCGAACGGCGGGAGGAACCACGCGCGCAGCTTGCGGCGGCTCAGGTCGGCCTCCGAGGCGTCGCGCCCACCCTGCGTCTCGGAGTACCCCGCGAAGTGCTTGGCGCTCGCCAGCACGGCCGTCGGGTCGGCGAGCCCGTCACCCTGGTAGCCGCGCACCATGGCCGAGGCGAGCTCGCCGATCAGGTGCGGGTCCTCGCCGAACGTCTCGTTGACACGCCCCCAGCGCAGGTCGCGGGTGACGCAGAGCACGGGCGAGAAGGTCCAGTGGATGCCGGTCGCGGCGACCTCGACGGCGGTGGTCCGCGCGACCCGCTCGAGCAGCGCGGGGTCCCAGGTCGCGGCCATGCCCAGCTGCGTGGGGAAGATCGTGGCGCCCTCGAAGAACGAGTGGCCGTGGATGCAGTCCTCCGCGATGAGCAGCGGGATGCCCAGGCGCGTCCGTGCGGTGAGCTCGTGCGCGCGCAGAACGCGCTCGGGGGACGCGTGCAGCACCGAGCCCACGTGCCGCCGCAGCACGTGGTCGTCGAGGTCGTCGCGTGCGTCGAGCTGGAGCATCTGGCCGATCTTCTCGGCCAACGTCATCCGCCCCAGCAGGTCCTCGACCCGCTCGGCGACGCCGAGGGTCGGGTCCTGGTACGGCGCGATCGTCGTGACGGTCATCGAGGTCCTTCGGTGGTGGTGGCGGCGGTCATGCGCGTTCCTGGGCGGAGGTCGCCGGGCGCACGGCGGTCACGGGGTCGTTGACGTCCAGGCCCCGCTTGCGCATCGCGCGGGCGCGTTCACCGGCGGACCGCAGTCGTGGGTTGACGTACTCGTCGATGCCGAAGTTGATGAGCGACAACGCCACGCCGATGGCTGCGATGCACAGCCCCGGGGGCATGAACCACCACCACTGGTTCTGCCGGAACGCCCCCTGGGCACTCGCCCAGTTCAGGATCGTCCCCCAGTTGTAGGTGTTCACCGGGATCACCCCGATGTACGACAGCGTCGTCAGACCGAGGATGGCGGCGGTCACCGTGCCGACGAAGCTCGCCGCGATGAGCGCCATGAGGTTGGGCAGCATCTCCTTGCCGATGATGCGGTGCAGCGGTTCGCCGTTCGCGCGGGCGGCCTGGATGAAGTCGCGGTTGCGCAGCGACATCGTCTGGGCGCGCAGCACCCGGGCGCCCCAGGCCCAGCCGGTGAGGCCCAGCACCGCGGCGATCACCACCAGCGGGGGGTTGTCGAACATCGAGGCGACGATGATGATGAGCGGCAGCCCGGGGATGACGAGGAAGACGTTCGTCAGCGCCGAGAGGCTCTCGCTGCGCCAGCCGCGAAGGTAGCCCGCGACGACCCCGACGACGACCGCGATGATCGTCGCCATGATCGCGGCGAGGAAGCCGACGACGATCACGCCGCGCGTGCCGTAGATGACCTGGCTGAGCACGTCCTCGCCGAGGTGGGTGGTGCCGAGCCAGTGCTCGACCGACGGCGGCTGGAGGCGCGCGGCGCTGTCGACCTTGGTGGGTGAGTACGGCGCGAGGACGTCGGCGAGGATCGCGACGAGGACGAAGAACCCGAGGATCGCCAGGCCGGTGATCGACTTGCGGTTGCGGAACATCGCGAACGAGGAGCCCAGGCGAGCGCGGAACGTCGCCCTCGGGCGCGGTGGCCGCACCGTGGGGAGGTCTGCTGCCCGCTCCGTGCGAAGGTCGGTGGTCATGGTTCAGGCCTCCGTCTGGCGGGTGCGCGGGTCGAGGAACGCGTAGGCGATGTCGGCCAGGATGTTGGCGACGAGCACCGACAGCGTGATCACCAGGAACACGCCCTGCATCAGGGCGTAGTCCTTGGCGTTGGTGGCGTCCAGGAGCAGCTTCCCGACGCCGGGGTAGCTGAAGACCATCTCCATGACGATGGTGCCGCCGACGATGAACCCGATCGACAGCGCGAAGCTCTGGATCTGCGGGAGCACCGCGTTGCGCGCGGCGTAGCGCCACAGCACCCGCTTGTTCGGCAGGCCCTTGGCCTGCGCCACCATGACGTAGTCCTCGTCGAGCACCGTGAGCATCATGTTGCGCATGCCGAGCATCCAGCCGCCGAGCGAGGCGATGACGATCGTCACCGCGGGCAGCGTGCCGTGGTGGATCACCTGGCCGATGAACTCCGCCGTCCACTCCGGCCGCATCCCCACGCCGTAGGCCTTGCCGATGGGGAACCAGCCGAGGTTCACCGAGAACACCGCGATCGCCAGGAGCCCCAGCCAGAAGTAGGGGATCGTGGCGAGGAACGTGGTGACGGGGATGAGCCCGTCGAGGCGGCTGCCCCGGCGCCAGCCGACGATCCCGCCGCCGATCGTCCCGATCGCGAACGAGACGAGGGTTGCGAAACCCACGAGCCCGACCGTCCACGGCAGCGCCTGGCTGATCACCTCGGTGACCGGGCGCAGGCCGTGCAGCAGCGAGACACCGAGGTCGCCCCGCAGCAGCAGGCCCCAGTAGTCGACGTACTGGTGCAGCAGGGCCTTGTCGGTGTCCAGGCCCAGCAGCGACCGCAGCGCGTCGGCCGCCTCGGGGCTGACGTTGCGGTTGCGGGACAGGTACTGGCTGACCGCGTCGCCCTTCATCATGCGAGGCAGGAAGAAGTTGATGGTGATCGCGGCCCAGAGGGTGAACAGGTAGAACGCGGCGCGTCCGGCGAGGAACCGCCACGGGATGCGCGAGCGGCCCTTGACGGCGGTGGTCGCCGTGGTCCCGACCTCGAGGGCGTCCTGGGTGGGCATCTGGGGCTGGACGGCGGTCACAGCACACCTCCGTGCTGGCCGGACACCGAGGCGAAGTGCTTCTCGGGGTCGGGGGACGCCGCGCGCAGCTCGCGCGTGTAGGGATCCTGCGGGCGGAGGATGACGTCGTCGGCCGGGCCGCTCTCGACGACCCGTCCCTGGTTGAGCACCATGATCTCGTCGCTGAAGTGGCGGGCGGTCGCCAGGTCGTGGGTGATGTAGAGCACGCCGAGGCCCTCCTCGCGTCGCAGGTCGGCGAGCAGGTTGAGCACCCCGAGACGGATGGAGACGTCGAGCATCGAGACCGGCTCGTCGGCCACGAGGAGGAGAGGTCGGGAGGCCAGCGCCCGGGCGATCGCGACCCGTTGCCGCTGACCGCCCGACAGCTCGTGCGGGCGACGGTCGATCACCGTCTCGGGCTCGAGGCGTACCCGTTCCAGCAGCCGCCGCACCTCGTCCTCCAGCGCAGCCTTGGGGACCACGGCGTCGAGGCGCAGCGGACGCTCGAGGTGGTAGCGGACCGAGTGGTACGGGTTGAGCGACGCGAACGGGTCCTGGAAGACCATGCGCAGCTTCTGCCGGTAGGCCCGCAGTCCCGCGCCGCGGCGCGGGATGGGTTCCCCGTCGAGGCGCACCTGCCCGCTCGTGGGCGTCTCGAGCTGGGTGAGGATCTTCGCGATCGTCGACTTGCCGCTGCCGGACTGGCCGACGAGCCCGATCGTCTGGCCGGACGTCAGGGTGAAGCTCACGTCGTCGAGCGCCTTGATCTGACCCGCGCCGCGGACCGAGTAGATCTTCGTGACGCGGTCGAACTCCAGGACGGTCATCGCACGACCACTCCTCTTTCTCCGGTCAGACGGGGGAAGGACGACAGCAGCGTCTTGGTGTAGTCGTCGCGAGGGCTCGTCCAGATGCGCTCGGCGGTGTCGAGCTCGACGATCTCGCCCTCGCGCATGATCGCGATGCGGTCGCTGATCTCGAGCAGCAGCGGCAGGTCGTGCGTGATGAACACGACGGTGAAGCCGAACTCGTGGCGCAGCTGGGAGATCTGCTGGAGGATCTCGCGCTGGACGAGGACGTCGAGCGCGGTCGTCGGCTCGTCCATGATCATGAGCTGCGGGCGCAGGGCGAGCGCCATCGCGATCATCACGCGTTGCCGCATGCCCCCCGACAGCTCGTGCGGGAACGAGCGCCGACGCTGCCGGCCCACCTTGACGATCTCGAGCAGCTCGACCACGGCCTCGCGTCGCTCCGCCCGGGACATCGTGGGGCGGTGCACCTCGAAGACGTCCTCGAGCTGCGACCCGATGGTGGCCACGGGGTTCAGCGCATTCATCGCTCCCTGGAAGACCATGGAGATCTTGTCCCAGCGGAACTGGCGCATCTGCTCGGCGTCGAGGCGGTCGACCTCGATGTCCTCGCCCGAGCTGTCGTGGAACACGACCGAGCCGCTCGTGATCACGGCGGGTGCCTTGAGCAGGCGCTGCACCCCGTAGGCCAGGGTGGTCTTGCCGCAGCCGCTCTCACCGGCGAGCCCGAGGATCTCACCGCGGTGCAGCTCGAGGGTGACGTTCTTCACGGCCTCGACGGGAGGGTCGACGTCGTACACGACCGAGAAGTCGCGGACGGTCAGCAACGAATCACGCATCGGTGCGGCTCGCTTTCGTGGTTGTCGGCAACGACGGGGCGGGTGCGCGCGGCACCCGCCCCGTCATGGACCCGGACTACTTGGCGGGCTCCAGGTTCACCAGGACCTGGACGATCGCCGGCTGGGTCGGGTCGGCGGAGGCGTACTGGTCCTCCTCGGTCGGCCACCCGACGTAGTTGCGGGTGTTGTACTCGCCGAGCAGCGGGTGCGAGCCGAGCGGGATGGCCGGCACGTTCTCGACGAACGCCTTCTGCAGCACGGCCGAGGCGGCCGCCCGCTCGTCGTCGGAGGACGCGGTGGCGTAGGTGTCGAGCGCGGCGGTGACCGCGGGGTCCTCGAAGCGACCGAAGTTGAACTGCGCCCGGTCGTCGACGATCCACTTGGGGTCCATCGTCGAGGTGTACATCCCGTACGCGTTCCCGGTGTCCTCGAGCCAGTGGATGATCGCCTGGAAGGTGCCCTCCTGGCGGGCGGCGTCCCAGCCGCCCCAGTCGGGCTGGTCGACGATGACCTCGATGCCCAACGCCTCGTTGAGCTCCTCGGCGATCAGCGCCTGCTCGGTGTTCCAGTCGCTCCACCCGGCGGGCACGGAGATCGAGAACGAGACCCGCTCTCCGTCGGGGTCCGTCAGGGCCTCGCCCTGCCAGGTGTAGCCGGCGTCGGTGAGGATCTGCCGGGCCTTGTCGATGTCGACCGAGTACGACGCGCCTTCGAGCTCGGGGATGATCTCGTCCTCCAGCACGGCGCCCAGCCCGGTGGCGTGCCAGACGGCCTCGCTCGCGCCCTCACGGGCGACGTCGACGTAGGCCTGACGGTCGATGGTCCACGCGAGCGCCTCGCGCAGCGCCACGTCGTTGAACGGCTTGGTCTGCAGGTTCATGAACAGCGTGCCGGCACCTGCGGTGGGTGAGACGAGGAAGTGGTTGTCCTCGTCGGCGGCCAGGTAGCTGTCCTGGATCTGCGGGATGAACGCCTGCGCCCAGTCGGCCTCGCCCGAGACGAGCGCGGTGGTGAGGGCGGCGTTGTCGCCGTAGGAGACGTAGTGCAGCTGGGGCACCGCCAGCTCGCCGCCCCAGTAGTCAGGGTTCGCGGTGAGGGTCACGGACTCGGTCGACCAGGAGTCGAGCACGTACGGGCCGGTGCCGACGGCCAGGCCGTCCTCGGTGAGCGGGTCGGTGTTGGGGTCGGCGATGTTCTCCCAGATGTGCTGGGGCACGATCGGGGTGTGCAGCACCCGCGACTGCGCGGTGTACATCGACTCCTCGAACTCCAGGGTGATGGCCTGGCCGTCGACCGTCGCGCCCTGGTAGCCCAGCCCCGAGGTGTCGGTGAGCGTGCCGTCGAGGTACTGGTCGAAGGTGAAGACGATGTCGTCACCGGTGAAGTCGGTGCCGTCGCTCCACGTCACACCGCTGCGCGGGACGACCGTGACCTCGGTGTAGTCGTCGTTCCACTCCACCGACTCGGCGAGCCACGGGGTGGTGCCAAGGTCGCCCGTGGGGTTCACGAGTGCGAGCGGCTCGAAGATCACCTTGGCGTACCCGTACTTCGAGGCGGACGAGTCGCCCAGGTAGGGGTTGTGGGACTCGGTGGTGATCGCGCCGTCCGGCTTGGCGATCGTCAGGGCGGCGCCCGATCGAGGGGCGTCTGGGTCGGGTGTGCCGCTCCCGCCCGACGAGCAGGCGGCGAGCAGGAGCGCTGTCGCGACGCTCAGGGGGACGAGGGAGGTCCGTAGCCTCATTGCTTCTCCTTCGATGTGCGGGGATGCGGTGCTGCCGCGGCCCCTGGCGCTCTCCACGATGAGGCGCGAGCCAGAACTTACCGACTTGTCAGTAAGTTGTAAACACCGGCCGGCCAGGGGATCACGTTGATGCTGAACCGTGACCTTGGGACGCGCGGAGAGGGAGGTCAGGGCCGTGGCCGGCTCGTGCCGAAGCCCGTCTCGACGGCCGTGCGGGCGGCCTACACTCGATCGTGCAGGACGGGCCACGGCACGCACCTGCGAGCCGTGGCACGGACACCCAGAGGGAGGGCGAGGACGCGATGACCGAACGGCGCGCTCCCCGCGCCCGAGCCACGACCCTCGTCAAGCGCACCGAGATCCTGCACGCGGCCACAACCACGTTCGGGGCCAAGGGCTTCAAGAACGGGCCGCTGACCGAGATCGCGGAGCAGGTCGGCATGACGCACGCCGGGATCCTGCACCACTTCGGCTCGAAGGATCAGCTGCTCCTCGAGGTCCTGAAGCTCCGGGACGCCGAGGACGTCGCCGACCTCGAGGGTGCACACATCCCCGAGGGCGTCGAGCTCTTCCGCCACCTGGTCCGCACGGCCTTCGCCAACGAGGCGCGTCCCGGCATCGTCCAGGCGTACGCCGTCCTCTCCGCGGAGTCCGTGACGGACGACCACCCGGGCCGCCCCTACTTCGAAGAGCGCTACCGGACGCTGCGCCAGGAGATCGTCGACGCCTTCACCTCCATCTGCGTCGAGCGAGGCCTCACCACTCCGCACACCCTCGGCCTGGCCGCCGCAAGCATCCTCGCTGTCATGGACGGCCTCCAGGTCCAGTGGCTCCTCACCCCTGACGACGTCCAGCTGGCCGAGGCGAGCGCCTTCGCCATCGAGGCCATCGCTGCCCGGGCGCTCTCCCCGCAGGAGCTGCCCCTCGACCTGGGCTCAGCCAGGGCCTCGGCCGCACCCCGAGCCTGATCCGGGGACTCAGCCCTCGCTGCCGCCGTCGCCCTCGGCGCCCCCGTCCGAGCCGCCGGCCACCCGGTAGGACCACAGCTCGCTGCTCATGCCGACGGGGCGCTGCTCGCCGGCCCCCTGCGCCACCCCTTCTCCCCCAGACGTACGCGCCGCGCCCTCACCACCGGCTCCTGCCCTTCTGTGCCCGTGGCCGAACGCCGGGGACGACATCCACGCCCCGAACGCCTCCTCGTCCCGCCAGCGGGTCACGACCAGCCAGGTGGTCCGGCCGTCCGTCGGCGCGAGGAGCTCGAAGCCCTCGAAACCGTCCTGCCCGTCGACGGCCCCCGCGCGGGCGGCGAACCGGCGCGCGAGCTCGTCACCGCTGTCCTCGGGGACGGTGATCGCGTTGATCTTCACGATGCTCATGCCCTCATCCTCCTCCCGGACACCGCCGTGAGCCACGACGCCTACCGGTGGTGCGGCGGGTGGTCGTAGTGGAGGTGCTCGGCCTGGTGGAGGACGTTGCGTACGAGGGCGTCGACGTGCTCGTTGGCGTGCCGGTAGTACACCGTGGCGCCGTCACGTCGGGTGAGGACCAGCCGACCGGCGCGCAGCCGCGCCAGGTGTTGGGAGACCGCCGGCACGGGCCGGTCGAGCTCGTCCGCGATGGCGCCGACCGACAGCTCGCGATCGTGGAGCAGGTGCAGGATGGACAGCCGGGTCTGGTCGGCGAGCAGCCGCAGCACGTCGACGGCGGTGTCGAGGTCAGGTGGGACGACGGGCTCCGGCTCCGAGACGCTCACGACGTCACCCTGCCACGGCATGCACGCGCCGCGGGCCGGTGCGGCGCGGCCAGAGGGTCGCGGTGCCGGCCACCGCGAGGCCCGCCACGACCGCGAGGCCTGCTGCGGCTGCAAGGAGGTTGACCGTCCCGAGCCACCCGGCGACCGGGTAGGTGATGAGCCAGCAGGCGTGGGAGAGGGAGAACTGCGCGGCGAAGACAGCCGGCTGGTCGTGGTCGGGGACGCACCGGGTGATGATCCGCCCCATCGGAGTCTCGGCGGCCGCCCATCCGCCGCCGACCACAGCGAACAGGGCACCGACGAGGAGGAGACCTGCGAGCCCGGGCACCGCGAGCGCCGCACCGATGGCCGCAGTTGCCACGGTGACCAGTCCAGCGCCGCCGAGCATCAGCGTCCGCTCAGGGATGGACTCGAGCGCCCGTGGGAGAAGCACCGCCACGGCGATGGACCCGGCACCCAGGGCCGCCAGCAGCAGGGCGGCGGTGCCGTCTCCACGGTCGAAGACAGCGCGGGCGATGACCACGTACTGCACGAGCGCGTAGGCGCCGCCGGCCGCGACCGCGACGTTGAGAACCAGCACGGCCCGCAGTGCGGGGGTGCGGACCATCAGCTCCACCCCACGCAGGGCCCGTCGCCCGAAGGGCTGTGACCGGGCAGCGGCGGGGGCACGGCCGAGTGTGCTGCGCATCACGAGGACGGCCGAGATCGCGAAGCCCGCTGCGGTTCCGACGAACAGTCCCGAGCTCGGCACCACGAGGAGCAGAGCTGCGGCGAGCAGCGGGGACAGCAGCATCTCCAGGTCTTCCGCGAGCCTGGAGAGCGACAGTGCCTGGGTGTAGCGGGGCACGTCGGGCAGCACGCGTGGCAGCAGGGCCTGGTAGGTCGGGGTGTGCACGGCCGACGCCGCCTGGAGGACGAGCACCAGCACGTAGACCTGCGACACCGACGTCACGAAGGGAAGGCCGAGGACGACCACCACCCGCGCGAGGTCGGCCAGGACGAGCACCAGACGCGGGGGCGCGGCGTGCACGAGCGCCGCAGCGACGGGTGCGACAGCGACGTACGCGGCCATCTTGATCGCGAAGACCGTCCCCAGCACCAGGCCCGCGCCCTTGCCCGCGATGGCGTAGGCCAGCAGACCCAGCGCCACGGTGGCCAGGCCCGTACCGGCAAGGGAGATCGCCTGCGCGGCGAACAACCGCCGGTAGTTCCGATCGGTCGGCAGTCTGAGCACCACAGCAGTCTTGCATACTTGCGCGAGTACGCAATATCAGGTCACGCAGCTCCTCCATGGCCTCCTCCTGGCTCGCCGAGATGGACTGGCTGATCCAGGACATCGACCGCAACGGGTTGGCGACGACGCCCGAGGAGGCGGGGGCGCGCCCGGTCCCGACGTTCGAAGCATCCGCCGACCGCGCCTGCGCCACAGACTGACTCGTCCGATGACGCCCGGACGGCCGGCGGACCCAGCGGAGGCCTTGGGCTCAGCGGTGGTCACGGCGGTCCTCAGCCCACGATCGGCGCCCCCTCGGGCATGCGGAAGAGGCGCTGCCGCTCGCGGACGGCGAGGGCGGCTCCGAGGGTCACCGGTCCCAGGCGCCCGATGAACATGAGGATGACGAGCAGAAGCTGATGTGGGGGGGCGAGGTCGTCGGTGATGCCGGTGGAGAGCCCGACGGTGGCGAACGCGGAGACGACCTCGAAGAGGGTCTCGTTGACGCCGAACTCCGAGGTGGTGGTGATGACCATCGTCGCGACGATGACCGTGGCAACACTCAGGAGGGCGACCGACAGGGCTTGACGCTGGATGGCGGGGGTCATCCGGCGGTCGAAGATCGTCGCGTCGGGGTCACCGCGGAGCTCGGACCAGATGACGACGAGCAGGACGGCGAAGGTGGTGACCTTGATGCCGCCCGCGGTGCCGGCGGGCGCACCGCCGATGAACATGAGCACGACGGTTCCGAGCAGGGTGCCGTCACTCATGGCGGCTGTGTCGAGGCTGTTGAAGCCCGCGGTGCGGGGCATGACGCCCTGGAAGAAGCCGGCGAGGAGCTTGCCAGGCGTGTCCAGCGCACCGAGTGTCGAGGGGTTGTTCCACTCGGTGGCGAGCATGAACACCCAACCGCCGACCAGCAGGATCAGCGTCATCAGAACGGTGATCTTGGTGTGGATGCTCCAGCGCTTGGGCCTGCGGTGCTGCCGGTGCAGCTCGAGCAGCACGGGGAAGCCGAGCCCGCCGAGGATGACAGCGATCGCGATGGGGAGGGACACCCACGGGTCGGTCGCGAACGGGATGAGACTGTCGCTGTACAGGGCGAAGCCGGCGTTGTTGAACGCTGAGACCGAGTGGAACACGCCGTGCCACAGGGCTCTGCCCATGGGCATGTCGTAGCCGGCGGCGAAGCGCATCGTGAGCACGAGCGCGGTGGCGCCCTCGACGATGAGAGTGGCGCGGGCGACGCCGAAGAGGACCGTGCGGACGTCTCCCATGCCGACGCTGCGGGTGGACGCTGCCGCCACGCGCCGGGACTGCAGGCCAAGGCGCCGGGAGATGAGCAGGCCCAGCAGGGTCGCCAGGGTCATGATCCCCAGCCCGCCGACCTGGATGAACAGCAGGATGAGGGCCTGCCCGACCCCCGTCCAGTGCGTCGCGGTGTCCACGACGACCAGGCCCGTGACGCACACCGCCGAGGTCGCGGTGAAGAGCGCCTCGAGGACGGTGGCGGGCCGCTCGGCCGACGCGGCCGGGAGGAGCAGCAGCAGTGTCGCGACGAGGACGGCACCCGCGAAGCCGGCGACGATCACCAGGCCGGGGCGGCGCGCGAAGCCGCGGTCAGGGCGGCCCTGGAGGTCCGGGAGCCGGCCTGTGACGGTCCGCGTCAGCCATGACGATTCACTGGGCGCGGCTGAAGCAGCGAAAGGACGGGACATCTGGGCGCGGCTCCACGGTGCAGGCGCCGACCACTCATGGACGGCTGACCTCTCACTGTGACCGGCACCGGCGTGGCCTGAGCGCAGCCTGCGCGGGGGTGGGCCCGGATCTTGACGTTTCCCTAACGCCTACGCCTCGAACAAGTACCCACGGCCTGGCCGCGTGACCAGGTGGACCGGGTGGGCCGGGTCCTCCTCGAGCTTGCGGCGCAGCTGGGCGGCGTAGACGCGCAGGTAGTTGCTCTCCGTCCGGTAGGACGGTCCCCAGACCTCTCGGAGCAGGTCCGGGCCGGAGACCACCTCGCCCCGGTGACGCACCAGGACCTCGAGCATCGACCACTCGGTGGGTGTGAGCTTGACCTCGACGGCACCGCGGTGGACTCGCTTGGCGGCCAGGTCGATCGCCAGAGCCCCGGCTCGGACGACCGCACCCTCCCGGTCGTCGGCCGGGGTTGCTCGGCGCACCGCCGCCCGCAGGCGCGCCAAGAGCTCCTCGACCCCGAACGGCTTGGTGACGTAGTCATCGGCCCCGGCGTCCAGCGCGAGCACCTTGTCGCCACCCCCCTGGCGCGCCGACAGCACCACGATGGGTGTGATCATGGTCTCCCGGAGCCGCCGGATGACGTCCACCCCGTCGAGGTCGGGCAGCCCGAGGTCGAGGACGATGACGTCGGGCCCGACGCGGTTGGCCAGCTCGACGGCCTCGTCACCGTCCCGGGCCAGGACCGGCGACCAGCCGTGGGCGCGCAGCTGGATCCCCAGCACGCGCCGCAGAGCAGCGTCATCGTCGACCACGAGCACCACGGGTCCGGTCATGGCGCGCCCTCCCCGGTGCCTGCGAGCGGGACGGAGACCTCCATCGTCAGCCCTCCGCCGGGTGTCTGACGCGCCTCGACCTCGACGCCGAGCGCGTCCGCGAGGCCACGGACGACCGCCAGCCCGAGGCCGAGGCCACCGGACGGTCGTCGTCGCTCGTGCGAGCCGAGGCGCTCGAAGGCCGCGAAGGCGCCCTGAACCTCACCGTGAGGCATCCCCGGGCCGAAGTCGGAGACCGCGATGACCATGCGATCACCACGAACTCTCGCGGTCACGCGGGCCGGCGAGCCCGACGGGCCGTGCAGGACCGCGTTCGCGGCGAGGTTGGCGACGATCCGCTCCAGGAGCCCGGCATCGGTCAGGACCAGCGGGAGGTCGTCCAGCAGGTCCAGCACGATGGCGTCCGGGCTGAGCCCCTCCAGAGCGAGCGGGACGACCTCCTCGAGGCTGACGGCGCTGGTCTGGGGGTGCACAGCTCCCATCTGCAGTCGGGACAGGTCCAGCAGGTTGTCGGTCAGCCGCTCGAGCCGTGCAGTACCGACCTCGACCGCGTCGAGGAGCGAAGCCCGGTCCTCCTCGTCGAGCGCAGGCCCGTGCGCGCCGAGACCGTCCACAGCAGCACGGACCGCCGCCAGCGGCGTCCGGAGGTCGTGGGACGCGGCGGTCAGGATGGCGGTTCGAGCGGCGTTCAGGTGCTCCAGCTCTCGCGCCCGGTCGGCTTCCCGGCGAAGGCGCGCCCGGTCCAGGACCACGGCGGCCTGCTCGGCGAACGCGGTGAACACCCGCCCGTCGGCCGCGGTGAGCCGGTGTCCCGGCAGAGCCAGCGCGACGTCACCCGCCACGCGGTTCGGGACGACGTCCCCCAACGACACCTCAGGAGTGGCGGGTGCCCCCGAAGGGTAGGAGGCGACCGTGGTCCAGCCCGACGGACCGGCGGCGTCGCGGTGCAGCACGAGACCGGTGCCGGCGTCGAACCGCTTCACCAGCTCCTCGACGATCCCCTCGGGGGTGTCCCGGCCAGCCAGCACAGCGCGGGAGAGATCGGCAAGGGCGGCGGCCTCCGCCCGTGCCTCCCCGGCATCGGCCCGGCGCCGCTCAGCCAGACCGACGACGGACGCCACGGCGGTCGCGACCAACGCGAACACCACGAGGGCGAGGGCGTTCTCCGGGTCGGCGATCGTCAACCCACCGGTGGGCTCGGTGAAGAAGTAGTTGAGCAGCCAGGCCGCCAGCAGCGCGCAGGACAGGGACGGCGCCAGCCCTCCGATGAGCGCCGTCGTCACCACGAGGGTGAAGAACATCATCAGGTCGCTCGCCAGACCGAGGACGTCTCGCTCTTGCAGCAGCACCGCGGTCAACGCAGGAGGACCAGCCAGCGCGAGAGCCCAACCCGTCACCGTGCGGCGCACGCTCAGGGCGCCACGTCGCCTGCTCAAGACCGAGTGACGGTCTTGACTCGTCACCTGCGCGGTGGAGATCACCCACCCAGCGTGCCAGCAAGGTGCCGATGGCCCTGGTACTCGAGCGGCTAGCCTCAGCGCATGGGCATGGTCGATCGACACAACGTCAGCATCACGGGGGTGCCCGGGGCTCAGCCCATCGTCTTCGCCCACGGTTCGGGTGCGACCAGAACATGTGGCGGCACGTCGCCCCGCAGTTCGAGGATGCGTTCACCGTCATCACGTTCGACCACGTCGGCGCGGGCGGCTCCGACCTCGCGGCGTACGACCCGGTGCGGCACGGGTCGTTGCACGGCTACGCCCAGGACGTCCTGGCGATCGTCCACGAGCTCGACCTCGAGCACGTCGTCCTGGTGGGTCACTCGGTCTCGGCGATGATCGCGGTGCTCGCCGCCACCGCCGAGCCCGACCGCTTCGACAAGCTCGTCCTGGTGGGTCCCTCACCGCGGTACACCGACGACGACGGCTACACCGGGGGCTTCACCGAGGCGGACATCGCCGAGCTGCTCGAGTCGCTGGACAGCAACTACCTGGGTTGGTCCAGCGCGATCGCCCCGGTGATCATGGGCAACCCCGACCGCCCGGCGCTGGGTGCCGAGCTGACCGCGAGCTTCTGCCGAGCCGACCCTGAGATCGCACGCCGGTTCGCGCACGTGACGTTCCTGTCCGACAACCGCGCCGACCTGGCCGGCGTCACGGTGCCGACGCTCGTCCTGCAGTGCACCGACGACGCCATCGCCCCTGTCGCCGTCGGCGAGTACGTCCGCGACGCGATCCCCGGTGCCCAGCTCGTGCTGCTCGACGCGACCGGCCACTGCCCCAACCTCAGCGCACCCGAGGCGACGACGGCCGCGATCTCCGCCTTCGTCCGCGGCTGAGCCGGCCCGTGTCCACCCCACCGGGCGAGGGCTCTGACGCCGCCCTCCAGGAGGCCCTCCTCCAGGACCTGGCGCTCTTGTACGACCACGCACCGTTCGCCTACCTCTCGACCACGCCCGACGGTCTGATCGTGCGGGTCAACGAGACGTTCCTCTCGTGGACCGGGCACCGACGCGAGCACCTCGTCGGCCGGCGCCGGTTCATCGAGCTGCTGACCGTCGGCGGCCGGATCTACCACGAGACCCACTACGCACCCACCCTGCGCCTGCAGGGCACTGCCCGGGAGATCGCGCTCGAGATCGTGTGCCCCGACGGCCGACGACTGCCCGTGCTCGTGAACTCGGTGCTCGACCGCGACGTCGACGGCACCCCTCGCGGCATCAGGACGGCGGTCCTCGATGCGACCGAGCGACGTCGCTACGAGCAGGAGGTGCTCGCGGCCAAGCGCCGCGCCGAGGAGTCCGAGGCGCGTGCGCTCCAGCTCGCACAGACCCTCCAGCAGACCCTGATCCCACCGGCGCCGCCGCACATCCCCGGCCTGGACGTCGCCGCCGCGTACCGGCCCGCGGGCGATGGGCGCCTGGTCGGCGGCGACTTCTACGACGTCTTCCAGATCTCGACCGACGACTGGGTCATCGCGCTCGGCGACGTTCAGGGCAAGGGCGCCGCGGCCGCCGTCGTCACCGCGCTCGCGCGCTACACGGTGCGTGCCGCATCGGTCGACCACGACTCCCCCAGTGACGTCCTGCACACCCTCGACACGGTGCTCCACCACGCTGAGACCGACCGCTTCTGCACCGCGGTGCTCGTGCGACTACGCCGCACCGCGGAGACGTGGTCGGCGACGGTCGCCTGCGGCGGCCACCCGCTCCCACTGCTGCGCCGACCGGGACGCAAGCCTGTCACCGTGGGCGAGTACGGTCCGCTCCTCGGCGCCCTGCCCGGCGTCAGGTTCACCGACACCGAGGTCACGCTCGGGCCCGGCGACGCGCTCGTCCTCTTCACCGACGGCGTCACCGAGGGTCGACGCCGTGGCCACTTCTACGGCAACGCACGCCTGGTCGCCGTCATCGACGAGCACCGCGGGACCGCTGCGGACGTGACCGGCGCGATCCTCGCCGACGTCATGGCGTACCAGTCCGACAACGCACGCGACGACATCGCCGTCGTCACGGTCGCGGTGAACTGACCGTCGACCGCTACGCAGCCAGAGCAAGCCTCTCGGCGCGTTCCTTCACTCCCCTGAGGTGGTCACGTGCCATCACGAAGTCCGCCGGCACGATGCCCAGCCAGCTGCCGAGCGTGAGCCACCAGGGCGCGGTGACCCACCGCGAACGGAAGTGGTAGCGGGTGCGCCCGCCATCGACGGGGGTCAGCACGAAGGTCCACGTCCAGTCGACCATCGCCCTCTCGCGCCAGCTCATGGGCAGGTGGCTGTTGGACCGGAGGACCAGCGCTCGTTCGGGCTGCAGCGCCACGACATAGAGGCCTGTCTCCGTCTCCGGCTTGCCGTCGGGGATGAACCTACCGACGGAGATGTCCTGGAGCTCCGGCACGATGCGTTCCGCACTCGGCCCGTTGGCCGGGAAGAGCAGCCGGTCGACCCATCGAGCGGTGTACCAGGCACCGCGGCCCCAGCCCATCTGTACCAGCCAGGGCCACACAGCAGACGGTGGTGCGTCGATGGTGATGGCGTGGTCGGTCTGAACGCCCGCATCAGGGATGAGGTCGTCACCGGGAAGTCGCCTGCGCCGTTCCTCCCCGCTCGATCCGTACGTGAGGCCGAGATGGATGAGGCCGATCTCGACAGTCGCCGCGACCGCTGCCACACCGACGACAACCCGCCACGTGGGGTACATCGCACACCTCCTGGGTCACTGGGTGTTCCGCTTCTCGCTCGTCATGGTCGAAGGTCAGGGTTCGGCGAGCGCGACGTCCAGCCGACCGCAGACCGTCGTCCGCCACCACTCCTCGTCCTCGGCGAGCGCCCCGACATGGGCCGTACCGGGCAAGGAGATGACGTCCACGGCGCCCGGCGCAGCCTCGCGGTACCAGCGGACCTGTTCGTCCTCACCGGCGCCCGCGATGAGGAGCATCGGCCGCGGTGCGATCTCGCGGACGGCCTCGCGGAGCGGCAGCGGAGGGTGCGCGCTCGACAGGACGTCTGCGATCCCCATCCCCAAGGCGGTGACCGTCCGCTCGAGCCTGCCGTGCCAGCTCGTGCCGGCCGCCTGGGCGTCCGCGGCTGATCGGCGTCCGACTCCCTCTGCCACCACGACACGCACCCTGTGGTCCTCGGCGGCCGCGGTGAGGGCCTGCTCCCCGCCCATCGACAACCCCACCAGGCCGATCGCGTCGACCTCCGGCCGTGCTGCCAGTGCGTCGACGGCTGCCCGCACGTCAGCGGAGCCGAACCACCCCAGCTCCATCGGCAGGCCGGCGCTGTCACCGTGACCACGCGCGTCGAGCATCAGCACCCCGTACCCGCAGCGGCTCAGCACCTCGGCGTGCGGCAGCGTCGCTGCGCGTGTGGAGCCGGCACCGTGCAGCAGGACGACGGCCGCGCCGTTGCTGGACGGGAGATCCCAGGCGGCGAGCTCGACCTGGTCGGCGGTCACGAGGCGCAGGTCCTCATACTCCAGGCCGACGTCGGCCGGCGTGAGGGCGGTGGCGGGGATCGGCTGCCTCGCGGAGGCCAGGACTCCAGCCAGCACCGGTTGGACGACGAGCTGCAGCAGCACCAGGCCGACGGGCACGACCACCCACCGCCGACGAGCACGCATCGGTCCGAGCAGCGCCGCGGCACCCGACCCCACCAGGACCGCCCCAGCCACCAGCCCGGCCGCGCCGGCCACCACCTCAGCCGCTGAACCCCCTCGCACGACGGCGTCGCCGAGCAGCACGCCCGTGCCGACCCCACCGACCAGCCCGACGAGGACCGCCACCCAGGCTCCCGCCCTGCGCATGCCGAGATGCGCCGTGAGGAGCAGCGTCGCGCTGACGACCACCGTCACCGTCAGGCACGCCAGCAGGCGCGTGCCGAGCGTCGCCGAGGGGCGCAGCAGGACCAACCACCCGACGGCCACCCCGAGGACCGTGCCGAGCGCGGCCCGCGTCGGTCCGCTCCGCGACGCTGGTGCCCGGGCCCGGCCGGCCCGCTCCGACTCGGGGTCGCGGGCAGTCACGTCAGCCCCGCGACGCCGACCGCCGGCTCGGCACAGCCGCCGATCCCTCGCCTCCGCTCACGCCGACAGCGCGGCACGACCGAGGTCCGAGGTCGTGGATCGCCCTTCCTGGCGGCGCCAGACGACGGCGGCCACCACCTCCATGACGCCAATCCCGACGAACGCCCACTGGACCGGCGAGGTCCAGCCGATGAGCGGCAGCTGGAGCGTCACCCACGCGACCAGCGCCGCACCCACGGCCAGGCCGGCGTCAGGGGCCCACCGGTGGCGGCGCAGGCCGAGGACGAAGGCGCCGGCCTGAGGTAGTGCGACTGTCGCGCCCAGGGCGAGCGCCGGCATGATGCGGCCCTCCACGATCGGCCACGCGTCGTGGAGCTGGGCCACCAGCGGATCGAAGGACCCGACGACGAAACCCTGCACCCCGGCCGCGGCGCCCACGGCCGTCAGCGCCTGGAGCGCGAGCGTCGTGATCCGTGCCGCGCGTGGGGAGGACACCTGCACCGCATCGATGCTCATCCTCCCAAACTGACACGCACGACGATCGGCGCCAGGGACGAAGGTCCACCCTTGCCCTCGGTGGCGATGAGACAGGCGCGCCTGGACGATGAGCGCACGCCGTCGTCGTGACGGAGGTCGGCGACAGCGTGCCCTCCGACTCGTCGTTCTCAGGCCAGTGCGTGGGCGGTGAGGTGGGACTCCCCGGTCAGCGTGACCACCCGCAGGCGTCCTTCACTGGGGACGGGGAGCGCCATCACCCCCGTGGTGGCGAAGATCTCGACGACCGGCCCGTCGACGAGGACGCGGACGTCCCGGTCGGTCAGCGGCATGGTCCAGCTGTTCGCAGCGACGGTGGCTGTCAGCTCACCGTCCGAGACGGTGAGACGGAGCTCCTCGCGGCCTGACTCGGCGCCAGTGACCACGAGCACCGCCTGCACGCTGGGCCCTGTGAGTCGCCACTCGAGGTCGCTGACCCAGCCGATCTCGAGAGTCCCGCCGGAAGACTCGACGGGCTCGCCCACCCGCGCGGCGACCAGTGCCGGGTGCGGTTCTGCGACGACTCGATCCCCGGCGAGGCTCAGCCGGTGGGGCACGGAGTGCGCGCTGGCCCATCGCCCGGCCGGGTCGTCGACATCGCGCAGCCAGTAGATGAGGCCGCGGTGTGCGTCGTGGTCGGCGAACACCGAGGCGGCGTAGTACGACGGGCCATAGCTCAGCCGACCCCAGGACTGCGCGGTGAAGCGTCCGTCCACCAGGTCACCGATGGCGTAGGCCTCGTAGTGCGGGACGTTCGGCTCCCACACCGAGCACGTCAGGACCCACGTGTCACCGAGGCGGAACAGCTGGGGGCACTCCCACACGGCCCCCATCCACAGCGGCTCGGTCTCCGTGCGATGGCGGCTGGCGAGCAGGCCGTCGTAGTCCCATCGCTCCAGGTCGGTGGAGCGGTAGGTCAGTGCGGTCGCGGTGCCGTCGGCCAGGCCGGCACCCATGAGCATGCGCCACACGGTCCCGTCGTGGAAGACGTAGGGATCGCGGTAGGCGACCACGTCCAGGCCGGTCGGCAGCTCGGCGACCACGTCCTGCTTCACCCAGGAGGTCCAGGTCTCGTCCGTCGGGCGGGCCAGGCGCGCCTTGCCGACCTGGACGTCGTCCAGGTTCACCGTCGTGTAGAACAGCGCGGCCGGGCCGACGTCCGGGACGGCGATGGAGCCGGACCACACCCCGTCGTCGCCGTCACCGGGCTGCAGTGCGACGGGTTGCTCGGTCCAGTGCAGGAGGTCGTCGCTGGTCGCGTGCCCCCAGCACTGGTCCGGGCCCCACTGCGTCTGGCCCGGGACGTACTGGAAGAACAGGTGGTAGCGCCCGCCGTGGAAGGTCAACCCCAGCGGGTCGTTGATCCAGCCCTCGTGCGCGGTGAAGTGCAGTCGTGGCCGGGTGACGTCGATGTCCACCTCGTCGTTCCCTTCGAAGCTGTGGGCCCTCGTCCACGCGGGCGGTGACGGATCGGCACTGAGGCGTGCCAAATCGTTTGCGCTCCAGCGTGGGGCACCGAGGGGAGGCCCGTCAAGTCACGCGCGCAGCGAGGCGCCGCGCTCGATCCGGCTGCTCGCTCGGCGCGGCTGGTGGCCGACGTCTCGGCATCGCCGGGACACCGGGGCGACGGTGGGTCACGATGTGGTCACGGCGCGAACCACCCTCTTGACCCTCTCGACCGGCCGATGTTAACTTCGCCAAAACGTTTGGGCAGAACGTTTTGGCTCCGGCGCAAGCCGGTCCGCCACCCACTGCCGACAAGGAGCTCACGCAATGAAGCTGTGCAGTCTTCCCGCCGCCCGTCCGTCGCGCCGACGCGCGACGTCCGGCGCGATGGCCCTCACCCTGAGCGCCGCCCTAGCCCTGACCGCCTGCGGCGCAGGCGGCGCCGACGACGACACCTCGGACGACGGCGCCGAAGGCGCTGCCGCGAGCGGTGCGATCACCGTCCTCGTCGAGGGCGGTGGCCTGGCTGAGCTGCAGCCCGTGGCCGACGCCTGGAAGTCCGAGACCGGCAACGAGGTCACGTTCGTCGAGCTTCCCTACGGTGGCCTGTACGACCGACTGTCCACCGAGCTGGCCTCGGGCAGTGTCTCCTTCGACGTGGCGGCGCTGGACGCGATCTGGCTCCCGGCGTTCGCCGACGGGGTCGAGTCCCTGGACGAGATGTTCACCGACGACGTCACCGCTGACCTGTTCCCCGCGCTCCTCGAGGAGGCCAGCGTCGATGGCCGGTACATCGGGATGCCGGTGTGGACCAACGCGCAGGTCCTGTTCTACCGGGCTGACCTGCTGGAGGACCCGGCCGAGCAGACCGCCTTCGAGGCCGAGTACGGCTACCCGCTCGCGGCGCCCACCACGTGGGAGGAGTACCGCGACGTCGCCACGTTCTTCACCCGTGACACCGACGGGGACGGTGCCACCGATCTGTACGGCACCGACGTCAAGGGCGCCGTGGAGACCGAGTGGCTGGCGAGCGTGCTGCAGGCCGGCGCTGACGGCATGGTCCTGGACGCCGACGGCAACGTCATCATCAACGATGCCGCCCACAAGGCCGCCCTCGACTTCTACGTCGCTCCCCTGCTCGAGGACGGGTCCGCCCCGCAGGGGGCCGCACAGATCGACTGGGCCGCGGCGCAGAACCTGTTCTACCAGGGCCAGACGGCCATGATGCGCTTCTGGGCCCACGCCTACACCCAGACACCCGAGGACTCTGAGGTCTTCGGCAAGGTCGGCGTCGCTCCCATGCCGGCCGGGCCCGGCGGGCTCGCCGGCGTGCCCGGCGCCTGGTACCTCTCGGTCCCGACGGCGACCAAGAACACCGAGCTCGCCAAGGAGTTCATCCAGTTCGCGTTCGACAACAACGCGCTCGGCCTGGACACCGCGCTGGGCCTGGCCGCCACGAAGTCCGCCCTCCAGTCGCTCGTCGGCGTGGAGGGTCACGAGAACCTCGCCCCGCTCATCGAGACGCTCGAGGCCGACGGGACCATGCCCCGACCGGCCACCGACAAGTGGCAGCAGATCGTCGACACCGTCCTGATCCCGATGCTCCAGGCCGCCGTCGCCGGTGGCGCCGACAACCAGCAGCTGCTCGACGACGCCAAGGCGCAGGTCGAAGCGATCCTCGGCTGACGGGACCGGCGGCCGGTCGGTCCCCCGACACCGGCCGGCCGCCAGCAGCCACCCACACACCCACGACCACCGCACCGGAGCGGGAAGGGTTCGACGTGCACCTCTCGGACAAACGATTCGCCGCGTTGCTCATGGCGCCGGCCGCGCTGTTCCTCGCCGCCTTCGTCGCCTGGCCCCTCGGACGGCTCGTCGCCGACAGCTTCTTCGACATCTCGCCCATCAGGGGTGGACCGCGCGACTTCGTCGGGCTGGCCAACTACGCCCAGATCCTGACCAGCGAGTCGTTCCTCGGTGCGGCCCGACGCACCCTGGGATACACCGCGATCGTCGTGACGGCCGAGTTCGTCCTCGGCCTGGCCACGGCCCTGCTGTTCAGTGCGCTGGGTCGGCGATCCTCCGTGCTGCGCACGGCCTTCCTCTACCCGCTGATGATCGCCCCCGTGGTCGCCGGTCTGCTGTGGCGGTTCCTGCTCATCGACAACTCGGGGATCGTCAACCACCTGCTCTTCCGGGCAGGCCTGCTCGACTCACCGACGCAGATCGGCTGGCTCTCCGACCCCGACATCGTCCTGTGGGCGGTGGCCATCCCGGACATCTGGCTGACCACGTCGTTCATGACGCTCGTCCTGTTCGCCGGGCTGCAGAACATCCCGGGCGACCTGCTCGAGGCGGCGCGACTGGACGGGGCGAGAGCCTGGACGATGCTGGTCCGGATCATCGTGCCCCTGCTGCGCCCGGTCATCGCGGTCGCCCTCATCGTCCGCGGCATCGACGCGGCCAAGGCGTTCGACATCATCCTGATCCAGACCGGCGGTGGTCCGCAGAACGCCTCGCAGACCCTCAGCCTGCTCATCTACCAGACGATGATCCGGTTCGGTGAGCCCGGCCTGGCCAGTGCGATGGGCACCCTGTACCTGCTGGCCATGCTGGCGGTCGCGACTGCGGCGGTCTGGTTCATCTGGCGGCCGGGAGCGGACCTGTGAACGGCCTGGAGACCCGCCGACCGGTGACCCGCGCGCTGCTCTGGGCGCTGCTGACCGCGGTCGTGGTGCTGTACGGCCTCCCGTTCATCTACCTGCTGCTGACGTCGTTCAAGACCCCGCTGGCGACGAACGCCGTGCCTCCGACGATCCTTCCGCCCGTGTGGACGTTCGAGAACTACGGCGCCGCCCTGCAGCGCTCCGGGGTCATCGCGTCGTTCATCAACTCCGTCTCGACCGCGACGATCAGCACCGTGCTCAGCCTGGCTCTGGGCGTGCCCGCCGCCTACGGGATCACACGGTTCCGCACCCGGGTCGGCCGCGTCTTCATCATGGCCGCGCTCGTCACCCGCATGGTCCCGCCCGTCGCGGTCGGCGTCCCGCTGATGTCGACCATCGCCTACCTCGGCCTGACCGACACCCCGACCGGCCTCGCGATCGCCCACACGACCATCTCGCTGCCCTTGTCGATCTGGCTGATGGCGAGCTTCTTCGAGGCTGTCCCCTCCGAGCTCGACGAGGCTGCACGAGTGGATGGCTGCTCCCGGCTGACCGCCCTGTGGCGCGTGATCCTGCCGGTGGTCTCCGGTGGCATGGCGGTGACCGCGATCTTCGCCTTCCTGGCCTCCTGGAACGAGTTCCTCTTCGCTCTTCTCCTGACCGCGGTCAGGGCGCAGACCACCCCGATCGTCATCGCGAACTTCCAGACCCAGTTCGGTCTCGACTGGGGCCCGATGACCGCCCTCGCGACTCTCTACTCCGTTCCCGTGATCCTTCTGACCCTCGTCCTCCAGCGGCACATCGTCGCCGGCCTCACCCTTGGCGCGGTCAAGGGCTGAGCGAGTCCGGGGGTCAGTCGACACCGGGCGTCGCCGTCCGGGAAACCCCGAGCACCACGCCTGCGCATGTGCGAGCGATCTCCCCAGGAAGGGCAGGACATTGGCCAGCACCAACTGCTACGACGTCACGACGTGGCCGACCGGCGACCCCCTCGAGGACATCGGCGAGGTGATCAACAGCATCATCGCCGACATCAAGAGCCGGCAGACGGCCACTGACGTGCGCGACGGCGGCAGACCAGGCGCGGTGATCTACATCCCGCCCGGGGACTACCGCCTGCGGACGCAGGTGCTGATCGACATCAGCTACCTCAGGATCGAGGGTTCCGGGCACGGCTTCACCTCGTCGAGCATCCGCTTCAACGTGCCCCAGGACGAGTGGCGGCACCTGCAGGAGCTGTGGCCGGGCGGGAGCCGGGTGCTGGTCGACCTCGCACCGCAGGACGACGCAGGGGACACCTCGGGAGCCGCGTTCCTGGTCGAGCGCCCCGGGAGCCCTCGAGTCAGCTCGGTCGAGTTCGCCAACTTCTGCATCGACGGGCTCCGCTTCTGCGAAGACGGCTCTGGCATGCCCGCCGCGAACACCTACCGGAACGGGAAGACCGGCATCCGCGTGGCGAGCGCCAACGACTCGCTCCGCATCACCGGCATGGGGCTCGTCTACCTGGAGCACGGCCTGGTGATCCACCATGCCGACGCCTTGTCCGTCCACGACAACTTCGTCGCCGAGTGCGGCAGCTGCATCGAGCTGCGCGGCTGGGGGCAGGCCTCGAAGGTCACCGACAACCTGATCGGAGCGGGCTTCCACGGGCCAGCGGTGCTCGCAGAGAACCACGGCGGACTGCTGATCGCCTCCAACAACATCTTCCCCCGCGGAGCCAGCAGCATCGAGCTCGCCGGTGTCACGCGCTCACTCGTCTCCGGCAACCGCATGCACTCGTTCTACCCCGGCATGGTGGTTCTCCGAGCGGGATCCTCGGAGAACCTGATCACCTCCAACCACCTCTTGCGCGACGACGAACCGTGGGCACCCTTCGTGGGCGTGGACAACGGCCTGGACGACCCCTACGGGATCCTCGTCATCGAGGGGGGGCAGAACTCGGTCATCGGGAATCACTTCTCGGAGGTCGTCGATGCCCGCAAGATCAGGCCGTCGGGAGCGACGCCGGTGATCGTGCACGTGGTCTCGGGCAGCGGCAACTACGTCGCCAACAACCATGTGGTGGCCAAGGACGTCCGCGTCGCCACAGGGGACTCCTGCTTCGCCGCACAGGTGGACGCCCTGCTGGCCACCGAGGCGTCGGGAGAGCTCGCCGTGGTCACCGTCCTGATCGACGCCCAGTCCCGCGACAACGTCGTCCTGGACTCGGGAGCCGATCACCAGGTCGTCATGGACAGGGCCGTCAATGCCTTCAGGCCGACCCCGGCGATCGGGGCCGGCCCCGCGGCGCCGCGGGGCGCGGACCTGTTCGGGACGGGGCGGTGATCTCCTTCGGGACGGGTGAGTCGCTAGCCTGTCCACACACTTCACGCTCACGGGGGAGACACCGGTGACCAAGCACGTCGGCATCCGGGACGTCGCCCACGCGGCCGGCGTCTCGGTCACCACCGTCTCCCACGTGCTCAACGAGACCCCGCACACCAGGGTCAACGCCGAGACGCGCGACCGCGTCAAGGCCGTCGCAGCCGAGCTGAACTACCGACCGAACCGCCTGGCACGGGGCCTGCGGACCAAGACGTCCGGGATGATCGGCCTGCTCACGGAGGAGATCGCCACCACACCCCACGCCGGCCGCATCATCCTCGGCGCCCAGGAAGCCGCCAGCCGCCACAACCTCACCCTGGTGATCATCAACTCTCCCCTGCTCGCCGACGCCGACGCCCGCCGCGACGACGTCCGAGCGCTGCTCGACCGCCAGGTCGACGGCATCATCTACGCCACCGTCTTCCACGACGTCGTCCACCCCCCGCGCGAGCTCGCGAACGTCCCGGCCGTCCTGATCGGCGCGACCGACGACGCACACCGCCTGCCATCGGTGACACCCGACGAGGAGGGTGGCGCCCTCAAGGCAGTCGGCGCGCTCCTCGGTGCCGGGCACCGTCGCATCGGGTTCACCGCAGGAGTCGAGAACGTGCCGGCCACCCGCGGACGGCGCCGCGGCTACGACCGCGCCCTGCGCGAAGCCGGACTCCCCCTCGAGGAGGACCTCGTCGCCGCCGGGGCCTCCGAGGCATGGGGCGGGTACGAAGCAGGCCACACGCTGCTCACCCGCCCAGACCGACCCACCGCGATCTTCTGCTACAACGACCGGATGGCGATGGGCGTCTACCGGGCCGCCACCGAGCTGGGACTCCGCATCCCCGAGGACGTCTCCGTCGTGGGGTTCGACAACCAGGACCCGATCGCCGCCAGCCTCTTCCCCGGCCTGACAACCATCGGGCTTCCGCACTACGAGATGGGCGCCTGGGCCGTGGACACCCTGGCCGTGCACCTCGACGGCGAGGCGCCGACCCCGCCCGAGGAGCTCAGGCTCGACTGCCCCGTCGTCGTCCGTTCGTCCGTCGCACCGGTCGCCTCCGGCTAAGCACGCCGCCCGCCCAGGGCTGCGAGCACCGACCGTCGGGCTGCGGTCCTCCCTATCGCACGACGGAGGGCGTTCCTCCGGTGAGGCGGAGCAGCTCGGGGTAGGAGGTGCGGAACATCGAGAGGTGGTCACCCGCGCCGGCCCACAGCTCGTCGTGCTGCTCGAGATCCGTGTCGACGAGGGTCCGCAGGGGGTGCGGGTGCCCGACGGGCGCTACGCCGCCGACCTCCTGTCCGGTGTGCTCGAGGACGAACTCGGGCGACGCCCGACGGACCCGGCCGCCGACGAGCTCCGAGACCTTCCCCGTGTCCACCCGGGCCGCACCGCTCGCGACCACGAGCAGCGGCGCCTCACCGACCCGGAAGACGAGGCTGTTGGCGATGGCTGCGACCTCGCAGCCGAGCACCGCGGCCGCCGCTGCGGCCGTCGGGACGGACGACGCGAACCGCAGCGGCTCGTTCACGACGCCGGCCGCACACAGGGCTCGGACGACGGCGTCGGCAGCGGGCGAGGACACCCGCCGATCATAGGGACCGGTACGTTCGTGCGCGTGACCACCGCCGTACGAGGTCCGGCCGAGCTGCGGGCGTACCTGAGCGTGCTGCTGACCGCGGTCAGGGGGGAGCCACGGCGCCGGGGGCTGACCGCGCTGCACACCGTCGCCAGCCGGAGCGCTCAGGCGGGCATCTCCTGCGGTCGTGCCCGGCCGACGAGGCCCTGCAGCACGGGGTTGTCGATGTCGGCCGCCAGGACCGCGGCGAGCTCGACAGCGCCCGGCTGGCCCAGGGCGGCGCGGTGCAGGGCGGCTCGGGCGACGAGCTCGCGCAGGCCCCGCCGGGAGGCGAAGTCGTCCAGGTCGCGGACCCACCCGGGTGCGGTGCTCAGGCCGTGCGCCACCCCGAAGCTGCACAGGGCCTCCATGCAGTGCCCCTCGACCCAGTCGTGCGCGTCCGGGAGGCGTCGGCACGCGGCCGGGGCCGCGACGAGAAGATCCAGCGCCAGGGCGTCCTCGCCTCGTGCGGCGGCGAGAAGCCCGCGGCCGCGCAGGGAGTAGCTCTCCCAGCACGGGTCCCCGACCTGGCAGGCGAGGGCGTAGGAACGGTCGAAGGCGGCCTCCGCCGCCCCGAGGTCGCCGTCCAGGAGCAGCACCTCGGCCAGCAGCGCGCGCGGGAACGGCAGGAAGGACAACCACCCGATGCCGGCCGCGACATCGCACGCCGACTCCAGCGCCGACCGCGCCGCAGCGGTCTCACCTCGCAGCAGGTGGAGCCGGCCGAGGGCCGTGGCGACGTACGTCCCGGCCCGCTGGTCCCCCGCGGCCCGCGCGAGCCCGGCCGCCCGCTCCAGCACGGTCCGTGCGGCCGGGTAGTCGCCCACGTCCGTCGCTCCCATCCCGGCGAACAGGTCGACCCAGGCGAGGAGGGCCGGGTCGCCGTCGGCCAGACCCCGCGCCTCCTCGAACCAGACTCCGGCGCGCGCGTGGTGGGCCCGCAGGGTCTCCACATGACCGAGCTCGAGCGCGGCGTGCGCCGCGGTTCCGTCGTCGGCGATGGACCGGGCGAGCAGGACGGCCTCGTGCAGTGCCGAGACGGCCTCCTCGTCGCTGCCACGCACCCCTTGGACGAGGGCGGCGCCCAGGTCGACGAGACCACGAGCGAGCCGGCCCGGGTCACCGTGCCGGCGGGCACCCTGGACCGCGGACCTCAGCAGTGGCAGTGCGTGGTCGTACGCGCCCACGTGCGCGGCGCCGGCGCCGCCCTCCAGCGCGGCATCGATCGCCCCGAGGCTCGCGGTGCCCGCCGGGGCCGGCTGCGGACGGAGGGCAGCCGCCACCGCCGGGGAAGGGTCGGTGCCGAGCTCCCTGCGGAAGAGCGAACGGCACTGCGCCACCCGGGCCTCTGCGGCGCGCCGGTCGCCGCGGGCCACGAGCGCGCGGACGAGGAGCTCGTGGCTCCGTTCCGCCAGCGGGTCGGATGCGACCAACCGGGCGGCCAGGTCCGCGGCGGACGCCGCGTCACCCTGCGCCAGGCGGGCGTGTGCGGCCTCGTGGAGCACCGCCGCCGTCTGGCCCGCGACCCGCCGGCGTTCGGTGGACAGCCACAGGTCGAAGGCCGGACCCGTACGCGGGTTCACGCCCTCGAGGAGAGCACCGCCGAGCTGCGGCAGGAGAAGCGCCTCCCCCCACAGGCCGTGACCGACCACCTCGACGTCGATCAGGGTGTCCGGTGCCGGCGTCAGGGCGAGCGGGTCGCCACCGACGTCCGCGACGCCCTCCAGCGCGCGGCGGAGCTGGGACAGCGTCCACCGCAGCGCCGCCGCGGGGTCGTCCGCCTGGTCGAACATCAGGTCGACGATGCGTGATCGCGGGACGGGACCCCGTGCCAGCGCCAGGTAGGCCAGCAGCGCCCACGCCTTGCTGCCGCGCGGACCCGTGACCGGCTCCCCGCCACGTTCGATGCGGGGTGGACCGAGGAGGCAGATCATGGCCACCACGTCCACCTCCCAGGGAGTCACGGCTGTGCAGCGCACACGTCGACGCACACGCCCGACGACGAGGCTCGGCCCTGAGGCGGCATCGTCCGCCGCCCTCGAGTCTGCACCCCTGGAGCACCCATGGTCACGTCCTCCGCCACCCGACAAGGACTGCGCGACGCGCTCTCTGTCGTCGTCGGCTACATCCCGTTCTCCATCGCGCTGGGGGCAGCGCTCGGCGCAGCCGGCGTCAAGCCCCTGACCGCGTGGCTCACCTCGCCGCTCGTCTTCGCCGGCACGGCGCAGCTCGTGTCGGTGCAGATGCTCGGTGCCGGCGCCGGAGGTCTCGTCGTCGTCGCGACCGCGCTGGTCATCAACTCGCGGCACCTGCTCTACAGCGCGTCGATGATCCCCCACACCCGGACCTGGCGACGCCGCGACCGCTGGGCCGCTGCGTACTTCCTGGCGGACCCCGTCTTCGCGGTCGCGGATGCGCGGTACCGCTCCAGCGGCTGGTCCGATGCCCGCGCCGGCCGGCACTACTACTTCGCGCTGGCGGCGACGTGCTGGACGGCGTGGCTGCTGCTCACCGGGACCGGCGTCCTGCTCGCAGGATCGCTGCCGCCGGGGCTGCGGCTGGAGGTCGCCGCCCCGCTGACGTTCCTCCTGCTCCTCCTGCCCACGATGGACAGCACACCCAGCCGCGTCGCCGCGCTGGTCGGGGGAACCGCCGCGGTCGTGGCCTCCGGGCTGCCCCTGGGGACGGGCCTGCTTCTCGGGGCCGCCGTCGGGATCGCCGCCGGACGGCTCGCGGCCTCGGCGCAGCACCCCGTGGCGAGCGACCCGGCCACCGGCGAGCAGGGAGAGGAGGCGGCCCGTGCGTGACCTCCTCGTCATCGTCGCGGTCGGTGTGGGGACCCTGGCGCTGCGCGCCGCGTTCATGGTCCGCGGCACGTCGGCCCTGCCCCGTCGCACCGCATCCGTCCTCCCCTACGTCGCGCCCGCTGTCCTCGCGGCGATCGCCTTCCCTGCGCTGCTGTCCCTCGGGACGACGGGCGCCGTCCTCGACGCCGTCGCCGCCGTGGCTGCCGTGGGAGCGAGCGCCGCGGTCTGGTCGACCACGCGCCGCTTCCCCGCCGCGCTGCTGGCCGGTCTCGCGGCGTGGTGGCTGGTCCTCGGCGCCGTCGCGATCTGGCCGTGAGGTCGCTGCTGCGCGCACACGTCTGGTCACACGGCCGTGGTCGAAGGTCGAAGAGCCGGAACCGGCACACACAACACAGAGAGGAGCCGGTGTCATGCCGTTCGTCAACGTCAAGGTCATCGAGAACGTCTTCACCGACGAGCAGAAGCAGGAGATCCTGAACCGGGTCACCGAGGCCATGGTCTCGATCGAGGGAGAGGCCATGCGCGGTGTCACCTGGGTCGTGGTCGAGGAGGTCAAGAGCGGGGACTGGGCGATCGGCGGCCAGTCGCTCACCACCGGCGCCATCCACGAGATGGCCGGAGCCACCACCACCCGATGAACGCCCCGGGGGGGACCGGCGCAGCGCTCCGGTCCCCCCCGGGTTCACCCCGAGCAGTGAGGACAGCACATGGTCGCCGTTCCCCCCCGCGAGACGAAGGACGGCGTGCGCCACCGACGCACCCGCCTCCTCGACCTTGCGGTCCTGGACAACGCACGGTGGTGCCACCTCGTCAGCGCCACCTGGGGTGCGCCGGGAACCACCGACGAGGACGCGTGGACAAGCGCCACCCGGACCCCGCCCGGATACCCCGATGCCGTCACGCTGCGCCCAGGAGTCAGCGCCACCGAGCTCCTCTCCCGCATCGACACCTCGGCCCCCGGCTGCTCGGTCAAGGACAGCTACGCCGACCTGGACCTCTCCCCGCACGGATTCCAGCAGCTGTTCTCCGCGACCTGGATCGGGGGCAGCGGCACACCATCACCACCCCCGCCCGGCACGACGCCGTGGCAACCGATCGGCCCCGGGGACCTCGGCGCCTGGCAAGCGGCGTGGGCGGGTCAGCCGGATCCAGAGCCGCGCTTCCGCCCCGAGCTCCTCGCAGCCGTCGGCGTCACACTCCTGGGAGCCAGGCGCGGACGCGGGTTCACCGCCGGCTGCGTCCTGACGGGCGATGACTCGGCGGTCGGCGTCTCGAACGTCTTCGACACGGGCGGCGCCCTGGAGACGGCCTGGCACGCCATCCTCAGGTGGACGGCGCTGCACCACCCCGCCAAGCCGGTGGTGGGCTACGAGATGGGTGCGGACCTCGCGGCCGCTCTCCACGCCGGGCTGCGCCCGCTCGGGCCGCTGACGGTGTGGGCTACCTGAGCCAGTGACAGGGAGACCGGAACCGACACGGACCCGGCAAGGCTCCCGATGGTGCCTCGGCACCCGCGCGGACAGCCGGGCCGGACGGTGACGGCGCGCCCGTGCGGCGGCTGATCGGGTCAGTGCGGACGATAGACGTCGGCGCGATGCTCGATCCGCAGGACGACGACCTCTCGCGAGTCGTCGTTGATCCGGTAGAGGACTCGGTAGGTCCCGCGCCGCGCTGAGTGGATGCCCGCCAGATCGCCGCGCAGTGGTGTGCCGACGCGACGGGGATTGCTGACCAGGGCACCGGTCCGGAACTCGATCACCGCGACTGCCACACGCTCGGGCAGCCGGGGGCGGATCGCGCGGACCGCCGGCGGCGTCAGGACCAGTTCGTAGGGTTCCGACTCGGTCACGGGCGCAAGGCACGAACGGCGTCGACGCCGCGCACGACATCGCCCGAGGAGTACGCGCGATCAGCCTCCCGGATGTCTGCCAGAGCTTCCGGGTCGCTGAGGACCGCGAGGGTCTCCTCGAGCTCGGCGAGATCCTCCGGACTCACGATGACCGCCGCGGCACGTCCGTTGCAGGTCACGGTCACCCGCTCGTGCTCCCGCTCGACCCGGTCGACGACGTCGCTGAAGTGGTCGCGGACCTTGCGTAGCGGCTCGACACACATGACCACAATTGTGGCGCCCGCGCGCCCGCGCGCCCGCGCGCCCGCACTGCAAGCCTCGCGTGGCATCCGCTGTTCGGCGAAGCCGCGAGACACGGCTAGCGAGCGTCACGGCACGCTCGGGCTGGTGGGTGCGGGCGGAGCGGCAACGGATGCCGGAGCGGAGATGGACCCTCCCGGGTGCCGCCGCCGGACGGGGCACGGTGTCCCGGGCCATACGTGACGCGTCGGAGGAGTGCGTCGAACGGCCCCCGCCGCCCGGCCCGATCCAGGGCGACCGACCCGAGCAGGGTCACGGCCCAGGCCGCCGTCGCCACCGCGAAGGCCCCGGCGTAGCCCAAGCCCTCACCGAGGCCGAGGCCCCAGGCGGCGAGCAGCGGCGCCATGAGGAACGACTGCGCGAGGTACCCGCTCAACGACCGCTCCCCGAGCGCCGCGAGGGCTCCTGGGAAGCCTCGTCGACCCCGCGCAGCCCACCGGTGCGCCAGCAGCGCGAAGCCGCACACGTAGGCAAGCCCGCCGACCATGCCGCCGGCGACCGTGAGGTAGACGGCCCCCGCCCAGCCGCGGGCGTCAGGGTGCCACGCGCCCAGCGCGAGGAGCGCGACGGGCGTCGCGCTGAGGACGTTGACCGTCATCGCGATCGCCACCGTGCGGCGCAGGCGGGGGAGGTGCTCGGCAGGTCGGGACAACCAGCCCAGGCGATGCACGAGCATGCCGGCGACGACGAGTGGGACGAACGTCAGGAACAGGAGTGCCATGCCGATCTGGACCGTAGCGCCTGTGGCGCCCATGACCATGTGTTCCAGGTAGGTGTCGCCGTAGAGCGGCTCACCGGGGGGTGGGGCGGGGAACGGGATGACCCCGGAGACGAGCAGGGCGAGCACCGGGGTCTGCACCAGGAGCACGTAGATGCCGGTGACCCAGAGCCACCGGCGCAGCGCCCGGTCCGATCGGTGGACCAGGGCGAGCGCGACGAGTCCGGTGGCGCCGTAAGCACTCAGGATGTCGCCGAAGAACAGCAGCAGCGCGTGCAGGACGCCGAGGCCGATGAGGGCGAGGCTGCGGCGAGCGAGTACGCGGCGCACGCCCGCTGGGGCCACGCCCCGGCGTGCCAGGTTGTCGGCCATGACCGCGATCCCGAAGCCGTACAAGATGGCGAACATCGGCCGGGAGCGGTCGGCAACGAGCAGCTGCTCTGCGACGTGCAGGGCGCGGTCGATGACGGTGCCGTCGGCGATGTGGCCGTACGTGTCCAGCGGCCGGTTCCACAGGTACAGCGGCACGTTGGCGAGCGCGATGAAGAGGAGCATCGCGCCCCGGGCGATGTCGGGGGCGAGGGAGCGTTCTGATCCGGCGATCGGGGCCGCGTGGCCCGGTGAGACACCCGCCACAACCGGTCCGGCCGGCGCGCCGGGGGACGGGGTGATGGTCGGCTCTGGCGCGGTGAGCTCTGCGGTCTGGGTTCTCACGTCGTCACTCCTTCGCTTCGGTGGGTTGGCGGGTAGCCAGCAGGTTCGGGGCAGGTCTGGCGTGCCGACGCCCGGGTGGGGTCGTTCTCGTCGGTCCGGTCGTCAGACGGTGACGACGACCTTCCCGCGGGTGTGGCCGGCCCCGACGTAGCGCAGGGCGTCGGCTGCTTCGTCGAGGGGGTAGGTGCGGTCGATGACCGGTCTGATCTGCCCGGTCGCGAGCAGGTCGGCCAGGGTGAGCAGGTCCTCGCGCTTCCCGAACGACGTGAAGGGCTTGAGCTGCTGACGGGTGAACCCGGACAGCACACGCGCTCTGGCGATGCGACCGAGGGGGCCGAGCCAGCGGCCACCACGTCCGCTGTTGGGGATGAGGGTGCCGGTGGGCGCCAGCGCTCGGCGCACATCCGACAGGGGCTGGGCTTCCACGTTGTCGAGGATGACGTCGTAACGCGTGCCGGTGCGGGTGAAGTCGGTCCTCGTGTAGTCGACGACGTGGTCGGCACCGAGCGACCGGACCAGGTCGACGTTGCGGGTGCTGCACACCCCCGTCACCTCGGCGCCGAACGCCTTGGCGATCTGAACGGCGAAGGAGCCCACGCCGCCCGACGCGCCCGTGACCAGCACCGTCTGGGCCCGTCGGACGTTCGCGATGTCGCGCAGTGCCTGCAACGCCGTCATGGCCGACGTGGGGACCGCTGCCGCGTCCACGACCGACAGGTTGGCAGGCAGGGACGCAAGCTTGCGCGCCGAGACGCAGGCGTACTCCGCGAGCGCTCCCGCGCTGCTCCAGCCGAACACCTTGTCGCCGGGGCGGAAAGCGGTGACATCCCTCCCGACCGCGGCCACCACGCCAGCGAGGTCCATGCCAGGGATGCCGTGGCGCGGCCGGCGGAGCCCGAACACCAGGCGCACCATGTACGGCTCGCCGGTCATGACGAAGTAGTCGCCGGGATGGACGGAGGCCGCGCCCACCTGGACGAGCACATCGCCTCGACCGGGCTGCGGTCGCCCGACCTCGCGCGACTCGAGCACTGAGGGCGGGCCGTAGCGGTGCTGGACGGCGGCCCGCATCGTCGCCGCCTCTGCCGGACTCGCCCCCGGCACCAGGCGGCCTCCGGCATTCGATCGGTGTTCGGCTCCCACAGCAGTCTCCTGACGTCCGAGGTGGACCAGCGCTGGCTCGTACGCTGTACGCGTACGCCGTACTATGGGCGTACACTGTACGATTGTCAAGCCGTCGAGGGAGAGAGGAGACCTGTGTCCGTGAGGAGACAAGGCCAGGTCGGGTCAGACGCTGGGCTGAGCAAGCAGCGAGTGGTGGTCGAGGCGGTCCGGCTCGCCGACAGCGAGGGGGTCGACGGGCTGAGCATGCGCCGTCTGGCTGGCGCGCTCGGCGCGGGAGCGATGTCGCTCTACCACTACGTGGCGAGCAAGGAGGAGCTGCTGGACGCCATGATCGACGTGGTGTTCGAGGAGATCGAGCTCCCGCCCGAAGGGACCGACTGGCAATCGGCGATGCGACGGCGGGCGGTCTCCGCCCGACACGTTCTCGCACGCCACCCGTGGGCGATCGGCCTGATGGAGTCGCGGACATCGCCGGGGCCGGCGAACCTGCGCCACAGCGAAGCGGTCACCGCCTGCCTGCGGAGGGCTGGCTTCTCGGTCGTGATGGCGACCCACGCCAACTGGTTGCTCGACAGCTACGTCTACGGACACGCCCTGCAGGAAGCCAGCCTGCCGTTCGACACCGCCGATGAGCTCGCGGACATGATCGAGGACGTCTTCCTGCCCCAGCTTCCTCCTGACGAGTTCCCCTACCTCAACGAGTCCGCCGCGGCGCTCGTCGCTGCCGGCTACGACCCGGCAGAGGAGTTCATCTTCGGCCTCGACCTCGTCCTCGCCGCCCTCGAGCCCCTGAGATCCCCCGCATAGCAACGCCCACGGACCGTCGCCCGCCCTCTGCACCGCAGCTCCGATCCTGACCGCCACACCACCGGCGGCCCTGATGTTCATGGCGTCCGAGGCAGACTGACGGCCTCGCGTATCCGCACCGCGGTGTCCGTCGGCTCGCCGGTCTCCGGATGGCCTTGAGAGGCCAGCTCACGATCGCCATGGATGGCGTGGTGGCCACGCCCGTTGCAGCGCGTCGCAGGGACTCTGAACGCCGCCTCTCCCGGAGAGACCTTTCGGTTATCGTGCAGAGTCGTCGCCGTGTGTGCGGCGCCCGTCGTCACGCATGCCGGGGCGTCGGCTCGACGAGCGTGCCGCACGGCTCGCCATGAAGGAGGTTCCCATGGAGGTGCGGATCGACACCGCCGCCTGTGCCGGGCACGGGGTGTGCGAGGCTCTCGCTCCGCACATCTTCGAGGTCGATGACGAGGGCAAGGCGCAGGTCGTCGCCCAGACGCTCGACGAAGCGGACCGGGTGGACGTCGAGAACGCCGTCAACCAGTGCCCGGAGCAAGCCCTGCGCCTGATCGGATGAGCACGGCCGGGCTGGTGGTCGTCGGGGCCGGCCTGGCCGGGGTGCGCGCTGTCGAGGGCGCTCGACGCAGCGGCTTCACCGGGCCCGTGACCCTTCTGGGCACCGAGACCGACGCGCCGTACGACCGTCCTCCGCTGTCCAAGGCGTTCCTGACCGAGAGTGCCGCCCTCAAGTACCTGCGCACCGCGGAGAGCCTGCGCGGCGAGCTGGATGTCGATCTCCGGCTCGGCGAGACCGCCACCGCGGTGGACCCGGCCACGAGGACCGTGACGGTCGGTGCGGAGGAGCTCCCGTACGCCGGGCTGGTGATCGCCACCGGTTCGACCGCGCGACTGCTGCCGGGGATGCACGGGCCAGCTGGCGTGCACACGCTGCGCAGCCATGCTGACGCGCTCGCCCTGCGTTCGGCGGTACGCCCGGGGAGTCGCGTCGTCGTCATCGGCGCAGGCTTCATCGGCTCCGAGTTCGCCTGCTCCGCGCTGCACGTCGGCGCGCACGTGACCGTGCTCGAGGCTGCCGACGTGCCCCTCGTGCGGGCGGTCGGTCCCGCGATGGGCGAGGCGCTCGGTGGTCTGCGCGGCCGGCACGGCATCGACGTGCGGTGCGGTGCTGTCGTCGAGGCGGTGATGGGCGAGGACACCGTCGAGGCGGTACGGCTGGCCGACGGCCAGGTGCTGCCGGCGGACGTCGTGCTCGTCGGGGTCGGCGCTGCCCCCGTGACAGAGTGGCTCCGCGGCTCAGGCCTGACGATCGAGGATGGCGTCGTGTGCGACGCGACGCTCAACGCCGGCGCCCCCGGCGTGTACGCGGCCGGGGACGTCGCCCGGTGGCACAACCCGACGTTCGACCGGTCGATGCGCCTGGAGCACTGGACCTCGGCGGCGGAGCAGGGCGCGGTCGCCGGCCGCAACGCCGTCGGAACGGGTGAGCCGGTGACCTGTGACGTCGTCCCGTACTTCTGGTCGGACTGGGTGACCGACCGCATCCAGTTCGTCGGGGTACCGGAGAGCGACGAGGTCGTCACCGTCGCCGGCTCGGCCGAGACCGGCGACCTGCTAGCCCTCTACCGCACCGGCGACCGGGTGACCGGCGCCCTGGGCGTCAACCAGCGCCGAGCCGTCCTGCGCCTGCGGCTCATGATCGGTCAGCACGCGGGCTGGCAGGAGGCCGTCGAGCTCGCCCGGTCGACCACCGTCCGCAGCTCCTGACCGTCGCTTCGGCGTTCCCGGTAGGCGAGCAGCGCGGGGACGACGTGCACCTGGATGGAGTCCACTCGACGGCTGTCCCCTGGGGCCCAACACCCGGCTCTGCTCCCAGCCGTCGTTGCTGCCCCCACGGCTGCGCGCTCATCGGCCATGGCCGAGCACATGCCGGAGCGAACGCGCGCGAGGTGTGAGCCCACGGCCGTCGGCGCTGACCGTGCTCTCGATTCGAAAGCGGTGCTCGCGTCAACCATGATCACGGACCCGATACGGACCCGAAGCCACGCCGTCACCGTGGCGCCGCGCTGCTACGAGCGACCCGGCCGAGACTCCCGACGCCGCGTCGGCTCCTCGTTGTATCAACCTCAGGGCCGGTGCCAGGCGAGGCTCCGTCCAGGTGCCCAAGTGGTCGCTCTCACTGCGGCTGTCGACGACTCGCCGCGCGGCTCTCTCGGTACCCCGCCCAGATCCGGCGAAGGTCCGCGTAGTCCTCTGGCCTTATCGCTTCCATCGACTGCGCGATCCCTGTCGCGTAGTAGGTGTCCGGGATGCCGAGGTGTGGCTGGAGCTCGGCGTAAGCGAGCCACCGATCTCGGTCGACCATGAGGTCGTCGTCCGTGTCGATGAGCCACTGCGGCGAACAGATCGCGGCGAGCGCTGCGCGATTGCTCATGACACCCAGGACGTCCTGGCAGTCGCCGTCCAGGTCGTTGAGCCTGAGGACGTCGACGACGTCGGCGAAGTACGGGTTGGCGGTGTGCGCCATCACCATGGCGTCCGGCTTTGCGCTCTTGGCGCCCCGGTGCACCAGCTCCATCGCACGGCGGACGATCTCGATACCCCACGCAGATCCGTGCGTCGTCACGAGGGAGGTCCGGCCCGTCGAGAGCCGGGGATACATCAGCGTCACGTCGCTCTCGTTGATCAGACCGCCAAAGTGCTGCATCCGATTGACGAAACGGCCGTCTTCAGACGGCACGCACTGCGTGAAGTCGATCTTCAAGCCGTCCGCGTTGAGACACCCTGGCTCGCTCGAGAGCATCGTGTGGAGCTCTGCGGCCAGGATCTGCGCGTAGACGGGCGAGGTCGGGTCGGGAGCGACGATCTCGTCGCCGAGCGTCATGCACGCCTCGACGGGTAGCCCCTCAGCCACGAAGGGCGTAAACCACAGGAGCACCTTGCGACCGCGTGCGTGCTGCTCGTTGACGAAGCCCCGCAGGTCAGCCCAGCGGTCCGGGTCGGGGGCGGCCCTGGCCGCCTCGCGCGCCCACCCCATGTCGACGACGATCGTCCCGGGGTTGACGCCAGCCTCCTCGAGCGCCGTCAGGTAGTTGCGGTAGCGCAGCTCGGTGCAGTACGAAGTGACGTTGATGAAGTTCCCGTTCTCGTGCCCTTGGTGGTCGCGGCGGTAGTCGTAGCGCATCTGACCCCAGCCGCAGAAGATCGGCTCGCTCCACCATGCGGGCACCTCGGACCGAGAGATCGCAGGCAGGAACCTGCGGTCGCGGGCCCAGGTCACCGAAGCGCCGACTGCGTCGTTTCCCGGCCCCGCACCGAAGCCAAGGACTAACGCGGGCAGGTCCAGGACGCCGTCGACCACCGTGTGGGCCTCGTAGGTGAGGCGGAACGACGGACCACGCCCGCCGGTGTAGTCGAAACTCTGGAAGTCGTAGGCGCCAGGCTCGGGGACCACCGCGCACCAGACCGACTCCACACCTTCCCCTTCGTCGCCGCTGAGCACGTAGGTCAGCGGCGGCGGGCTCAGCCACTGCTGGACACCGAGGCTCTCCTCCCGGTCGGGTGCGACCCGGGGCTCGGCGTCGAACCAGTCGAACCGTGGGGCGTAGACGGACGTCATCCCCGTGACACCCGGAGGCCTGGCGCGGTCGACGAAGTACCCGGCATCCAGGACCCGCTGACCGTCACCGGCGACCCGCACCCGGTACACGACGTGGTCCGCGCCGAGCTCCACCTCGATCTCCTTGCGACGCCAGACGTCAGAGCCGACCTCGAGGATCAGGACCGTCGACCCGTCGCGCGACGTCTCGACGAGCTCGCCCATGGCTTGTCCGCCCGCCTCGGGGTGGCCCCACGCGTCGACGGCGGAGTCGAGCGGTACGTCCAGGACGAGGAGCCCGGAGGAGGTCCGGACCTCGAGCCGCGCGTGGCCCAGATCGAGGACGACCTCGTAGTGCGCGGTCCGGTGGACCACGGCTTCAGCCCTTCTCAGCACCGGCGATCATTCCTTTCATGAAGTACCGCTGGAGGAACAGGTAGGCGACGAGAATCGGTGCAAGCCCGATCAAGGACGCCGCAGCTGCGGCGCCGAGGTTGCTGCTCTGCTGCGAGAAGAACGCCCCGATGGCCGGGGCGATCGTGCGCATGTCCGAGGTCGTCAGCATGTAGAGCGACATCTGGTAGTCGTTCCAGATGAAGACTCCCGCCAGGATGACGACTGTCGCGGTCACCGGCTTGAGCAGTGGCAGGACGATCCGGAAGAAGATCTGGAAGCGGTTGGCGCCGTCGACGAGGGCCGCTTCCTCGAGCGAGATCGGGATGGTCTGGATGAACGAGGCGTAGAGGAAGATCGCCAAGGGCAACTGGCCGCTGACCATGATCGCGACGATTCCCCAGTAGGTGTTGACCCCGTCGATCCTGTTCATCAAGGTGTAGATCGGCACCAGGACGCTCAGCGGCGGGATCATCAGTGACCCGAGGAAGGCCAGGAACACCAGCTTGTTCAGGCGGGTCCGGCGACGCGCCAGCGGATAGGCCGCCAACGCGCCGAGGACCACCACCAGGATGGTGGCCAGCAACGTGACAATCACGCTGTTCTTCACGGCCGTGAGCATCTGGCCACGCTCGATCGCCCGGGCGAAGTTGTCCCAGTAGATGCCGTCCATCGGCGGCAACCAGCGGGAGGAGAGATCGGTCCTCGGCTTGGTCGACACAGTCAGGGCGACGTAGAATGGTGCTAGCTGGACGGCGGCCATGCCGACGAGGAAGACGCCGACGACGCCGCCCCATGCGCGACGAGAGAGAGTCATGAGTCGAGCCTCCGCCGGTTGAGGAGCCCGTTCAGCGCAAGCGTCGTCGCCATGATCATGACGAAGAGGACGATCCCCATCGCCGAGGCGTACCCTGCGCTCTGGGCGTCGAAGTAGGTGACTCCGATGAAGGTCGAGACAGAGTTGGTCGAGTAGCCGGGCCCGCCGTTGGTCAGCACCTTGATGATGTCGAAGAGCTTGAGCCCGCCGATGAGGTTGAGGATCACGCTGGTGGCTATCGCCGGGCGCAGCAGCGGCAAGGTGATGTGTGCGAAGAGCTGGCGGCCTCGCGCCCCGTCCAGGCTCGCGGCCTCGTAGTACATCTCGGGGATCGACTGCAGTCCGGCCAGGTAGATGATCATCGACAAGCCGACGAACTGCAGGGAGTTGACCAGGACGATGATTGCCACCGAGCCGTTCGCCGAGCTCAGCCACGCGAAGGGGCCGGCACCGACGAGGCCGACCAGGTCGTTGAGTGCCCCGTTGTTGTACTGCAGGAGCAGGTAGTACATCGTTCCCATGATCACCGGCGAGACGAGCACCGGCAGGTACACGATCGCGCGGAGCACCCCCCGGCCCCGCATCGGCCGGTCGAGCGCGAGGGCGAGGGCGAGCCCCAGCACCTGTTGGATCAGGGTGCTGCCGACGCCATAGACCACGGTGTTGGCCAGAACCTGGCGGAAGGTCGTGTCCTGGAGAAGCCGGGCGTAGTTCTCCAGCCCAACGAACGAGCGCGCGGCGCTGTACCCGTCCCAGTTGGTGAAGGACATCTGGAAGCCGCTGATCAGGGGGTACACGGTCAGTGCGACGAAGACCAGCAGCGCCGGCACGTAGAAGAGGTTGATCGACATGCCGCGCCATCGACGTGGCGTGCGGCGGGGACTGGCGGGGACCGGCGCGGCGAGGCGCGCGGGCGCGATGAGCGTGGACACTCGGCGTCCTTCCTTGGCCTGTGCTGCACGCAGCGACGTGGGGATCACGCCGTTGCGTGCAGCATCAGGTCGTCGGGCGGCGTGGAACGGTCAGGACTGGGCCTGCGCAGTGAGGGAGTCGAAGTCGGTGGCCACCTTGGCCATCGCATCGGACACCGACATCTGGTTCGTCAGCACTCCCTCGGTCGTCGAGACGATCGTGTCCCAAGCGCCGTTCGGCATGTACACGCGGTCGAAGTACGGCACGGACGGGACCTTCCCGACCCACGCGTCATGGCTCGCCTGCAGGGCACCGAGGTCGGACGTCGCCGTGGTGAGACCGGGCGCGCTGCCGGAGGCCTTCGCCAGGACCGACCCGTTGTCAGGCTGCGCGAGGAAGGCGAGGTACGCCCTGGCTGCGTCGGGGCTCTCGGTGGTGCTTGAGATACCGATGGCGTTCTTCTCACCGACGACCAGGTACGGGTCGCCGCCGCTTGCCGAAGGGATCGGCATGAAGCCGACGTTGGCATCGGGGTTGTACGTGTAGGCGGTGACCGCGACGAAGTTCATCAGGAAGCTGAAGCCGGTGTCGCCCTGAGCGAGGGCAAGGGAGATGTCGTCGCTGGTCGCCGAGGTGTAGTCCGGGTTGAAGTAGCCGGAATCACGGAACTGGGCGACCTTGTCGAGCGCGACCTGGTAGCTCTCTGGGACGAGCGTCCCGTCGGCCTGCGTGCCCAAGGCGGCCTCGTCGTAGGCGCCCGGCGCGATCCAGTCGACGAAGAGACCGGTGGGCCAACGATCCTTGCCGGCGGTGTAGATCGCGGTCTTGCCGGCTGCCGTGATCTCGTCGCAGGCAGCAGTGAAGTCTTCCCAGGTCCGGATGTCCTCCGGCGTGACACCCACGGACGCCAGGACGTCGGCGTTGTACAGCAGTCCGGCGACGTCCACGTCGAGCGGCAGGGCGTAGATCGCGCCGTCCCCGTCGCGCATCGCCGGGTCGAGCGCGGGGTTGACGTCCTTGGCCCAGAGCTCATCAGTGAGCGGCATGAGGAACTCGGAGTAGCGCAGCAAGGACCAGCCGTGGGTCATCCACAGGTCGGGAGTGTTTCCCGAGGCAAGTCGCGTCTTGACCTCGCCCTCGTGATCAGTGCTCGAGGGCACCAGTTCGATCGAGACGTCAGGGTTCGCGCTCTCGAACGCCTCGGTGATGTCCTCGTAGGCGAGGTAGAGCTCGGAGTCGATCGATGTCCCGGTCATGAACTCCAGCGCCCCGGACAGCGCCTCCACCTCCGTCGTGGCCGCATCGTCGGGGGCCGACGTAGCCGAGTCACCGGTACCGCTGGAACAACCTGCCAGGGCGAGCGCGGTGATCGCCGCCAGTGCCGTGGTCCGTGTGCGCATCTGTGTGTCCTCCTTGACGTCGGCCCGACCGCTTCGTCTCCGATGACGAGTGTGTGACCGTTCACATGAACGTAGGGCCTCCACAACCGGGACGTCAATCCCCCCACCCGTCCAGTTCCGGTGATGGCGCCGAGCGCGTACTCTCGGAACCACTACGAACGAGGGAGAACCGCGTGAAGCGCAGCGCACCAGAGGGAACCGGGGCGCCGGCGAACCAAGCACCCACCGGCGACACCACACGGGCAGCCACAGATGCGCACGGTCACATCGACGCGCCTGCAGGTCGAACGTCCTCCCCGGGCCGTCCGCCCTCGCTGCGCGATGTTGCGCGGCTCAGCGGGGTCACCTACCAGACGGTCTCGCGCGTGATCAACGACAGCCCAAAGGTGCGTGACGAGACCCGTCTCCGCGTGCTGGCTGCCATCGAGCAGCTTGGGTTTCGCCCGAACGGTGCCGCCCGCGCCCTCGCCTCCGGCCGCACTCAGGTGCTTGGAGTCCTCAGCCTCGGGACGAGCGCGTACGAAACCCCGTCCACGCTCGAGGGAATCGAGTCGGCAGCGGCCTCTGCTGGGTACACCGTCACCTTTGCCGGTACCCGCGCTCCCCAACTTGCGGCGATGCGCAAGGCAGTCCACGCCCTGGTCGACCAGCGGGTCGACGGCGTCATCCTCATCGCCCCGCTCATCTCGATCGACGTCGACGCCCTCCCGCTGCCACCGTCGCTGCCCGTCGTCGCTGTCGAAGGAGCCCCAGGGTCACGCGTCTCGGCCGTCGTGATCGATCAGGTCGGCGGTTCGCGCGCGGCGACCAAGCACCTGCTCGGGCTCGGCCACCGCAACGTGTGGCATATTGCCGGCCCGCAGGGATGGTTCGACTCTCGCGGGCGCGAAGAGGGCTGGCGCTCGGCCCTTGCCGAAGCCGAGATCGAACCGCCGCCGCTTCTCGTCGGCGACTGGGGGCACACTTCGGGGTACGAAGCCGGCCGCATCCTGAGCGGGCTCGCCGAGGCCACCGCCGTCTTCGTCGCCAACGACGACATGGCTCTCGGACTGCTCCGCGCGCTGCACGAGGGCGGACGCCGCGTCCCGGAGGACGTCAGCGTCGTCGGGTTCGACGACCTTCCCGAGGCCGCCTACATGCAACCGCCCCTCACCACCGTGCGCCAGGAGTTCTTCGAAGTGGGCCAGCAGAGCATCCGCCTGCTCCTCGACCAGATCGACGGGCGGACGTCAGCCGAGACGCGCCCGGTCGTCCCGACCCGCCTTGTCCTCCGGCAGAGCACGGCTCCACCCTTCTGAGCTCAAGACGCTCGGGCGTGCCCACCCATGAAGCGGTGCACCGGCGCGGGTGACCGCCTCTTGACGGCGCGATCCATGCGCGCTACCTTCTGCCTAATCCATTAGGCCTAATCGGTTAGGCAACCACCATGAGGGTTCGAATCAAGGATGTCGCCGCTCTCGCGGGTGTCTCGACTTTCACTGTCTCCGTCGTGCTCAACGACGTCGAGGGCGCTCGAGTGGCAGCAAGTACCCGCAAGCGCGTCGAGGCTGCCGCCGTCGAGTTGGGGTACGCGCCGAACCATCTGGCGCGCGGGCTGCGCACCCAGCGCACTCACACGATCGGGATGCTCAGCGATCAAGTGGTGACGACTCCCTACGCCGGGCGGATGATCCTCGGCGCACAACAAGCAGCCTGGGAGGCCGGCTACCTGTTGCTGCTCGTCAGCACTGACGGCGACGTGCGCATGGAGGCCGAGGCGATCCGGGAGCTCAAGGCTCGACAGGTGGACGGGCTCCTCTACGCGACCATGTACCACCAGCTCTTGGAGCTGCCTGCGGGCCTGTCCACCAGCTCGACCGTCGTTCTGGACGCTGATGTGGTCGACGGGTCAGTGCCGCACGTCGTGCCCGACGACGAGCGTGGGGGGTACGAGGCGACCAGGGAGCTGCTCCGTCACGGACACACGAGGATCGCCTACCTGGCTAATGCCCACGACGTGCCCGCCAACCAGCTCCGCCTGGCCGGATACCGTCGTGCCCTCGCCGAGGCTGGCATCACCTTCGATCCCACCCTCGTCATCGCGGAGGCCGCGTTGAGCGCTGGTGGTGAGCGGGCTGCGGCCGCCCTGCTGTCCCGACGCCATCGCCCCACCGCGATCTTCGTGTTCAACGACCGCATGGCGGTAGGCGTCTTCCGAGCCGCGCGCCGCGCCGGTCTGTCGGTTCCGGACGACATCAGCATCGTCGGTTACGACGACCAGGAACTCGTCGCGTCTGACACCGACCCCGGCCTGACCACCATGGCTCTGCCGCATCTCGCGATGGGCCAGTGGGCCGCGAATCGCCTGATCGCGATGATCAACAGCTCCGACCCCAGCATCGACGGGCACACCGAGCCGCGCAAGCATCTCGAGCCGTGCCCGCTGGTCGTTCGGGGGTCGGTCGGTCCACCGCCACGAAACGAACCGTGACGGTGGACCAACCCCAGAATCGGCCGCACAACGCGGCCAACTACACACCCCGTTGCACCGGGGTGGGACAGGAGTAGCGATGCGACGCAACCCCTGGCTCGGCATCGTAGCCGGGCTCGGAGCAGTAACCCTTACGCTGGCGGGCTGCGGGAGCAGCGACGGCAGCACCGATGACGGCGGGGCCGGCGGTAACGGCGGACTGTCCACCTTGAAGCTGTGGTACCACGGGGCAGGCAATGACGCCGAACGGACCGTCGTGGAGCAGCAGATCGCGGACTTCAACGCCTCTCAGGAGGACTACGAGGTCGTTCTGGAGTCCTTCCCGCAGGCGAGCTACAACGACTCGGTGGTCGCCGCCGCCGTGGCCGGCGACCTCCCCTGCCTGCTCGACATGGACGGCCCGATCGTGCCGAACTGGGCGTGGGGTGGGTACGTCCAGCCCATCGAGGTGGACCAGGCGATCCTCGACACCTGGCTGCCCTCGGCGATGGGCTACTACCAGGACGATCTCTACGCGATCGGCTACTGGGACGCGGCCATCGGCATGTACGCCCGACAGTCGGTCCTTGACACGTACGACATCCGCATCCCGACCTCCGACGATCCCTGGAGCGGCGAGGAGTTCGAGGCCATCCTGCAGACGATCACCGAAGGCGGTGAGTTCGACTACGCCCTCGACCTGGGGGTCAACGACGTCAGCGAATGGTATCCGTACGCCTTCTCCCCACAGCTGCAGAGCTTCGGCGGCGACCTGATCGACCGCGACACCTACCTCACGGCCAAGGGTGCGCTCAACGGGCCAGAGGCCCTGGAGTGGGGCAACTGGTGGCAGGGGCTCTTCGAGAAGGGCTACGCCAGCACCACCGAGCAGGACGGGAACCCTGAGTTCCTCGAGGGCAGGGTCGCGCTGCAGCTCAACGGCAACTGGGGCGGAGTCCAGGCGCTGGAGGAGTTCGGGGACGACATGCTCTTCCTGCCGATGCCCGACTTCGGTGAGGGCCCGGTCATCGGCGGGCAGTCCTGGATGTTCGGCATCTCGGCCACCTGCGAGCATCCGGAGGGCGCGAACGCGTACATCAACTTCTCGCTCAAGGACGAGTACGTCGCCGACTTCACCACGGCACTGGGCCTCATCCCGACCACCGAGGCTGCGGCCGCAATGACCGAGTACTACCAGCCCGGAGGCGCGCTGGAACCGTTCAAGGAGTACTCGGAGCGCTTCGCCCTGATCCGGCCGCCGACACCGGCGTACTCCGTGATCTCGTCCGTGTTCACCAAGGCGGCCGAGGACATCAAGAACGGTGCGGATGTGAAGGCCACACTCGACCAGGCAGTCGCTGAGATCGATGCCGACATCGCCGCGAACGACGGTTACGGCAACTAGCTCCTCCTCCCACGGGCCCGACTGCCGAACGCGTGCACCACGCGCAGTCGGACCTCGCACGCTCACGGTGCTCGGGGCCGGCCTCTCGTGCCGGCCCCGAGCACGCCGATCCAGGAGAGACTCATGTCCACATCCGGCACACCTTCATCGAGGAAGGTCGCTGCTCGCGCAGGAGCCAGGTCAGTGCTGACGGCCATCCGTCCTCACAGACCGGCAAGCACCGAAGAACGGACCGGGTGGGTGATGGTGGCCCCGGCCGCCATCCTGTTCGCCCTGTTCCTCATCACTCCCGTGATCCTCACCCTGATCCTGTCGGTCACCAACGTCCGGCTCATCTCGCCGAACCCGCCCTCGTTCCAAGGCGTCGACAACTTCGTCCGCGCCTTCACGGCAGACCCGACGTTCCTGGCATCGCTGCGCAACACCCTGATCTTCGCCGTCGTGATCGTCCCGTTGCAGGGAGGTCTGGGACTAGGGCTCGCGCTGCTGATCAACCAGAAGATTCGAGGGATCAACGCGTTCCGAACGATCTACTTCGTGCCCGTCGTGACGTCGATGGTCGTCCTATCCATGCTCTGGAAGTTCATCTACCAGGCAGACGGCCTCCTCAACTCACTCATCAGCACGGTGACGTTCGGCGCTCTCAGCGGGACCGACTGGCTCAACAACACCAGTACCGCGCTCCCCGCAATCATCGCGATGTCGGCCTGGGCAGGGGTTGGTTTCCACATGGTGATCTGGCTGTCTGGCCTGCAGACCATCCCCGAGTCCCTCTACGAGGCGGCCGACCTCGATGGTTGCTCACCGTGGCAAAAATTCGCCTTCGTCACGTGGCCCGGGCTGCGACCAACGTTCGTCTTCGTCCTGGTGACCATCACCATCGCGGCATTCTCGCTGTTCATCCAGCCCCTGGTGATGACCAATGGCGGGCCACTGAACGCCACCGTCACGATCGTGCTTCACGCGGTCAACACCGGCTTCAGCAAGCAGCAGACGGGCTACGCGGCAGCCATCTCGCTGATCTTCTTCCTACTCGTGCTGGTCGTCTCGCTGATTCAGCGACGCCTGACCAAGGAGGACTGACATGACCACCTCACCTACGTCCCGGCAGATCTCGGACCCCACCCACCGACCGTCGCGACGCTCGCGCGTCTGGCCCCGCTACATCCCGCTGGTCGGGGTGGCGATCGTCTTCATCTTCCCACTGCTGTTCATGTTCATGTCCAGCCTGAAGCCCGATGCGCAGATCCTTGCGGACGTCAGGTCTTTCAGAGCCTTCCTCCCGGTGGGAGAACTCTCAACAGACAACTACTCCGCGGTCTTCGACCGGGTACCGGCGTGGAGGTTCATGGCGAACACCATCTTCGTCGTGGCCATGGTCGTCGGATTCGGCCTGATCGTGAACTCCATGGCGGGATTCGCGCTGTCCCGCCTCCAGTGGCGCGGCCGCGGGATCGCGCTCTCGATCATCTTGGCAACGCTCATCGTTCCCTTCGAGACGATCGCGGTCCCGATGGTGTGGTGGGTGGCAAAACTCCCCTGGATCGAGTTCCAGGACTTCATCCCGACCCTCACGACGGGCTGGCTGAATACCTACCGCGTGCAGATCATCCCGTTCATTGCCAACGCGTTCTCGATCTTCCTCTTCGCCCAGTACTTCAAGTCGATCCCCAAGGAGCTGGACGAGGCCGCTCGCGTCGACGGGGCGAGCTGGTTCACGATCTATCGGAAGATCATCGTCCCGCTATCAGGGCCGGCCTTCGCCACCGTCGCGATCCTCACCTTCTTGCCGGTCTGGAACTCCTTCCTCTGGCCGATCATGGTCGTTCAGCAGGAGGCACTGCGGCCGGTCCAGGTGGGTGTGCAGTACTTCTTCCAGCTGGAGACGGCGTGGGGCGAGGTCATGGCCTACACGTCCTTCATCACCATCCCGGTCCTACTGTTCTTCCTGGTGTTCCAGCGTGCGTTCGTCAGCAGCATCGCCTCCGCCGGCGTCAAGGGCTGAGCGGCGTGCTGAGATTCGACGATGCATGGGTGTGGGACTCGTGGTCGGTCGACGACGGGGACCTCTTTCACCTGTTCTACCTTCAGGCACCCCGCACCCCCGAGGACCAGCGTCTGCGCCACTTCAGCGTCTCGGTCGGCCACGCGGTCAGCCGCGACCTGACGGAGTGGCGCGTGCTGCCCGACGCGCTGTGCCCGGCACCCGCGCAACGCTGGGACGACATGTCCACATGGACCGGATCCGTGGTGCGGGCGCCCGACGGGACGTGGCTGATGTTCTACACCGGGGTCTCGCACCGGGACCTCGGCCTCGTCCAGCGCATCGGCGTCGCCTCGTCGCCGGACCTGGTCACCTGGCACCGCCTCGACGAGCCGGTGATCGAAGCCGATGCACGCTGGTACGAACGGTTGGAGCAGGCCGCGTGGCCCGACGAAGCCTGGCGTGACCCCTTCGTCACCGCGGATCCCGACGGCGACGGATGGCACATGTTCCTCACAGCCCGAGCGACCCTTGGCCGCCCTGATCGCAGGGGTGTGATCGGGCACGCCCGCTCGAGGGACCTGAGAACCTGGGAGGTCCAACCTCCGCTGACCGAGCCAGAGTCCTTCGGTCACCTGGAAGTCCCTCAGGTTGTCCGGATCAACGGAACGTACGTCCTGATCTTCTCCTGCGACGTCTCGGAGATCCCAGCCGACCTCCGTAGAGCAGGACACGCTGGCGGAGTCTGGTCGACTACTGGAGCCAGCATCACCGGCCCCTTCGACATCGACAAGGCAGAGCTTTTCCCCCACGAGAGCCTCTACGCCGCCAGACTTGTGCAGGATCGCGCCGGGCAGTGGAACCTCCTGGGGTTCCGGAACTTCGAAGGGAGCCGCTTCATCGGTGAGATCGCCGACCCGATCCTGGTGACGCTCGACGCAGGTCGCCTCGTGCCTCTGGTCTTCTGACACCGATCCTGGAGCCCACCTCGGCGACTGCATGGCCGGGCCTTGGCCCAGCCATGGAGTCGATCATCACCACCCGGGCGGGGCTCGCCGACGATGCCCTGTTCACGTCAACGAGCAGCGCTCGGCGACCGGCCGACGTCAGCAGGAAAGGGGACGACGGCATCCACGCGGCCTCGTAACATGGCGCGTGGCAGGCGGTCCTGTTCGGGTTCGGCGGACTCATGTTCAGCGCCAACGCCTCGTTGACCACCCACCCAGCCCACCGGGAGCGCCGATTACCACTACCTCGCCTGGCAACGGATCGCAGACGAGGAGGGCATGAGCATCGGACTCGGCCCCGCCGAACGCGTCGGCGCCGCTGCCCTCGTACTGCCGAGCTTCGCCGACACGACGCTTGCCGAGGTCCTTGAGTGAACCGCCCCGGGTTCCGTAGAGGCTCTCAATCCACGGAGGATGAGAGTCATGGCAGCACCGAGGAAGTACCCGGA